>NZ_JAKEKV010000001.1:0-947995 GCF_040148865.1 Paracoccus sp. NFXS7
TTGGGGAAGAAGGGCTGGAGCCGCGCCATCTGCGCGTCGGTCAGCCAGAAAAGGTTGCTCATCGATCAGGTCTCCTTGAGGAGCCTGAATCATGCCGAACGCGCAGGATCAATGGGTCCTGACCCTAGGGAATGTTGCGGCTATGTGCAGAAACAACCTGTTAACCACAGGGAAAGATTTCAACCCAGGGTAGTCTACTGCCGGGCTGCCCGAGGACGACAAGGGACCTGACATGACCATATTGACCGGTGATTTCGCAATCCACACGGGCATCGCGGAGCACCGTGCGCAGGTGCAAGGGCAGACCTGCGCGCAAGACGACCTGAGCGAGGACGCGCGCCTTTACCTGCGCCATGTCGACCAGGGGGTGACGATCCGTGCCCTGGCGCGCGAGGCCGGTGTTCATGCCTCGACCATCCTGCGCCGCATCCGCCGGTTCGAGGCGCGCCGCGACGATCCGCTGGTGGATGCCGCGCTGGCACCGCGGCCCGAGGGGGCAAATGCGCCTGATGAGCGTCAGGCCCTGCGCGTGCTGCGCCGGTTGGCAGAGCCGGGTGCGTGCATGGCATCGGCCCCCGGCATGGACAAGGCGATCGTCACGCGCGACGACATCCGTACCGCCGTTCTGGAACGCGCCCTGGCAGAGATGATGGCGCTGAAGGGATGGGTCGTGCAGACGCGGGGCGGGGGGCGCATCCAGCGCTATGTCATCGCGCCGGCAGGACGCGAGGCCCTGCGCCAGATGCTGCGGTCGCCCCGCCAGCGCAGCGCCGTGCCGGGGCCATCGTCGTTTGCGGACGCCCACCCGGTCCACGAGGATGCCCAGCCCGTCCACGGCATGGCCGAGGCCCAGGCGGCGTTTGACCACGGCGACCGTCACCGGGTGTGGGAGGATCGCGTCATCGAAGATCCCGAGGATGGTCGCCGCCGCCAGACCCGGGTGAACATCGCGGAAAGCCCGCTTCTGGTGCTGGCGCGGCGGCGTGACCATGATGGGCAGGCATTCCTGACGCCGGGCATGGTCACCGCGGGCGAACGCCTGCGCGAGGATTTCGAGCTGGCTCAGATGGGTCCGCGCGTCACCCAGAACTGGGACGGCTTCATGACCTCGGGGATCGACGTGTCGCGTGGCGGCGGCGGTTATCGCGGCGGATCGGAATCGGCGCGCGACCGGGTGGCCGTCGCGCTGCGCGACCTTGGCCCGGGCATGGGCGACATCGTCCTTCGGGTGTGCTGCTTTCTGGAGGGGATCGAGATGACGGAACGGCGTCTTGGCTGGTCCGCACGGTCTGGAAAGATCGTCCTGCGTCTGGCCCTGATGCGGCTTGAGCGGCACTATGAGGAAACCTACGGCAAGGGATCGCGGCTGATCGGCTGAAGGTCATTGCCGCAGACGGGGGCTGGTCGATAAGATGGTAAGCATTGACCGCGCGTCGTTGATCAGGCCCCCTTATGAATATCACCCTGCGCCAGCTGCGCTATTTCCTGTCCCTGGCGCAGCACACCCATTTCACACGCGCTGCCGAATCGATCAACGTCACGCAACCCGCGCTGTCCATGCAGATCCGCGCGCTGGAGGAGGAGATCGGCGCCCGTCTGGTCGAACGCACCCCGCAGGGTGTCGTCCTGACCCCGCAGGGCCGCGCGCTGCAGGACCACGCCCAACGGGTCATGGCCGCGATGACCGATCTGGAACAGGACTTGCGGCAGCCGGGGCAGGGCGGCCGGTTGATGCTGGGCATGATCCCCACCGTCGCGCCCTATCTGCTGCCCGAGGCGCTGCCCCTTTTGCGGGCGCGCGACATCGGGCGCGACCTGCATCTGCGCGAGGCGCAGACCGACCGCCTGCTGGACGAACTGCAGGCGGGGCGGCTGGATGCCATCGTCGTCGCCAGCCCGCCCGAAGGGCCGGGCCTGCAGGCCATACCGCTGTTCGCCGACCGCTTTCTGCTAGCCGGCAGCGCGGCGCGAATCGCCGATCTGCGCAGCCGACCGCTGTCCCCTGACGCGCTGGATCCCGGCCAGCTTCTGTTGCTGGACGAGGGGCATTGCCTTGGCGACCAGGCCCTGGAGGTCTGCGGGCTGAACCGCCGCGCGGCGCGGCTGGACCTGGGGGCCGCGTCGCTGTCGACGCTGTGCCGCCTTGCCGCGCAGGGCATGGGCCTGACCTTCCTGCCAGAGATCGCCCGCCGGCAGGAGCTGGCGGCGGCACCCGGCCTGACGGCCGTCAGGTTTCCCGACCCCCAGCCCGCGCGGCAGGTCATGCTGATGCGCCGCGCATCGACTCCGGGGCAGGGCTGGTTCGACGATCTGGCCCGCCTGCTGACCGCGGCGGCGCGACCGCTGCTTGATCTGGGCTGATCGCAAGGCAGCCATGTGGACGCAGGGGCAGGGGATGCGTTGCCAAATCGTTGCAAAGCCCCTATTTCTGCCCGAACCGCGACCGAAAGGACCATGACCTTGCGCGACCTCAGGATCCCGGATCAGCGCCACCCGGAAAAGGCGCACCGACCCGATCAGGCCCAGCCCAAGAAGCCGGACTGGATTCGCGTCAAGGCGCCCACCTCTGCGGGGTACAAGCAGACGCGCGACCTGCTGCGCGAGAACCGTCTGTCGACTGTCTGCGAGGAGGCCGGCTGTCCCAATGTCGGTGAATGCTGGAGCCAGGGCCACGCCACCATGATGATCATGGGCGAGATCTGCACCCGCGGCTGCACCTTCTGCAACGTCGCGACGGGTAAGCCGCAGTCGCTGGACACGTTCGAACCCGGCCGCGTCGCCCATGCCGTGCAGAAGCTGGGCCTGAACCACGTCGTCATCACCAGCGTCGATCGCGACGACCTGGACGATGGCGGGGCCGAGCATTTTGCCCAGACCATCCGGGCGATCCGACACCGCTCTCCGACCTCCACGATCGAGGTGCTGGTGCCCGACTTTCTGAAGTCAAAGCCTGGCGCCTTGGAGACCGTGGTCGAGGCGCGTCCCGACGTGTTCAACCACAACCTTGAAACGGTGCCGGGCCTGTACCCGGAGGTCCGTCCCGGCGCCCGCTATTTCCATTCACTGCGCCTGCTGCAGCGGGTCAAGGAACTAGACCCGTCGATGTTCACCAAATCCGGCATCATGGTCGGATTGGGAGAGGATCGCCAAGGCGTGCTGCAGGTCATGGACGACATGCGGGCGGCTGACATCGACTTCATCACTATCGGCCAGTATCTGCAGCCCAGCCCCAAGCACCATCGCGTCGACCGCTTCGTCACGCCCGAGGAATTTTCGGGCTATGAGAAGGCAGCCTATGGCAAGGGTTTCCTGATGGTCTCGGCGACGCCGCTGACCCGGTCGTCGTATCATGCGGGCGATGACTTCGCGCAGCTTCGCGACGCCCGACTGGTCAAGCTGGGTCGCGCCTGAGGCCGCGGGGCAGGGGGCGCACGCCGCCCCTTGCAAATCGTCGCGACTGGATTTACGCCAAGCCCAACGGTCCGCACGGACCGCTGCCGAAAGGGCGCCGGGACCAGTCCGGGGGCGTGGCGGAATGGTAGACGCGACGGATTCAAAATCCGTTTCAGCAATGAGTGTCGGTTCGAGTCCGACCGCCCCTACCACGCCCTTTCGCGTTCAGCACTGGCAAAGATTTTGCTGCAGTGCGGGAACAATCCAGACCTTGTGACGGTTTGTCCATCGACGGTGACAAGACGCCGATGAAAGGACATTACCATGGCACATAACCCCACTGCTGACGACATCAAACGCGACGCCCGTTCGGCTGCGAACGAAGCCCACGGCGACCTGAAGGATGGTGCCCGCAAGATTGCGGACGACGTTCGTGACACCGCGCGCGAACTGTCCGACAATTCGGGTGCGGCACGCCTGAAAGAGCGTGGCGCAGCACTGGCCGATGATGCCGTCGAAACGGGCAAGTACTATGCCGAACGCGCCCGCGAGACCGGTCAGGAATATGCCGACCGCGCGCGTCTGGAGGCAGAGCGCCTGTACGAAGCAGGCCAGCAGAAGGCAACCGAAGTCGCTCACTACGCTGAAGAGCGTTATGATGAAGTGTCCGAGATGGTTCGCCGCAACCCGGCGCAGGCCTTGGGTATCGCGGCCGGTGTCGGCTTCCTGGTCGGTCTGCTGATCTCGCGTCGCTGAGGTCGGGCATATGTTCGATTTCGCCCGACGCGTTCAGGAAGCTGTCGGCGACACGGTCCGGCGCACGGCGATGAAGGCCGTCGCCGGATTGGTCGGACTGATGGCTGGCGGATTCTTGACGGCTGCCCTGTGGTCGTGGCTTGCCAACTATCTGGATTGGGGCTCGACCTTGGCGTCGTTGACCATCGGCGGAGGTTTGATCGTGCTGATGATCATCCTTCTGGCCATGGCGGCAAAGCGCAAGCACACTATGCCGACAACTGATGATCTGAAACGTGAGGTCGAAGCTCGGGTTTCTTTGGCGGCCGATGCGGCGGCGACTCGTGCGCGGGCGGAAGCGACGCGAATTGTCGAACTGGCCGAAGCGAAGGCACATTCGCTGATGGATCAGGCTGGCTCTCGCGCGACCAAACTTGCTTCTGATGCAGAAGAAAAGCTGTTCGGCAGCGTCCGCAATACCGCTCGCGCTGCGGGTCTGACGTCTTCCAACGTTACTGCTGCAAAGCAGTCGTTTCAAAACGGCGCACATCAGTTACGCCAAGCGACCGACAGCAATGCTGGAACGATGACCAAGCTGGTTGGAGCGTTCGCTGTCGGTGTCACGTTGGCCGCAGCAATGCAGCAACGTCGACACGACAGGATGGATTACGATCCCGACGACATGATGTGAAAAAGGGCGCATCGGCGCCCTTTTTTTGTTCCAGATCAGGCATTTGCCTCCCGGATCTTGTTGGCTGCATCCTTGTCGAACGCGACGCCCTGTTTTTCCAGCAGCTGATCAAGTTCTCCTGACAATGTCATCTCGGTGATGATGTCGCAGCCACCTACGAACTCACCCTTGACGTAAAGCTGGGGAATGGTGGGCCAGTCGGAGAAATCCTTGATCCCTTGGCGGATGTCAGCGTCCGATAATACGTTCACGCCCTCGTAGGGCACGCCCATATAGTTCAGAACGCCGGCAACTCTGCTCGAAAAGCCGCATTGGGGCATCTCGGGCGTGCCTTTCATGAACAGGACCACGTCGTTGCGGTCGATCATGTCCTGGATGCGCGTGTTCGCGTCGCTCATATCGGCAATCCTTGTAATGGGGCAGGGGGCGCGTCAGTCAGGCGCCTTGGTGGTCAGGGCAAGCGCATGCAACTCTCCGGCAGGGCCGTCCATCTTGCCCTGAAGGGCGGCATAGACGGCGCGCTGTTGCTGCACGCGATTCAGCCCGCGAAAGCTTTCGTCGATAACTTCGGCGGCATAGTGGTTTCCATCACCGGCCAGATCAGTGATCGTGATCTTTGCCTGGGGAAAAGAGACCCGCAGAAGGGCCTCGATATCATGCGCTTCCATGGCCATGGGCGGATCCTTGTCTTTGTCACACATGATGTAGGGGATGCCGGCAAGGGCTGCAAGACCGGCACGAAAACGGCCGCGTTCCAGAGAAACGCGGCCGCCACGATTAATCTTATCAAGGTTTACTGCGTTGCGCTGACCGCACCCACGGTTCCGCCAACGACCGCGCCGGCCGGACCCGCCACGGCCGCACCGCCGAGACCGCCGGTCGCAGCGCGCTCGCCAACCGTCGTCCCGCATGCCGAAAGGGCCAGAATCGCACCGCACAGTCCCACAGCCACATATTTCATGATGAATGTCCTTTGATGTCAGGTTCTGTCAAACAGACGCAAACAAAGGGTCACAGGTTCCGGGATTGCTGTAGAAAGGCGGTCGAAAGCAGGGGAAGCGTTTTTCTGATAATCTGTATTATGTAACAAAGATGTCTCTCTGGTTAGCCTTTCAACCTTTTCACCACTTGTCCCTATGGCACGTATCTTTCAAGGTTCCGGAAAGTGGATCGGAGGATCACATGGCCGTATCGCCACCTGTCTGCGATTTCGATGCGCCTTGGCACGGCTTTGCGCTGCGCGATACGGACGGAAGCGTCGTGACGCTTTCGCAGGTTGCCGGATCGCGTGGGACGCTGGTGATGTTCATCTGCAACCATTGCCCCTATGTCAGGTCGATCCTGGACCGCATCATCCGCGATGCGCATGCGCTGATGGACCACGGCATCGGCGTCGTTGCCATTTCTTCGAACGACGTCGCGGCCTATCCGGAGGATAGCCCGGCGCTTATGAAGGACTTGGCGCAGCGAAACGGTTTTCGCTTTCCCTACCTGTATGATGCGGATCAGTCGATCGCACGGGCCTATGGCGCCGAATGCACGCCCGACTTTTTTGGCTATTCCGCCGACGGTCGGCTGCAGTATCGCGGTCGACTGGATGCCTCGGCCCGCGCGGCGGCGGCGACGGACGCCCGCCGCGACCTTTATCTGGCCATGGTGCAGATCGCGGAAACCGGGCAAGGTCCGCGCGATCAGGTCGCATCGATGGGATGCTCGATCAAATGGAAGGCCGCATGACCATGGACAGACCCTGCCCGATCGTATTCGACCTGGACGGCACGCTGATCGACAGCGCGCCCGACATCCACGCCTGCGTGAACGCGGTCCTGCGCCAGCATCAGATCGCACCGCTGCCCCTGGCGCGAGTGCGCAGCTTCATCGGTGGCGGTGTCGAGCTGCTGTGGACTCGGATCATCGCCGCCTGCGGTATCGAGCCGGTGCATCGGCCCGCGCTGATCGCGGCCTTCATGGCGCGCTATCATGATGCCACGGCCCTGACACGCCTGTTTCCGGGCGTGATCGAGGCTGTGGGGCGGCTGGCCGATGCGGGTCATCCCTTGGGCATCTGCACCAACAAGCCGATGGGCCCGACGCGCAGCGTGTTGCAGCATTTCGCGCTGGATCGTCTGTTCCCTGTCGTTGTCGGAGGGGACAGCCTGCCGCAGCGCAAGCCCGACCCCGCGCCCTTGCGCCTGGCCCTGCAGATGCTGGGCGTGGAAGGGAATGCCCCCCGTGCGCTGTATGTCGGTGACAGTGAATTTGACGCGAATTGCGCGGCGGCGGTGCCAGTGCCGTTCCTGATCTATTCGGGCGGCTATCGCATGACGGCCATCGCCGATCTGCCGCATCACGCGGCCTTCGATCGCTTTGACGATCTGCCGGGTCTGGTGGATCAGGCGATGGCGCTCTAGGCAGCCGGCTTGACAACCGGCGACGAAAGACGCCACTTCGGGGCGGACCCGTGCACGAAAGGCCCCATGATGGATCTGCGCCAAATCAGCCCCAACCTTGCCGTCTCTCCGCAGATCCTGCCCGAGGATGTCCCGGCCTTGGCCGATGCGGGATTCAAGGTCCTGGTCAACAATCGCCCCGACGAGGAGGTCGAGGCCGAGATCGATCACGATGCGATGGCGCAGGCGGCAGAGGCTGCCGGAATGCGCTATCATTACCTGCCGATCCACCCGGGCCAGATCACGCCGCAGCTGATCGCGGATTTCGGGAAGGCGACCGTGGGACAGGGGCCGGTGATCGCATATTGTCGGTCCGGCAACCGCAGCACGGTCCTCTGGGCCCTGACGCAGGCCGGGCGCATGCCCGAGGATGAGATCCTGAAGACGGCCGACGCCGCCGGGTACGACCTCAGCGGCGTGCGGCCGCTGATCGCGTCGCTGGCCAGCCGCAAGGGCTAGACCGGGCAGGGCAATGCCCCCTGCCCTGCCCCGTGTCGTCAGGCTGGCACGCCAAATGACCGCTTGACATTTGCGGTCCAACCAAGTCCGGAAAGATCGTCGGCGCGAATCGCCGGGCGCTTCATCACGCTCGGCTTTTCGCCCATCATGGCGACCGGATCGGCCGCGCGCTCGTCGTCGGACAGGCCGCGCCATGTCAGGCTGGCGCGGTTGATGATCTTGTCACCGAACTGCGCGACAAGGGCCGCGCGTTCCTCCGCGGACAGCGGCTCCTTCTGGACATCGCGGAACTGTACCGTCCATCCGTTGTCCTGCAGGTCGGCCTGCGCCTTCTGGCAGGTCGAACAATGGGCAAGGCCGTACATCGTCAGCGTCTTGGACATGGATACCTCGTCAGATCAGGGGAACGAAGGGCACGCCGCAGGCAGTCAGGGTCAGGGTTGCCAGCAGGGCAAGGGTCAGGCGCATCGGTCGTGGTCCTTCACGGGTCAGGCCCGATGTATCGCCCCCCGCAGCAGGTGCCACAAGTCACAAATCGTCGCTGCCGGGGTCGTGGAACTGTGCGCGCACCCGGCGCATCGCCCACCAGACGCCCAGCACCGTCAGGGGCGTCAGCACGGCGACGACCAGCGTCTTGTCCAGCCCCGCGCGCCCCGCCAGCGGCGCCAGCGCATAGCTCAGCAGGCCTACCGCGTAATAGCTGATGGCGACGACCGACAGCCCCTCGACCGTGTGCTGCAGCCGCAGCTGCATGTCGGCGCGGCGGTCCATGCGGTGCATGATCTTCTGGTTCTGGGCGCTGCGTTCCACGTCGACACGCGTGCGCAGCAGCTCGGCCGCGCGGGCTGTGCGTTCCAGCATCGTGGCCAGCCGCCGTTCCGCCGATTTCGCCGTGCGCATGGCCGGTTGGTACCGCCTGCGCATGAATTCGGTCAGCATCTGGCGGTCCAGAAACCGCGTCTCCCGCAGGGCGGCGATCCGGTCATGCACGATCGCCTCATAGGCGCTGTTGGCACCGAACCGGAACGAATGCAGGACGGCCTGCGCCTCCAGCTGGGTCGAGACCGCCAGCAGGTCATGCAGCAGCTGTTCTGCGGGCTGCGCGTCGTCGGTCATCGATTCCAGGATCGCGGTCAGGCGCGGCTCCAGCTCGTTCAGGCGGTTGCCCAGACCGCGCGCGCGCCCAAGGCCCAGCATCGACATGGCGCGATAGGTCTCCAGCTCGACCAGGCGATGCACCAGGCGCCCGATGCGGCCGTCCGACGTGCCGGGCCGCACGAAGATGGCGAACCGCATCCAGCCGTCCGCGTCGATGCGGAAATCACCCGCGACCATCGCGGTCTCGTCCAGCACCCAGATCGCGGCCAGGCTGTCGCGCGCGAACCAGCCGTCGATGCGGGCCAGCGCCTCGGCCGGGTCATCGGGCAGCAGATCGACCTGGATCATCACCGCCGCGACGCGCTTGCCCGGCGCGGCGTGCTGCCAGGCGTCGGGAAAGATCGCCGCTGCCGACGGGTCGAACGGACGGATCGGAAGACCCGGCGTCATCGCCATATAGGTCACGAACTCGGTGTGGCTCTCCCATTTCAGTTCGTGACGGCCAAGCTGGCCCTGGTAGTGGCTGTCATCGGGATCGGGGCGTGGACCGCCATGGCGGCTGACCAGTTCGCCCAGATGCGCCAGATCCTGCGCCCGGTCGCGGTTGGCGGCGTCGCGCGGTTCCTTGAACGCCACGAAGACCGCGGTCGCCGGCGCGGTGATCCGCGGCGAGGGCCGGGCATGCAGTTCGTTGACCAGCGCATAGCGCAGGGGATGTTCTGTGGCCGGGTTCATCTGCCGCTCCTGAAGACGGGGCAACGGCCCCTGCCCCATTTCAAGACCACCGCGACAGGCGGCACAAGTGGGAACGCCCGCCGGCTGCGAACCGGCGGGCGTCCGTGGCACGATTGCGCCGGATCAGTCGATCATGGGCAGCAGCTTGTTGATGCTGTCCTTGGCATCGCCATAGAACATCCGGGTGTTCTCCTTGAAGAACAGCGGGTTCTCGATGCCGCTATAGCCGGTGCCCTGCCCGCGCTTGGACACGAAGACCTGCTTGGCGCGCCACACCTCCAGCACCGGCATGCCGGCGATGGGGCTGTTCGGATCGTCTTGGGCCGCGGGGTTCACGATATCATTGGACCCGATGATGATGACGACGTCGGTCGAGGGGAAATCCTCGTTGATCTCGTCCATCTCCAGCACGATGTCATAGGGCACCTTGGCCTCGGCCAGCAGCACGTTCATGTGGCCCGGCAGACGCCCCGCGACGGGGTGGATGGCAAAACGCACCGTCTTGCCCGCCGCGCGCAGCTTGCGCGTCAGTTCGCTGACCGCACCCTGCGCCTGCGCGACCGCCATGCCATAGCCCGGCACGATCACGACGCTGTCCGCCTCGTTCAGCGCGGATGCCACGCCGTCCGCATCGATGGCGATCTGCTCGCCCTCGATCTCGGCTGCGGGGCCGGTCTCTCCGCCGAAACCGCCCAGGATCACGCTGACGAAGTTCCGGTTCATCGCCTTGCACATGATATAGGACAGGATAGCACCCGACGATCCGACCAGCGCGCCCGTCACGATCAGCAGGTCGTTCGACAGGGTAAAGCCGATCATCGCCGCCGCCCAACCGGAATAGCTGTTCAGCATCGACACCACGACCGGCATGTCCGCGCCGCCGATGCCCATAATCAGGTGATAGCCGATGAAGAACGCCAGCAGCGTCACCAGGATCAGCCAGAACACCGCCGGACCGACGCCGGTGAAATACAGCACCCCGATCAGCAGCGACAGCGCCAGCGCGCCCGCGTTCAGCATGTGGCCGCCCGGCAGCTTCTTGGGCTTGCCGTCGACACGGCCCGCCAGCTTGCCGAAGGCGACGACCGACCCGGTGAAGGTCACCGCGCCGATGAAGATGCCCAGGAAGACCTCGATCTTCAGCATGGCGATCTCGGGGGCGGTCTTGTGGGCCAGCAGGGCCGCAAAACCGGTCAGTTCGGCCTCGAACCCTTCGGCATGCAGGCGCAGGACGCGCGACAGCTCGATCTGGGCGTTGAAGCCGACAAAGACCGCGGCCAGACCGACCAGCGAATGCATTGCCGCGACCAGCTGGGGCATCTCGGTCATCTGCACGCGCTTGGCGACCAGCCAGCCGCCGGTGCCGCCGATGGCGATCATGATCAGCGACAGCAGCCAGTTGCCCGCGCCCGGCCCGAACATCGTCGCCACGACCGCAAGGCCCATGCCGACGATGCCGTACCAGATCGCGCGCTTGGCGCTTTCCTGTCCCGACAGCCCGCCAAGCGACAGGATGAACAGGACCGAGGCGACCACATAGGCCGCAGTGGTGAATCCGTATTCCATTGTCCCGACCCCTTACGACTTCTGGAACATGGCAAGCATGCGCCGGGTGACCATGAAGCCACCAAAGATGTTGACCGATGCCATCAGCACGGCCAGCGCGCCCAGGATCACGACCCAGGCCGATCCCGACCCGATCTGCATCAGCGCGCCCAGGATGATGATCGAACTGATCGCATTCGTGATGGCCATCAGCGGCGTGTGCAGCGAATGCGCCACGTTCCAGATCACCCGGAAGCCCACGAAACAGGCCAGCACGAAGACGATGAAATGCGACATGAAGCTGGCAGGCGCGATCAGCCCGATCAGCAGCACGACCAGGCCACCGCCCAGCAGAAGCTTGATCTGGCTGGCGGTCTCGGCCTTGAAGGCCGCGGCGTCGGCGGCGCGGCGTTCGTCGGGGGTCAGCTCCTTCTTCTTCTCCTTGGGCTTTTGCGCCGCGATGGCGGCGACCTTGGGCGGCGGGGGCGGCCAAGTGACGTCATGATCATGCACGACCGTCGCACCGCGGATGACGTCGTCCTCCATGTTGTGGACGATGACGCCATCCTTCTTGGGCGTCAGGTCGGCCACGAAATGGCGGATGTTGTTGCCGTACAGCTCGGAGGCCTGCGCGCCCATGCGCGACGGAAAGTCGGTATAGCCGACGATGACCACGCCGTTGTCGGTGACGATGCGTTCGTCCGGCACGGTCAGGTCGCAGTTGCCGCCCTTTTCGGCCGCCAGATCGATGATGACGCTGCCCTGTTTCATCATGGCCACCATGTCGGCAGTCCACAGCTTTGGCGCGTCGCGTCCGGGGATCAGCGCCGTGGTGATGACGATGTCCATCTGGGGTGCCAGCTCGCGGAACCGGGCCAACTGCTTCTCACGAAACTCGGGGCTCGACGGCGCGGCATAGCCGCCCGTGGCGGCGCCGTCCTGTGCGGGTGCGTCGAACTCAAGGTAGACGAACTCGGCACCCATCGATTCGATCTGTTCGGCCACTTCGGGGCGCACGTCAAAGGCATGGACCTGCGCGCCAAGGCTGACCGAGGTGCCGATGGCCGCAAGACCCGCGACCCCTGCCCCCACGACCAGCACCTTGGCCGGCGGGACCTTGCCTGCCGCCGTCACCTGTCCGGTGAAGAAGCGGCCGAAGTTGTTCGCCGCCTCGATGACGGCGCGATAGCCCGCGATGTTGGCCATCGACGACAGCGCGTCCATCTTCTGCGCGCGGCTGATGCGCGGCACCATGTCCATGGCGATCGCGGTGATGCCCTGGTCCTTGGCCTGCGCCAGCAGTTCGGCGTTCTGCGCCGGATAGAAGAACGAGATCAGCGTCTGCCCCGCCTTCATCTGGCCGATCTCGGCCGTGGTCGGCTGGCGCACCTTGGCCACCACGTCCACCGCATCGATCAGCTCCGCCGCGGTCTGGCAGACCGTCACGCCGGCACCGCGATAGTCGTCGTCAGCGAACCCCGCGCGCGCGCCCGCGCCGCTTTCCACGAACACGTCATGCCCCAGCTTGCCCAGATGCGCGGCGGTGGATGGCGTGATCGCCACCCGCGCCTCGCCTTCAAAGCTTTCCCTCGTTGCGCCAATCTTCATGGCTCTGATGCCCCCCGGTCTGGTGATCTTTCGTCGCAAACGTCATAGCATCGCGAAATATTGTTTCACAAGGCTGCGCTGTCGCGACCGGCTCGGAAAGACCATTGCGGCGGCTTGGGAACAACCGGTCCAGCGCATGTGAAAACGGCCCGGATGCGGATGCATCCGGGCCGTTCCATGACCTGACCGGTCGGATCAGTTGGCCGGGGCCGGCGTCGTGGTGGTCGCCGGCGCGGTGGTCGCAGGCGCAGGGGTGGTCGCGGGCTCTTCGACGCTGACGGCGTCGTCAACGGCGTCAGCCGCACTGTCGGCTGCCTCTGCTGCGGCATCCGCTGCGTTCGATGCGGCCTCGCCTGCACCGTCAACGGCGTTGTCGATCGCGGTGCCGGCTGCGTCGGCTGCGTTGCCTGCGGCTTCGACCGCGCTGTCAGCAGCGGCGCCGGCGGCATCGGCGGCGTCGTCGGCTGCATCGGCGGCACCGGCGGCGGCATCATCGGCGGCCTCGGACGCGCTCTCGGCTGCAGCCTCTGCTTCGGCTGCCGCGTTGTCGGCAGCGGCTTCGGCCTCGGACGCCGCAGCATCAACTTCGGGTTCTTCGACGACGGCGGGGGCCGTGGTCGTCTCGGGGGCGGGTTCGGTGGTCGTCACGGTGGTGGTGTCACCTTCGACGACGGTCGTGTCATCAGCCATGAAACGCTGCAGCACGAAATAGGCCAGCGCCAGCGCCAGCAGGACACCGATGATCAGCGGCAGCGCGGACGACTTGCGCTCCACCGGCTCGACATAGGTTTCCTTGGGGGTGGTGCCGGGTTTCACGCGGTTCGGATCGTTGGGATCATAGCTCATGCAGGTCTCCGATTCAGACTGTATTTTGACCGGGTTAGGTCGCGAAGCTGTGGCGTGTGACCGTTCGGCTGTCAACCGCCAACGCCCGACGCCACGCCTTGCGAGCCGGCGTTCAGGCGATTAACACCGACTAAAGGCCGGGGTTCCGCTTGCGGCCGCATTTTTACGAAAGGCCGCTGACCATGTCCGTCGAGAAACCGCAGCCTGTCCAGCACCTTGCCGATTACCGTCCCTGGCCGTTCACCCTGTCACAGACCCGGCTGGACGTGACCCTGGCCCCGCGCGACACGGTCGTTCTGACCGAACTGGACCTGGAACCGTCGGACCAGCCGGTCGATCTGGTGCTGGATGGCGGCGCGGGGCTGCGGTTGCAGTCGCTGCGCATCGACGGGGTGACCGTGGACCCGGCCCACGTCCTTCGCGATGACGAGACGCTGACCATCCGCGCCGATGCCCTGCCCCGCGTGCCCTTCACGCTGGCGACCGACGTGCGCATCGATCCGCAGGACAACACCGCCTTCGAGGGCCTGTATCTGTCGGGCGGCATCTTCTGCACCCAGTGCGAGGCCGAGGGGTTTCGCCACATCACCTTCTATCCCGACCGCCCGGACGTGATGACCACGTTCCGCGTGACGCTGCGCAGCGACCTGCCGGTGCTGCTGTCGAACGGCAACCCCGTGCGCGCCCAGGACGGCGTCGCGGAATGGGACGACCCCTGGCCCAAGCCTGCCTATCTGTTCGCACTGGTGGCGGGCGATCTGGTGGCGGTCAGCGACAGCTTTACCACCCGGTCGGGGCGCGCGGTCGATCTGAACGTCTGGGTCCGTCCCGGCGATCAGGACCGCGCGGGATTTGCGATGGAGAGCCTGATCAAGTCGATGCGCTGGGACGAGGACGTCTATGGCCGCGAATATGACCTGGACGTGTTCAACATCGTCGCGGTCGACGATTTCAACATGGGCGCCATGGAAAACAAGGGGTTGAACATCTTCAACTCGAAACTGGTGCTGGCCTCTCCGGATACCGCGACTGATGGCGACTATGAGCGGATCGAGGCGGTGATCGCGCACGAGTATTTCCACAACTGGACCGGCAACCGCATCACCTGCCGCGACTGGTTCCAGCTGTGCCTCAAGGAAGGGCTGACGGTCTTTCGCGACCAGCAGTTCACCAGCGACCTGCGCTCGGCCGCGGTCAAACGGATCGAGGATGTGCAGACCCTGCGCGCGCGGCAGTTCCGCGAGGATCAGGGTCCGCTGGCCCATCCCCCGCGTCCCGACCGGTACGAGGAGATCAACAACTTCTATACCGCGACGGTCTATGAGAAGGGCGCAGAGGTCATCGGCATGCTGAAGCGGCTGGTCGGTGACGACGGCTATGCCCGCGCGCTGGACCTGTATTTCGACCGTCACGACGGCGATGCCGCCACCATCGAGGATTGGCTGAAGGTCTTCGAGGATGCCACCGGCCGCGACCTTGCCCAGTTCAAGCGCTGGTACACCGACGCCGGGACCCCTGTCCTGACCCTGCAGGAAACCTGGCAGGACGGCACGCTGACGCTGGACTTCACGCAGCAGACGCCGCCCACTCCCGGCCAACCTGACAAGCCCGCCCGCGTCATCCCGATCGCGGTCGGCCTGATCGGCCCGAACGGTGACGAGGTCGCGCCGACCCGCGTCCTGGAGATGACCGAGGATCGGCAAAGCTTTAGCTTCGAAGGTCTGGGCGCACGGCCCGTCGCCTCGGTCCTGCGCGGGTTCTCTGCCCCCGTGATGCTGCAGCGGCAGATGGACGATGCGACGCGGGCCTTCCTGCTGGCCCATGACACCGACCCCTTTGCCCGGTGGGAGGCGGGGCGCGAACTGGCGCTGTCCGCCTTGACCCAGCTGGCGCGCGGAGCGGATGCGGGCGACGACTACATCACCGCGATCGGCGCGCTGGCCGGCGATGCCGATGCCGATCCGGCATTCCGTGCGCTGTGCCTGAACCTGCCCGGCGAGGAGGAGATCGCGACCCGTCTGGCCACCACCGGCACCACGCCCGACCCCGATGCGATCCACCAGGCGCGTACGGGGCTGGCCCGCCGCATTGCCATGGCGCATCAGGATCTGCTGGCAGAACTGTACGACACGATGACCGTGCCGGGCGCCTATTCCCCCGATGCGGACGCGGCTGCGCGCCGGTCGCTGCGCATCGCGGCGCTGGGGTTGCTGGGGCGGATCGACGGCGGCGACCGGGCCGAGGTGCTGTTCGGCATCGCGGGCAACATGACCGAACGCATGGCCGCACTGGCCGTGCTGCTGCGCCTTGGCCGCGGCGACAGCGCGTTGCGGATGCTGCACGACGAGTTCGCCGACAACCGGTTGGTCATGGACAAATGGTTCGGAATCCAGGTCATGGCCGCGCCCCCGTCTTACACCGTCGCCATCGCGGAACGGCTGGCCGCGCGCCCCGATTTCGACTGGAAGAACCCCAACCGCTTTCGCGCGCTGCTGGGCGGTCTGGCGGCGAACCATGCGGGCTTTCACGCGGCCGACGGGTCGGGCTATGCGTTCACGGCGGATTGGGTGATGCGCATGGATGCGGTCAACCCGCAGATCGCCGCGCGCATGTCCACCGCGTTCGAGACATGGCCCCGCTATGACGCCGCGCGCCGCGATCACGCGCGCAATGCATTGGAACGGATCGCATCTCTCGCGGGTTTGAGCCGCAATACACGCGAGATGGTCTCGCGCATGATCGCTGCGGGACGCTGAGGGGGACGCGATGGGCAAGCATGAGGAGGCCCGCGCCGAGATGCAGGCGCGCCTGGACCCGCTGATCGCGGAGCGGGCGCCCTGGCTGTTTTCCGGACGTCCCCGCGACCGCGTGGCGCGATGGTTGATGATGCATCTTCTGCGCTATCCCCGCACCGTCGATCTGGGCGCCGAGTTTCGCGACCTGCCCCCGGCCGAGATCTTCCGCCGGATGAGCGACCTGATCGTCCGCGATCTGCAGGTCGAAGGGTTGGAGCATATCCCCGCCACCGGCCCTGCCCTGATCGTGGCCAACCATCCCACCGGCATCGCAGACGGGATCTTCCTGAATGCGGTGATCTCGCAGCTGCGCGACGACGTGTTCATCTATGCCAACCACGACATGATCCGCGTCTTGCCGCAGATGATCGACATGATCGCCCCCGTCGAGTGGCGGGTTGAAAAGCGCAGCCATGCCAAGACCCGCGCGACGATGGACTATACTCGCGACGCGATTGCGGCGGGCCGGATCGGCCTGATCTTTCCGTCGGGCCGCCTTGCCAAGCGCACCGGCCTGACCCTGAACGAGCGTCCCTGGATGGCAAGCGCCGCAATGATCGCCCGCAAGTTTGACCTGCCGGTGATCCCGCTGCGCATCCGGGCGCGAAATTCGGCGCTTTTCTACTTGTTCGACAAGATCCATCCGACGCTGCGCGACGTGACGCTGTTCAACGAGGTGCTGAACAAGACCGGCCAACCCTATCGCGTGACCATCGGCGCGCCGATCATGCCAGCGGACCTGCCGCGCAGCAGCGACGAGGCGATCCTGGCGCTGCGGCAGGCCGTCCTGTCGCTGCCCACGCCGGGCAGCACCGCGATCCGCCTGACCCGCAGCCGCGGCGTCGCCCGCCTGACCGGAGCACGGCGCCCCGTCGGCGGCTGATTGCGTCCCGCGACGGCCGGGGGGCCAGCCCCCCGGACCCCCCGCCCGGTGCCTGTGCCCGATAGGGCGTCAGACGTCCGTCACGTCACCATGTCATCGCGATGGATCAGTGCCGCCCGACCGGGATAGCCCAGGATCGTCTCGATCTGTGCCGAGTGATGACCGGCGATGGCCCGCGCTTCGGTTGCGGTATAGCGGATCAGCCCGGTCGCCAGACGCTGGCCGGCGTGGTCGGTGATCGCCACCGGATCGCCGCGCCCGAAATCGCCCTGCACTTGCGTCACGCCCGCAGGCAGCAACGATTTGCCACGGCCAAGCGCCAGGCGCGCACCATCGTCCACCATGACCGTGCCCTTGGGCTTCATCGCGGCGATCCAGCGCTTTCGGGCAAGCTGCGGATCCGCCTCGGGCAGGAACCACGTAGTCCGGGCGCCCTGTGCAACGGCCGACAGCGGGCGGAGGACCGACCCCTCGGCAATCGCCATCGCGCATCCGCCCGCCACCGCGGTGCGCGCCGCCATCAGCTTGGTCTTCATGCCGCCCTTGGACAGGCCCGACACGGGGTCGCCGCCCATCGCCTCGATCTCGGGGGTGATCGTCTCGATCACCGGCAGATGGCGGGCCGTCGGATCGGTCTTGGGGTTCGCCGTATAGAGCCCGTCGACATCCGACAGCAGAAGCAGCTGGTCCGCGCCGCAGGTCACGGCGATCTGCGCGGCCAGGCGATCGTTGTCGCCAAAGCGGATCTCGTCGGTGGCGACGGTGTCGTTCTCGTTCACGATGGGTACCACGCCCAGGCCCAGCAGGGTCTGCATCGTCGCGCGGCTGTTCAGATAGCGGCGACGGTCGGCGCTGTCCTCCAGCGTCAGCAGAACCTGCGCAGTGATGACGCCATGGGGTGCCAGGGCCTCCTCATAGGCGCGGGCCAGGCGGATCTGGCCGACGGCCGCCGCGGCCTGCGCCTGTTCCAGCGGCAGCGCGCCGGAAGGCAGGCCCAGCACCCGCCGCCCAAGTGCGATCGATCCCGAACTGACCAGCACGACGTCGCAGCCTTGCGCCCGCCATGCGGCTACGTCATCGCACAGCCCGCGCAGCCAGTCGCCGCGCAGGCCCTCGGGGCCGACCAGCAGCGCCGAGCCGATCTTGACGACCAGCCTGCGGGCCCCGCCAAGCCGCGGCATGCTCACGGCTGCCATGTCCCCTCGGGCGTTTCGGGGGCAGCGGGCGCGCGCGAGGGCTCGATCTGGGTCCACAGCGCGCGCAGCACGTCGGTCACGCCGGTGCGGGCCACGCCCGACATCAGCATGACCGGATGGCCCAGCTCCGCCTCCAGCGCGGCGCGGCGCTCGGCGATCTCCTCCTCCTCCAGGGCGTCGATCTTGTTCAGCGCGGTCACGCGCGGCTTCTGCATCAGGACCGGCGAATAGGCCTCCAGCTCGGTCAGGATGGTGCGCGCATCCTCGGCCACGGTCTCGGATGTGCCGTCCACCAGATGCAGCAGCACGTTCGACCGTTCGACATGGCCCAGGAACTGATCGCCCAGGCCCCGGCCCTCGCTCGCACCCTCGATCAGCCCCGGAATGTCGGCCATCACGAATTCGCGCCCGTCCACACCGACGACGCCAAGGTTGGGGTGCAGCGTGGTGAAGGGGTAGTCGGCGATCTTGGGACGTGCGTTCGACACGGCGGCCAGAAACGTCGACTTGCCGGCATTGGGCAGGCCCACAAGGCCCGCATCCGCGATCAGCTTCAGCCGCAGCCAGATGGTCCGCTCGACCCCCTCCAGCCCAGGATTGGCGGTGCGCGGGCTGCGGTTGGTCGAGGACTTGAAATGCAGGTTCCCCCAGCCCCCGTTGCCGCCCTTGGCCAACAGCACGCGCTGTCCGACCTCGGTCATGTCCGCGATCACGGTCTCTTCGTCCTCGTCCAGGATCTCGGTGCCGACGGGCACCCGCAGCACGACGTCGTCGGCGGACTTGCCGGTCATCTGGCTGCCCATGCCGTGCTGGCCGGACTTGGCAAAGAAATGCTGCTGATAGCGGAAATCGATCAGGGTGTTCAGCCCATCGACCGCCTCGGCCCAGACATCGCCGCCGCGGCCGCCGTCACCGCCATCGGGACCGCCGTATTCGATGAACTTCTCGCGGCGGAACGACACGCAGCCCGCGCCACCCCCGCCCGAGCGGATATAGACTTTGGCGAGGTCGAGAAATTTCATGGGACAGCTCCTTTTGCCGGATGCCGATACGCCCTTGACGCCTGTGGCGCAAGGGTTCCGGGCTGGCAATGCCGGGATGCGCGCCTATGTAATGGTCAAAGGAGACCGCGATGATCCGTTTCGACAACAGCTATGCCCGGATGCCGCAAGGGTTCTTTGCCCGCGTGGACCCTACCCCCGTAACCGCCCCCAGCCTGCTTGCGCTGAACGGACAGCTGGCGGATCGTCTGGGGCTGGACCGCGACGCGCTGACGGTCGAGATGCTGTCGGGCAATGCCGTCCCCCAGGGTGCGGCGCCGCTGGCCCAGGCCTATGCCGGGCACCAGTTCGGCGGCTTCGTGCCGCAGTTGGGCGACGGGCGCGCCGTCCTTCTGGGAGAGATTGTGGCCCCCGACGGGGCGCGGTTTGACATCCAGCTGAAGGGATCGGGACCGACGCCCTTCTCTCGTAGCGGCGACGGGCGGGCCTGGATGGGGCCGGTGCTGCGCGAATACCTGGTCAGCGAATTCATGGCGGCGATGGGCGTGCCCACAACCCGCGCGCTGGCCGCCGTCGCCACCGGCGATCAGGTGTGGCGCGAACAGGGCGGCCTGCCCGGCGCCGTCCTGACCCGCGTCGCCGCCAGCCACATCCGCGTCGGCACGTTCCAGTACTTTGCCGTGCGCGACCGCAAGGATGCACTGGCGGCCCTGACCGACCACGTGATCGCGCGCCACTATCCCGACGCAGACGGCCCCCTGGCCCTGCTGGACCGGGTCGTCGCCGCGCAGGCCGAAACCATCGCGCAATGGATGGCGCTGGGCTTCATCCACGGGGTGATGAACACCGACAACATGGCGATCTCGGGCGAGACGATCGACTACGGGCCCTGTGCCTTCATGGACGTCTATCACCCCGACACGGTCTTTTCCTCGATCGATCGCCAGGGCCGCTATGCATGGGCGAACCAGCCCCAGATCGCCGTCTGGAACCTGGCCCAGTTCGCGACCTGCCTGATCCCCCTGATGGGAGAGGAGGAGGCCGCGGTCGAGGCCGCGACCACCGCCGTCCATCGCTTTGCACCGCTGTATCAGGCCGCATGGCTGCGCCGGTTCGGCGACAAGCTGGGCATCGACGGTACCGCGAACCAGTCGCTGATCGAGAGCCTGCTGCAGATGATGGCCGAACAGCGGGCCGATTTCACCCGTGTCTTCGCAGGCCTGTCGGACGGGACCGCGCGCGACGAATTCGCAGACCCCGCAGCTTTTGACGCTTGGGCGCGAGACTGGCAGGCGCTGTCGCCCGACACGACCGTGATGGTCCGGGCAAACCCGCGGCGCATTCCGCGCAACCACCGGGTCGAACAGGCGATCGCATCCGCCGTGGCGGGCGACATGGCGCCATTCGAACGACTGTTCGACGCGATCACCCATCCGCGCGACCTGCGCACCGATTGGGCAGATCTGGCGCAGGCACCGACACCTGCGCAGGCGGTTCGCCAGACATTCTGCGGCACCTGACGGGGTTGTGCGCGCCTGCCCCTTGCGCGTGACGCGGACCCCGCCAAGATCACCCGCAACGCCAGTTCGGACGGATTGATGCTGAAGATCGCAAGCTACAACCTGCACAAGTGCCGTGGGATGACCGGCCCGCATGCGCCGCTGCGCAACCTGGCGGTGATCCGGTCGCTGGACCCGGACATCATCGCGCTGCAGGAGGTAGATTTTCGCCTTGGCGCACGCCCCGAGGCCCTGCCGCGCAACCTGATCCAGTCGGAAACGGGGCTGGTGCCTGCCGACATCTACGGCACGACCGAAAGCAGCCTGGGCTGGCATGGCCAGACGATCCTGATGCGCCCGCATCTGGCCGAACAGGCGGTGCTGCGCCGGCTGCCCCTGCCGGGTCTGGAGCCGCGCGGCGCGGTGGCCCTGCGCCTGCCGGGCCTGACGCTGATCGGCGCGCATCTGGGGCTGGCGCGGTCGTCGCGGCGCGCGCAGCTGGCCCGGATCACCGCGCAGGCCTCTCGGATCGCGGACGACCATATCGTGATGATGGGCGATTTCAACGAATGGCGCGACGACCGGGGTCTTGAATCGCTGGCCGGGTTCCGGGTCGTGGCGCCGGGACCGTCCTGGCCCGCGCCCCTGCCCCGGCTGCGGCTGGACCGGATGGCCCTGTCCACGAACCTGCACGTCCTGGAAACCGGCGTCTTCAACGAGGCCGGGGCGCGCGACGCGTCCGACCACCTGCCGATCTGGGCGCGCATCCGCTTTCCGTGAAGATTGCGAAACCGGGCTTGCGGCGCTAACAAGGCGCCAAGCATCAACCGGAGTGCGCTTATGACCGCCATCATCGACATCTTCGCCCGTGAAATCCTGGACAGCCGCGGCAACCCGACCGTCGAGGTCGACGTGACCCTGGAAGACGGCACCATGGGCCGCGCGGCCGTTCCCTCCGGCGCGTCGACCGGCGCGCACGAGGCGGTCGAAAAGCGCGACGGCGACAAGTCCCGCTATATGGGCAAGGGCGTGCTGGAGGCGGTGGCTGCCGTCAACGGCGAGATCGCCGAGAACCTGGTGGGCGAGGATTCGACCGAACAGCGCGCCATCGACATGATGATGTGCGAGCTGGACGGCACGCCCAACAAGGGCCGCCTGGGCGCCAACGCGATCCTGGGCGTGTCGATGGCGGTGGCCAAGGCCGCGGCGGATGCGACCAACCAGCCGCTCTACCGCTATGTCGGCGGCACCAGCGCGCGCATCCTGCCGGTCCCGATGATGAACATCATCAATGGCGGCGAGCATGCCGACAACCCGATCGACATCCAGGAATTCATGATCATGCCGGTCGCCGCGGAGAACATCCGCGAGGCCGTGCGCATGGGGTCGGAAATCTTCCACACGCTGAAGAAGGAGCTGTCGGCGGCGGGCCTGTCCACGGGCATCGGCGACGAGGGCGGCTTTGCCCCGAACCTGTCGTCCACCCGCGACGCCCTGGATTTCATCCTGAAGGCCATCGAGAAGGCCGGCTATCGTCCCGGCGACGACATCATGCTGGCGCTGGACTGCGCCTCCACCGAATACTTCAAGGGCGGCAAGTACGAGATGAAGGGCGAGGGCAAGTCCCTGACTCCCGGCGAGAACGTCGATTACCTGGCCGCGCTCTGCGACGCCTATCCGATCCTGTCGATCGAGGATGGCTGCGCCGAGGATGACTGGGACGGCTGGAAGCAGCTGACCGACCGTCTGGGCGACCGCGTGCAGCTGGTCGGCGACGACCTGTTCGTGACCAACCCCGTGCGCCTGGCCCAGGGGATCGAGCGTGGTTGCGGCAACAGCCTGCTGGTCAAGGTCAACCAGATCGGCACGTTGTCGGAAACGCTGGACGCCGTGCGCATGGCTGACCGCGCGGGCTATACCAGCGTCATGTCGCACCGTTCGGGCGAGACCGAGGACGCGACCATCGCTGACTTGGCCGTCGCCACCAACTGTGGTCAGATCAAGACCGGTTCGCTGGCCCGTTCCGACCGGTTGGCCAAGTACAACCAGCTGATCCGCATCGAGGAAATGCTGGGCGCCACCGCCGAATACGCCGGCCGCAGCATCCTGCGCTGAGGCCTCAGTCCGGCCCCGCCTCGGGGCCGGACCTTGCCATCTGGCCCAGGGTCTGCAGCGCGGCGGCCAGCCTGTCGCGCGGCATCCGACAGTTCAGCGCGATGCGCACTCCCTGCACCGGCGCCTGTGCCGGTCCGCAGAAATCCGACGACGGGCGCACGATCACCCCCGCCGCCGCCGCGCGCGACGCGAAATCGGCGGCCGTCCACGGCGCGGGCAGCGGCAGCCAGACCATCGGCACGCCGGCCTGACCCCGCGCATCCAGACCCGCCAACGCCTCCTGCGCCAAGGCCAGCCGATCCGCCACCTGCGCCTGAACCTCGCGGGCGATCCGATCGCCATCGCCGGACCGCAGCAGCCGCGTTACCAGCCCGGTGATCGGCTGCGACAGGCCCATATGGCTGTGCTGCGCGGCAACGCGCCCCGCCTGGCCCATCCCCTCGGGGCAGATCAGCACGCCGAAGCGCAGGCCCGCGGCGATGATCTTTGACAGGCTGCTGACATGCCAGACCCGCTCGGGCGCCAGGGCGCGCAGGCTGGGGGGCGCATCGGGACGCGGGCTGGGCGCATAGCATTCATCCTCGATGATCTGCAGGTCGTGGCGGCGGGCCACTTCGACGATGCGGTCGCGCCGGGCGGCCCCCATCGACGCCAGCGTCGGGTTCTGCGCCGAGGGCGTCAGGCACACCAGCCGCGCCCCCGTGGCGCGGGCGACGCGGTCCAGATCCTCGGGGATCATGCCCTGATCGTCCAGCGCCACCGCCTGTGTCTGGGCGCGCATCAGGCGTGCCGCGTGGGTGATGCCGGGATAGGTCAGCGCCTCGACCATGACCTGCGCAGTCTGATCCGCCAGGCACAGCGCCATGACCAGCGTGATCGCGTGCTGACCGCCGTGCGTCAGGACCATGTCGTGGTCGGCCACCGTCCCCAGGGGTCGGACGGACATCCAGTTCAATGCCGCGCCCCGGCAATCCTGGTCGCGGCTGAGCGGGGTGTAATCCAGGACCGACGCGTCCATGTCCGCCGCCATCGCCGCCAGATGCGTGGCAAGGACCCGCGCCTGACCGCAATCAGGCAGCTGCGGGATGCGCAGGTCGGCCGGGCCCTGCGGCGATGCGGGGTGGTCCAGGCTTTCGTAAAGCAGCGGCTGCGGCACCGGGCGACGGGGGCGCGCCGCGGCGATGAAGCTGCCGCGTCCCACATGGCTTTCCACGACGCCTTCGGCGGCGGCCACCTGATAGGCCCGGGCGACGGTTCCGGTCGTGACCTTCAGCCGCCAGGCCAAGTCGCGCATCGGCGGCAGGCGCGTGCCGGGCGCCAACTGGCCCGATCGCGCGGCCTCGCGCAGGGCGTTGGCCAGGGCCCGGAACTTGGGTCCGGGCTGGCCGGTCAGGTCGGGCTGCCAATCCTCGATGCGCATCTGAGCCTCCTTGCCGCGACATCCCTGATAATGCGCCGTTTTTGCGGGCACAATCGCCTGCGTACGATTGCGCGACCGCATCAGGGCCGGCGGCGTGAAATAACTTTGGGGGATCGGTCTCAGAACACTCGACAGGCCCGAAAGCGGGGCTAAACTGTCGGCCATGCAGGGTGGGAAGTTGCGGGCCGAGGGGGCCCACCGACCCAAGCGGAGGAGACAGAATGAAAGATTCCAAAGCGTTGGACCGGCGGTCCTTCATCGCGCGGGCGTCCATCGGCGGTGCTGCGGCGGCAGCCGGCAGCGTGCTGGCCGCGCCCGCCATCGCGCAAGAGGCACCGCAGATCAACTGGCGCCTGGCCTCCAGCTTTCCCAAGTCGCTGGACACCATCTATGGCGGCGCCGAGGAAATCTCTCAGCGCCTGTCCGAGGCGACCGACGGCCGCTTCCAGATCCAGGTGTTCTCGGCCGGAGAGATCGTGCCGGGCCTGGACGCCATCAACGCGACCACGGACGGCACCGTCGAATGTTCGCATTCGGTAGGCTACTACAACTGGGGCAAGGACCCGGCCTTCGCCTGCGGTGCCGACCTGCCGTTCACCTTCTCGGCCCGCGCCAAGAACGCCTACAACTATCAGGGCGGCGGCATCGAGAACTACAACACCTTCCTGGAAAAGTACAATCTGGTCAGCTATCCGGGCGGCAACACCGGCGTGCAGATGGGCGGCTGGTATCGCAAGGAAATCAACTCTCTGGCCGACATGCAGGGCCTGAAGATGCGCATTTCCGGCCTGGCGGGCCGGGTCGTCGAAAAGCTGGGCGTGGTGCCGCAGCAGATCGCCGGCGGCGACATCTATCCATCGCTGGAGCGAGGGACGATCGACGCGGCCGAATGGGTCGGCCCCTATGACGACAGCAAGCTGGGCTTCCAGAAGGTCGCGCCTTATTATTACTATCCCGGTTTCTGGGAGGGCGGCCCGACGGTCAGCTTCTTCGTGAACAAGGGCCAGTGGGATTCGCTTCCCGAAAACTACAAGTCGCTGTTCCGGACTTGCGCGCAGGCTACCGACCAGAACATGCTGGCGAAATACGACATGAAGAACCCGACCGCGCTCAAGGAGCTAGTCGGTTCGGGCGCTCAGCTGCGCTCGTTCAGCGAGGAGGTGCTGGCCGCATCCTTCGCCGCCGCGAACGAGGTCTATGCCGAGGTCTCGGCCGAGAACGAGTCCTTCAAGACGCAGTACGAGGCGATGCTGCAGTTCCGCGACGACTGGTACCTGTACCAGCAGACCGCGGAATACACGTTCGACACCTTCATGATGATCCAGCAGCGCAACGGCACCCTGGCCGTCGGCGGCTGATCGGACGACCCCATCGGAATGCGAAACCCCCGCGCAGGTGTTGCGCGGGGGTTTTTCGTTGGTGCATCGGGCCCGCGGTGACGGGCCCGCCCGTCAGTTCCCTGACAGGCCCGGAGGAGGCCCGCCGAAGCCCAGGCCCATCCCGCCGGAGGGTGCCGCCGCCTCGGGTGCCGCGGCTTCCGGCGCAGGTCTGGCCGGTGCTGGTGCGTCCGGGGCGGTTGCGTCCGGGGCCGGCGTCGCAGGGGCCGGCTGCTGCTGGCCAAAGGGCGATCCGCCCAATCCGCCAAGCGTGCCGAACCCGCCGCTGCCACCCTGCGGGGCCGCGCCGCCGCCGCCCAGCCCACCACCGAGGCCGCCACCGAGACCGCCACCAAGCCCCCCGCCAAGGCCGCCGCCCATGGGGATCTCGATCCGCATGTTCGACGTGTCCACGACCGGTCCCTTGTAGTGCATGACCATCCCCGGGAACGCGATCACCGCCGCGATCATCAGGACCTGAAGCCCCACGAAGGGAACCGCGCCGCGATAGATGTTCAGGGTGGTGATCGGGTCCATCATCAGACCGGTGATCTTGTCACGATAGGATTTCCGCGGCGCGACCGAGCGCAGATAGAACAGCGCAAAGCCCACGGGCGGCGTCAGGAACGATGTCTGCATCGTCACCGCCAGGATCACCCCGAACCAGACCAGATCAACGCCAAGCGCATTCGCCGCCGGGATCAGCAGCGGCACGATGACGAAGGCCAGTTCGAAGAAGTCCAGGAAGAAGCCAAGGATGAAGATGATGATGCAGGACACGATCAGGAAGCCCGTGACCCCGCCGGGCAGCGCGGTCAGCAGGTCGCGCACCCAGATATGGCCGTTGACCGAATAGTAGGTCAGCGAGAAGACGGTCGCGCCCAGCAGGATGAACATCACGAAGGCCGACAGCTTGACCGTGGACAGCAGCGCCTGGTTCAGCACGTCGAAGCTGAGGCGGCGCTTGATCGCCGAGAGGATCAGCGCGCCCATCGCACCCATCGCGCCGCCTTCGGTGGGCGTGGCGATGCCCAGGAAGATCGTGCCCAGCACCAGGAACACCAGCGCCAGGGGCGGGATCATCACTATGATGACCTGCCGCGTCATCGGCGACAGCCAGCGTCCACCCGTCGCGCGGTCGGCGACCGCCAGGATCAGCAGGACCACGACCGCCAGGGTCGCCGCCCAGATGGGTGCGTTCGTGACGCCGTTGGCGTCCATCCAGCGGCTGGCCAGTTGGAAGATCACGACGGCCAGCACGATCACCACGGCCAGCGACCAGCCGCCGCCGCCCAGGCTGCGCGCCTCCAGCGGCAGGGCGGGCATGGCCTTGGGGCGCAGGATCGACAGGATCAGGACATAGACGATGTAGACGCCGACCAGCGCCAGCGCCGGAACCATCGCCGCCTTGTACATGTCGCCGACGGAACGGCCCAACTGGTCGGCCAGCACGATCAGCACCAGCGACGGCGGAATGATCTGCGCCAGCGTTCCCGACGCCGCGATCACGCCCGTCGACAGGCTTTTGTCATAGCCATAGCGCATCATGATCGGCAGAGAGATCAGGCCCATCGAGATGACCGATGCCGCGACCACGCCGGTCGTGGCCGCCAGCAGTGCACCCACCAGGATCACCGCATAGGCAAGGCCGCCACGGACCGGGCCGAACAGCTGGCCGATGGTGTCCAGCAGCTCCTCGGCCATGCGCGACCGTTCCAGCACGATCCCCATCAGCGTGAAGAACGGGATGGCCAGCAGCGTGTCGTTGCGCATCACGCCGAAGACCCGGTCGCCAAGCGCCCCCAGCAGGTTCCAGCCCAGGTTCACCTGGTCGGACAGGGGCGTCAGGAACACTCCGAAGAAGAAGAACAGCAGCCCGTTGGCTGCCAGCGCAAAGGCGATCGGATAGCCGAACAGCAGGAACGCCACCATCGAGAAGAACATGATGGGGGCAAGGTTGTGGGCGATAAGGTCGATCACGGGCGGCGCTCCGGTTCATCGGTCTGGTCGGTGCGGCCCGTCAGCATCAGCCCGGCCTCGTGATTGGCGGCCTCATTCGGGCCGGTGTTCTGGTGCGGATCGGGAATGATGCCCCGCATGACGGCGATCTTTTTGACGATCTCGGACAGGCCCTGGGCGAACAGCAGGCCAAAGCCCACCACCAGCACGCCCCGCGCCGGCCAGAGCGGCAGGCCGCCCGCGTTCATCGATATCTCTCCGGTGCGGATGCTGCCCATCAGGGCGGGCCAGGTCAGCCACAGCATGACCGTGGTGAAGGGCATCAGGAACAGGATCGTGCCCAGAAGGTCTATCCAGTGCTGCACCCGGCGCGACCAGCGGCCATAGATCACGTCGATGCGGATATGTTCGTTCTCGAGCAGCGTCCAGGCCGAGGCCAGCATGAAGGCCGCGCCGAACAGGTACCACTGCGCCTCCAGCCAGGCGTTCGACGACATGCTGAACACCTTGCGGACGACCGCGTTGACGGCGCTGATGACGACGGCCAGCAGGATCAGCCAGGCGACGCTGCGCCCGATCAGCGTCGTGACGCGGTCGATGCCGCGCGAAAGGGCCAACAGGCCGCTCATGATATGCTCCTCCCTCAAGGTACGGCCTTTGGCCGCGGTCCGGTTGACCCGGTCGTTCTGGCTGGCAGGATATGCGGCAAGCGGCCTGCGCGGGTCAAGGTTTTCCGCCAGTTGACCCTAGGTCAGCGCGGCCATCCCGACCAGTGCCGCACATTCCGCAAGCAGCACCGACGCGCCCAGCACATCGCCCGTCTGCCCGCCCAGCAGGCGGCAGGCGCGGCGCGAGACCGCCACGACCGACAGCCCGATCAGCGCCATCGCCAAGGCCGCGGCGCCCGGTCCAGGCGCACCCAGCAGCAGTGCCAGAACGCCTGTCAGCGTGGCCGCCACCACCGCCCGGCGCGAGGGCTGTCCGGCCCCCTGACCCAGCCCGTCGCTCCGCGCCGGCGGCAGGGCGCGCATCAGCATCGCCGGTGCCACCCGCCCCGCCGCGGCCGCCGCGATCAGCGCCAGCGGTCCAAGCGCCGCTAGCGCCGCCACGCGGACCAAGCCCGTCGCCACCAGCGCGGCCGCACCATAACTGCCGATTGTCGATTCGCGCATGATCCGCAGCCGGTCGGCGCGGTCCCGCCCGCCGCCCGCATCGGCGAAATCGGCCAGCGCATCCTCGTGCAGCGCACCGGTCAGCCAGACGGCCAGGGCGACGGACAGCGCCGCCGGCAGCAGGCCCGTCCCCATGATCCACAGGGGCACCCCGGCCAGCAGTCCCAGCACCGCCCCCGCCAGCGGAAAGGCCCAGGCCGCGCGGGACAGCGGAAGAACCTCGGACGGCAGCAGGCGGCCAAGCGGCAGCCGCGTCAGGAAGACCAGCGCCAGGACGATCTGGTGCGACCTAGACAATCCCGGCCTCGGCAAAGGTCGCCATGCCGTTGTGGCACTCCAGCGCGGCGCGCAGCACCAGAAGGGCCACGGCGGCGCCGGACCCCTCGCCCAAGCGCATGTCCAGCGACAGGACGGGCTGCATCGCCAGCGACGCGATCAGGCGTCGGTGCCCCGGTTCGGCGCTTTCATGGCCGATCAGGCAATGGGCCAGCGCGTCGGGATCATCGCGGGTCAGCACGGCGGCGGCGGCGGTGCAGATGAACCCGTCCAGGATCACCGGAATGCGCAGGTCCCGTGCACGGCGTACCGCGCCGCAGATGGCCGCCTGTTCGCGACCGCCGAACGCGGCCAGCGTGTCGTGGGTGCCGGTCACGGCGTGGCGGGTCAGCCCTTCCGTCACGACGCGGACCTTGGCGGCCAGCATCGCGCCCTGCGCGCCGGTGCCGGGGCCGACCCAGTCCTCGGCCCGTCCGCCAAAGGTCGCCGCCGCCAGTGCGGCCGAGGTGGTGGAATTGCCGATCCCCATCTCTCCCAGCAGCAGGACCTGGGCGGTGGGATCGACGGCGGCGGCGCCCTGCGCCATCGCATCGTCGACCTCGGCCGACGTCATCGCGGGGCCTTGGGTGAAATCGGCCGTGGGCCGATCCAGATCCAGCGCGACGATGCCCAGATCGGCCCCCGCCACACGGCACAGCTGATTGATCGCCGCGCCGCCTGCACGAAAGTTCGCGACCATCGCCGCCGTCACCGCGGGCGGAAAGGGCGTGACGCCCTGTGCCGTGATCCCGTGATTGCCCGCAAAGACCAGCGCCTGCGCGCGGTCCAACGTTGGGAGGTCGGTCCCCTGCCAGCCTGCCATGAACACGGCCAGCGCCTCCAGCCGGCCAAGCGATCCGGCGGGTTTCGTCAGCGTGGCCTGGCGCGCGGCGGCACGGTCGGCGGCGGTCTGGTCAAATCGGGTCATCGGGGCTCTCTGCCATGGGTTTCAGGCGCAGGGGCATGCCGCTGACGGCCATCCAGACCTGGTCGGCCAGTGCCGCCACCGCCTGGTTCATCCGGCCGTGATCGTCGCGGAACCGGCGGGCCAAGGCATTGTCCGGCACGATCCCCTGCCCCAATTCGTTGCTGACCAGCACGACAGGACAGCATTGCTGACGTAACGTCACCGTCAATGCGCCGATATCCGCCGAACCCATGCAGTTCGACATCCACAGCGTCAGGCAATCCACAAGGCGCACGCCCTGTCCGTCGGTCGCGCGCAGCGTGCCGGCCAGATCCAGCGGTTCTTCGATGGTGCGCCAACCCTGTCCGCGATCCTGTTGATGCGCCTTGATTCTTTCACCCATCTCGGCGTCGCGGGCCTGGGCGGTGGCGATATAGATGCGCGGCATTGCATGGCGCAGGACCAGCCGTTCGGCCAGGGCCGACTTGCCCGACCGCGCGCCGCCCGTCACCAGCGTGATATGTCCCCGTTGCGTCATGCGGGCCTGTTTTCCACAGGGCGATCGGGTTGGAAAGCGCGAAACGCCGCTTGCCCACACCCGTGCTTTCACTAAACCTCGCGCCATTCCGGTGCGACACGACACCGACAGACAACTTGGAGGAGTTGGGATGACCAAGCTTTTCGCGACGACCGCCCTGCTGACCGCGCTGGCGATGCCCGCTTGGGCCGTGCAGCCTGCCGAAGGCGAGACCCTGGCCGAGAACCAGACCTATACCTATTGGCTGCTGGACGCGATCAAGTCGCTTGACCCGGCCAAGAACACCGACGTCGAGGGTTCGGACGCGCTGCGCTCGCTGTTCGAGGGCCTGATGATCGAGGATGCCGCGGGCAACATGATCCCCGGCGTCGCCGAAAGCCACGAGATGTCCGAGGATGGCCTGACCTACACCTTCACGCTGCGCGACGCTAAGTGGTCGAACGGCGACCCGGTGACGGCGGACGACTTCGTCTATGCCTGGCAGCGGGTCGTCACGCCCGAGACCGCGTCGGAATACGCCTGGTACATGGAGCTGATGAACCTGCAGAACGCCACGCAGATCATCGCGGGCGAGATGGAGCCCGACCAGCTGGGCGTCGTCGCGCTGGACGACAAGACGCTGCAGGTGACGCTGACCACGCCCACCCCCTATTTCCTGAACACCCTGTCGCACACCACGACCTATCCCGTGCCCCGCGCGGTGGTCGAGGAGCACGGCGACGCCTGGGTGCAGCCCGCCAACCTGGTCGGCAACGGGGCCTATACCCTGGCCAGCCACAATCTGGGCGTCGAGATCGTCTTCGAAAAGAACCCGGAATACTGGGATGCCGTGAACGTCGCGATGCAGACCGTGCGCGGCGTCACCGTGAACGACAACAACGTGGCCCTGACCCGCTATCAGGCCGGAGAGCTGGACCGCGTGCAGATCCCGGCGGGCCAGTATCCGCGCCTGGCCGAGGCATCCCCCGAAGAGGCCGTGTCTGTCCCCTACGGCTGCTCTTACGCCTATGTGTTCAACCTGTCGGAGAAGGGCCCCGAGGCGCTGAAGGACGAACGCGTCCGCGAGGCGCTGGCCCTGTCGCTGAACCGCGAGGTCATCGTGGATCAGGTCCTGCAGGGCGGACAGGAGCCCGCCTATACCTGGACGCACTGGGCCATCAACGGCTTTGCCGCGCCCGAGGGCGGCATGAAGGACATGTCGCAGGAAGACCGCATGGCCCGCGCCGCCGAGCTGCTGGCCGAGGCCGGTTACGGTCCCGACAACCCGGTGCGCCTGCAGCTGCAGTACAACACCGACGACAGCCACCGCCTGCTGGCCATCGCGGCCCAGCAGTTCTGGCGCCCCCTTGGCATCGAGATCGAGCTGAACAACGTCGAATGGGCCGTCCACACCGACCGCCTGCAGAACCAGGACTTCGAGATCGCACGCTATGCCTGGTGCGCCGACTACAACGAGGCGACGACCTTCCTGGACTGGTTCCGCACCGACGGCTACAACAGCGGCAAGTGGTCGAACGAGGAATACGACAAGCTGCTGGTCGAGGCCCGCACGGCAGAGGACACCACCCCCCTCTATCAGCGCGCCGAGGAGATCCTGGCCGATGAGAATCCTGCGGTCTTCGTCTATCACTATGCCAAGGTCGACATGATCAACCCGGCCATCAAGGGCTTGCCGCGCGAGAACCTGCTGAACACCTGGTACGCCAAGGACCTGTACCGCGTCGCGGAGTAAGCAGCCATCCTGACCGGGGGCCGGGGCGGCACGACCGCCCCGGCCCTGTCATTTTTCAACCATCCCGCAGGGAAGGCCCCACGCGATGTTCGCATTCATCCTGCGACGGCTGGCGGTGGCGATACCCACGCTGCTTCTGCTGATCGTCTTCTCCTTCGTCCTGATGCAGATCGCACCGGGCGGACCTTTCACGGGCGAACGCGCCCTGCCCCCGGCCGTCCTTGCCAACTTGGAGGCGCAGTACGGTCTGAACGACCCGCTGTGGCTGCAGATCTGGAATTATCTGGTCAACGTGGTCGTGCATTTCGACTTCGGTCCCAGCTTCGTCTATCCCGACCGCACCGTGAACCAGCTGATCGCCAGCGGATTCCCGGTGACGCTGACCTATGGCGGGCTGTCCTTCGTGGCGGCCGTCGTCGTGGGCGTGGCCCTGGGCGTGGTGGCGGCGATCTGGCACAACAGCTGGGTCGACTATCTGGCCGTGGGCGTGTCTATCGGCGCGCAGGTGCTGCCGAACTTCGTGATGGCGCCCCTGTTGGTGCTGGTTCTGACCTTGTGGTACGGGCTGCTGCCGGGCGGGGGCTGGTCGTTCAGCAATCCCAGCTTCTGGATCATGCCGGTAATCGCGCTGTCGACCAGCTACATGGCGTCGATCGCGCGGATCACCCGGTCGTCGATGCTGGAGGTGCTGGGGTCGAACCACATCCGCACGGCGCGGGCAAAGGGGATGCCCGAACACCGCGTCATCATCCGCCACGCGCTGAAACCCGCGATGCTGCCGGTGATCAGCTATCTGGGGCCGGTCTTCGTGTCGATGATCACCGGATCGGTGGTGATCGACATCTATTTCTCGACCGGCGGCATCGGCAAGGCCTTCGTGGACAGCGCGCTGAACCGCGATTATGCCGTGATGATGGGCGTTACTATCCTGGTGGGCGCGCTGACCATCCTCTTCAACCTCATCGTCGACGTGCTTTACGCATGGATCGACCCCAAGATCAGGTACTAGGTCATGGTCATCGATCAATCCAAGATGCAGTCCCTGTCCGACCGTTTCGTCGAGGCAGAGGTCCGCGGCCGCAGCCCCTGGGCCGACGCGCGCCGTCGCTTCTTCCGCAACAAGGCCGCGATGCTGGGCCTGACGATCCTGATGCTGGTGTCACTGTTCGCGATCTTCGGCGGCTATGCCGCGCAATGGTCTAACGAGGAGCTGGATTTCAGCGTCATGGGCCAGGTCGCCCAGATGGGTCAGCCGTCGATGGAAAACGGGCACTTCTTCGGCACCGACAACCTGGGCCGCGACCTGTATGCACGCGTCGTGCAAGGCACGCGCATCAGCCTGATGGTCGGCGTCGTGGGTGCTGCCATCGCCGTCATCGTTGGCACGCTCTATGGCGCGACCGCGGGATATGTCGGCGGGCGCACCGACCAGATCATGATGCGGACGGTCGATATCCTGATGTCGATCCCCTACATGTTCGTGCTGATCCTCCTGCTGGTCATGTTCGGGCGGTCGATGTCGATGCTGTTCCTGGGCATCGGCCTGATCTCATGGCTGGATATGAGCCGAATCGTTCGCGGTCAGACGCTTAGCCTCAAGAACCGAGAATTCATCGAGGCCGCGCGCGCCACCGGCGTGTCGTCCTTCCGCATCATCGTCCGCCATATCGTGCCGAACCTGCTGGGCGTGGTGGCGGTCTATGCGACGCTGCTGGTGCCGCTGATGATCCTGACGGAAAGCTTCATCAGCTTCCTGGGTCTGGGCGTTCAGGAACCCCTGACCAGTTGGGGCGCGTTGATTTCCGAAGGGGCGGGCACGATGAACTATGGCACGCTGTGGCAGCTGGCCTTTCCGCTGTTCTTCTTCGTGATCACGCTGTTCGGCTTCTTCTTCGTGGGCGACGGCCTGCGTGACGCCCTCGACCCCAAGGAGCGGTAATCATGGCCCTTCTCGAACTGCGTGACCTGTCGGTCCGCTTCCAGACCAACGATGCCGAGGTGCGGGCCGTCAACGACGTGACCCTGTCCGTCGATGCGGGCGAGACCCTGGGCATCGTCGGAGAATCCGGCAGCGGCAAGTCGCAGCTGTCCTTCGCGATCATGGGCCTTTTGGCGCGCAACGGCCGCGCCTCGGGCAGCGTCCTGTTCGACGGGCAGCAGATCCTGAACGCCCCGCCCAAGGTGCTGAACCGCATCCGCGCCGAACAGATCGCCATGATCTTCCAGGATCCGATGACCTCGCTGAACCCCTATATGCGGGTGGCCGACCAGATGGCCGAGGTGCTGACGCTGCACAAGGGCCTGTCGAAACGCGATGCCGTCGCGCAGGCCGTGCAGATGCTGGACGCCGTCAAGATCCCCGACGCCAAGGGGCGCGTGCGGCTTTATCCGCACGAATTTTCGGGCGGCATGCGGCAGCGGGTGATGATCGCCATGGCGCTGCTGTGCCGGCCCAAGCTGCTGATCGCGGACGAACCCACCACCGCGCTGGACGTGACCGTGCAGGCGCAGATCATGGCGCTGCTGTCGGACCTGCAGCGCGATTTCGGCATGGCGATGATCCTGATCACCCATGATCTGGGCGTGGTCGCGGGGTCATGCGAACGGGTCGCGGTCATGTATGGCGGCCGCATCCGCGAGACCGGGCCGGTGCGCCCGATCTTTGCCGAACCCACGCATCCCTATACCCAGGGCCTTCTGGACGCGATCCCGCGCGTCGATCAGGACGATGAGGACCTGCGCGCCATCCCCGGCCAGCCCCCGAACATGAGCCGCCCGCCCTCGGGCTGCGCGTTCGAGCCGCGCTGCCCCTATCGCCGCGAAGGCTGCGCCAGCATCGACCCCGCGCTGGAGGTCTTTGCCTCCGGCCGCGCCCGCGCCTGCCACGCCCCCGTGGCCGAGGTGCTGGCCCGGCGTATGATCGACGACCCGCAGCCCGACTTGGTCGCGGGGGGCGGCGACGCGCTGCCCGACGCCCTGCCCGAGGGCGCCGTCGCCGGTGCCGGTGCGGCCGGCGCCACCCAGACCCCCGGATCGGAGGCCAAGCCATGAGCGATCTTCTGAGCGTGCGCGACCTGCGCGTGACCTTCCAGATCCGCCCCGAGGGCGCGATGCCCTGGACCCGCCCCAACCCGCTGCGCGCGGTGAACGGCGTCGATTTCGCCCTGGCGCCCGGAGAGACCCTGGGCGTGGTAGGCGAATCCGGCTGCGGGAAGTCGACCTTGGCCCGCGCCCTGATCGGGCTGGTCCCGGCTACGGGCCAGGCTGAATGGATAGACGGCAAGGACCTTCTGGCGCTGACACCCAGGCAGATGATGGCCTATCGCCAAGACATCCAGATGGTGTTCCAGGACCCGTTGGCCAGCCTGAACCCGCGCATGACCGTGGGCCAGATCATCGCCGAACCCCTGACCACGCACCGCCCCGACCTGCCCCGCGCCCAGGTGCGCGAGCGCGTCAAGGCGATGATGGAAAAGGTCGGCCTGCTGCCCAACCAGATCAACCGCTATCCCCATGAATTCAGCGGCGGCCAGTGCCAGCGCATCGGCATCGCGCGCGCCCTGATCGTTGAGCCCAAGCTGATCATCTGCGACGAGCCGGTCTCGGCGCTGGACGCGTCGATCCAGGCGCAGGTGATCAACCTGCTGATCCGCCTGCAGAAGGATCTGGGCTTGGCGCTGATCTTCATTGCGCATGACCTGTCGGTGGTGAAGCATATCAGTGACCGCGTGATGGTGCTTTATCTGGGGAAGGTGATGGAGATGGGTCCGGTGCAGGCGCTGTATTCCGATCCGCATCACCCCTATACGCAGGCGCTGCTCTCGGCCGTGCCGGTGCCCGATCCGACGATCGAGACCGCCAAGACCATCGTGCCGCTGGCGGGCGACCTGCCCTCGCCCATGAACCCGCCCTCGGGTTGCGTGTTCCGCACGCGCTGCCCCCGCGCGCGGGCCGAATGCGCGGCGTCGATGCCGGTGCTGACGGTGGGCGATCATCAGGTCGCCTGCCATTTTCCGGGACCGTTGACCGAGACCGAGATCGCCCACGCCCGCCGGACCGAGGCCGCCTGAGATGCCGCCCGACGCGCCCGCATCCCCCGATTATGCGGCGCGTTGGGCGGCATTGAAGAACATCCCGCCCTTCCTGGTCATGGTCTGGCGGGCCAGCCCCGCGCTGACCCTGGCCATGGTGGCGCTGCGCCTGATGCGCGCGCTGATGCCCGTCGCGATGCTGTGGGTGGGCAAGCTGATCATCGATCAGGTCGTGGCGCTCTCGGCGGCGGGCGGGCCCGACACGCTGGCCGGCTGGTGGGACAGCGGGCTGGCCCATCCGCTGATCGGGCTGGTGGCGCTGGAACTGGCGCTGGCGATCGCACAGGACGTGCTGGGGCGGCTGGTCGCCTATGCCGATGCGCTGCTGCAGGAGAAGCTGGTCATCGACATCTCGATCCGGCTGATGGATCACGCGGCGGATCTGGACCTGGCCTCCTTTGAGGATGCCAGCTTTCAGGACCGCCTGGACCGCGCGCGGCGCCAGACGATGGGGCGCATCCCCCTGCTGAACCAGCTGATGCAGCAGATGCAGGATAGCGTCACCGTCATCAGCTTCGGCGTGGGTCTGGTGGTCTATAACCCGTGGCTGGTGGTGCTGCTCGCGCTGGCGCTGATCCCATCCCTGATGGGAGAGATGCATTTCAACGCCCGCACCTATGCGCTGAACCACGCCCGCGCGGCGGACCGGCGCGAACGCGACTATCTGCGCATGATCGCAGCCACCGCCGAGACCGCGAAAGAGGTTAAGATCTTCAGCCTAAGCCCTTGGCTGCGCGACAGATATCTGACCCTGGCCCGGCGGTTCTATCTGGAGAACCGGGTGATCCAGCGCCGCCAGCTGTCGGTCATGGCGGTGCTGACCGCGCTTGGGACGCTGGCCTATTACGCGGCCTTTCTGTGGATCATCGCGCGCACGCTGACGGGGCAGCTGTCGATCGGCGATCTGACCTTCCTCTCGGGCAGCTTCCTGCGGCTGCGCGGGCTGCTGGAGGGGCTGCTGTCGGGCTTTTCTAGCATGGCGGGTCAGGCCATGTATCTGGACGACCTGTTCGATTTCTTCACCGCCCGCCCGGCCATCGCCAGCCCCGCCGATCCGCTGCCGGTGCCCGCGCCCATCGCGCAGGGCTTCCGCTTCGAGAATGTGGGCTTCCGCTATCCGGGCCGCGAGGATTGGGCGATCCGCGGCATGACGCTGGAGCTGCGCGCCGGAGAGACGGTCGCCCTGGTGGGCGAAAACGGCGCGGGCAAGACCACCATCGTCAAGCTGCTGGCGCGTCTCTATGACCCCGACGAAGGCCGCATCACGCTGGATGGGCGCGACCTGCGCGATTACGACCTGGACCAGCTGCGCGCCACGGTGGGCGTGATCTTTCAGGACTTCGTGCGCTATGCGGTGACCGCGGCGGAGAACATCGCCATCGGCCGGATCGACGCGCGCGACGACCGCCCCCGCATCGTGACCGCCGCCGAACGGTCCCTGGCCGATCAGGTCATTGCCAAGCTGCCCAAGGGCTACGACCAGATGGTCGGCAAGCGGTTCGCCCGCGGCTTGGACCTGTCGGGTGGCGAGTGGCAGAAGCTGGCCATCGCGCGCGCCTATATGCGCGATGCGCAGCTGCTGGTGCTGGACGAACCCACCGCCGCACTGGACGCGCGGGCGGAATACGAGGTCTTTCTGCGGTTCCGCGACCTGACGCAGGGGCGGACGGCGCTGCTGATCTCTCACCGCTTCTCATCGGTGCGGATGGCCGACCGGATCATCGTGCTGGAGGGCGGACGCGTCCAGGACCAAGGCAGCCATGCGGAGCTGGTCGCCCGGCCCGGCCGCTATCGCGAACTGTTCGAGCTGCAGGCTCAGGGGTACCGTTAGAGCACGGTCCCCAGCACGATCACCGTGATCAGGGCGATGACCGGTATCAGCACCGCGACCACGAAGATGTCGGGATAGCTTTTCCTGTGCGTCAGCCCGGTGATGGCCAGCAGGGTGATGACCGCGCCGTTATGCGGCAGCGCGTCGAACCCGCCCGAGGACAGCGCCGTGACGCGGTGCATCAGCTCCATGCTGATCCCCTGTTCCTGGCCCATCGTGGCGAACTGTTCGCCAAGCGTGTTCAGCGCGATCGACATGCCGCCCGAGGCCGACCCGGTGATGCCCGCCAGCACGTTCACCGCCACAGACAGCGACGCCACGGGGTTGTTCGGGAACAGGCCCAGCACCCCGTCGCGGATCAGCGCGAAGGCCGGCAAGGATGCGATGACCGCGCCATAGCCCACCTCGGACGCGGTGTTGAAGATCGGCAGCAGCGACCCCATCGTACCGGAATTGACGCTCTCGCGCAGGTTGGCAAAGCGGCGCAGGTTCAGGCCGACGGCCAGCAGGATCGACGCCACCAGCGACACGATAATCGCCCAGATGCCGGCGACCGAGGACAGGGTCGTCTCTCCATAGCGCGGTTCGGCCAGATAGTCCGCGGACATGTTCGGGAAGACGAACCAGGTCAGGACCGCGTTCAGGACGATCACCGACACAACAGGCAGGATCGCCAGCGCGAATGGTGGCAGGTCCGCATCCTCGGGCAGGGTTGCGTCTGCGGCGGTGACGGGGTGATCGCCATAGCCCTCGGCCCCGGCGGCGCGGGCGCGGCGGTTCAGCCACATCGTGCCGCCCGCCAGCATGATGACCCCGGCCAGCGTGCCCAGCAGCGGCGCCGCGAAGACGTTCGTACCGAAGAACGGCATCGGAATGGCGTTCTGGATCGCGGGGGTGCCCGGGAATGCCGTCATGGTGAAGGTGAACGACCCGAGCGCGATGGCCGCGGGCAGCAGGCGCTTGGGGATGTCGGCGCGACGGAACAGCGCGTTGGCGATGGGATAGACGGCAAAGGCCACCACGAACAGCGACACCCCGCCGAAGGTCAGCACGCCGCAGGACAGGACGACCGCCAGCACTGCGCGCTGAGCGCCCAGCCTGTCGACGATCCATTCCGCGATCGATCGCGCGGCGCCGCTGTCGGCCATGACCTTGCCGAAGATCGCGCCCAGCAGGAACAGTGGGAAGTAGGTGATGACATAGCCGCCAAGCGAATTCATGAAGACCTGGGTATAGGTCGCCAGAATCGGCAGGTCCCCGGACATCACCACCGCCAGTAGCGCCAGCAGTGGCGCCAGGATCAGCACGTTGATCCCGCGATAGGCCAGATACATCAGCAGTATCAGCGACAGAAATATTCCCAGCAGGCCCATGCGGCGTCCCTCTCCCGGTTGCAATGGCGCGCATGGTCTCACGCGCGGGACGCGCTGCGCAAGATGCTGCAGTGCAGAAAGTGGCCGGATGCTGGGGAAAGGTGGTACCGCCTCCCCGGCTTGAACGGGGGACCTCTAGATCCACAATCTAGCGCTCTAACCAACTGAGCTAAGGCGGCACAGGGCGGTTCTTTAGCCCCGTGTCAGCAGGGTTGCAAGCCCCGCTTGCCGTGAAATTGCGTCCGCGATACAGAAAGTTTCACCGCGAAAGGACAAGCCATGGGCATCAACAGCGAAAGCGACATCACCGCGAACATCCAGATCGGCCCGACCGACCTTGGCATGGTGCGGATCTATGTGCAGGGAGAGGGCGTGGACCTGCCGATGGACTTCGACCCCGAGGAGGCGACCGAGATCGCCGAAGAGCTGATGGCCGCGGCCGAGGCCGCCCGCGCCATGGCACAGGGCGGCAAGCCTAAGAAGCCCCGGCGATAAGCGCGCCCGGGTCGCACATCACCTGCAACCGCAGGGCTGCGGCCCGCGCAAAGTCGCGCTGCACCTTGGTGCGGCGCGGACCAGACAGGCGATGTTCGGGGGCCATGCGGGTGATCTCGGCGCCGAAGGCATCGGCATGGATCAGGCCCGTGTCATCGGGCAGCAGATCGGTCGGAAAGTCGCAGTCGACCGCCCAGAAATACCGGTCGCACCAGTCAAGGTACCCCTGCCACTTGCGATCGGCCTGAAAATCGGCGCGACAGCTTTTGCATTCGACGACCCACAGCTCTCCCTTGGGGCCAAGGCTGATCAGGTCGACGCGCAGGCCCCGGACAGGGGTGAACTCGGTCAGCACCGCGTGGTCAAGGCTGCGCAGCAGCCGCCCCGTGCCGCGCGCAAGGCGCTGGCCGGGCATGGCGGGTAAGGGGGACAGGTCGGACATGGGCGCAGGATAGAACGCAACCGGAACGTCCGCAACCCGCCTTGCCGCCCCCGCGCCCCCCGTATAGCGTCCGCGCGCATATCGCCAAAGGAGAGCATCATGACCGATATCAAGCGTCTGGAAACCGGCCCGCGGATGAGCCAGGCGGTCATCGCCAACGGCTTCGTCTTTCTGGCAGGCCAGGTCGGGGAGCCGGGCACCTCGGTCACGGACCAGACCACCGCGATCCTGAACCAGATCGACGCGCTGCTGGCGCAGGCCGGGACCGACAAGACCCGCATCGTCTCTGCCCAGATCTGGATGGCCGACATGGCGAAATTCGCCGAGATGAACGCCGTCTGGGATGCGTGGGTGCCCCAGGGCCACACGCCTGCCCGCGCCACCGGCGAATCCGCGCTGGCGACCCCCGACTACGCGGTCGAGATCATCGTCACCGCGGTCCTGTGATCGCCTGAAGGACGGAGCGCGCCGCGCGCAGGCCCGGCGCCTCTCCCCCCTTGCCCAAGCGGTCCATGGTCAGGTCCATGGCGTCCAGCTGGGCACCCCGCTTTGCACGGTTCTCCAGCGCGTCCTGCAGCGCCTGCGCCATGGGGCCCGGCTGGCATCGGTTGCCCAGGAACTCGGGCACGGCGCGCGTCTCGCTAACCAAGTTGACCAGCGTGACGGTGTCGGTGCGCAGCAGCGCCCCCACGATCAGGCGCGACAGCGGCGCCATGTCATAGCCGATGACCATCGGGATGCGGTTGGCCGCCAGTTCCAGGCTGACGGTCCCCGACGCCGCCAGCGCCAGATCGGCGGCGGCAAAGGCGGCGCGCTTCTCATCCGGCTCCTCGATCACGATGGGGGCTGTGGGCCAGCGGCGGATCATGTCGCGGACCATCCCGGACACGCCCGGAACCGTCGGCAGCACCACGCGGACCTCGGGCACGCGATCCCGCAGGCGGATCAGCGCCTCGTCGAAGCGCGGGCCAAGTCGGGTGACCTCTCCGCGGCGCGAACCGGGCAGGCACAGGACCACCGGCGCGTCGGGCGCGATGCCATGGGCGTTTCGGAACAACTGCGCCTCGTCCGGGCCGGCCACGTCGGCGGTGGCGACGGGATGACCCACGAAATCGCAGGTCATGCTCGCGGCCCGCATCAGCGGCGGTTCGAACGGCAGGATCGCCAGCACGTGATCGATCACCTGCGCCATCTTCAGCGCCCGCCCCGGCCGCCAGGCCCAGACCGAGGGCGCGACGTAATGCACCGTCCGCAGGTCCGGACGCTGCGCACGGACCAGGCGTGCGACGCGCAGGCCGAAATCGGGGCTGTCGATGGTGATCAGGACGTCGGGGGCGGCATCGATGACCGACTGCGCGGTCTGCGCGATGCGGCGTTTCAGGTGGCGGTATTTCGGAAGGACCTCCCAGATGCCCATGATCGACAGCTCGTCCATGGGGAACAGGCTGGTCAGGCCAAGAGGCGTCATGGCGGGGCCGCCGACGCCCAGGAACTCTGCCTGCGGATCAAGCTGACGCAGTCCCGCCATCAGCGCGGCGCCCAACTGGTCGCCCGAAGCCTCGCCCGCGATCAGGAAATAACGCATGCCGTGCCGCCTTCTTGCTGCCAAGTCATGGGTATTGGGACGGACGCGAAAGGGCCAGCCTTTTCAGTCCAGCCCGCCTGCCGCCCACAGGAACAGGCCCGCCGCCTGCGCACGGCGCACCATTTCCGGGCGGTCCAGCAGGATCACCTGTCCCGCCGCCCAGGCAATGCCGGCAAGTCCCGCCGATACGGCCTGATCCACCGTGTCGGGCCCAAGGGTCGGCAGGTCGATGCGCAGATCCTGTCCCGGCTTCGGCGCCTTGTAGAGGACGCCGCGGGCGCCTTTGGGATTGGGGCGCAGGTCGGCATGGCGCGCAGCGAAATCCAGCATCGCGGCAGTGCCAGGCAGCGTTTCCAATGCCAGACACAGGCCCTGCGCAACGACCGCCCCTTGGCCCAGGTCCAGCGGCCCGGTCTGGGCCAGGATTCGCGCGGCCCGGCCCGCGTCCCTGCGGTCTGCATCGGTCGGCTCTCCGGTCAGGATGCCTTCCTCCGGGATAAGATCAGGCGCAATTTCGCTGACGGAACAAACCGTAAGGTCATTCTCTTCGAAAACTTCGAGGACTGTTCGCAACGCCGCGTCATCGCCCGACTGCATGGCGGTCAGGATGCGGGGGACAAGCTGCGCGGTGCGCGGGTCGAACGCCTCGGGGTCCAGCCGCGGCCGGCGGATCGCGCCGGCAAAGACCACGCGGGTCACCCCTTTAGCATGCAGATCATCCAGAAACGGCACCAAGCGTTCCAACTGGAACGTCGTGGCGGTCAGGCCGTCCGGGGCAAAGCCCGGCAAGGCGAAGACCAACGGATCGTCCAGGCAGGCGGCAACGGCCGGGGCCAGGGCGCCCTGCCCCGCGATGATGGCGATCCGGCTCATTCGGGTTTGGGCGCCAGAAAGCTGCGGTCGGACGGGCCAAGGATGAAGTCCAGCACATCGCGTTCCATGCCGGTCACCTGCGCCTCGGCACGCGTACGGGCCGTATCGCGGAAGGATCCGCGGCCCAGGTCGCCCAGCAGGGACCGCAGCGCCGCGATGTCGGACCGGGTCGCGCCGCGGCGCTTCAGCCCGATCAGGTTCAGACCGTCCAGATGCCCGCGCGGCCCCTGGACCAGGCCATAGGGGATCACGTCGGCAGTCACCATCGTCACCGCCCCGATCATCGCGCCGCGGCCGATGCGGACCCATTGATGCACGCCCGACAGCCCGCCCACGATCACGTCATCCTCCAATACGCAATGGCCCGCGATGGCCACGCTGTTGGCCAGGATCACCCGGTCGCCGATCCGGCAGTCGTGGCCCACATGGCTGGACGCCATGAACAGCCCGTCATCGCCCACGGTGGTGATGCTGCCGCCGCCGGCGGTGCCGGGGTTCATCGTCACGTATTCGCGGATGCGGTTGCGGGCGCCGATCTGCAGGCGGACGTCCTCGCCCTTGAACTTCAGGTCCTGGGGGACCTCGCCGATGCTGGCGAAGGGAAAGATCACCGTCCCCTCGCCCACCGAGGTGTCGCCGGTCACGACGACATGGGATTTCAGCTCCACCCCGTCCGCCAGCCGGACCTTGGGTCCGACCACGCAGAACGGGCCGATGCGCACCCCCGCGCCGATCTGGGCGCCGGGTTCGATCACGGCCGAAGGGTGGATCAGGGCATCAGCCATCCTTGCGGGCCATCATCGCGGTGTATTCCGCCGACGCGCACAGCTGGCCGTCGACCATGGCCTTGCCTTCGAACTTCCAGATCTTGCCGCCGCCGCGGATGGCGCGGCAATGCAGTTCCAGAACGTCGCCCGGCACGACCATGCGGCGGAACTTGCAGTTGTCGATGCCCATGAAATAGGTCTGCATTTCCTCGTCGATGACGTTCATGCTGATGCCCACCACGACTGCCGCGGTCTGGGCCATCGCCTCGATGATGGTCACGCCGGGCATGATCGGGTGGTTTGGGAAATGGCCCTGGAAATGCGGCTCGTTGCTGGTCACGTTCTTGATGCCCACCGCACTCTCGAACGGGACGATGTCGCGCACCTTGTCGATGAACAGGAAGGGATAGCGGTGGGGGATGATCCGCTTGATCAGCGACAGGTCGGCCTCGGTATAGGGGGCGGGATTGCGCGTGTCGTCAGCCATTTGCGTTCCTTGAGACGGTTTCGTCGGGGTTACCAACCGGGGGACCGGATGGCAAGCGGGTCAGGCGGGACGGCGCCGCCCCTCGGCCAGCCAGCCGGTCAGGATCAACCCCGCGATCAGCGCCAGCCATGCCCAACCAGGCAGCAGCGGCCGGCGGTCCAGGCCGGTGACGGTCGCGGCATCGCGCGGGGTGACGCCGATCCAGGGGCCGCCCAAGCCATCGCCGCTGGCCGCCCGGCCCGCACGCGTCTGGCGCAGGTCCGGCACGCCGTCGGACAGGCGCTGGACCGAACCGCCGCTGGCCTCGACCAGCGGCGCCAGCAGGGGCGCGTCGGCCACCGTCTCCTCGAATTCGCGGGGCGCCGCGGGGCCAAGCGCCAGCACGCGGCGCATGTCGCCATCCGCAAGGCGGTACAGGCCGGGTTCGGGCGCGGTCCAGTCCGCGACGAACCGGCCCGGCCCGTCGGCGGCCAACGGGACCTGACTGATGCTGCCGTCGGGGGCGGTGACCTGCAGCGGTCCGGCGCTGTCCAGCATCGTGCGGCGGGTGAACCGCACGGCCAGACCGTCGCGGACATCCGCCAGCAGTGCCTCCTCCTCCAGCTCGGGCTCCTTCATCGACCAGTGGGCGATGCGGCGCAGCAGCTCCAGCTGCGGGCCGCCCCCCTCGAACCCGCGCCCCCAAAGCCAGACCTGGTCCGAGGTCAACAACGCGACGCGCCCCTCTCCGACCCGGTCCAGGATCAGCAGCGGCTTGTCCTCGGCCCCGGTCATGGCGACCTGGGCGTCGCCTGTGGGCGTGACCTCGGACAGGCGCAGCCAGCGGCCCCAATCGGGCGCCTCGGGATCGAGGCCGCCCAAGCCCGCGGTCACCGGATGGCGGCGCCCGTCATCGGTCAGGCGCGGCGTGAACGGCTGGTCGATGACGCGACCGGTGGGCCGCGCAGGCAGGATCGGCCCCAGAGGCGACAGGTTCAGGCTTTCGACCGACGCCATCTCGGGGCCGGCCGACACCAGGATCGCGCCGCCTTCCTCGACGTATCGGGCGATGTTCATGTAGTATTCGGGCGGCAGGATCCCCCGCACGCTGTAGCGGTCAAAGATGATCAGGTCGAAATCATCGATCCGTTCCAGGAACAGCTCGCGCGTCGGAAAGGCGATCAGCGACAGCTCGTCCACCGGGACGCCGTCGAACTTGTCGGGCGGCCGCAGGATGGTGAAATGGATCAGGTCGACAGCGGCGTCCGATTTCAGCAGGTTGCGCCAGGTACGCTCGCCCGCATGGGGCTCTCCGGACACCAGCAGCACACGCAGGCGGTCTCGCACGCCGTTGATGCTGACAGCGGCGGCATTGTTGCGGTCGGTCAGCTCTCCGGGTGCGTCGTCCAGCGCGATCTGCACGACGTTCTGGCCGGCATGGCCGGGCGTCACCGGCAGGGACAGGCTGGTGTTCAGGGGAACGGCGACGGTCTGTTCATCCTCTCCGTCCACGGACAGGTGCAGGGTCACGCTGCCGGTGCGGCTGGCCTCGGGGACCAGGCCCTGATCCTCGACACGCAGGCGGATGGTGACCTCCTGCCCGATCAGGCCAAAGGCCGGGGCCTCCTCGATCACCAGGCGGCGGTCCCAGTCCTGCGGTTGTCCCGTCAGCAGCACGTGCAGCGGTGCCGCCATCCCCTGCGGCAGCATCTGCGGGTCGTGCAGGCGGCCATCGGTGACGGCGATCACCCCGGCCAGCCGAGCCTCGGGTTCGGCGGCGATGGCGCGCGACAGGGCGGTGGCCAGCGCCGTGCCGTCATCGCTGTCGCCCACGGTCACGCGGCGCAGGTCGGTGCCGGCCAATGCGGCGATGCCCGCGGACAGGTCGTTCACCGCCTGATCGACCTGCGCGGCGCGCCCCGGCAGGGCCTGGCTGGCAGAGCGGTCATCCAGCAGGATCACGATGTCGGACAGGGCCGCGCGCGTGCCCAGCTCCAACGCCGGACCGGCCAGAGCCAGCGCAGCCGCCAGCCCCGCCAAGCCGCGCCATGCCCAGCCCCGCAGCCCGCGCCACAGCGCGAAGGCCGCGACCAGCACCGCCAGTGCGGCCAGCATGCCGATGGCCCACCACGGCAGGGCCGGGTCGAACCGCAGCTGGGTCAGGGATGTCATGGTGCCAGGATCTCCTCGGTCCGCAGGCGGTCCAGCAGGGCGGGCACATGCACCTGGTCGGATTTATAATTTCCGGTCAGCACGTACATCACCAGGTTCACGCCGAACCGGGCCGCCATCTCTCTCTGGCGGTCACCCTCCCAGCCTTGTCCGATGGGATAGGCGGCATAGCCGTCGGCGTTGACCGCCCAGGCCTCGGCCCAGGAATTGCCGCCGATGATGACCGGGCTGACGCCGTCGTTCAGCTGGCGGAACGGCACGCCGGCCTCGGCCTGGGACGAGACGGTCGGGGCCTCGGCCCAGACCGGATTGCCCTGCCAGCGGCCTGGAAAGTCGTCCAGCAGGTAGAATGTCCGTGTCAGCACGTGATCGTCGGGAATGGGTGCAAGGGGCGGGATGTCCAGCGGCGCGGCCAGGCGGCGCAGCGCCTGCGACATGTCGGGGCCGCCGACACCCGCGATGTCGCCGTCGCGTGTGTCGAACAGGATCATTCCCCCCGACCGCAGAAAGGCGTTCAGCCGCAGATAGGCCTGCGGTCCGGGCGCAGGCTGTGCATCGGTGATGGGCCAGTAGAGGAACGTCAGCAGCGACAGGTCGTCCTGGTCAAGATCGATCCCGATCGGCTGTCCCGGCTCGACCGAGGTGCGGCTGCGCAGCGCCTGCGACAGCCCGGTCAGACCCTGTTCGGAAGCCTGATCGATCCGCGCGTCGCCCGTCACGACATAGGCCAGCGCCACGTCGGCCGCGGCGCGCATCAGATCGGGGTCCAGGTCCTGCGCCTGCGCCCGCGGGCCGGGCAGCATCGCCAAGGCAAGCGCGACCGCCGCCATGGCCCCCCGCCTGCGTCCGCGCCCCAGCCAGGCCGACCCGATGGCATCCAGCGCCAGCAGCAGCGCCACCGCGGCCAGCAGCGCGCCCATAAGGTCGCGTCCCGGCGTGGCGGCGACGGTCTCGACCGTGGCACCGGGCCAGGTCGCCCGCACGAAGGGACCGCCCGCGTTCAGCGCCCGGCGCCGCTCGCCCGCCGCATAGATGCCCGCGGGGCGGTCGGGGCCCGTCCCCTGCGCCAGATCGGCAGCGGGCACCGGGGTCAGGCCTTGGGCCTCGGCGGGACGCCCGAACCCGTCCAGCACGGCCTCGGGCGTCCAGAAGGGTTGGGTCAGGTCCTCGGTCGCAGCCTCGGACGGCGACAGGCGGGCGGTTGCGACAAGGCGCTCCATCATCTGTGGGAACAGGCCCGACAGCGGCAGGTTCGACCATTCGGCGTTGGCCGTCACATGGACCAGCACGACCTGCCCCTGGCCAAGCCGGTCGCGGGTGATCAGCGGCGTGTTGTCGGACAGCGACGCGATGGTGCGCCCCGCCAGATCAGGCGCGGGCTGGGCCATCAGCTGCGCGCGGACGGACACATCATCCGGCACGGGCAGGCCCGCAAACGGACCGTCATCGGGGAACGGCGCCAGCCCGCGCGGGTCGCCCCAGGACAGCGCGCCGCCGATGTCGCGCCCGCCCTGGCGCAGCGCCACAGGCAGCAGCGGTTCTTCGGCCAGGCGGTCGTAACCGGCCATGCGCGGCCCCGCAAAGCGGATCAGCAGCCCACCTTCGGCCACCCATTGCGTCAGGTCCAGCGTCTCGGCCAGCTGCACCTGATCGGCCAGCACAATCACGTCGGGCGCAGTGTCCAGGACATCGCCCAAGGCGCCTTCGACCAAGTCGGTCGTGGGGGCCAGCGCCTGGCGCAGGTAGTGGGTCTGGGCCAACAGCTGCTGGCCTTCGGCCAGCGGATCGCCGACCAGGGCCACCTTGCGGCGGCGCACGCGGTCATCCGCCAGAACGACCGCGCCGGCATGGGTCTCGGCCTCGATCTGAAAGCGGGTGATCCGGTTGCGCAGTTCGGGCGGCAGGTCGATGGCCACGGGGCGGACGGTCAGCCCGTCGGCATCCGTCGCGTCACCGGGCGTGAGGCTGGCCAAGGCGCGTTCGATCCCTTGCGGATCGGGGCCGATGGCCTGGATCGCCGGGGCGGCATCATCGACCGAGGTCAGCGTCAGCGACGGCGTGTCGCCCGCAGCCAGCGCCAGCGTCCGCAGCGGACGGGCGGGCGGCACGACCGTCACCGGGCCGCGATCCGCCAGGGCCGCCAGCCACGCCGCGCGGTTCGGATGATCGGTCCCGTCCGCGATCCACAGCGTCGACAGCGACCCCTCCGGCGCATCGGCCAGCGCGGCGCCCGGATCGTCGGGCAGGCGCGTCGACCAGGGTTGCGGCTGCGCCGCGCGCAGGCCGGACAGCAGGGCATCGGCGGGCTGGAACGCCAGCGCGCCCTGTCCCCGTCCGTCGGCCATCAGCAATGCCGCGGGCCGACCCGCGGCGGCGGCATCCGTCAGGGCGGTTTCGACGCGTGTCTGGCGGGCCGCCCAATCGGGCGCGGCGGCAAAGCCCGCATCCATCACGATCAGCAATGGCCCGTCGGCCGCGGGCTGCACCACGGGGCGCCAGACGGGCCCCGCAAAGGCCAGGATCGCCGCCGCCACCGCCGCCAAGCGGATCAGCAGCAGCCACCATGGCGTGCGGCTGGCGATGGGCGCGCGATCGACAAGCCCCGCCAACAGGGCGACGCCCGGAAAGATCACCCGCCGCGGCGCGGGCGGCATGGCGCGCAGGATCACCCACAGGACCGGCAGCGCGATCAGCGCGCCCAGCAGCCACGGCGCGGCGAAACCCAGGGGCCCCAGCAGCAGCATCAGCGCGCCCCCTGCCCCAAAGCCTGCCACAGCCAGTTCAGCGCCTGTGCGGGGTCGGCGTCCGTCAGATGCGTGCCGAACTGCCAGCCTGCCCGCCGCGCCTGCCCCTCCAGCCAGGCCTGTCGTTCGGCCAGCCGGGCCAGATAGGCCGCGCGCAGCCCGCCGGCATCGCGGCTGTCATGCCGCAGGCTGCCAGAGCGGAACTCGACCGCGCCGTCATAGGGGAAATGCGCCTCGTCCGGGTCCAGGATCTGGAACAGCAGGCCCGACAGGCCCAGGCCCGCCGCCTGCCCCAGCATGTCCGCAACCCAGCCCGGATCGGTCAGGAAATCCGACAGGATCACCACCCGCAGGTTCGGTCGCAGGGCGTGGGCCGGGGCGGCATCCTCGGCGGCGGTACCCGTGGCAAGCTGTTCCGCAAGGCGGTCGGCCTGCATGCGGCCGGCCCGTGCAGGTTGGCCCAGCAGCCCGACCTTTTCCCCCCCGCGCAGCATCAGCATGCCAAGCGCCAGCGTCAGGATCTGCCCGCGTTCGGCCTTGGTCGGGCGGTCGGGCCCGCCGGTGAAATCCATTCCGGGCGCGCGCGACAGCCACAGGGCGGCGGATTGCGCCGTCTGCGCCTCGCGGTCGCGCACGAACTGGCTGTCGGACCGGCCGGACCGCCGCCAGTCGATGCTGCGCGCGCCATCGCCCGCGCCCGCGGGGCGGTACTGCCAGAAATCCTCTCCGGGACCGGCGCGGCGCAGGCCATGGGCGCCCGGGGCCACCATCGCGGCCAGCCGTTCGGCCGACAGGATCAGGCCGGGCAGATGCCCCGCCACGCCTTCGGCGCGGGCGCGCAGATCGGTGGGCGTGACGCTCATGCGGCGCGACGGGTGCCGATGCGGTCGTCCAGCAGGCGGCCGATCACCGCGTCGACCGTCTCTCCGCGTGCACGGGCGGCAAACGACAGCGCCATGCGGTGCCGCAGCACGGGCGCCGCCATCGCGGCCACGTCGTCCAGCGTCGGCGCATAGCGGCCGTTCAGCACCGCACGCGCGCGGCTGACCAGCATCAGCGCCTGCGCGGCGCGCGGACCCGGTCCCCAGGTCAGCGCATCGGTGACGAAGGACGCGGCCTCGGGTGCACCGGGGCGGGCCGCGCGGACAAGGTCCAGGATCGCCTCGACCACGGTCTCTCCGACGGGCATCTGGCGGATCAGGCGCTGTGCCGCGATCAGCTGGTCGGGGGTGAAGGCCGCGTGCGGGGTGTCATCCTCCAGCCCCGTGGTGGCGATCAGGATCTGGCGTTCGGTGTCGCGGTCCGGATAATCGACGTCGATCTGCAGCAGGAACCGGTCCAGCTGCGCCTCGGGCAGCGGATAGGTGCCCTCCTGCTCGATCGGGTTCTGGGTGGCCAGGACGTGGAACGGACGGCCCAGGGGGCGGTGCTGGCCGCTGATGGTGACCTCGCGCTCCTGCATGGCCTGCAGCAGGGCGGACTGGGTGCGGGGGCTGGCGCGATTGATTTCGTCGGCCATCAGCAGCTGGGTGAAGACCGGCCCCTCGATGAAGCGGAACGCCCGACTTCCGTCGGGCCGCGCGTCCAGGACCTCGGACCCCAGGATGTCGGCGGGCATCAGGTCGGGCGTGAACTGGATGCGGGCACTGTCCAGGCCCAGAACCGTCGACAGCGTGTCGACCAGCATGGTCTTGCCCAAGCCCGGCTGTCCGATCAGCAGCGCGTGTCCCCCGGACAGGATCGACGCAAGGACCTGTTCGACCACCTCGTGCTGGCCCACGAAACGGCGTTCGACGCTGGCGCGGGCATCCGACAGGCGGGCGGCCAGGGCCTGGACCTCTTGCACCAGAAATTCGTCCGACGTCATGACATTGCCCCCGCGCTGGTTTAAGGAAAGCATAGGCAGTCCAGACACAGGCGACCAGATCGAATGGCGGAAAACGGTGACAAAAGCGTGAACCCCGACGGGCTGGCGCAGGCCGCGGCGATCGCGGCCAAGGACGGGCCGGCGCCCGTGCATCTGTGGAACCCGCCCTATTGCGGAGAGATGGACCTGACCATCAGCGCGGACGGCACCTGGCTGCACGAAGGCACGCCCATCGGACGCCCCGCGATGGTGCGCCTGTTCGCCAGCATCCTGAAGCGTGAGGGCGACCGATTTTACCTGGTTTCTCCGGTCGAGAAGATCGGCATTCAGGTCGAGGATGCGCCCTTCCTGGTCACCGATGCCGACATTGCCCAGGACGCGATCACCTTCACCACCAACATGGGCGAACGGGTGACGGCGGGTCCGGATCACGCGATCATCATCCGCGGCACGGCCGAGGTTCCGCGGCCCTATGTCCATGTGCGCGGCGGGCTGGAGGCGCTGATCGACCGCAAGACCTTCTACCGTCTGGCGGCCGCAGCCAATCCCGGGCCCGACGGGCGCGCGGCGGTGCGATCCGGCGGACAGTCTTTCGCCCTGGAGCCCTGAATGCCGCAGTTCGCAGCCAATCTGACGACGCTGTTCACCGAACTGCAGATGATCGACCGCTTTGCCGCCGCGGCCGAGGCCGGGTTCACCGGGGTCGAGATCCTGTTCCCCTATGACATCGCGGCGCAGGACCTCTATCGCGCGTCGGTCAAGACGGGGCTGCCGATCGTGCTGATCAACGCGCCGCCGCCGAACTGGGCCGGCGGGCCGCGCGGGTTTGCCGCCGTTCCGGGGCTGGAGGATCGCTTTCGTCGCGATTTCGAACGCAGCCTGCGCGTGGCGCAGGCGCTGCGCGCGCGTCACATCCACATCATGGCCGGTCGCGCCGAGGGCCCACAGGCGCTGGAGACCCTTGTCGCGAACCTGTCCTGGGCCGCGGACCGCGCCCCCCATGCCAGCCTGACGATCGAACCCGTGAACGACACCGACATGCCGGGCTATTTCCTGACAGATTACGGCATGGCCATCGACATCATCGACCGCATCGCCGCGCCGAACCTTGGGCTGCAGCTGGACACCTATCACGCGCAGGTCATCACGGGCGACATGCAGGCCTGCTGGCGCAAGGTCGCCCCGCTGGTGCGCCACATCCAGATCGCGGGCCATCCGGGCCGGAACGAGCCTGACGTCGGCACCCTGGATTATCCCGCCCTGTTCGCGGAGCTGGACGACTGGGGGTACCGTGGCTGGGTGTCGGCGGAATACGCCCCCGTCCGAACCACCCAGTCCGGATTGGGCTGGCTGCACGCCGCCGGTTGAACCCGCGCAACATCCGGTCGGATTTTCCTGTGCAACAGGGAACTTGCGCGCAGCGTGGTCCGTTTGCTGACAGATGCGTCGCCGTGTCGCGCCCCCGGGCGCGGCAGACGCCCAAAGCAAAGGGAAAATGCCATGAACTCGATCATCTACATTGTCGGCCTGGTTGTCGTCGTCCTGTTCGTCCTGTCGTTCCTCGGCCTGCGTTGAGGGTTAACAGCATGAACGAAAACCTCGAAGCAGCCGGCACCGGCTCGCGCCCCCATGTCGACTGGGCATCCATCCTTGCCGGTGCGGCCATCGCCGCAGGCGCCTCGGTCGTCTTCACGGGCTTCACGGCTGCCATCGGCCTTGGTTCCGTCTCGGCAGAGCCGGGAGAAGGTCTGGGCACGTTCGCCCTGATCCTGGTCGGCCTGTTCGCCTTCGCGTCCATGGTGGCTGTCTATGGTCTGGGTGGATACGTGTCAGGGCGGATGCGCCGTCGCACCCATTCCGGTGAGGACCAAACCGACGCACGCGATGGCATTCATGGCCTGACCGTTTGGGCGATTGGCATGATCCTGACGGGCATCCTGGCTGCAGGCGCAGTGTCCAGCGGCGTTCGCGCGGCCGGCAATGCGGCGTCGACCGCAGTCGAGGCTGCGGGTTCCGCCGTGGGTGGTGCCGTTCAGGGCGCGGGTCAGTTGGCCGGCGGCGTGGTTGGTGGCGTTGGCCAGATCGCTGGCGGTGCCGTCAGCGGCGTCGGTCAGCTGGCTGGCGGGGCGATCTCGGGCGCCGGTGAGGCCGCTGGTGGTCAGGACATGGGCGGCAATCCGCTGGACTATGTGACCGACCGTCTGCTGCGCAGCGAGGCTGCGGCACCGGATCAGTTCTCGAACGAGGCGATCCGCAATGAGGTCACCGGCATCCTGGGCACCGTGCTGCGCACGGGCGAGGTGGCCGATGACGATCTGGACTATCTGCGCGACGCGCTTGCTGCCCGTACCGACCTGACCCCGGCCCAGATCGACGCCCGCGTCGAGGAAGCCGTGACCCAGGCCCAGGACCTGCGTGCCGAAGCCGAAGCCCGCATCGAAGAAGCGCGGACCCAGGCCGAGGAAGCCGTGGCCGCTGCCGAACAGCGCGCCCAGGAACTGCAGGCGCAGGCCGAACAGCAGCTGCAGGAGGCACAGGATGCCGCCATCGCCGCTGCCGAATCCGCCCGCCGCGGTGCGGTGTGGAGCGCGCTGTTCCTGGCCGTGTCGTCGCTGGTTGCCGGTCTGGCCGCCTGGATGGGCGCCATCAAGGGCGGTTCGGACCGCGATGCCGGCCGTGTCTGGGGCGGCCTGTCGCGTCGCCGCACCTGACCGGACGTCTCCGTCCGACGCGACGGAACTGTGACAAGCGTGGCCCCCGACCCCCGTGTCGGGGGCCACGCGCATTTGCGGGCTGGCATTCGCGGCCCTTATCGGCTAGGGCAGCCGCGAAACCTACAGATTAAGGCCGTCATGGATATCCGCAACATCGCCATCATCGCTCACGTCGACCACGGCAAAACCACCCTGGTGGACCAGCTGCTGCGTCAGTCGGGCTCCTTCCGCGACAACCAGGCCGTCGCGGAACGCGCGATGGACAGCAACGACATCGAACGTGAACGCGGCATCACCATTTTGGCCAAGGCAACCTCGGTCGAATGGAAGGGCACGCGCATCAACATCGTCGACACGCCCGGCCACGCCGATTTCGGCGGCGAGGTCGAACGCATCCTGTCGATGGTGGACGGCGTCTGCCTTCTGGTCGACGCGGCCGAAGGCCCGATGCCCCAGACCAAGTTCGTGACATCCAAGGCACTGGCCCTGGGCCTGCGCCCGATCGTCGTGCTGAACAAGGTCGACAAGCCTGCAGCCGAGCCCGACGAGACGCTGAACGACGTGTTCGACCTGTTCGCCAACCTGGGCGCCAGCGACGAGCAGCTGGACTTTCCGCATGTCTATGCCTCGGGCATCGGCGGTTGGGCCGACGCGACGCTGGACGGCGAGCGCAAGAACATGGACGCGCTGTTCGACCTGATCCTGAAGCACGTCCAGCCGCCCAAGCAGATCACCCGCGCGGACGAGCCGTTCCAGATGCTGGCGACAACGCTTGGCGCCGACGCCTTCCTGGGCCGTCTGCTGACCGGTCGCGTCGAGGCGGGCACCGCCAAGGCCGGCGACACGCTGAAGGCACTGTCGCGCGACGGCGAGCGGCTGGAGCAGTTCCGCATCAGCAAGATCATGGCGTTCCGCGGCTTGACCCAGACCCCGATCGACGTGGCCGAGGCCGGTGACATCGTGACGATCGCGGGCATGGCCAAGGCCACCGTGGCCGACACGCTGTGCCACCCGGACGTGATGGAGGCCCTGCCCTCGCAGCCGATCGATCCCCCGACCATCAGCGTCACCTTCGGCATCAACGACAGCCCGCTTGCCGGCAAGGACGGCAAGAAGGTCCAGAGCCGCGTGATCCGCGAGCGCCTGATGAAAGAAGCCGAGATCAACGTCGCCATCAAGGTCGAGGACACCCCCGGCGGCGAGGCCTTCGTTGTCTCGGGTCGGGGCGAACTGCAGATGGGCGTCCTGATCGAGAACATGCGCCGCGAAGGGTTCGAGCTGTCGATCAGCCGCCCGCGCGTGATCTACAAGGAAGAGGACGGCCAGCGCCTGGAGCCGATCGAGGAAGTCATCATCGACGTCGATGATGAATACACCGGCGTGGTGATCGAGAAGCTGACCGGCGACCGCAAGGGCGACCTGGTCGAGATGCGTCCTGCCGGCGTCGGCAAGACGCGCATTGTGGCCCATGTCCCGTCGCGGGGCCTGATCGGCTATCAGGGCGAGTTCATGACCGATACGCGCGGCAACGGCGTGCTGAACCGCATCTTCCACGGTTGGGCGCCGCACAAGGGTGCCATCCAGGGCCGTCGCCAGGGCGTGCTGATCAGCATGGAGAACGGCGTGTCCGTGTCCTATGCGCTGTGGAAACTGGAAGATCGCGGCAAGTTCTTCATCGGCGCGCAGGAAGAGCTGTATCAGGGCATGATCATCGGCGAACACAGCCGGGACAACGACCTTGAGGTGAACCCGCTGAAGGGCAAGCAGCTGACCAACGTCCGTGCCTCCGGCACCGACGAGGCCGTCCGCCTGACGCCCCCGGTCCGCCAGTCGCTGGAAGAGGCGATCGCCTATATCAACGACGACGAACTGGTCGAGGTCACGCCCAAGAACATCCGTCTGCGCAAGCGGCACCTGGATCCGCACGAACGCAAGCGCGTCGCACGGTCCGGCGCCTGATACGCGTCTACCGCGAGTTTGCTGAAATCACAGGTCCGCGTGCCCCCCGGCACGCGGACCTGTCCATTTAGATATGTCGCCAAGGCGACACTTCGTGCTATGATTGTCTTATCCGAATTGCGCACCCGTTTAAGATGCACAAATTTGGTTGCTACATAGATTCCACGGCTGCTTTTCTGGGGCATTCTGACCCTAAATCACATTCAAGTCATCTGTTTTCGTTTGGCCCACCCCGCAACGGATCGGATTGCATCGTGATGAAACACCTGTCGGAACACCGTGACCCCAGGGGTCTGCACGACCGCGCCATCAGTGCCGCGATGACGCTTGTTCTGGACCAACGCCGCCAGCCCCCCACGATTGCCGATATTGCCGAAGCCGTCGACGAACCCGTCGAACGGGTCCGTGCCTTGTTCGCCGATGAACGCGCCCTGCTGGTGGCCAGCGTCGAACAGGCGCTGGTTGTGCTGATCGACAGCTGCACCCGCGCGGTGGTCCGCGTCGATCCCGACGACCCCGTTGCGCAGTTCCTGAGCCTGGGCGACACCTATCTGGATTGGGCCTGCCGCTATCCCGCGCAGTTTAGGCTGCTGCAGGACTGCAATCTGACCAACGCGCGGCACGAACCCATCCTGCGGCGCTATACCGACAGCATCGCCGATCTGACGCTGCGCATGCTGGCGCGGGCCCGCGATACCGGTCGCCTGCACCCGCGCGAGGATATCGCGATGCTGGCCCTGTCCGCGCGCTGCTATGTGGTGGGGCTTGCGCGGCTGGTTCTGGACGGCCGCCTGAAGGATTGGACCGAAGAGCGCGATTCCCTGACCACCGCCAAGCATCTGACGCATGATTTCGTGCATCGCATGGCGCGCAGCAGCCAGCCCCATATGGCCGGCATGTGACGGATTAGCCCCTTTCGGACCCATGGTGCTTGCGGTATCCCGGTTGCAACCTGTGAATGACCGAAGAGAGCAGCCGTGACCGATTACATCATCAAGGACATTGCGCTGGCCGAATACGGCCGCAAGGAACTGGACATCGCCGAGACGGAAATGCCCGGCCTGATGGCGCTGCGTTCCGAATACGGCGAGGCCAAGCCGCTGGCGGGCGCCCGGATCGTCGGCAGCCTGCACATGACCATCCAGACCGCCGTCCTGATCGAGACGCTGACCCATCTGGGCGCGGATGTACGTTGGGCCTCCTGCAACATCTACTCGACCCAGGATCACGCCGCTGCCGCCATCGCCGCTGCGGGTGTCCCGGTCTTTGCCATCAAGGGGCAGAGCCTGGCCGAGCATTGGGATTACCTTGATCGCTCGTTCCAGTTCCCCGAGGGCCCGAACCTGATCCTGGATGATGGCGGCGATGCGACGCTGTACATCCTGCTGGGTGCCCGCGCCGAGGCCGGCGAGGACGTGATTCCCGTGCCGCAGTCGGACGAAGAAACCGTCATCAAGGCGCAGATCGCCAAGCGCCTGGCGCAGTCGCCCGGCTGGTTCACGAAGATGCGCAACCAGATCGTCGGCGTGTCCGAGGAGACGACAACCGGCGTCCACCGCCTGTACGACCTGCAGAAGAACGGCCAGCTGCCCTTCCCCGCGATCAACGTGAACGACAGCGTGACCAAGTCGAAATTCGACAACAAGTACGGCTGCAAGGAATCGCTGGTCGACGGCATCCGCCGTGCCACCGACGTGATGATGGCGGGCAAGGTCGCCGTCGTCTGCGGCTATGGCGACGTCGGCAAGGGCTCGGCGGCGTCGCTGCAGGGCGCGGGCGCCCGCGTGAAGGTGACCGAGGTCGATCCGATCTGCGCGCTGCAGGCCGCGATGGACGGGTTCGAGGTCGTGACCCTGGAGGATGTGGCCGACAGCGCCGACATCTTCATCACCACCACCGGCAACCGCGACGTGATCCGGCTGGAGCATATGCGCGCCATGAAGGACATGGCGATCGTCGGCAACATCGGCCATTTCGACAACGAGATCCAGGTCGCGGCGCTGCGCAACCACAAATGGACCAATATCAAGGACCAGGTGGACATGATCGAGATGCCTTCGGGCAACCGCATCATCCTGCTGTCGCAGGGGCGCCTGCTGAATCTGGGCAATGCCACGGGCCACCCGTCGTTCGTGATGTCGGCCAGCTTCACCAACCAGGTGCTGGCGCAGATCGAGCTGTGGACCAAGGGCGACGACTACAAGCCCGGCGTCTACATCTTGCCCAAGGCGCTGGACGAAAAGGTCGCGCGGCTGCACCTGGACAAGATCGGCGCGAAGCTGTCCGTGCTGTCGTCCGAACAGGCCGCCTATATCGGCGTGACGCCGGAGGGCCCCTTCAAATCCGACCATTACCGGTATTGATGTCATGACAGAGTATTCGACCTTCACCTCGGAATCCGTGTCCGAGGGCCATCCCGACAAGATCGCCGACCAGATTTCGGACGCGATTCTGGACGCCATCCTGGCCGAGGACGCGCGCGCCCGCGTGGCGTGCGAGACCATGGTCAAGACCGGCGTCGCCATCATCTCGGGAGAGATCACCACCAGTGCCTGGGTGGATCTGGAATCCATCGTGCGCGGGGTGATCACCGACATCGGCTATAACTCGTCGGATGTGGGGTTTGACGGGGCCACCTGTTCGGTCATCAACATCATCGGCAAGCAGTCGCCCGAGATCAACCAAGGCGTCGACCGCGCCAGCCTTGAGGAGCAGGGCGCAGGCGACCAAGGCCTGATGTTCGGCTATGCCAGCGACGAAACCGACGTGCTGATGCCCGCCGCGATCACCTATGCCCATCGCCTGGTCGAACGCCAGGCGGCGGTACGGCGCGACGGCACCCTGCCCTGGCTGCGCCCAGATGCCAAATCGCAGCTGACGCTGCGTTATGACGCCAACGGCCGCCCCGAGGGGATCGACGCGGTCGTGCTGTCCACCCAGCACAACCCCGAGATCAGCCTGGCCGACCTGCGCGAGGCGGTGATCGAGGAGATCATCCGCCCGGTCCTGCCCGCGGAATGGCTGTCGGATGCCACCAAGTTCTTCATCAACCCCACCGGCAAGTTCGTCATCGGCGGTCCCGTCGGCGATTGCGGCCTGACCGGGCGCAAGATCATCGTCGACAGCTATGGCGGCATGGCCCGTCATGGCGGCGGCGCGTTCTCGGGCAAGGATCCGTCAAAGGTAGACCGTTCGGCGGCCTATGCGGGTCGTTGGGTTGCCAAGAACATCGTGGCGGCCGGTCTGGCCAAGCGCTGCGAGATCCAGGTCAGTTATGCGATCGGCGTGGCCGAGCCCACCTCGATCAGCCTGAACTGCTTTGGCACCGAAACCGTGCCGGTCGACCGGATCGTCGCGGCTGTGCGCGAGGTGTTCGACCTGCGCCCATTCGCGATCATCCGCGAACTGGACCTGCTGCATCCGATCTATCGCCCGACGGCCAGCTATGGCCATTTCGGTCGCGAACCCTACGCGTTGAACGGGGCGACCGCGTTCAGCTGGGAACGCACCGACAAGGCAGAAGCGCTGAAATCGACGCTGAGCTGAATGACGAAGGCCGCCCCACCGGGCGGCCTTTTTCCTTGTCATCCATACAGCTTGCGGGCCCGATCCTCGAAAGCGCGGACGATGCGGGACATCGCCTCGTGGAAGACGACGCCGATCAGGCGTTGCAGGATCGCGTTCTTGAATTCGAAATCGACGAAGAACTCGACATGACAGCCCCCTTCCGGGCGATCCTTGAACGACCAGCCGCTGCGCATGTACTTAAACGGGCCGTCCAGATATTCCGTGTCAATTTTCCAGACGCCGTCCTGTTCAGGCCACAAGACGACCCTGCTTCCAAAGCGTTCGCGAAAGACCTTGAAGCTGATGACCAGATCGGCGGCGATCTCCTCCGCGCCGTCGGGGCGAGTGGTGCGCGTCCGAATGCGGGCGGCACTGTTCCAGGGCAGGAACTGCGGGTAGCTTTCGATGTCGGCCACCAGATCGTACATCTGGCGGGCACTGTAGGGAAGGTTGCGGCTGTCGCGGTGGTTCGGCACGGGCTATCGCTCTTGAGTTTCGTCGCGGCGTCTGTTTCGATTCGGCACCGATTTAACAGGCAGGACGCGCGATGAACATGATATGGCTGCTGCGTGCGGCAAAATGGGCGCGCAACCCTCCCAGTGCCAAGATGGTCAAGCTAGTGATCGCCGTGATAACGATCGGGCTTGCGCTGCTGGCGCTGGAAAAGCTGGGCTGGTGGCCGGACTGGGCCACGCAGGACCAACGCCCGCACCGCCTGCCCCGCTAACGGTCAGTCGCGATCGCGAACGGCAACCGGACGGGGCTTGGGCGCCCCCAGGGCCAAGGTGATGGCGAAAGCGGTCAGAAGGCCCGCGAAAGTCAGGATCAGGGTCATCATTTCCTCCGGTCTGTTTGGTGTCGGAGTCACAGGGCCCCGGCGCCGAACGTGTCACACTGTCTCATATCGCCCGAGTCGAACCCGCGCATCAGCCATTCTTGACGCTGCGCCGCGCTGCCGTGGGTGAAGCTGTCGGGCATGGGGGTCCGGCCCGCACTGGCCTGGATCACGTCATCGCCGACGGCCTCTGCTGCGCGCATCGCCTCGTCCAGATCGCCAACGTCCAAGGTGCCGAAACGTTCCTGCGCCTGGCGTGCCCAGATGCCGGCATAGCAGTCGGCCTGCAGTTCGGTCGCGACGGACAACTGGTTGGCCTGCGTTTCCGAAAGACCCGGCTGCTGTGCGGCGCCAAGGGTGCCGGTCAGGTTCTGGACGTGATGCCCCACCTCGTGCGCGATGACGTAGGCTGCGGCGAAATCGCCCCCCGCGCCCATGCGATCCGCCATCATGTCGAAGAAGTCGGTGTCCAGATAGACGCGCTGATCGCCGGGGCAGTAGAACGGACCCATGGCCGACGACGCACCACCGCAGGCCGACTGCACCACGCCGCTGAACAGGACCAGGGTCGGGTCCTGATAGGCGACGCCCGCCTGCTGCTGCAGCACCGGCTGCCAGACCTCTTCGGTGTCGGCCAGAACCACGCTGACGAATTCGCCCCATTCTTGGTCGCGCTGGCTCAGTTCGGTGGACTGCCCACCGCCCTGATCCAGGCCCTGGACCAGCGGCGTCACGTCGATCCCGAAGAAATAGCCGACCGCCAGCACCACCAGCGTGCCCGCCACGCCCAATCCGCCGACCCCGGCACGGCCCATGCCCCGCCGATCCTCGACATTTCCGCTGCCCCGTCGTCCGCGCCACTGCATGCCCTGGTCCCCCTGCTGGCTGTCGCCCCGAACGCCCCGCCCCGCCGGGGGTTCCCGCCAACCATCACAGCGCCGCGACGGGCGTGCAAGGCGCTTGACGCGACGGCCCTGCGGGGGGATGCACGGGGCACGCGACAAAGGGGCGGACATGCTGCGCAGGCTATACGACTGGACCATGGGGCTGGCGTCGCACCGCCACGCGAACGCGTCGCTGTTCACGGTCAGCTTCATCGAAAGTTCGGTGTTTCCGATCCCGCCCGACGTGCTGATGATCCCGATGGTGCTGGCGCAGCGGGCGCGGGCCTGGGCCATCGCCTTCATCGCCACGGCGGGGTCGGTTCTGGGCGCGCTGCTGGGATACGCGATCGGCGCGATCCTGATGGACAGCGTCGGCATGTGGGTCCTGACCATGTACGGCAAGGAGGCCGCGTTCGACGACCTGGCCGCGCGCTTTGCCGAGTTCGGCGGTTGGGCGGTGCTGGTCGCGGCGCTGACGCCCTTTCCGTTCAAGGTCATCACCATCTTTTCAGGCGCCGTGGGCTTTTCGTTGCCCCTGTTCGTGCTGACCAGCATCATCGGCCGCGCGGGGCGGTTCTATGTCGTGGCCGGGCTGCTGTGGCGGTTCGGGCCGCCGATTCGCGATTTCATCGAACGTCGGCTTGGGCTGATGTTCTCCATCTTCATGGCCTGCCTGATCGGCGGCTTTGCGGCGGTGAGGTACCTGTGACGGGCATCAGGCTTTCCCTTCTGGCGGGCGCGGGGTCCGCGCTGCTGCTGATTGCGGCGCTTGGGTTTCAGGCGGCGGGCTATGCCCCGTGCGAGCTGTGCATCCTGCAACGCTGGCCGCATGTGGCGGCGGCGGGCATCGCGGCGCTGATCTGGCTGACCGGCCGGGTGCCGGCGCTGGCGGTTCTGGGGATGATCGCCGCGGGTGCGGCGATGGGGCTTGCGATCTATCACGTCGGGGTCGAGATGACCTGGTGGGCCGGGCCGGCGCATTGTTCGGGCGGCGTGGGCGATCTGTCGCGGATGACCACGCAGGACCTGATGGCCCGCCTGCAATCCGCCCCCGTGGTCCGCTGCGACGAGATCGCGTGGCAGTTCATGGGCGTGTCGATGGCGGGCTGGAACGCGATCCTGTCGGCGGGTCTGGCGGGCCTGTGGGCAGTGGCCGCCCGCAATGGCGCCTGAGGTCCCCGCAAGGCGTGATTTCCTGACCTTGGGGGCGGGGCGCGATTGCCCCCTGCGGCAGGCTCGGCTATACCGAACCCCAACTAGATGTTGAGGAATACCCGTGGCCGACACCCCAGAAGACGATCTGCCCGAAACCCCCGAAGACGGTGCCGCGGGCCGCGTCGTGATGCATCACGACGGCCCCATGATCGACATCAGCGCCGAGATGCGGACCTCGTATCTGGACTATGCCATGTCGGTGATCGTCAGCCGGGCGATCCCCGACCTGCGCGACGGCCTGAAGCCGGTTCACCGCCGCATCCTCTATGCGATGGACGAAAGCGGCAACACCGCCGACAAGCCCTATCGCAAGTCCGCGCGGTCCGTGGGCGACGTGATGGGCAAGTATCACCCCCATGGCGACAGCGCGATCTATGACGCGCTGGTGCGGATGGCGCAGACGTTCTCGATGTCGCTGCCGCTGCTGGACGGCCAGGGCAACTTCGGGTCGATGGACGGCGATCCGGCCGCGGCCATGCGCTATACCGAAGTGCGGATGGACAAGCCCGCCAACTTCCTGCTGATGGACATCGACAAGGACACCGTCGATTTCCAGGACAACTATGACGGCAAGGACCGCGAGCCGACCGTCCTTCCGGCGCGGTTCCCGAACATGCTGGTCAACGGCGCGGGCGGCATCGCCGTCGGCATGGCGACCAACATCCCGCCGCACAACCTGGGCGAGGTCATCGACGCCACGCTGGAGTTGATCGCCGATCCCGACCTGCCCACCGAGCGCCTGCTGGAGATCATCCCGGGCCCCGATTTTCCCACGGGCGCCACGATCCTGGGCCGGTCCGGGGCGCGCAAGGCCTATCTGGAAGGTCGCGGCAGCGTCATGATCCGCGCCAAGACCCATATCGAGGAACCGCGCAAGGACCGCTTTGCCATCGTCATCGACGAGATCCCGTATCAGGTGAACAAGTCGACCCTGATCGAGCGGATCGCCGAACTGGCCAAGGAGAAGAAGGTCGAGGGCATCGCCACCGTCCAGGACGAATCCGACCGCCATGGCGTGCGCGTCGTGGTCGAACTGAAGCGTGATGCGACCCCCGACGTGGTGCTGAACCAGCTGTTCCGCTTTACCCAGCTGCAGACGACTTTTGGCTGCAACATGCTTGCGCTGAACGGCGGCAAGCCCGAACAGCTGGCGCTGCGCGACTTCCTGACCTACTTTATCAGCTTCCGCGAGGAGGTCGTCGCCCGCCGCACCGCCTACGAGCTGCGCCGCGCCCGTGAACGCAGCCATGTCCTGTGCGGCCTGGCCGTCGCGGTCAGCAATGTCGACGAGGTCGTGGCCACCATTCGCGGCAGCGCCGATGCCGCCGAGGCCCGCGAGAAGCTGATGGAGCGGCGCTGGCCCGCCCATGACATCGTCGAATACCTGCGCCTGATCGACGATCCGCTGCATCCGGTGAACGAGGACGGGACCTACAACCTGTCGGAGACGCAGGCCCGCGCCATCCTTGAGCTGCGCCTGCAGCGTCTGACCCAGTTGGGCGTCAAGGAGATCACGGACGAGCTGCAGTCGCTGGCCGACAGCATCCGCGACTATCTGGCGATCCTGGCGTCGCGCGAACGGATCATGGCGATCATCGCGGACGAGCTGCGCGAGGTCCGCAATCTGTTCGCCGTGCCGCGCCGCACCGAGATCGTCGACTGGTCCGGCGACATGATGGACGAGGACCTGATCGAGCGCGAGGACATGGTCGTCACCATCACCTCTGGCGGCTACATCAAGCGGACCGCGCTGGCCGAATTCCGCGCGCAGCGGCGCGGCGGCAAGGGTCTGTCCAGCATGGCCACCAAGGAAGACGACGTGGTCACCACGCTGTTCGTGGCCAACACCCATACCGAGCTGCTGTTCTTCACCACCGACGGCATGGTCTATCGGATGAAGACCTGGCGCCTGCCGCTGGCGGGCCGCACCTCCAAGGGCAAGGCGATGGTCAACATCCTGCCCATCGGCGCGGGCGTCAGCATCGCGGCGCTGTTGCCGATGGATGCGCCGGAAACGGAATGGGACAACTATCAGGTGGTCTTTGCCACGGATGACGGCGACGTGCGTCGCAACGCGCTGTCCGATTTCGGCAGCGTGCGCGCGAACGGCAAGATCGCGATGAAGCTGCCCGAGGGCGTCACGCTGGTGAACGTGCGGATGGCGACCGAGCAGGATGACGTGATGCTGGTGACCGCGCAGGGTCGCGCGATCCGCTTCCCGACCACGGCGGTGCGGGTCTTCAAGGGCCGCGATTCCACCGGCGTCAGGGGCATCCGTCTGGCCGAGGGCGACAAGGTCGTCAGCATGTCGGTCATCCGCCATTTCGAGGCGGACCCGTCCGAACGCGTGGCCTATCTGAAGATGCGCCGTGCGGTTGCCGGTGCGTTGGACGACGGCGCCGAAGCGGACGAGGATGACGACACCCCCGAGGGCACCGTCACCCAGGAACGCTACATCGAAATGTCGGCGGCCGAAGATCTGATCCTGACCATCACCGCCAAGGGATCGGGCAAGATCAGCAGCAGCCACGACTATCCGGTCCGTGGCCGTGGGGGCCAAGGCGTGATGGCGATGGACCGCGCCATGCGGGGCGGCCCGCTGGTCGCCAGCTTCCCGGTCGAAAGCTTTGACCAGATCATGCTGGCGACATCGACCGGACAGTCGATCCGGGTCCCGGTGCAGGGCATAAGCTTCCGCTCGCGCAGCGCGGGCGGGGTGCGGGTCTTCAACACCGCCGCCGGAGAGGTCGTCGTCTCGGTCGCGCGGATTGCCGAACAGGGCGACGCGGTCGACCTGGACGAGGGCGATCCCGGCCGGACCGAGCCCGCGCAGGACTGACATCATCGACCCGACCCCGGCCGCCGGGGTCGGGTTTTTCCGATCCGCAGGGGCGTCATTTGGACCATTCGAACGAGACCGTGCTGAGAGAGCGCCTGCAGACCGGGTTTCTGGGGCTGATCGCATTCTCGCTGCTGATGTTCATGCTGGTGCAGGCCAAGTTCATCCTGATCTCTCTGGCGATCGCGATCATCCTGTTCTCGCTGACCTCGGATGCGATCCACGCCATCTCGACCCGGCTTCGGGTGCCGAACTGGTTGGCAACCACGCTGGCGCTGATCGGGATCGCGCTTGGACTGCTGTGGGTGTCGACCACCATCGTCGCGCAGGTGAACGAGGTGGTGTTCCTGGCGATCAGCTATGCCGAACGGGCGCAGGCCGCCCTGCCCGCCCTAACCGAGCGTCTTGGCCCCGAGGCGCAGGAACGCATCATCACGGCGCTGACCAACTTCAACATCACCGGCTGGATCCGGTCGCTGGCGGGACAGGCCTCCGGGCTGCTGTCGGGCAGCGTGCTGGTGATCCTGTTCGTGGGATTCATGTTCGCCGAACAGGTGTGGTTCCCGCTGAAGATCGAGCGTTTGGCCAATGACGCCGACCATGCGCGCCAGATCCGCCGCATCATCGCGTCCATCATGCACCGCGTGAACCGCTATCTGGTGGTCAAGACCGGGGTCAGCGCAGTCACGGCCTCGATCGTCTGGCTGATCTTCTGGACGATGGGGCTGGAGCTGGCAACCGCGGTGGCCCTGCTGACCTTCGTCCTGAACTTCATCCCGTCGGTCGGGTCGATCATCGCGACGCTGATCGCGGTCCTTCTAGCCTTCGTGCTGACCGGCGACCCGACGGCCACGGTGATCGTGGGCGTGCTGTGCGCGGTCACGCAGTTCCTGATCGGGAACATCATCGATCCGATGCTGCTGGGCCAGACGCTGCGGCTGTCCAGTTTCGGCATCATTCTGTCGCTTGCCTTCTGGGGGGCGATCTGGGGGGTGCCGGGGATGTTCCTGGCGGTTCCGATCATGGTCGCGCTGATGATCATCTGCGCCCATATCCCCTGGCTGCGGGGCGTTGCGGTGATGCTGTCGCGCGAAGGTTTGCCCGATGACGGTGACAATGACGTCCAATCCGACCGGATGGTGGCCTGATCCGGGGCATGCGGCGACTGGCCCCATGCCCCGGACGGTCGATCAGCGGCTGTCGCCGTCGTCCGGCAGGCCCGGCGCCTCATCGGCGTCATCGCGGGTCAGTTCGGGGCTGACGGTCGTGGGTGCCGTCAGGGCACCCGGCTGCGCGTTCCGCGACGCGGGCCCGTGCGACTGACCGGGCAGCGCCTCGGGGTTGCGCAGCCAGATGTCGCGTTGTGCGAAGGGGATCTCGATCCCCTCTGCGCCAAAGCGCTGGACGATGGAGTGCAGCAGGTCCGACGTCACGCCAAGCCCCGTGCCGACATCCGCCAGGATCGCCCGGATCTCGAAGTTCAGGGCATCTGCCCCAAGGCCTCGGAACAGGATCGCCGGTGCCGGGTCGATGGAGACCAACGGGTGATCCTCGACGATCTCGCGCAGGACATTCTCGACCTTCTTCGTGTCGCTGCCATAGGCAACGCCGACGGGGATGATGATCCGGCCGACCTTGTTGTGGCGCGTCCAGTTGGTCACCGGCTGGCTGATCAGGTCGCTGTTCGGGACGATCACCTCGGTCTTGTCGAAGGTCTCGACCAAGGTGGCGCGGACCGAGATCTTCTTGACGATGCCCTGCTGGCCGCCGGCGCTGATCCAATCGCCGACGCTGACCGGACGCTCGATCAGCAGGATGATCCCGCTGACGAAGTTCGACACGATGTTCTGCAGGCCGAAACCGATACCGACCGACAGCGCACCCGCGACGATCGCAAAGGACGACATGTCGATCCCGGCCGAGGTGATGGCCAACAGCGCTGCCAGGAAGATCCCGACATAGCCCAGGCCCGACACCACGGCGTTCTGTCCGCCCGCATCCAGCCGCGTCTTGGGCAGGATGGAGGTGCGCAGCATCCCCTGCACCCCGCGCGTCAGCGCATAGCCGATGGCGAAGATGATCAGGAAGGTCAGGATCGCGCCCGGCGACAGGTTCACCCCGCCCAGGCTGATGCCCTGGCGGAACCGGACCCAGTATTCGGCAAGCTCGGCGCCGGACGACCCCCAGATGATCAGGAAGATCGGGATCGACGCCAGGACCAGGCCGAATCCGGTCAGCAGCGGGGCCAGCCCCTCGCGTGCGCCCTCGGCCCCGCGCTGCATCATGTTGAACAGGTCGGCGGTGAAGTCCTGCAGCAGGATCAGCAGCCCCACCAGCGCCAGCGAGAACAGCCACGGCCAGACCAGAAGATTGCCGAGGTTGACGAAACCGGCCGCTGTCAGCAGCACCGCGATCGGCGCGATGATCCGCGTCAGACGCCCCGCCCAGGCCGCGATCCAGTGGCGATAGGACAGGTCCTGCGTCACGGCATCGCGTGTCAGCCGCCGCAGGATGTTGCCAAGCCGGAACATCGCCAGCGCGGCCAGCACGATCAGCACAAGGTGCCAGACGCCGGCCGACGCCTCTCCGAACTGGACGGGGACGCGGCCGACCTGCGCCTCGCCCTGTTCATATAGGCCCGACAGCGGCAGCATGGCACGCGACAGGATGTGGTGGATGGCCATCAGCAGGGCCAGCGTCTGGACCATGCGACCTGCCGAGACGCGGGCCTCCTCGGTCATCTGCAGCGAGGTATAGGCGATGGCGGTGCGCGGAAACAGCGCACGGGCCATCCAAATCCCGCCGAACAGGATCACCGCCGCCACCGGCAGCGCATTCAGGAACGGCGTCGTCCAGGGTCCGGGCAGACCGGTGGCCTGGATGGCGCTGATGCCCAGATAGACACCCGCCATCGGCACGGCGATCTGGCCCAGGGACACGACGAACGCCAGCACCGCCTTGGAATATTCCGACGCCCGGCTGGACAGGCGGGTGGGCAGCGCCACGATCCATGCCCGGCCATAGGTCAGGATCAGCAACGCCGCGATCAGATAGCCCGCGACATAGGGCAGCCGGGGACGCAGGTCGGCCCAGATTTCGGGCGTCGCGTCCTGGCCCGACACCTCCCCTCCGACACCCTCCAGCAGCGCAAGGCCGTCCGTCGCCGCCGCGGCCCACGATGCGGGCAGCACCGGCGACGGCGTCTGCTTGGCCAGTTCCAGCGCCTGACGTTGCCGCACGATCTCGTCGATCTGGCCGATGATGGAGTTGGCGCGACTGGTGGCCTCGGTCGCGGCGATGCGTGGGGCCTGGGCGGTGGACAGCTGCTGGTTCAGCTCGGTCCGCCGGTTTGCGACCTCCTCGTCCTCGGTCGCACCTTCTGCGGGCGCGGGGCCAAGGGCCTCGATCTGGTTGCGCAGGGTGGCGATGCGGTCGCCGTTGGCGTTCTGACCCTCCTGCAGCCGATCCCGCCAGTCGACGATCCGCGCCCGCGTGCGGGCCAGTTCCTCGTTGGTGGCCTGAGGGTTCGCGGTCAGCGACTCGGCGCGTTCGGCGACCTGGTTCCAGGTGTCATAGTTTACGGATTGGGCGATGGCGGGCGCGGCTGTCAGGGCCAGCAGCGCCACCAGGAACGTTGCAATCAGATGTCGCATGAAACCTTTCAGTCTTCGTATACCTGCGGCAGATCCGGCGCCGGACGGGTCAGCCATTCCGGTACGGGAAGGCCCTTGGCGCGCAGAAAGTCGGGGTTGAACAGCTTTGTCTGATAGCGGGTTCCGTAATCGCACAGGATGGTGACGATCGTATGGCCCGGCCCCATCTCGCGCGCCATGCGGATGGCGCCCGCGATGTTGATGCCGGACGATCCGCCCAGGCACAGCCCCTCGTCCCGCAGCAGGTCGAAGACGATGGGCAGCGCTTCCTCATCGGAGATGCGCCAGCTGTAATCGGGGGTGAACCCCTCCAGGTTGGCCGTGATGCGGCCCTGGCCGATGCCTTCGGTGATCGAACTGCCGGGGCTGTCGAACTCTCCGGTGGTGTAGAACGAATGCAGGGCCGCGCCTTCGGGATCGGCAAGGCCGATCTTGACGCCCTTGTGCTGCAGCGCGTCCGCGACGCCCGCCAGCGTGCCGCCGGAGCCCACCGCGCAGATGAACCCGTCGACCTTGCCGTCGGTCTGGTCCCAGATCTCGGGTCCGGTCGTCTCGACATGGGCCTGGCGGTTGGCCACGTTGTCGAACTGGTTGGCCCAGATGGCCCCGTTCGGCTCGGTGCGCGCCAGCGCCTCGGCCAGACGGCCGGAATATCGGACATAGTTGTTGGGGTTCTTGTAGGGGGCGGCCGGAACCTCGACCAGGGTCGCGCCGGCCAGCCGCAGCATGTCCTTCTTTTCCTGGCTTTGGGTCTCGGGGATGACGATCACCGACTTGAACCCCATCGATGCGCCGACTAAGGCCAGGCCGATGCCGGTATTGCCGGCCGTCCCCTCGACGATGGTGCCGCCGGGGCGCAGCGCGCCGCGCGCGACCGCATCCTTGATGATGTACAGCGCCGCGCGGTCCTTGACCGACTGGCCGGGGTTCATGAATTCGGCCTTGCCGAGGATCTCGCAGCCGGTCTCCTCGCTGGCGCGGTTCAGGCGGATCAACGGGGTGTTGCCGATCGCGTCGGCCAGATCAGAATAGATTCGCATGGCGATCGACCCTTTGTTCACAGGTGCAGGACTTTCCATTTACCTATACGCCCCCGGGTTGGAGGGGCAACCCCGCCCTGCCCCTCAGACCGGTGCCCGCAGCCGGTCCCGCCGCGCGTCAAGCCACAGGGACAGGGTGGCCAGCGGCCCGTTGGCGATCTGTCCCGCATCCACCAGCGCGGACAGCGTTTCGCGGTCCATCAGGTGGCCGCGAATATCCTCCGCCTCGGAATCCAGCCCGTGGACACCGGCGCAGCCGTCCGGCAAGTCCGCGATGCCGACATAGTGATACAGAAACTCGCACAGCGCGCCGGGGCTGGGATAGGCGTTGAAGGCCGGGATCAGCCGCGTCACCTGCAGCCCCGCTTCCTCCCGCGCCTCGCGCAGGATCGCGGCCTCGGGGGTCTCACCGGCGTCCACGCGACCCGCGACTGGCTCCAGCAGCCATGGCTGCGGATCGCCGCGAAGGGCGGGGGCCATGCGGAACTGCTCGATCACCAGAACGCGGTCGCGGACAGGGTCCCAAGGCAGCATGACGGCAGCATCGCCCGACAGGAACGCCTCGCGGGTCATGGGGGCGGTCTGGCCGCCCTGATGCAGGGCATGGGTCAGCACCTGCCGTTCGACCCCGAAGAACCCCAGGAACGGCTGACTGCGCTGCTGAACGCGCAACGCATCGGCGGGACGCTGCGGGACGATTCCCTGCCCCGACGGCGCCGATGCGCGGGCGCGCAGCCGGCTGCCCGCCCAGATCCCCATCATCGGCAGCCGCCATGCCAGCAGGTCTGCCCCGGTCCCTTCGGGTGCCTGCAGGATCTGGACTGCGATTTCGGCGGCGATCGCGTCACGGTCGACGATCGGCGCGTGATCCGCGGCGGGTCCGGGTCCGATGCCCATGACCTGCATCCCGCCCACCTCCTGCACCGTCAGGCGCATCACCGCGGCATAGCGATCCAGCTGCGGCGTAGGCTGTATGGCCAACCCCGGGACCGACCCCGGCGCAGGCAGCAGCGCGGGCCAGCCGTCAAGCACGACCCCCGCCCAGTGGCCGCCGGTCAGGACACCCGGTACCTCGACGGGCGTTCCGTCAAGGCCCAGCACCGCGCCCAGCTGCGGCTGCGCCAATGCGCCGACGACGACGATCAAAGCTGCTGTCCCTGACCGCGAAGCGCCGCGGCCATGCCCATGTCATACGAGGTCTGTCCGAAAACCCGGTCGAACCCCGCAAACAGCAGCTGCGACAGCGCCTGCCCCTCGGCCGATGCGGCGTGCTGGGCATAATCCGCAAGTTCGGCGTCGCTCAGCGGGCCATAGGCCAGCATCAGGAAACCCTGCAGCCAGACCGTCGCCTCCGCCTCGATCTGGTCGCGCTGCGCCCAGGCATCGGCCATCAGCTGCTGCTGATCCGGAGCCATGTCGAACCCGCCCCCTTCGGCATAGCCGCGGGAAAAGGCGATGGCCGCGTTCAGGCCACCCGCGACATTGGGCGCGATCAGGTCCGCCCCGTTGATCAGCTGGACGATCTGTTCCGCACGCGGATCACCGTTGCGCAGGGCGCGGGCAAAGTCCGCCCGTGCCTGATCCTCGACCCCGTCCTCCAGCAGGGCGCGCCGCGCGGACCCCTCCAGGCGGATGACCCGCTGGCCCAGGCCGGACCCGTGAAAGGCCAGTGCGCGATCCACCAGCTGCGGGTCCATGCGCGCGGCGGCGTCGCGGACGCCCGCCCGGAACAGCGCCTCCATCCGCGGGGTGTCGTGGATTCGCGCGACGACACGGGCCCACGGCAAGCCGCCCCCGGCGATCAGCCCCTCGCCCTCCATCCGGGCGGCCTCGGTCACGGCCTCCTCCTGCAGGATCGGCATCAGCGCGGCTAGGTCCAGGGTGCGCCACATGCGGTCGGCCGGGTCTTGCTGCATCTGCACCAGATGGACGTCCGCGGGCGGCGGCACTGCAGGTACAGGAGGTGCCAGAACGGCAAGCAATCCCAGAATGGTCAGCATGTCCCGCACCTTTCGCGAAAAATTTCGACGGTCGGGATTTTTTCGTCCAAACCCTCTTGCGCTTCAACCCCCACCCCTCTAATTCCGCGTCACCACACCAAGAAGCGCGGAGAGGTGCCGGAGTGGTCGAACGGGGCGGTCTCGAAAACCGTTGAGCCTGCAAGGGTTCCGTGGGTTCGAATCCCACCCTCTCCGCCATTTTCCATCAGTTCCGTTTCGATGGCCAATGTGGCATTTTTCAACAGAATAGTGCCAATGTCCCATTTTGGGGCCATGCTGTCGTGATGTCGGAAATGATGCATGGTGGCCCGTGAGAGATTCGAACTCCCGACCGGCCCGGTGTAAACGGGACGCTCTACCACTGAGCTAACGGGCCACGCTCGCCGCGCATAAAACCGATTTGGGTACCGCTTGGCAAGGGCGGATCAGACATCATCCACGTGGCGCATGACGGTTTCCGCACCGTTGCGGATCATGTGGATTCCACCTTGGTGAATCACCCCCTGGGCCAGATGTGCGGGGGCTTGGCCCAAGGCAAGGCATCGCAGCATGCGCAGGGTGATGCCATGGGTCACGACCAGCGTGGGGCCGGTCAGGTTCATCAGGAATGCCCGGCACCGTACCTCCAGTGCGGCGAACCCTTCGCCGCCCGGGCAGCGGTCGTACCACGCCAAGTCGCCACCTCGGAACAGGTCGGGATGGCTGCGGCGCAGATCACGCTCCAGGTGCCCCGCAAATTCACCCACGCAGATTTCGGAGAGGCGCGCATCATGCCGGAACCTGTCGCCGAACACGATCCGCGCCGTCTGGTCGGCCCGTCCAAGCGGGCTGGAGACGCGAAAGCCGTCGATCCCGCGCGTCAGATGCGCCAGCCATCCGGCCTGACGTATCCCACGGTCGGACAAGGGGGAATTGCCGCGGCCCTGCAGGCGGCCTTCGACGTTCCACAGCGTCTCGCCATGGCGCATCAGATACAGATCGGGAAGTGGAGCGGGTGAAGGGAATCGAACCCTCGTCGTAAGCTTGGGAAGCCCGGTGTCATTCTCTTGCGACATTGTTTCCGTTCACCTTTTCCTGTCGCTTCGGGAGTTTCTTCGGGATTCGGTCCCGCCGAGGACACTGAAGCCGTCTAGCGCCTCGGCCAGATCCTGGTCCAGTACATGGGCATATCGCGTCGTCGTTGTCACGTCGGCGTGGCCGAGGAGGCGGCTGACCAGTTTCAGGTTCCCGGTCTGCCGCAGCAGCCGCGTCGCAAACGTGTGGCGCAAGTCATGAAATCGGAAATCACGTATTTCTGCCGCAGCGAGGGCTTCTCGGAAGTCCTGCATCATCCCGCCGCTGCCGACGATGCGCTTGCGCGGCCGATCCTTCCGCAGCTGGTCCTCATAGGTGAAAACGTATTCGCGGTGATCCGGCAACGTGGCACGAGGCAGCGCCGACAACAGTGCCGCAACTTCCCGGCTGAGCGGGAACCGCATCTGCTTACCGCCTTTCACCCGGAAGAGAATGCGGCGCTCGTGGTGATCGATATCCGCCCATTTCAGATCACAGACCGTCGCCAGGCGCGCACCGGTCAGCAGGGCGAATGTCACGAATGGCTTGAGGTCAGATCTTAGATGCTCGAAGAGGCGTGCCTGCTCGGCTTGCGTCAGTTCACGGACCCTCTCGTCAGGCTCGGCGTTCTCTGCGCGTCGAAGGTCGATGTTCGGCATTTCGGCGCCGTGCACCCGTGCCATATGACGCAATGCGCGGCCAAGGAGTTGCAGCTGGCGATTGACCGTTGCATTCGCGGCTACTGCGCGACGGCGCGCGACGAACTTCATGATGTCGGCATTGGTGATGTCGGCCATTGGGGCCTTACCGTCCATCACGCTAAGGATCATTGCGCTCTGGCTGCGCGCCGTGCTGGCACTAGACTGGTGCTGGCAAATGTCCGTCCAGTATGTCCCGAGCGCTTGGGACAGGGTGAAGCGTTTCGTGATCTCGGGCGCTGCCCGCGCCTTAACACGTTCGGCGGCCTCTACTGCTTTCGCTTCCTCGTAGTCATCCGTGCCGCAACTGCCGTGAAATCGACGACCCCGGATTTGGAAGTCGAAGTGCCAGAAGCGCGAGCCTTTCGGGCGGTAGGGCATTGCTGGACGCGGTCCTCGATGAATGTGGTAAGATCGTCCGGGCGGTACCTGATCGTGCCGCTGGAGATCATGACGTATGGGAGACCTCTATTCCGAAGCCGCTGTAATGTCTTTTGGGAGACCTTTAGATAGGCGGCAGCTTCGTCCGGCGTCCATAAAAGCGGTGGCATCAGCTGGCCTCCTCGAATTTGTCGGACTCGTGACCCCAGTTCGACCACCCTGCCCGCCTCTGACGGCTGAACACCTCGACGCGCCGGGCGCCAGGCATCAGCTTCTCTGCCTCGGCGAAGGCCTCCTCCGGCTTGCGGCTATGCTCGCGGATCTGGCCCATGATGACGGACCTGGTGGAGCTGGTCGTCTTCGGCGCACCGCGCGTGCCGATCAAGAACGGCTCGCCGGCGCCGCGCAGGATGTAGCCCATGCCCATATTCAGCTTGCCGTTCACGGTTGTCTTCACCCAGTGGCCCGACGTCTTGTATTCAAAGCCCCAGGCCTCGATCATTGCCAAGGCCTGAGGAAGCATCGTGTTCAAGCCCCACAGCCACAGCAGGCAGTTTGGTGCGGCCAATGCCGCGACGGGCAGTGCGGCGATCTCGTCGATCGTCATGCAGGCGTACTTGGCCTGCGGGGACCGCGTCTCGCCTTTCTCGGACCGCATCTCATAGCGCCATGGGGGATCGGCCATGATCAGGTCGAAGCCGCCGAAGGGCCGCAGGTCGTTGAACTGGTGCAGGACGGTGGTCATCTGTTCTCGCCGGTGATCTGGTCACGCAGCTGGCGGTCTGTAAGCGGGCCTTTCCCCGCCTGCGCGGGTGATGCGGAAAGGGCTTCGGTGTAAGCCTCGCGTAGCGCGTCCTCTGCTGTCGGACCGGAACCCATGACGGTTCCCTTGTGATTGTCGACAACCACCCACGACCCTTCGGAGATGCCGCTCTCATTGGCTTCGCGCCAAAGCTGCAAAGGCTGGTCGTGGTAGGTCATCCACTCCAGAAGCGTGCCTGAGCAGGGTTCCTCCCGCAGCCCATCAGACGGGGCGGGGGCGGCCTGCGACGCGCGGCGGGCATCGTCACGCTCCCGGATCAGACGCTTTACCTTCACCTCGGCGCGGCGGGCGTCTTTAGTGGTGATATCCTTGCTGCCGTTCACCGCGGAGCATGCTTCGGCATCATCCTCAAAGTGCTGGATCAACCATTGCTCGTCCGTCAGTTTACCCGTGGTGGTCATCCCGTCATCTCCTGTGCCTGGACGGCATGGCCGCCCCACTGATCGGCGCTGGCATCGGCCACGCCTGCGAATGTTCTGCTGCGGATCTTCCATCGGTCCGGGCCCGGCGGCGCGCGGTGGATCGCGCTCCATGCCTTCCACTCTTCGCTTCCGCGTTCCGGCTCGGGCAGCATGTTCGTCGCCACCAGCTGCGGCAGGCCGCGCAGATAGAAACCGGTGGCCTTATAGGCTGGCTCGCCGAACCAGAACGGCTGCACGATCTGCGGCGCAGGCAGGTCTGCCGGCATCCGGTCCTTGGCAAGGTCGTTCATCTCGGGGTTCTCGATCGCGACCCGCTCGATCGGCGCGCGCCAGCAGGCAGTGAACAGGTCCACGCCCGCCTCAAACTCAACGCGCATGCTCGACCAGGTGCGGCCCTTTGGCAGCTGCTTGGGAGGTGTCCACTTGCCCGGCCCGGACATCCAGCGCCGGCCGGAACGGCAGAGGCGGGTGCAGGGTGGGTGCATCACGGCCATCAGGTCCCAGCCATCGCCTAGGATGTCGCGCACGTCGCCCCGGATGTGACGGTTGCTGCCGTCCTCGGCCGCGAGGAGATCGCAGGACCACACGTCATGGCCGCGGGCCGCAAAGGCCCGGCGCATCACGCCAGATGTCTCGCAGGCGATCAGGACGCGAAGGGCAATCAAGCCACCAGCTCCTCGTCGTCATAGCCGCGCCCGCCGTCCATGGCGGCCAGCTCATCGTCCATGCTGAAGGTCTTCGGCGTGCCCTGCATGACCGGAGTGCCGCTGCCGCGCAGGCGGTTGCTCCAACCCTTCTCGCGGGCCACGCGGGCGACGTGGCGAGCGGTAACGCCCCACTCGCGCGGTGCGGGGTACCGGGCGACTAGATCTGCGGCGACCTCGGCCGACGTGCGCGCCCAAGTGTGGGCCGTGCAATCGTAGTGAATGATGGCTGCCAGGGCCATCGTGCGCGGGCTGGTCATGCTGCCTCCTGCTTCGCCAGGTGCGCGTCGATCTGCGCGCGCGCTTGGTCCAAAGTTTCTGCGGTTCCGTGACCGTCGGTTTCGTCGTGGGTCCAGACGTAGGGCGTGCAGGGTATGTCGAACTGACGGATCGTGACGCCGCGGTGGGTGATGGGCTGAGTCATTTCAGCACCCTCCTGACCGACTGCGTCTGCGCGGCCATCGCGGCCTTGAGGTGATCGGTCAGCAGCTTGCCGAGGATTTCCTGCTGAACAGGGAGGTTCTTGATGACAGTCATGACCGGACCCCTTCCTGCAATGCCATCCTCCGGACCCTGTCCCACTGCTGGGCATCATCGCTGACAACGATGGTGATCGCCTGGCTAAGAGCCTCCCAGTTCGGCGGCAGGTGGCTTGCGATGACCGCCCTGCCCCGGTCCAGTGCCTCAACGACGCGGCAGCACTCGGCTGCGGCGGCATGGGCTAGCGGCGGCATGTCGATCGGGTCGACGTCGAAGCGTTCGACGATGCCCAGCATGGCGCTGGTGATCTCGTCGCGCAGTTCTTGCGTGATGCGGGTCATGTCAGTGCTCCAAGGATGCGGGCCGCGCAGCTGGGCAGCGCGGCAGTGCCGTCGCAGACCACCGGCCAGTTGGTGTTGATGGCGTCGTAGAGAGCGATGCCGATCACGAGGCAGACGAAGGGAAGCACCAGTCCGCCCGCGAGACCCACCAGGTGGGCGCGTCGGATCGCGGCGCGGTATTCCGGGGCGTCCTGGTCAAAAGCTTGTGGCGAAAGTCCCTCGCGCATGGCTGCGAGGCGCAGATCCTGTGCCTCGGCATAGGTGCCGCTGTCCCACCCCAAGTGGCGGGTTCGCCTGATCATCTCGGCATCGGCCAGGCTGAGCGGTTTCTGATCGGCGGTCATTGCGGCCCCCGATGAAGGTTGGCCACATGGCGCCGCTGCGTGACGCGGAAGCCCATGCTGCTCATGGCCACGTTCCACGCCATGCGGCGGATGCTCTCCGGCAGGCGGGAGGCGAGGTCAGGGGTCGACAGCACCGCCATCGCGTCAGCGACAGCGGCAGGCGTCACGGGCAGAGAAACGGTATTGCTGTAGACGGGGCGCATGGCCGGGGTCTCCATCGGGTTTCGATGGGACCTAACATTGCGATTAACGAAATGATTGGCAAGCCTGTAATTTGCGTTTTTCGCAAATTAATTGTTGCGACACGTCTGTAGCGCTGTCAGACACCGAGTCTCCGCCCCAGGGCTGGCGCACGACCAAGTTCACACAATTTGCCGAGGCACCTTGTCTGGTAAGCAAATGTTCGCTTAATGTTCTCATATGGAGGCGATAGGTAGATGACCGATGCGGAGAGTGTTTGCGATCAGATCGAACGAATCACGGCTCTTCGTCAGGGTGCTGAGCGATCATACCTTCTGCTGCAGCTAGCAGCAGACCCCGCTCTTGGGCGGTTAGTTTTGGGATGTTTTCCAATAGCCGACGCGTTGTCTCATCCAGGGCCGGAACAGCCGAGCCATCAAGATGAGCTTTAACAGCTAGCATCTCGCCGGGTTGAACGCGCCGTTCACCCTTCAAGATTTTTGTTACGATGTCCGGCTTGACGCCCATCGCCCTGGCAAGATCGGCCAGCTCTCCGCGTTTACCGGTCAGCCGAGCTCGGATCCATTCTGCATCAATGATCTCCATTCCGTCTTGTTGCGCAGATCGCAAGCCGAAGATATTGCGATGATCGCAAAAATGGTACTTGTCATTCATTGCGATTACCGCAATAAACAGCCCCATGATGGAACCTGCGAACACGATCATCGAAATATGTGGTGGCTTCAAAGCCGTTGCACGAATGACGGGCCGGGCGGTGTCCCGTGTCCACCGTTGGACCTATCCCAAGGACCGCGGCGGCACTGGCGGATTGGTCCCGGCAGAAGTCCAGCAGACCCTCCTTCTTGAGGCTGTTCGGGAGGGCATCGCGCTCACACCCGAACACTTCTTTCCCGACTTTGCGGCTAAGTCGCCGCCACCTCCATCCTCCAACCAAGAGAACTCTCATGACCTGTCCCAACCCGATGCTTCGTCGGACGCAGCCTGATGCGTCGCACCGTCAAATGTCCCAGTCCAACCTCCTTGAGGGGCGCGGACGGGGGCACCAGGCGGCCCGTCGCGCCCACGTTCATCATGGTGCCGACCGTGCGGTCTTTGGCCGCAACTGGTCGCTTCTGATGATCGCCAGCTTCTCCAGCCGCGAGGCCTGCGCCGTTCATTTCGGCGTCACCTTTCAGACCGCGTGCAACTGGTTCGACGCCCTGAATGCCCCCTATGGGCACCACGTCGATCACGCGACGCGGACCCTGCCCCGCTATGCCGAGATCATGGCGGGCTGACATGCAGATCGGGTCCACAGGACACCCGAAGGCGGGAGAGATGGGCAGGAAGCACGGCCCGTCCAGGGGTGAGACCCCCCGCCCAAGCCACTATTCCGGCCGCCTTCGGGTGAATGTGGGAACGACCGGGATTGTGGAACCTGCGGCTGGCCCGGCCGAGAGCTGCCAGAAGGTGGCAGGGCACCATTACTCCGCATCCGCCTGTCCGGATCCGGCACCTGGCGCGGCGGCCTGACCGCCGCGTCCTTTTCATCCCCATCCGCGCGGTCCCTCACGCGCGGCTTCCGGGGCGCCCGCCACTCCTCCTCCCTGCGGGCGCCCCGGTTCATCCCAGAGCCGGAGGCTGCGATGCCCACCACCGATCACAGGATTGCCGCGATGCAGATCACCCTTGGCGTCGCCATGCGCGCCAAGCTGGCCACGCCGGACGTGAACTCCCTGCGCTTGGCCGTGATCGCGGTGAACAAAAGCTTTGGGGTCGAGGATCCGCTGCGTGTCGCGCTGACAGATTTCGCCGACCGCTTTCCCTGCGCCAAGCGCGACCCGTCCGCCCTGCAGCAAGCGGGCGACGTGCTGTTCGATGCTGTCCGGCGCGCAACCTGGCCCGCGCCTGTCTCGCGCGCCGATATCGAGGGTTGATCCATGAAGCTGAAGCAATTCGATCGTGCGCTGATCCACGGCCTGGCCGTGTTGTCGCGCCCGCCGCTGACGCCTGATGCGCGCGAGCACGCGATGCTGGCCGACATCGTCGCCAAGTGTGCCGAACAGGCTACGCGCGATGGGGCGATGCTTCCGTTGATCCAGGCGGCAGGCCAAGTCGGCCGGACGCCTGCGATCCACCGCGGCACGGTGCACCAGATCGCGGCCGCCATGAACGATTTTGACCGGTGGGCGCTCGGCGCGCACTGGGATGCCGCGCGGGGTGTGAAATGAGCCGCGCTGACCTGATCCCGCTGGCGCTTCTGCGCGACCTGGCGGCTCGCATGCCTGACCCGATCCGGCCCGCCAGCTTCGTGGACCTGGCGGTCTATGTTTCGCGCACCGCACCGGCTTTGGCCGCCCCGGCGCCTGCGATCGCCGCCGCCCCGGCGACCGCGATCACCGCGCCCGTCGCCGAGGTCGCGCCCGCGCCAGTCGCGATCAACAAGAAGGGCCTGCCTTGGACGCTGGAAGAGCTGCAGCAGGCGCGTGAGCTGCTGACGGGCGGCAAGGGACCCTCCGAGGTCGCTCGCATCCTCGGGCGCCCTGTGGCCGCAACCCAGATCGCCATCAAGCGCTATGGCGTTCGCGGTACCGGTCCGATCACGGTGCCCGGCCGTCCCAAGGGCCGGTTCAAGAAGGCCGACCCCGCTGATGCCCTGACCCCGGCACGCAAGGCCAAGGCCGCACCCGCCAAGACTGCCCCGGCGCGCAGGCCCAAGGCCTCGACCAATGCGAAGTCCACGCCCCCTGCCAAAGCCAAGGCAGTCCAGACGCCCCCGGTGGTCATGCCGCCCCTGACAGTCGCGCCACACGCTGCCCCGAGGATCGCGCCTGCCGCGCCTTTGGCCTCGTCACCCGCACCAAAACCTGCCACTGCACCGGAGCCCGCGCCCCAGGACGCGGATCCGAAGCAGGCGCGCATCCGCGCCACCCTACAGGCCGCCATCGCCGAGAATCAGCCCGGGCGGCAGATCCGTATCCTGTCGCACCTGCTGACCCTGCCGCGCGGCAGCTTCACCGCCGCCGATGACCTGTTCTTGGCCGAGGGCTTGGCAATCCGTCGCGCCCTGGCCGAGATCGCCGACCAGCTGGGCTGCGAACCTGCCGCAGTGACCGGGCGCTGGAAGGCGATGCTGTTCGCGGACCTGACCGATCGGCACGGCCATATCCTGCTGGATGGTCAGGCCGATCTGCTGCGCGCGCTGCGCTGGCTGGTCGACCACGAGGCGCAGACCGGTGCGTGAGGATCCGCGAATCGCCATGGCGCATCAGGTGCCGATGCTGGAGCTGGTCGATAGGCTGGCCATCGGCGGCTTGGTGCGCACCGGCGGCGAGCTGGTCGGTCCCTGCCCCGGCTGCGGGGGCAAGGACCGCTTCTCGATCAATCCGCGCAAGGACGTGATCTTCTGTCGCCGCTGCGATGCCAGGGGCGACCAGATCGCCCTGGTGCAGCTGGTGCTAGGCCTGGACTTCCCGGCCGCATTGGACTGGCTCGTCGGACCCAGGCAGGAACTTACGCCGCAGCAGCTGGCCGAGCAGGAACGAAAGGCCGAAGAGCATCGCCGTGCGCGCGAGGCCGACGCCGCGCGACGCCGCACCGATGCCATCGCCCAGGCCCGCAAGATCTGGGATCATTCGGGCCCGGCTGATGGCACCGTGGTCGTAGACTACCTCGCCCGCCGCGGGATCCGTCCGCGCGCCGGTGCGCAGCTGCCGCGCTGTTTCCGTTTCGAGCCCGCCGCCCGCCTCGTGGTGCCGGGCGATGGCCGCCGGGGCGAGTTCATCACGGTGCACGAGGGTCCGGCAATGCTGGCCGCGATCCTCGGCCCCGACGGCACCCTGACGGGCGTGCATCGCACATGGATCGACCTCGACCAGCCCAAGGGCAAGGTTGTCGTCATTAACCCGGCCAAGCCGGGCGAGCTGGTGCCATCGAAAAAGGTCTACGGCTCGAAGAAGGGCGGCGCGATCCGCATCTTCACCCCGCGCGATGCCACCTGCCTGGTGATGGCCGAAGGCATCGAGACGACGCTGTCGGCGATGGTCGCCGCAGCTCACGCCGCGGGCGCTGCGTACTGGGCCGGGGTCGATCTCGGCAACATGGCCGGAGCGCGCAAGCTGGGGCCCGGCCTCAAGTATGCTGGCATTCCGGATCTGACCGACCTCGATGCCTTCGTGCCGCCCGCTTGGATCAAGCGCCTGGTCTTCGTCCAGGACGGCGACAGCGATCCGAAGCTGACCCGCGCCAAACTCCTTTCCGGCCTTCGCCGCGCCATGGCGCTGCGTCCCGGCCTTACCGCCGCCATCGTCCACCCGGGCGAGGGCATCGACATGAACGACCTGCTGATGGGCGCACAAGACGTCGCACGGCGAAAGGATGACAGATGACCGACGACGGTATCGAGAAGGTCCGGGCCGCCATGGCTGCGGAAGAGGAGGTCGATCTGCCTGATGGCATGGATCTGCCGCAGGACGCCTATGACGGCGACCCCGCCGACAGTTACCCAGAGGGCTATCTGCCGCCACCTCCGCCCCCGGACGATCGCGATGGGCAGGGTGATGGCGAGACCCCCGACCCCGTTGCGGTCGCAGCCGCCGAGCCCCTCAACGACATCGGGAATGCCCGGCGCTTCGTGGTGCATTTTGGTCAGGATGTTCATTACGTCTCGCAGGTGGGCTGGCACATCTGGGACGGGATGCGTTGGCGTAAGGATGCCGAGATCACCAAGGGGCTCTCGCCGCGAATCCGCACCATGGCCCAGCAGATGTCGGCGCTGATCGAGCAGGAGATCGACTTCATCCTGCCTTCGCCTCGCGATCGCAAACTGCTGGAGGAGGAGTTCCAGCTGATCAAGCGCCGGGCCGAGATCGAGAGCACCGCCGGGTATGCTGCCGACGAGGCCCTGCTCGGTGAACTAGGCAACATTGCCGGGCGCCTCCGCAATATTGAGACCGCCCTTAAGGGACATAAGACGGCCATCGGTCGCCGCATCACCCATGCCAAGAACGCTGGCAATTCGGGGCCGATGACGAACATGGCAGCCGAGGCCTCGGTCATGCGCTCGATCACCGTTGACGATCTGGACCAGGACGACCTGGTGGTGAACACGCTGACGGGGACGCTGCGCTTCTACATCGACCCAACTGGCGATTTGGGCATGGGCCCGAAGCCCGCGGTCAAATTGATGCCCCACGACCGGGCCCACATGCTGAGCAAGCTGATGCCGGTGGATTATGACCCCGCCGCGACCTGTCCGCGCTTCGACGACTTCCTGTTGCAGATCCAGCCGAACATCGACGTGCGGCGGTTCCTGCAGCGCTGGTTTGGCCTCTCCATGAGCGGCATCCCCGTCCAGAAACTGGCCTTCTTCCACGGGGCCGGCGCAAACGGCAAATCCGTCCTGGTGGACATCGTCTCACGTATCATGGGCGACTATTCGGCAACTGCGAAGATCGAGAGCCTGACCGGCAAGAACAAGAAGTCCGGCTCGGACTCGCAGCCCGACATGATCCCCCTGATCGGTGCCCGCAGCGTCCGGACCTCGGAACCCGAAGAGGGTGAGCGCTTACAGGAAGCCCTGATCAAGGCGCTGACCGGTGGCGAGCCGATGATGATCCGGGATCTGTTCTCCGGCATGATCGTGGTGCAGCCCTATTTCAAGCTGACGATCAGCGGCAACCACCTGCCCGACATCCGCGGCGGTGACGATGGGATCTGGCGTCGCCTCATGCTGGTCAAGTTCCCGATCCAGATCCCCGAGCATAAACGCATCGCCAAGAAGGACCTAGACGCCATCCTTTGGGAGGAGCGATCAGGCATCTTCAACTGGATGGTCCAGGGCCTGCTCGACTTCCTCGATGGCGGCCTGCAGGAGCCGGACGAGGTCTTGGCCGCCACGGAGGACTATCGCAAGGACAGTGACCCAACCGGAAGCTTCCTGGCCGATGCAACTATCGTCACGGGTTATGAGGGCGACTTCATGACAGCGCGCGAGCTGATCGAGGCCTTCAACTTCTGGATGGAAGAGCGAGGCGAGACGCGATGGGGCGGCAGGACAGTGTCCAACAAGCTTAAAGGCAAGGCAGACAGCTGGCGGCACCCAGAGACCCAGAAAACCTTCACGCCCGGCAAGTCGGGTGTCACCGGCTATCGCGGCATCAGGCTCGGCGAAGACTTCGGCCAGCGCATGCGCGATGCAGAGACCAACGACAAGGGCAATGGATGGACGTCATGGTCCAAATGACCCCGCACCCCATTCTCAGGATTATCGACCAGGCGGGCCTTCGGGCCCGTCGCGCATATCAGCCTTTCGTCGCTGACTTTGGGCCTGACGGGCTTAGTGGCTGTGGCCAGTGGGCGCGACCGAAAGCGGGGTCAGGGGGCCTCGGCTTCAATGCCTTCAAAGGGTTAGGTTGTGTTTTTGGGCCTGAGGGCCTGACGGGCCTGAAAATCTCGCCCACGTGCGCGCGTCTTCCAAACGGGGTCGGGGGGAAAGCCTGCCTTGTGCATGGGTCGAACTTTCGAGCCCATCAAGCCCGTCAGGCCCAAATTCACCACTCAAGCCCATGATTTCATTGGATCAGGCCCTATCAAACACCCTCTCATCTCAAGCCCTCTTCAATCTCTGCTAAGCCCATCAAGCCCAATCCCTAAAGACAAAAAACAACGGATAGACAAATGACTGAGAAGGGACGCAAAATGTTGATCGCAAAGCTCGCCGAGGATCAAAACCACCTTCCCGCAGGGCTGTCCGCCAGACTGAAGGCCCAGGAGGCCGGACGTGCTGCTGCATTGCGCCTGAGGGCCGTGAAGGACGCCGGGGCTATTCCTGAGGCCTGCGGCCCCGACATCGCCCCTGCCCCGGCCCGTGGCGGCTTCGTGCTGGTTCAGAACGTCGAGCTGCTGCCAGTGGGCAGCGATGACGTCAAGGCCGTCCACCGGGGCTATGGCGGGCGCCAGGCTATCCGCCGGGCTGATGTCTTCGATGCTATGCTTGCGGCCGCAGCGCGCCGTAACCAGCCAGCGCCTCTGATGCCCGGTCAGATCGCCGTTGGTCGTCGGTATCACGCCCTTGTGGAATACCTGGCCGCTGACGGAATGAAGCTTTCCAGTTTGCAGGGCGGCGCTGGCGGCAATGATGCACGCGACTGGATGGATCGCCGCCTAGCCCTGTCCGCCGAACTAGAGGGCCTGCGGCGCCGTATCGGCATTGGTCCGGTGATGGTGTTGCGCCGTATTCGTCCCTCTCAGCGCAAGCGGGATCTGGCGCCTGGCGAACGCGCGCCTGAGACCTTCACGGCCCGCGACTTGATCGACGGTGTCTGCGTGAAGGGTCTGACACTGAAGCAAGTGCTGGTCCGCTTTTCATGGCAGGACAATGGGCGCAACGCAAAGGCGGCCCTGCAGGCCCTGAGCGAGACGCTGGATGCCATGATCGGCCTGCGACCGCGAAAAAGTTCTTGACCGCTTATGGCGCTCTGTGCGAACTGAATCACTATTATCCAGACGTGCGCCCGCAGGAATCATCCCTTGCGGGCGCACGTCGTTTCCAGACAAAGACGTTCTAGTCTTTAAACCTCGCGGGGATGTGGGATAACACTCTGGCCCCTAGCAGACCTGTGGTCCAGGGTGGATGCATTGATCCCGGATTCTCAGGATAGAACCCTTGGATGGTCAAGGCGACGCGCCATACCTCATCGGGTATTCTAAAATTCTCTGAGTCTCGCCATCCTTGCTGCTCAATAAGCCCCATTTCTACCATTTTGATGGTTGTTAGCGACGAGGGAAGAGCGTTCACGTACTGTGTCTGCTTTGCAACCGCGTAGAGCAATACGTATTTGATCTCCGGAGTGGAGCTCGTGATGAGCGCCTCAATTCGTTTCTGTCGACGAGGTGCAGACCAGAGGGCAAGCCGTGTCCGAAGTTTTTCCAGAACCTTCGTACCTATCCATACGGACAATGGAATGACCCAAAGCGCGAATGAAAAGATGGCCCCCAATAGGATCGACGGGATTACCCAAGGCGCGACGGCTACGAAAATATCGCTTCTGTAGTACGCAGCAGCAAGGCAAAGGGCGCAAGCAAAGAACACCGTAAATGCGGCCTTCGCACCAATCTTCAACGCGCCTAGGATCTGACTAATAATTTCCATTGATGACCTGTGCCAGTTGGGAAGGCTCAGCTTAACGATGTCGGCAACTCTAAACTATGGCATCTTTACGATTTCGGATGATGGAATTTTCATGGCACGGATGAGGCAGCTTGCACAGCGCGGGCAGCAGATGAAGCAACGAGGCGCCAGCGTCGGTGCACCTATCCGGTCGCGTGACCGGATTGATACTTGGCGCAAGTGGTACAAGACGGCAGCGTGGCAGACCATCCGTTGGGATGTGCTGGTCGCAGCCAATTTCACCTGCGTCCGGTGCAAGCGGGTCTTCGAAAGCGCGCAGCTGGTCGGTGACCACATCAAGGCGCATCGCGGGGATCGTGACATGTTCTTTAATCGCACCAATGTCCAGTGCATGTGCGCCACCTGCCACAACCGAGACAAACAGCGAGAGGAGCGCCGCGATGCTTATCGGAACGATTGAGGGCGTCACTCGCGTCATCGGCAAGTCGCAAGGCTACCTCGGCCTGCCGCTGCGTGATGAGGTCATGAACTGCACGGTGAATGGCGAGGGCACGACTGCCATGGTGACGGCATGGCAACCCACCGATGAAAAGCTGGCACGCCTGAATGCCGGAGCATCGGTGCACCTGCGCGTCCTCGGCACCGTCCACCCGCCCGTGATGGTCGGGGTCGGCGACCCGCCCGCCTGATCCGCGCCGACGTCCCGCAGGGGGGGGGTGGGTCGAAAGTCGGGGGGCCGGTTTGGCCCGGACCCGCGTCCCCCTCATGCGGAGATTTTTTTCTGATGGATGCGATTTTTGACCTCTTCGGCAACCCTGTGGATGCCAAGTCCGGCAAGCCTGGACGCCCCAAGAAGGAGGCCACGCAGGAAGAACGCAACAAGGTCAAGATGTTGCTGGCAGTCGGCTGGAACAACGAACGGATCGCCTCGATCCTGCAGATGTCCCTGCCGACTTTTCGCCGCAATTTTTTTCACGAGCTGAAGGTGCGCCCGGTGGCGCGCGACATGCTCGACGCGCGCCGGCTGGAGCTGGCGATGACCGCGGCCCAGTCCGGCAACGTCGGCGCCATGCGCCAGGTCGATCGTCTGCTGGAGAAGTTCGACCTCATGGAAGCCGAACGCAAGTACGCGGGCAAGGACAAAAGCCCGGAGCCAGCCGCGCCGCGAGAGAAGCTGGGCAAGAAGGGCATGGACGAGAAGCTGGCCCTCGATGCCGACGCGGCGCTGACGGCCGAACTGGACCTGGAGACCAAACGGAATGTCCGCCACTGAGGTCCTGCCACGCTTCGCCTGCCCCGACTGGTGGGAGAAGCTACAGGCGGGTGACGTGCCGATGGCGGACGTACCCATCAACGAGGGCAAGGCGGCGCGCGTCCTGGCATTCTTCAACCGGCTGCGGCTTCCGGACATCTCGGGCAACCCGCCGATGTCGATCGCGTGCGGCGACTGGTTCAAGAGACTGCTGGTCGTGTTCTTCGCGAGCGAGGATCCCGAGACGCAGCGCGAGCTGGTCTGGGAACTGCTCTGCATGGTCCCGAAGAAAAACTCGAAGTCGACCTATGTCGCGGCACTGGCGCTGACGGCCCTTTACATGGAGGAGGCCCCCAATCGGCAGATGCTGCTGGTCGGGCCCAGCCAGAACATCTCGGAGCGGTGCTTCGAGCAGGCGCAGGGCATGGTCGCCCTGGACGAGAAGCTGCAGCTTATCTTTAAGGTACAGGACCACCTGAAGACGATCACCCGGCGCAAGACCGGCACTTCGCTGGACGTTAAGACCTTCGACACGACGATCGTGACGGGCGAGATCCCGGTGCTGACGATCATCGACGAGCTGCACGAGCTGGGCAAGAAGGCCAAGGCGCTGAAGGTCATGCAGCAGATCCGCGGCGGCGGCATCACAATGCAGCGTGGCAAGGTGCTGATGATCACGACGCAATCTGACGAGATGCCCACGGGCATCTGGAAGGCCGAGCTGAAGAAGGCCCGTGCCATTCGTGACGGAAAGGCCGGACCGAAGCCCATCATGCTGCCGATCCTCTACGAGTATCCGGAGGAACAGCAGAAGGACGAGACCTTCTGGCGCGACCGGTCCAACTGGGGAATGCTTCTGCCGAACCTCGGCCTGTCGATCAGCGAACAGGCGCTGGAGGAGGATTACGACAACAACGGCAAGGTCTCGAAGGAGGCCGAACAGATCTGGGCCAGCCAGCATCTGAACATCGAGATTGGTGTCGGCCTCGGCGGCGACAACTGGCGCGGTGTCGACCACTGGGAAGACTGCGGCGACGAGACGCTGACGCTGGAGGAACTGATGCGCCGGTCGGAAGTCTGCGTCGTGGGCGTGGATGGTGGCGGACTCGACGATCTGTTCGCGGTCGCGGTTCTCGGCCGGGAGAAGGTCACACGCCGCTGGCTGCTCTGGACCCATGCCTGGGCATTCCAGGAGGTGTTTGACCGTCGCAAGGACATCGATGCCAAGCTGCGCGACTTCGAGGAAGCCGGAGACCTCACGATCTGTCTGGAGGTCGGCGACGACGTGACGGGTGCGATCGAGGTCATCGAGAAGCTGGAGGCGAAGGGACTGCTGCCGACTGAATCTCCGGCGATCGGTCTGGACGCTGCCGGCATTGCGGAACTGCTGGACGGCCTCGACCAGGCAGGGTTCGGCGAGGAACGCTGGATCAGTGTCGGCCAGGGCTGGAAGCTGCAATCGGCGGTCCTGACCCTTCCGCGCCGCCTGAAGGATCGCAAGCTGATCCATGGCTCGTCGGACTTCATGGCGTGGACCGTGGGCAACGCCAAAACAGAGCTCAAGGGGAGCAATTACATCGTGACCAAGCAAGCCGCCGGAAGCGCGAAGATCGACGCCCTGATGGCGACCTTCAACGCCGCGATGCTGATGTTCGGCAACCCCGAGGCTGCAGGGCCTTCAGTCTATGAGACCCGCGGGCTGAGGTTCGCCTGATGGGCGTCCTGAGCTGGCTGGGATCACTGGGCGGTGGCACGCCAACCTCCGCCGCGACGCCTGGCACCCGGGTGCAGGCCTGCGCTGAAGGCGGCCTGTTCGAGAGCATGAACGATCCCGAGCTGGTGCAGATGCTGCGCGGGGGCGGCATGACGCAAAGCGGCGCGGTCATCACTGCCGAGCAAGCCCTGAAGAACACCGCCGTGTTCCGGTGCGTTTCGCTCCTGTCCTATTCGATCGCCATGCTGCCCCTGCACCTCCATCGGCAGGGCGACGATCTGGAGAAGGCTACGGACCACCCGTTGTTCCGGGTCCTGCACCGCAAGCCGAACGACTGGCAGACGGCGTTCGAGTTTCGCCAGCTGATGCAGACCTGGGCGCTGACCGAGGGCGATGCCTTCGCGGTGAAGGTGAAGCGTGGTGACCAGGTGATTGGTCTGTTGCCAGTCGATCCGCGGCGTATGAGGGTCGAGCAGAAGGACGACTTCTCCGTCGTCTACAGGTTCAGCCCTAAGTCCGGCGGTGAGCGCACGCTGCCTGCCGGTGACATCTTTCACCTGCGCGGCTTTACGACCGATGGCATCCGGGGCCGCTCGCTGGTCAAGCAGGCCGCTGAGGCCATCGGTCTGGCGCTGCAGGCCGAGAAGGCTGCTGCGCGCCTCTTCCGGAACGGCATGATGGTGGGCGGTGCCATGGTCATGCCGCTGAACAAGAAGCTGTCGCAGGAAGCCTACGATCGCTTGCTGGCCAGCATGGAGGAACGCGAGGGGTCCGAGAACGCCCACCGCTGGATCATCGCCGAAGAGGGAATGGAGCCCAAGCCATTCACTCAGACCGCCCAAGGCAGCCAGCATCTGGAGATGCGCGGGCACCAGGTGGAAGAGGTCGCACGCACCTTCGGTGTCCCGCGTCCGCTGCTGATGGTCGATGACACGTCCTGGGGATCGGGTATTGATGTCCTGGGCCAAATGTTCGTCCGCTACGGCCTCAACCCGTGGTTCGAGGCGTGGGAGCAGGCGATCTGGCGCTGCCTGCTGAGCGAGCGGGAACAGGACGGATACTACGCCAAGTTCAATGCTGCCGCTCTCCTGCGCGGCAGCATGAAGGACCAGGCCGAGTTCTTCGCCAAGGGGCTCAGCGTCAACAATCAGCAGTCATTCCTGCACCAAGACGAGGTCCGCGGTTGGCTGGACCTGCCGGCACGCGACGATCTGCCCGGCCCGATCACACGAAAGGATGGGAACAGTGACCCAACGCGCAGCACCTGAGATCAAGGCATCGCGCCCGGCGCAGGTTCAGGCCTATGAACCGTCGCCGCAGATGATGGACAAGTGGCAGTCGAACATCCAGGCGGCCGATGCCGACCGCGACAACGTCATCAGCATCCTGGACATGATCGGCGAGGATCACTGGACCGGCGACGGGGTGACCGCAAAGCGGATCGGCGCGGCCCTGCGGTCGATCAAGGCCGACCGTGTCGTGGTGGACATCAACAGCCCGGGCGGCGACTTCTTCGAGGGCGTGGCCATCTACAACCTGCTGCGGCAGGACTCGCGCCACATCACCGTGCGCATCCTGGGTCTTGCGGCTTCCGCCGCTTCGGTCATCGCCATGGCGGGGGACGAAGTCCAGATCGGACGCGCGGGCTTCCTGATGGTGCACAATGCCTGGGTCGTGGCCGTGGGCAATCGTCACGACATGCGTGCCGCTGCCGAGACCATGGAGCCTTTCGACAGCGCGATGGCGGCTGTCTACGCCGCCAAGGCCGGCGTCGAGCGCGAGAAGGCCGCGGAATGGATGGACGGCGAGACATGGTTCAATGGCGAGGACGCCATTGCCGCGGGGCTCGCCGATACAATGCTGACAGCCGACGTCGAGGAGCGCTAGGACGCGGGCACGAATGCCCTGCGCCGCGTGGACACGATCCTGGCCAAGCAGAATGTTTCCCGGTCGGAACGCCGCGCGCTTCTGGCCGAGATCACGGGGGGCACGTCTGGCGCTGCCACCCACGTCACGCCGGGCGCTGACGCCGAGACGGCTGCATTGCTGCAGTCGATGATCAACACGCTCAAGAAGTGAGGAATCACATGACCAAGCATATCCCTACCGCGCTGCTGACGCGCGGGATCCTCGCTGTGCGCGCTGACGCGTCCGGCGACCCCAAACAGATGATGGCGGCCCTGAACCAGGCTTGGGAAGCCTTCAAGTCGGAGAACGAAGCCGAGGTGAAGGCCCTGAAGAAGGGCCAGGAAGATGTCGTCCGTGCGGCCGCGATGACCAAGCTAGAGGATCGCATCGGCACCTTGCAGTCCGCACTGGATCAGCAGGCGACACAGATGGCCGCCCTGCAGATGGGCGGGCCGGGCACCGACGGCAACCCGACCGATCCGGAATACAGCGGCGCCTTCAGCGCGCACTTCCGCAAGGGCGATGTCCAGGCGGCGCTGAACAAGGGCGCGGCCGAGGAAGGCGGTTATCTGGCACCCGTCGAATGGGACCGCACGATCACCGACCGCCTGGTCGAAGTGTCGCCCATGCGCCAGATCGCCTCGATCCAGACTATCTCGACGGCCGGGTTCCGCAAGCTGTTCAATCAGCGCGGGATGGGCTCGGGCTGGGTTGGCGAGACCGCTCCGCGGCCTCAGACCAACACCCCCGAGTTCGCCCAGCTGACCTATGCCACGGGCGAGCTTTATGCCAACCCGGCGGCCACGCAGCAGATGCTGGACGACGCGGCGGTGAACCTGGAGGACTGGATCGCCAACGAGGTCGAGGCCGAGTTTGCGTACCAGGAGGGCTTGGCCTTCGTCGCCGGTAACGGTGTCAACAAGCCCAATGGCGTCCTGACCTATGTCGAGGGCGCGGCCAATGCCGCCGCGCATCCCTTCGGCGCGATCAAAACCCAGACCACGGCCTCGGCCACCGCCATCACCAGCGACGAGCTGATCGACATGGTCTACGACCTGCCGGGCGCACTGTCGCAGAACGCCCGCTTCGTGCTGAACCGCACGTCGCTCGCGCGGATCCGCAAGCTGAAGGACGGCGACGGCAACTACCTGTGGCAGCCGTCCTTCAGCGCCGGCCAGCCGCAGACCCTGCTGGCCTATCCGGTGACCGAGATGGCCGCGATGCCCAACGTCGCCGCCGGCGCGGTGCCCATCGCCTTCGGCGACTTCCGCCGTGGCTACCTGATCGTCGATCGCACCGGCGTCCGCGTCCTGCGCGATCCCTACACCAACAAGCCCTTCGTGCATTTCTACACCACGAAGCGCGTCGGTGGCGGCCTGCTGGATCCGCAGGCGCTGCGCGCCATGCGCATGGCGGCCGCCTAAGCCCCCGTCCGGCCCCTCTGGGCCGGGCCTTCCCCTCTCTGAAACACAGGAGCCATGACCATGGCGAAGAAACCCGACCAGGCCGCCACCGATGCCAACGAGCAGACCGCCGCCAGCTCTGCCGAGCAGGCACAGGCGACCGCTGTCGACACCGCAGTCCTGGTGGATGCCCCTGCCGATCCGGCACCGGCAACTGAGCTGGAGAACCCCTCGGGGGTGATCATCGAGCCGGAAATTCTGGGCGCGGTGGATCTGGCCCATGAGAGCGTCGACGCCAACCCGCGCGCTGGCACGACCAGCGTGCAGAATGCCGTCGACTGGAACGACGCCAAGCGCGCCAAACCGCAGGACGACGACTTCGCAGGTCAGGGCCTCGACACCTCCGTCTACGGCAAGGACGCGTCGGCCTGATGCATCTCACCCTGGTCACGCCACCGGCGCCCTTCATCACGCTGGACGAGGCGCGCAGCCAATGCCGCGTCGAGAATGACCAGGAGGAGAATGCCGTTCTCGAACGTGCGATCGATGCCGCGATATCCTACCTTGACGGGTATCGCGGCATTCTTCGCCGCTGCATTGTCAATCAGCAGTGGCGGATGGACCTCGCCCGCCCCTGCCGGACCGTCCGGATGCCGTTTCCCGACATCAGCAACGTGACGGTCACCTATCCGGGCACCATTCCCGAGCCGGTCCCGTTCGATCTTTGCCATGATGGGCTTGCCGTCAATTTCGGCCACGCGCCCGGCCGGGCGGTGCAGATCCTGTTCACAGCGGGGTTCGGCGAGGTGTCAGCGGTTCCGGCTGCCGTCAAGGTGGCGGCACTGATGCTCGTGGACTTCTTCTACAACCAGCGCGGCGGCCTCAGCGAGGGGCCCGGCTTCCCGCCGGAGGTCGACGTGATGATCTCGCCGTTCAAGGTGTGGCGCGTATGAAGACGGGCCAGCTGAACCGGCGGATCACGCTCCTGGAGCCGCAGCCCAGCAAGGACGCTGACGGCAAGGTCATCCAGGGCTGGACGAACCGGGGCACGGTGTGGGCGAACATACAGCATCGCCCCGGCAGCGAGGCGTTCCAGCAAGCCCGGATGGAGGCAAGAGATCCCGCCACCATCGCCGTGCGGGCCACCGCCCTGTCCCGCCGCCTGTCGTCGCTCTGGCGCGTTGAGACCGACGACACGATCTACGAGGTCAAGGGCAACCCACATCGGTCGCAGGATAATGCGTTCGTCGTCTTTCAGGTCGAGGGCCAACGCAAATGAGGGCCGGTCGCCGTCTTCGCCAGCTGGTCATCGCCCGTATCGAGGATCAGGTCGCAGCGCTGGCTGGTCAGGTCTTCGACCAGGCGATTGACAGCACCGCATATCCCTACGTGACCATGGGCCCGTCCTATTGGAACGACACCAGCGTGACCTGCGTCAAGGCGCGCACGATGACGCTGCAGATCGATCTCTGGCACAGCCAGGACAGCAAGGGGGCCTGCGAGGATCTGACCGACGACATCGCCGCGGCGATTCAGGGCTGGTCTGACACCACCGCGCTGACCATGCACCCGGCGCAGGTGTCGCTAGTCCGGGTGATGGACGATCCCAGTGGCGACGTGCACGGGATCATCCAGATGGAGGTGCGGATCGAAAACGATCCTGAATTATCTTGAGATTACCACGACCCAGGCTTCGGTGGTGCTGCAGGTTCGACGCTCTTCCCCAACACGGCATAGTATTCACGTCCGACCACCACCAGGATTGGTCCAAGAATGCACCCCGTTGCGACAAGGGTCATCAGGAAGCTTGAGGGCTCCTGAAACGGGAGAGTTGCACTCATTTTCGACGACCATAGGGCGCTCAGGACCATTGGGCAGATGACCGCTAGTGCAAGTCCGATCCAACCAACCGCCGTGAAACTCTGACGATAAACGGTTCTCTGCATGCTAAATCTCCGGGGGCTAAATGGCTGAGCTTAACCCTCGCATCGTCGCCAAGCTAAAGCAAATACCGGATGTGGCCGTTCAGGCAGCTCGGGTTGCGATGGAAGAAGGTGCAGAGGAGATCTGCGCCATGATGCGCAGCCTTGCAAAACGGGGTGACACCGGGGCGCTTCAGGCGAGCATTGGCTGGACGTGGGGCGAAATTCCGGCCGGTTCCTTCATGATCGACGAGATCCGGGCTGGCCCGAGACAGGGTGATCAGTATGCGACACTGCGCCTGAAAATCTATGCGGGTAGCAAAGATGCATTCTACGCCCGGTTCGTGGAGTTCGGCACCCGTCCGCATTCACTGGCTCGCAATGCCTCGGTCGATCGGGGAAAGCGTCAAGACCAGGGTGGTTCCCACCCAGGCACCCCCGCTCGGCCTTTCTTTTATCCGTCGTGGAAAAAGATGCGGGCCGCCTATCGCAACGACATTCGCAATCGCGTTCGCGCAGCAATCAGAAAGGCTTGGCGCAATGGCTAAGGCCGTCTTCAGTCGTCGTTTCGACGCAACCGACACCAAGAAGGGCATCTCCATAAGGGTCAATGCCTTGGAAGATCCGCAGACCCAACCTGAATGGGTCATCGCAAAGGCCGTAGAGGCTGGCGCCGCGGTCCGTCATTCCACCAACAAAGCCCCGGCCAAGGCCGCACAATCCAAGGACAAGTGATATGGCACTTCCCGTTCTGCATAAGCGCGGTGACATCGTGATGATGGTCGCGTTTCAGGCTCCCACGACCTTCATCAACTTCTGCGGTGCCACCTCGATCAGCCTGAACATCGAAAACGCCGTCAGCGAGACGCGCGTAGGCGACTGCGAAGACTGGAATTTGCCCACGAAGACAATCGCCGCTTTCGGGGCGCAGACGGTCAATGCAACGGTCAACGCCCAGTTGGCACGATCGAACCGCGACCGCCTGCTCCGTTGGGCCCACGGTCAACTGATCCTGCCGATCCGCTTCCACATCATTCCGGCCGCAAACGGCGAGGTCGAGTACATTGATGGCATGGGCATGTTGCCGACGCTGAACCTGGAAAACATCGGCAGCACCGATGACGGCGCGGTGGTCACCACGACTCTCAACATCCGCTTCGAGGATGGCATCGAATTCACGAACGCATCCTGATGAACACGCAAATCATTCGCTGGCCGGGCGGGGAGCATGCTTTCCGGCTGGCGCTCGCCGAGCTGGAAACAATCCAGCAGAAGACCGACTACGGTCCGGAGTTCCTGCTGCACCGAATCAATGCCGCGCAGTGGAAAGCTGCTGACCTATTCGAGATCATCCGCAATGGTCTGATCGGGGGCGGCATGCCACCGATCGAGGCTCTAAAGCTGGTCCGCAATGCGTTCGAGATGCACCCGCTGATTAGCTTTAAGGTCCCCGCTGCCGAGGTCCTGGCTCTTTGCCTCTATGGCCCGGCGGACGATCCGGTGGGGGAGCCTTTGCCGGTGGAGCCGACACCGGAAGACGAAAAAACGGCCGCTGGAAATTCAGCACCTATTACGGACTAGGCGCCGCGATGGGGTTCACGCCCGTCCAGGTGGGCGGGATGACGCCATGGCAGTTCATGGCCAGTCTCGAGGGCTTTGGCCGGGCAAACGGATGGCAGCCGCCGTCCAATGAGCAGTCGATGTCGATCGAACGCATGCGAGAGTTGGGTATCGAGGGAGTGTGATGGCTGAAGAACCTGATCTTCTGATTTCGGCAGGCTTCTCCGATGCCCAGCTGGTTCGCGAGACGAACAAGGTGGTGGCCCAGTTCCGCAAACGCGGGGAAGAGGCCCAGAAGGCCTTCCAGGACGCTACCGGACGGATAACCGACACCTCGGCCGCCCGGGCCCACGCCCGTGAGCTGGACCGGCTGAGCAAAGCTTATGATCCGGTCTATCGTGCCGCCAGCACCTATGAGGCAGAGGTGAAGCGGCTGGACCGCGCCCTGGACGTCGGGGCGATCACGCAAACCCAGTACACAGCCAAGGTCAGCGATGCTGCCGCGCAGTTTCAGCGTGCATTTGCCTCGATCGTGGCAGGTGCGGACCAGATGGCCCGAGGCATGCAACGGGCCCATATGGGAACGACGGCACTGACCAGAACGACTGGTCCGGTCGTGGCGAACTTTCGGCGTTTCGGTCCCCAAATCCAGCAGGCTGGATACCAGTTCGGCGATTTCGCCGTGCAGGTCGGTGCCGGAACCTCGGCAATGCAGGCTGCCGGCCAGCAGGCTCCGCAGCTGCTCGGAGCGTTTGGCCCAATGGGCGCAGTGCTGGGCCTCGTCGCCGCGGTCGCTTTTCCGCTGGCGAACGCGTTCCTTGGAATGGGCAAGGAGGCCGATAGCCTCGAGGACAAGGTCAAGGCCTTGGAAGGCGCAATCAGTGACTACACGTCGGCTGCAGAGGCTGCCAATACGCCGACCGACGAGCTGATCCAGAAGTACGGAACCGCAGCGGTCGCCGCCCAAGGTCTCCTTGCGCAGCTTGCCCAGATTGCCAAGATCGAGGCAGGTGCAGCCCTTGCGGCCAACGGGGCCGCCATCGCCGCGACGTTCGAAGACCTCAGCAGCTACATCGCGCTGGCGGATGGCGAGATCTCTCAGTTCGGCGACAGCAGCAGCGGGCTCCTTACGATCGCCGATGCCCTTAAAGATCAGTTCGGTCTGAGCATCGACCAGGCCCGCGAGCTGCAAGGCATCCTCGCCGATCAGGCTGCAGCCAAGACCGTGCAGGACCAGGCTGCCGCCATGCAATCCTTGGCGGCCTTCCTCAATGAGGCAGCCGAGTCGGCTCAATACGCAAACGGAGAACTGAACGCCGCCGCCAAGGCTGCATCAGAAGGATCTCTGGCCGGCCTTGAGCTGGCGACCGCGCTCGAAGCCGCGGACGTCGCAGCCGGCGGCGTTGTTGCCACGGTCGATCAGCTTCCTGGCTCTATTGATAGTGCGACGGCCAGCGCGCTGGCGATGGCTGCAGCTCTGCGCACGGCAATTGGTGTTGCACAGTCGATGCCGGGTGCCATTGGCCCCGATCTGAACCGGTTCGGCGACGGTGCCGATATCACACGCCGTGCGGGCGGTTTGGACCTGCAGGAGCAGCAGGACTTCAGATACGAGAACCTGCAGCGGCTCGCTGAAGAGGCGGCTGAGCGGGCCCGGGCTGCCTCCAGATCCCGAACTGGTCGAGGCAGCGGGAGTAAAAAGAGTGCAAAGGCAGCAACCAAGAATAATGATGAGGAGCCGCTATTTGCGGATGTCGAAAAGGACATTGTTGGCCTTGAACGCCAGATCTCCCTGATCGGCAAATCGAACCAAGAGATCGCGACTGCGCGCGCCCGATGGGAGGCGCTGGACGAGGCAAAGCGCCGTGGCATCCCCGTAAACGATGAAATGTCCGCTCAGATCGAGAGGCAGGCTGCCAAATTTGGGATGCTGACGGCGGAGTTGGAAAAGGCCGAGGCTGCTCAGGCCCAGTTTGACCAGGCGATCGACGGGATCGCCAACGCGATGGCTGGCGCGCTTTTGGCAGGTGAGAGCCTTCGGGAGGGGCTGGCGCAGGTTCTGAAGGGCATTGCGGCAGACATCCTGAACAGCGGCATCCGCAGCGCCATCGCAGGCCAATTCAGCGGCGGTGGTGGTGGGTTCAACCCATTCGCGCTGATCGGCAACGTCTTCAGCGGTGGCGACGCGCTTTCCAATGGCCTTCGAGGGGCTGGCCTCAATCCAGTCGGCTCATGGGACGGTGGTGGTTTCACTTGGTCAGGACCACGCTCCGGCGGCATTGACGGCAAGGGCGGCCAATTGGGCATCCTGCATCCGAACGAGACGGTTCTCGACCACACGCGCGGTCAAGGCGCAGGCGGACAGAGCGTCCTGATGGTCGACCTCTCGCCTGACCTGCAGGCCCGCATCCTGGAGCAGGCCATGGGTCAGAGCATCCAGATCACGCAGCAGGCGCAGGTCGCGCAGGCAAAGGCGCTGCCCGGCAAGGTACAGCGCATCAATGCTAAACCAAGGCAGCGCTGATGGCCCTATCCTTTCCCTATGACCTGGGCTTTCTTGACCAGTGCCTGCTGACTGAGCGGGTCGCGCTAGCCCTGCAGCGATACGACGAGCGGTCCGGCAGCGGCGATGGCCGGATGTGGTCGGCGCAGCTTGCGCTGCCGCTGTGGGGCGCGACGCTTGAACTGTTCTCGACACAGCCCGCCCTGGCCCGCGAGATCAACGCGAAGGTCTATGGCTTGGACGGGATGTCAAAGACGTTCCTATGGTCTGACCGCCATTACACGGGACCCGCCTCGGGGGTCATATCGGGTCTTGGCGGGGTTACGGTCAGCAGCATCCGCGCGGATCGCGGCGCCATCGGGGTGTCTGGCCTGCCGGTAGCTTTCAACCTGAGCGTTGGCGACTACCTGTCGATCGCGCACTCGTCCGGGCGATACTACTTCGGTCAGTTTGTTGAGGGCGGCGTGGCCAACGGAGCCGGGAACATCGCAGCGCGCGAGATCCGGCCGTACCTTCCCTTTGGGGTCACAGTGGGGTCAAGGATCGAGCTGGTACGCCCGCACTTCAAAGCGATGGTCACGGACTTCACCCCATTCGCTAACTTCCGGGGGCGGTGGGGCGACAACGCCGCCATCACCATTCTTCAGAAGCCATGAACTCTTGCTGGCCGCTGATTAGAGCGCTTGTTTGAGGTAATCCAACACGTCCGCAACAGGTGCCGACCTGGCACCGTTCAACAGCGTCACGTTGGTACCAGATCGGGGCTGGCGCATCAGTTGCACGCTGTATGAACCGTTTCCGCGATAAATGAGCCTGACTTCGTCTCCGTCGATGAGGTCCAGCTTCTCGTTGTCTGCCATGTCGCTCGTCCCTTCTTGTCCGCTTCTAAGCAGCAACGATGCAATCCGCCGGGACACGAGTCGAGTCCCGGCGTTTCACTATCCGAAGGCATCTCATGCAAAACCTTGACCTCAACTTCATCACGTCCTTGCAGGCTTCGCGAGATGCCGGAATTGCCCCGGTCTGCTTTGTCTGGATCGAGGCACGCAACCGGACTACCGGCGCGACTGAAACCATGGGTCTCTGGACTGGAGATGAGGACATTGCCCAGAGTGTCCAGACCCCCATGGGCGGCTTGGCAACCCGCCCATATCTAGGCGGCGTCAACCTTGCAGTGACCGAGATCAAGCTGGTTGCTGATTTGACCGACGAGCCAGTCACGGTCAGCATGAGCCAGATTGCCGACGCGGCGCAGCAGCTCGTCCGCGGCTATGACGTGCGCCTCGCCTATTGCGAGATCCATGTGACGAGCCGGGTCGGCGGCGTTTTCGCCAGCGTTCCCCAGCTGCAGTTCATCGGTATCGTTGATGACCTGCAGATCGGAACGCCTGAAGTCGGCGGCGACGGCAGCATCGGTCTGATCGTGAGATCCGAGCTGATGACGCAGCTGCTGGCGCCGAACCCGGCAAAGTCGTCCGACAGCCATCAGAAGCGCCGGCAGGCCGGTGATCGGTTCAGCGAATACTCAGGCTCCATCGGGGCCAAGAAAACCCAATGGCGGAAGGATTGATAAGCATGACCGAGCTTCGCCGCCTCGACGACTGGCGCGCCCGCCTCGCTGCCGAGATGGACCGCCAGCGCCGCGACCCTTTCGCATGGGGCCAGCACGACTGCGCGATCGGGTTCGCTGCCGGCATCGTGGAGGCGCTGACAGGTGTGGACCTGTCAGAGGGCTATCGTGGCACGTATGACGGTCCGCGCAGCGCGATGCGGGTTCTACGGGAGGCGGGGGCCGACAGCCTCTCGGCCTTCGTAGGGGCACGCCTGCCGGAGGTTCTCCCAGCATTCGCCAACGTAGGGGACATCGGCATTGTGGCGGCTGAGGGTCCGCTGGACGAGGCCCTGTGCATGATCGACGCCTCCGGCCTGGTGGTGATGACGGAACAAGGCCATGGACGCCGCCCACGAGCGGACCTGATCCGGGCATTCAAGGTCGGCTGAACGCATGAAAAAGCTGCTTGTTATCGTAACCGCCCTGGCGGTCTTTTCGGCTGGCCCGGCGCACGCCGGATTTATTCCTGCCGCTGTCGCATGGGTGAGCAGCACGTTTGCCGTGACCGCGGCCACCGCTGCGGCTGCCCTCAATTTTGTTGGCGGCATCGCGCTGAATGCAATTGCCGGGGCGCTCTACAGGCCGAAGCTGCCCGGCGCTGACGTCAGCGTTGAAGTCAAGGTGGGCGACAATCTTCCCTTGTCTTTCGTCGTCGGGGAGTCGGCGACCGCGGGGAAGCGGAAATATGTCGGCAACTGGGGCGACAACACACGCTTCATCACGGAGGTTCTCGAGTACTCTGCGCTTCCGCAGGGCATGGACGGCCTCTGGATCAACGACGAGCGGGGCAACATCCGCCTGGCCGATGGAATGGAAACGCTCGGCGGCATTGCGAATGTCGGCTACCGCCTGCGGAACTATAACCGCGATGGCGCGACGCGTATCTGGGTCCGTTGGCTGGACGGCACGCAGATGGCGGCCGACCAGACGCTGATCAACCTGTTCGGCAATGATCCGGATTATCCCTGGACGGCCGCGCATATCGGACGCGGGAAGTCCTATGCGATCGTCACGTCGCTTTATGACGACGAGACCCTCACCAGCTATCCGGATTTCTTGGTGGAGCCGACGCCCCTCCCCCTCTACGACTGGCGCTTCGACAGCACCGTTGGGGGATCTGGTGATCAGCGATGGGGTGATCGGTCCACCCACCGCCCGACGAGGAACCCGGCCGTCATTGCGTACAACATCGCGCGTGGGATCTACTTCGGTACCGAGTGGGTCTATGGCGGAAAGAACCTGCCCGCTTGGCGCCTGCCCATCGCAGAATGGACCGCAGCTGCCAACGCATGCGATCAGCTCGTAACGCTCGCCTCCGGCGCTACGGAGCCGCGCTATCGCTGCGGGCTGGAGATCTCCGTGGATATGGAGCCCGCATCGGTTCTCGATGAGATCGGCAGATCCGCGAACATGAAATTCGCTGAAGTTGGCGGGCGGCTGAAGCCCATTGTCGATCTGCCTGGCGCGGCCGTGTTCTCATTCACCGACGGCGACATCCTGACCACCGAGGGTCAGAGCTTCAGCCCGTTCTATCCGGCCAGCGACACGTTTAACGCCATCACTGCGTCCTATCCCGAACGTGGCGAAAAATGGGCAACGAAAGACGCGCCGGAATACATCGATACGGCGGCACGTGAGGATGATGGCGGGCGTTATCTACCGACATCCATGAGCTATGGAGCCGTCCCATTCGGCCGCCAGGTGCAGCGTCTGATGCGATCCCAGATGCGGGATTTCCGTAGGACACGAATCCATCAGTTCTATTTGGCACCGGATGCTTATGCATTGGAGCCGGGCATCGACATGGTCAGCTGGACCAGTGAACGGAACGGCTACATCAACAAGCTCTTCGTGGTCGAAAGCGTCACCAAGACGCCCGGCATGAATGTCCTCGTCTCCCTGCGCGAGGTCGATCCGAGCGATTACGATTGGTCGAGCGACTTCGAGCGGCCGATCGTCATCACTCCGCCGGTGAACCCGCGCCCGTTCGTGCAGACCTCTGACGGCTTCAATGTGGCCCCGTCTAGCATTCCCGACGAGTCGGGCACTGCGCGCCGCCCCGACGTGCTAGCGACTTATGTCGGTGATCAGGTAGGTATCACCAGCATTCAAATTCGCGCTCGCGTTCGGGGTCAAACCGAACTGGTGGTTGATACCCTACGCGGCTGGAACGCCGAACAGGCGTGGCGGTCTTTCAACGTGCTGCGGTCGACCACCTATGAATTCCAGGCGCGGCTGTACTCCGACCTGACGCCACGGGGGGCATGGTCGCCTTGGCGGCCCGTAACGACATCCGACGTCGGGTTCAGCTGGGAGGACTGGGATGAGGAGCTGCGGGAGAGCATCCAGGGCGAGCTGGCGCTGATCCCCGCTGCCGTGGAAGCCGCAGCCGATGCTCGCGGCCGCGCCGATGCCGTTCGCAGGGACCATGACGCGCTCGTCGAGGGGTTCGTCGGCAAGCTGACAGATCTGACGGCGGCCGATCAGGGGATCCAGCAGCGTATCGATCTGATCGAGCTGTCGGTCAGCAACAGCAGCTACATCCGCAAGACGGATGGAGACGGTCCGTCCATCGGGTCGTGGGCCGGCATCGGCGCCGCTTCCACGCCGACGAGTGCGACGTCGGTACCGCCCGGGCAGACCGGGCGCAGCATCGTCGTCAACGCACCCGGTGCGTTCGAAGGTCCGACCTATACCGGTGCCAGCCTGAACGGGACCACGTTCCGCATCAGGGGGTGGATCTTCGTGAGTGCGGGAGCCACTGCCCGCGCCGCGATCGTCGACGCCGGCGGTGCGACCATCGCTCAGTCCGAACCGATCACGGGTGGCTGGCAGCAGATCGACCGCCAGTTCACCGTCAACGTCGAGACAGGCGAATGGGCCCCTGCGTTCCTGGTGACGGCTGGCGGGACCATGCGGTTCTTCCGCGTGCGTCTGGAGGACTACTCGGCCGCAGCCTCGCTTGAGGCTTCAATCGCGCAGAACGCACAGGCGATCCTCGACGAGCAGACGGCACGGGTAGCCTCCGTCGGCACCTTGACGGCGCGGGCGAACAGCCTTGCCGGTCGGTTGCTACCATCGGACATGCTCAACAACGGAGAGTTCTGGACGAACTCGCTTGCAGGCAGTCCGGAAACCATCGGTGGGTTGGCCTCCGTTATGCAGTTCTACACCAGCCCTGCCGTGGGTCCGGTAGCTCGAATCCCGTTGGGGCAATCCTCCAACATCCATATCGTGTCGAAGGGTGTCACCGAGTACACCACCGGCAAGGTCATCAGACTGACGGTCAAGGTGGCGACGATCGCTGGTACGACGGATCGACTGCGCGCCCTGTTCGTCGCCTTGCGGTCCGACTTCACGTCGTCGCGTGTCTTTGGCACCAACATGATCATCAGGCCTACCATCGGCGGGCAGTTTCAGACGATCAGCGTGGACTTCGTCGTGCCGGCCGCACTGGCGGACGAGGTGTGGCTGCGGATCGGAGTGTTCTCGAACGCGTCGACGACGCCCGATCGCACGATCGACGTCGCCTCGATCCGCATCGACGACATTACGGCATCTGAAGGGGTCCGCGGCGAACTGACTGGAGAGATCACCAGTATCAAGGGACTGGATCTGAACGCTCTGGACGGAACGGCCTTTGGCGTCCTGCTGGATCAGCTGGAAGTCAGCGCCGGAGGAACCAGTGCCAAGATCACAGCCCAGGGGAGCGCGATTGCCGATCTGGAGGGCAATGCGTCGTCGGTCTACGGCGTCCGCGTCCAGGCTGGCGGTGCAGCCTCGATCCTCGACTTGATCGCATCCGATGGCTCCGGGGTTCGGCCCACCTCGATCGCGCGATTGGATGCGGACGATATCCTGCTTGAGGGTTCGGTCTATGCCGACAAGCTAGCGGTGGTGGGCGTTCCCACGCTGGTCCATGATCCGCTCTACAAGCGTCTGCCAGCGTGGCTGGGGCTCTCGTCGGGTGCAAGCTTGGGGACGGTGGCGGCGGCCGACACCGGCACCGGTACCGCGTTCTGGGGCGGCGAGCGGATCCTGCAGATCAACGCCTCGACTACGGCTTATGCGCGGGTCATTTCCCGCAAGGTTCACGTCAAGGCCGGCAATCGGATCAAGATCGAGGTTCCAGTCCGTGCACTCGTCGCTGGCCGGACAGCTGGTGTCCGGGTCTTCTTCTTCGAGACGGAGGCCCAAAGCATCGGCTCGCCAACAGCTATTGCTGGATCCGGGTTCATCGGCACGACAGCAGCCATGGCCACGATCGAGGCGGTGGTTCCGGCCGGCTGCGCGTGGATGGCGCTCGAGCTGGCGAACTCTCCGGCCCAGACAGGCGCAACTGCCGGCGGCGCATGGTTCGGCTTCCCCGAATTGCGCAACATGGATGCGGCCAACCTGATCGTTCAGGGTGGTGTGGTCGCGGACATGATTACGGCCGACACCATGCGAGCGCTTAACGGGCGCTTCAGCAGCCTGGCTGCGGCTAACGTGGCGATCGGCAATGCAGAGATCGGCACGCTGCAGATCGCCGGGAACGCCGTCGTGGTACCTGTCGGTGGGAAAGGGGCAATCGTCTCAAGCGCCGGCGAGGGCAACTGGCGAAACTTGCTGACGCTCAACGTTCCGCTGTTCCGGCCCGCGCCAATCGCCGTCAGCTGGGCCATACGCCACTACTACTACGAGGGCGGCTTTGGTGCCTACGGTCTGCGGATCAGGCTCAACGGCAACATCATCGAGCAGAAGGAGGCAAACGGTCTACCAGCCGACTTCCCGAGCGGTAACGCCTTCGGACAGGGCTTGGCAGGGAACAACAGCGTGGTCCTGCAATGGCAGGGATGGGGCGGCCTCAGGCTGGAGGCACAAGGATCGATGACAGTGCTGGGGATTCAGTGATGATCTACTTCCTGAAATATGTCGTAGCGACGGGAGAGATCACGTTCTCCGGATTTTCACCCGATCCGATCATGGACCAGCCACTGGACGACGGCGAGGCAATGCTGGAAGGCCAGGCCGACCCGTCGCTCTACTATGTCGTGGACGGTGCAATCACGCCTTATCCCGCGCGTCCCAACCCGTGGGCGCGGTTCGATTCCGGAACGCATGAATGGATCGACCCCCGGACGCCGGCGGACATGCAGGCCGCCCTGTATGCTGCCCGGGCCGTCACCAGCATGGACCGCAGCGAGCTCCTGATCCGGATGGCGATGGCCGGCATGATGCCGGCCGAGGATGCCGAGATCGCGGCCGGGGGCATCATACCTCCCACCATCCAGGCAGCGCTGGATGCCTTGCCGCCGGAGGTCTTTCCTCCGGAGGCGCAGATGGTCGCCCGCATCAAGTGGCGCAGCGACAATGTCATCAGCCGCGTGAACCCGGTCATCGTTCTCGCGGCTGCAGCTCTTGGTGTGACCGATGAACAGATGGACGCGATCTTCGAAGTCCGAATCCCCCAGTAGAAGAGGAACGCATGATCGCCTTCATGATCGACCTGCTGCGCACACCTGACGCGCAGCGGGATCCATATGCCTGGAGTTCCACCCTGCTGGCCCATGCATTCATCGGCGTCGCACTGGCGGCGATCCTGCCATGGGGCGTTCCCATTCTCGCCTATGCGGCATGGGAGGCCGTGCAGTGGCGCCGATACGGGGCCAACGCGGCAGACTGCGTCCTTGATTGGTGTGCTGTGTCGTTGGGTGTGTGCCTCACCGCGGCGCTGTCCGCCGGGCATTCCGCGGTCGGGTCCGTCCTGGCGCTGGCGATCGTCCTGTTTGTCGGAGTGAGAGCCCGCCGATGAGCATGGCCGAATGGATTGCCACCCTCGGCGGCGGTCTGCCGGCGGCAGTAATCGCCGTCTCGGGTTGGGCCAACTGGATCCAGTACAAGCGCAACGGCGAGCTGCAGGACAAGATGCTGGAGATGGCGCAGGCGATGGTGAAGGAAAGCCGCGACCTGGTTACCGACACGAACAAGACGAACGCGGCGAGCACTGAAATCATGGGCCGGGCGGTCCGGCTTCTGGAGGATCGGCGATGATGGGGCGGCTCATTCGACAGCTGACCGGCCACGGGCGAAGGGCCGAGAAGGCCGACACGATCATGCGTGAGCACATGACAGACTCGGCCCCGGAAAAACGGGCCATCAAGGCAAGAAACGCGGCGATCGAGCGCCTTGTGCAGCAGCTGGAGAAGGACACCACGACATGGCAATGACTATCGGGCTGATCGCCGTCATCAACGCGCTTGGCTATTTCGCGGTGATCTGGGCGTTCCGTGCCAGCTTCCGCGAGCTGCGGTCCGCAACCTGGTGGTTCGCCACCGGTTTCATGATCCTTGCCGGGGCCATCATACTGCGCGGCCTCTACTGGGACGTGGCCATGCCGCTTCTGCGGATGTGGGTGCCGGGATTTGCCGAGCAGTGGACCGATGCGACCCGCGGGCGGCTCATCAACATCGTCTTTGGCCTCATGAAGATGGCATCGTTCTTCTGCGCCCTGAAATGCCGCCAGCTGCTGATCCCGGAGGATGAGCGGCACCATTGGCCGCTATGGCGCGCCTGGCTGCACCCCACCAAGATCCGCCTGCTGCCCTGGCGGTAAGTCGATTGGCGGTCTCTGTTGTGCGCTGACAGAGACCGCCTGACCGAACAACAACGAATAAGCACGACTCGGCTGCGCATACACTAGCCGCCTGCATACGAATGCCAAGCCTGCCCGCCCTGACCGGCGGGCTTTTTCATGGCCTCTCGATACGTTCCCGGCCGGTGTCGTGCGCGAACGCCCAAGCCGCAATCTAGGCAATGCCGCCCAATCTGAGGATCAGCCACATGGCACTACCTGTCCTGCACAAGCGCGGCGACATCGTGATGATGGTCGCGTTTGATAGCCCTACGACCTATGTCAATTTCTGCGGTGCGACGTCGATCAGCCTGAACCTTGAGAATGCGGTCAGCGAGGTCCGCGTCGGAGACTGCGAGGACTGGAGCCTGCCCACCCGAGTGATCGCCTCCTATGGCGCGCAGACGGTCAATGCGACGGTCAACGCACAGCTTGCCCGCTCGAACCGTGACCGTCTGTTGCGATGGGCCAAGGATCAGATTGCCCTGCCGGTTCGCCTGCATATCGTCTCCGCCCCTTCCGGAGAGGTCGAGTACATCGACGGCATGGGGATGCTGGCCACGCTGAACGTCGAGAACATCGGCAGCACGGATGATGGCGCGGTGGTCACCACGACCTTGAACATCCGCTTCGAGGATGGCGTCGAGTTCATCAACTCCGGCCAGGTGCTGACCGCGCCACAGTTCACCTCCATGCCCTCGCTGCTGGGATCAACAGCTCTTGGCGGCACGATCACGATCAACCTAGGTGCGGCCTCCGGTGTGCCTGCTCCGGTGTTGTCTGGGACGCTTTCGCGCCCAGGTGTTTCGCCTGTCGCGGTGACGCAGGGCCAGCAGATAACGATCGCCTCTGGCGACCAGGGTGGCAGCCTGTCTCTGACAGCAGTTGCGACGAACAGCCAAGGGACCGATACGGAAACGGTTGCACGGTCCGTGCCCGCCGCCGAGCCTACAACGGCTCCAGCCATTACCAGCAGCCCCGTGATCACTGGCAGCGCAACTGCGGGCGGCACGTTGTCGTCCACGCTTGGAGCCGCCAGCGGAAATCCCGCGCCAAACGCAACGCGGCAGTGGCTGGCTGACGGTGTGGCCATCGCTGGCGCGACCGGCGCCACGCTGGACACCACGGGCCGTGCCGGCCAGTCGATCAGCCTTCGCGTGACCTGGTCCAACGGCATCGGTAGCACGGCCGTCGCGACATCCAATGCCATCGCCATCGTGGCTGCAGCAACTGCCCCCGTCCCATTCGCGGCAGGCGACTGGTCCCTCGCCACCGGTCTGGAGGCGAACCAGCTGGTCGTGAACATTGCATCGCTGCCCGCCAACGGCGGGTCGCAGATCACCGCGATCCAGTACTCCGCGAACGGCGGGACGTGGACCGCGCTGCCTGGTGGCGCAGGAACCGGTCCCCGTACGTTGACCATGCCCGCGGCCGCCACGAGCTATTCGATCCGCCTGCGCGCTGTGAACGCGGTGGGCAACAGCACGCCCGGCGACACGAAGACCGCCACCAGCGGCGCTGCAGGAGCTCCGGCCATCGACGCAATCGTCGTGATCGGCGCGTCGCTGATGAACAGCATGTTCGGCCGCAGCCTGACGACGCCCCACGCGACCGCGACGAGCCTGCTGCAGGCCGCGGGCCACAACCTGCCGGTCTATGGCTGGGCCACCAACGGCGCGCAGCTGGCGGAGAGCGACGATCACTACACCGCCGCCCGCGCCGCGTTCCCGAACGCACTGATCCTGTCGCATTTCGGAGGTGGCAACGTCACGTCGATCCGACCCTACCCGGGCGGGCAGGCTGCGTTCGAGGCGGGTCTGGGTGAACTGCTGGCCGTCGCCGCAGGGGATACCCGCTTCTACCCGGCGTCGATGTCCTTCCGGGACTATGACGACACCACGTTCATCACCCCGGCGAACGGCTCGAAGCCCTACAACGAGAACCTGCTGATTCCGTGGATCGCCGCCAACTTCCCGCACGCGATGGCAAGCTATGGCCGCCCGAAGCTGGATTACTACCGGCGCGTCCTGCAGGACTTCGAGACCTGGCTGGTGGCCGACAACATCCACCTGACCAGCACGGGCATCACGCAGTTCCGGCAATGGATCGTGTCGCGGATCGCGGACCTGCTGAACGGCGCGATACCTGCGGAGATCACCGAGCGCGTCTATGTCGCGCCAGAGCCGGAGCCCGGCGTCTACCCGCTGTCGATCATCAACTTCACGGGCGAGACCTTCGGCAGCGAGTTCCAGGCCCCGCGCAACAACGTCTTCGGCAACGCGGCCACGGTGAACCCCAACCCGCTGCCGAACATCCTGGATGTGGACGGCAACCCGACCGGCCTGAGCCTCTCTCATGGCTACACCGGCAACCCTGCCATCGGCGCGACCGCACCGGGCCGCGGGGCGAACAACAACGGCAACGTCGGTGGCCTGCCCGCCTACAACGGCACGCTGCTGTCGGCCAACGTCGTCGGCTCCAGCGCCTACATCACCACCGGCGTCACCATGCCGATGACGATCTCCGGCGCGGTGCCCGGCGCGCAGTACGAGTTCGGGATCGTCGGCAGCCGGAACGCGGCCGACGTCCGCAACACCACGGTGACCATCGCGGGCACTCCGACCACCTGGAACACCTCGGAGGCAACGCCGCAGGAGCGGCGCGTGACCGTGACCGCCGCGGCGGACGGAACCATCCCGATCGTCGTCGCACCCGCGGGCGCTGCCCTTGCCTACCTGGGCGGCCTCTCCATCCGACGGCTCCCCGCCGCCTAAGTCCAGAAAGGACACTTCATGCCCACCGCTGAAATCGCGGCGCGCCTCGGCGTCATCAATGGCGAGTCCGCACGCCCCTTCATCAACGCCTTCAAGCAGGCCTGGTCCTGGCAGGCCGACCGGGGCGGCGCACAATGGGACCAGCTGGTTGCCGCCGGTCACATGACCCCCGGCGGCCAGCTGCTCTCGATCCCGCCGGGGTTGGGCGGGTTCCGCACCCGACTCTTTCACAACATGCCGGCGGAGGCGGGCGGCTCCGGCCGTCACCGTCTGCGGTGGGACGGGACCTGCACCATCGATCTGCATGGGGCCCGCAACATCACCCGCGTGTCGCCGAACGAAATCCAGTTCGACTTCACCGCCAACGGCGCATCCTCGGTCGATCTGATCGTCCGGACGATTGATCCCGCAGGTGGCCCGATCGAGAACATCACGCTGGTGCACCAGGATGATTGGGCCGACGCCGACCGGGGCAAGATCTTCCGTCGGCAGTACCTGACCGAGGTGGCTCCCTATCACGCCCTGCGGTTCGACGAGTGGATCGGCATCCTGACCTCGGAGAACCAGGGCGGGCTGCGGATCACGGACTGGGCCAGCCGGGCGCTGCCGACCGACGAGATCTTCCACCGCTTCGTGCCCTACGAGTGGATGGCAACGCTGTGCCGGGAGGTCGATGCCGCGATGTGGCTGTGCCTGCCGACCGCGGCCACTGACGATCACATGCGCCAGTGCGCGGCCCTGATCCGCGACCTGATGCCCGCGCCGCGCAAGGTGATCTGCGAGCTGAGCACCAAGACGTGGGACCACTCCGGCACGCCGCAGGCCCATTTCTTCGCCAAGCTGGGCCGTGACATCTTCGGCACCAATACCGGCCAGGAGTATCTGAACGGGTACGCGATGCGGGCCACCCGCATGGCGCAGATCTGGCGCGAGGTCTGGGGCGAAGATGCGCGCCTCAAGCTGACCATCCAGTCGCAGACCGACAACGAGGGTTCTGTGATCGATATCCTCGAAGCTCCGCTGTGGCGCAGTGCGTCTGCCGCCGGGCGGCCGGGTGTGCCGCAGTACGTCGCGCCGCATACCGTCTTCGACACGCTGACGGTGCATGCTCAGATCGACGGCGGCATGGCGTACGGAGGTCAGGGGGCACAGATCGAGAAGTGGCGCACCACCCTTCCGCAGGCTGAGGCGTTCAACAGGCTGCGCGACCGTATGCTGACCGGAGGGGGGCGGACCGTCGCCGGACTGCGCCCCAAGTGGCAGCATATCCGCCGGGAAACCGCCAAGAAGGGCTTGAAGCTGTCTTCCTATGAGGTCGGCAACCACATCAACGACCTCAGCCGCAGCGCGGCCTTCCGGTCCTTCATGCATGCGTTCTCCGTCAGCCCGCAGATGGGCGAAGTCTACGCCGCCACCTTCAAGGCATTGGAGGACGTCGGCTTTGACGGCCCCCTTGCCATGTCGGTCGAGTGCCGCAGGCCGGATCAGAACATCATGCATGGCCTACAGCGCTGGCTGGGCGACCGGAACCCGGCCTGGGCCGCCGTGCGGGCGCTGATCGAGGATGCGCCTGTCACGGTGCCTGTGCCGACGCCCGTGCCGGTCCCGGAGCCCGAACCGGTGCCGACGCCCACCCCCACGCCGGATCCTGTCCCGAAGCCGACCCCAACCCCTGAACCGGAGCCCGTTCCGGAACCAACCCCCGAGGAACCCGACATGGCCGACCGCCAACTGCTGATTGCCCTTTTGGCCCTGCTGAAGGAGGGCACTGCCTTGCTGGAAGCCCACCTGTCCGCCGAACCTGCGACGCCGGCCCCGACGCCCGATCCGGAGCCGACCCCCGCTCCTGCGCCCGAACCTGCGCCGGAGCCGGTCCCCGTGCCGCAGCCGACGCCCGAACCAGTTCCCGCGGTCCCGGCCGGTTACCGCGCCGTGCAGGACTTCAAGATCGACCGCAGCCTTTCCTACGACTGGTCGAGCAAAGGCGGCATCAACATCTTTCTGCCGAACTGGGCCGGTGGTGATCGGGGCAACGGTGTGGGGGGCAGTCTCGGCACGCCTTCCCGTGTCCGCTACGAGGACGAGAAGGCCGTCACGATCAACGCCGGCATGGAAGGCGGCAAGTGGCTGAACGGCGCGCTGCAGCTGAACCGGCCAACCGTCGCGCGCGGCAAGTGCGGCGCCGTGGTCACCAGCCACACCAGGACCGCGGTCAACGCGTTCTATGGCCACGCGGCCAACGGCAAGGAACTGGACTTCGAGCTGGTCAAACGTGACGGCGTGATCGGTTGGGCGCCGGCGGTCCACATGCCGCGCACTGGCGGCGGCCGCGCCTCCTCGGACCGTCGCAAGCTGGCCCTGGGCGCGTTTAAGCCGGGTGTCCGGCAACACCTGGAGTTCGAGCTGTTCGCCGATCGCTGCGAATTCTCGATCGACGGCGAGATCTTCGAGACGGTCCGCCCGGCGGACATGGGCGCGGGCTTCATCTGGGACGTCACCACCGGCATGGCGACTTTCGCCACGATCGAGCGGCACGCAGCCTGGGCTGGCTGGAGTGCGACCGACTATGCCCGCGAAAGCCGGATGACCATCCACAGCTTCCTGCTGCCCTCGATGCCGTAAGGCGTCCGATCAATCGAGAGCCCAAGCCCGCCCCGCCTCCGTGCGGGGCTTTTTCATGTCCACACCCACAAGGAGGCAGCCATGCCGCACTTCCCCATCAAGTACATCGTGCTGCACTACAGCGCGACCTATCCCGACCAGGATTACGGCGTGGCTGACATCCGCAAGATGCACCGCGCCCGCGGGTTCAACGATGTCGGCTATCACTACGTGCTCCGGCGCAGCGGGGCTGTCGAGAAGGGCCGCCCGGACACTGTCGTCGGCGCTCACGTCGCGGGCCACAACATGGGCAGCCTGGGCATCTGCTGCATCGGCGGCATCGAGCGGGCGACCGGACCCAATGTCGGCGTCGACAATCGGACCGAGGCGCAGAAGGCTGCGACGGTAAAACTGGTCCGCGAGCTGCTGGCCAAGCATCCCGGCGCCCAAGTCGTCGGACACCGTGATCTTGGCGCTACCCAGTGCCCCGGCTTCGACGTGCGCAGCTGGTGGGCCGCGGCCAATGCCCGGCCACCTGTCATCGACAGCGTCCCGCCGAAGCCCCTGCCCTCTCCGGCTTCCCCTGCCGTCACCGGTCCCGCCAAGGGCGTGATCTACATCCTCGCTGCGCTGGCTGCTGCCGCCGCGGTCTTTTTCGGAGTGAAATAACCATGAACCCGCTGATGCTCTTCAAGACCCTTCGCGATCTGTCGGCGCTGATCGAGCAGGCGAACCGCCTTGCCGGCCCGGACAAGCGCTGGTCGCTGGCCTTCACCAACCGCTCCTTCATTGTCGCCTGCGTGGCCTTCGTGGCTGCGGCCGCGCTGATGATCGGCCTGCCGTTTCCGATGCCGATCGATGTGACGGCGGAGACGGTCTATGCCGTGATCACCGTTGCGGGCTTGCTGTGGGCCGGCATCGAACGGATGCTCGGCAAGACGCGGGCGGTCTGGAACAAGAAGCAGGCTGTCGAGGCGATAATTGAGGCAGATGCGTTGACCACGGCACTGCACAAAGTTCCGAGTGTATCCGCCCGACCACCCCGGTGATGACGGTGGGAAATATCTGCTTCTACCTCGGCTCCATTCTGCATTCGTCTGATGCAAACGGCACCAACCCACCAGAAATTTGTTGCCGTTTCAACCAGCTGCTACGACCATGCTTGGACAAAGATCGCTTGTCGAAAGAAATAAACTAGATTTGCTTCCGCCGTTGTACCTTGCTTCGGCAGAGCAGCGGACCTTGCCTTGACAACAGGAGATCACTTCCGATCTTACTACACGCGTAAGAAGCAAAAAGAGTTCGCGTATGCTACCTTCATCTAATATACGCCTCATTTGGTTTTTGACGGACCCTAAACCACTAGATTTGGCGGCTCTCTACCAAACCTTGTTTGTGGAAGAACCTGACAAACTTGCGCGTTTTAAGAATCAAACGCCACAAACGCCTTTCCTAGCGACGGCCGGTGGGAGCTTTGGAGGTTACTCTGTTGAACTTCAGGCGCAGACGGGACGTGTAGATCTAGTTCTACAGCCAGATGCACAGGCACTTGGATCTCAGCCAAATCCAGCACCATCTCTCTTGGATACCCAAGCAGCTATATGGGAGTTAGATACTGCGATTGCCCGAGCAGAACTATTGCCGGAGAGCCATCGGAATGCTGTAGTTGTAGTCGCAACCAAATTATGCGACAGCAACATCGAGGCCATTGATGAATTTAATAAGTATGTTGGAACCAAGGATACTATTATAGATTCATCTGATCATTTCTTTCAGATAAATAAAAGAAAAGAAATTGGAAATGTCTATTTCAACCGCGTAGTGCAAGCAGCAGCATTGGAGTTCCAAAGCTTTCAGCTTTCCATGAATGGTCAAAGCTCACCTGCTCAAACCATGAATACTACGCATGTTTTAAACCTTACATTTGACTTTAATACCGTTCCTGATGGAACCACCTTTGGCGTCGAGAAACAGAAAGAGGTATTTCGCACATTACTTGACGAACAACGAATAGCTTGTGCGGAAGTTAGCTTGGAGTTTTTAAATGACGCACGATGAAAAAGTATCGTCTTGGAACATGTTCGAGAATATCTCTAAGGGATCCCTGAGCACCATTCCACAGGGATCATCATCAACCATACTCGAGAAAAAAGACAATACCATTACGGGAAGCAATTGGCGAACTCATCAATACTACGAAATATTATCTGTATTAGACGGAATGTCAAAACTAGACGAAAATGATGATTTTTACGTCGACCCAGGCATCAAAGACAACGCTATTTATATTCTCTCCTACCTGAATCAGTATCCAAGTATTCCTCTGCCGCAAATCCTACCTGAGGGAAAAGACTCTCTATCACTTACGTGGGCGGTTTATAATTTTAAGCAGTTTCTGACTTTATATGAAGATGAACTTGAAAGTACGAAATACCAGCCGGAAACAAAGCTGCGTTGCATAGAAATTCATAATTTCGGCCGAAAACTGGATTTAAAGGCTTTATCTAACATGATGCCAGGAAAGGCTGGCGCAATTACAGCACGATGAACCTGCCAACAGATATATTTTGCCGTGCTGCCGTATTCCCGACCTGCACAAAGGAGGGAGTTTTTAACCGAGCAGCCTTATTTGCATTTTCGGATGCAGGGAATTATTGTCGCGCACTATCCTTGGCTGGATGGGATAAATGCTGCAACGCAGAGCAGGTTCATGATTTCGGCGACAACGTTGCAACGGAAAAGAATCGCAGATTTCAAGAAAAGCACAATAGGCCACCTGTAGAGGACGAGGTTGCGCACTACTTAGGATACTATTCTATAATGGTGCGCAACGTAAGTCTTGGAAGCAATATGTACTCCAAGAGCGTGATACGTCACGCGCCTGAAGATGGCGACGATCGCCATTTTCATATCGAACTTCATCCAAATGAAGCAGCGCTCGCTGACAAAAAGCCGGATCGAAGAGTAAAATCAGATGAACGACTGCTACGTGACGAGTTAGCGACAGTACTGTTCGGACCCAGCCCCCTCCCAGCACGGCATTGCTCCGAAAGAGTTTTAGAACTTCAGAGAATTGCTCTAGAGCAGATCGAAAACACGCATGCCGTTAATGTATTAAATAACAGTTAGCCAATCAATCATTATTTTGATTGATCATATAAATAGGACTAAAAGATTTCCCTATGCCGTCAGCCTCCAGCTTTATCTCAATATCAGAAACTACCCGTTTCTTTTTGTCAATATCTTGAATTAAACTAACGCCAATAAGATTCCTTATAAGATTAATGTCAACGATTGTTATTGGGCGGACGAGCTTGTTGTTCTTAAGTACACCTCCCCTGATCTCTCTTATCTCCTTCAGTCTACGGCTAATAGCTATTGAGTTTAGTTCTGTTTCAAAAGCTTTCCTGGCTGCGCCATCACCAATGGCAAATTCGAACGCGATCCAAGTGAAAGTAAAAATATCGTTTTGAGTCAGTTGTGAAGAAGCAGCACGCAGAGCAACGACCGCCCGATCAGGAAGGTCAGTATTCATTCCATCAAGGAAAGCAAGATCTGCCCAAGGTTCTACCCCAGGAATAATAAAATCAGCATTTCCTAAAGGTGCTAACTCCCCAGTCTGCTGCAACGTGGTTATTAGTGAAGTTGCACCAATACTTATGCCACTAAATGACACATCTATAAGCGCGAATAAACGTTCTATTTCAGCTGAGTTAAACGTCATTTCACTTACTAGATGCGTCATAAATCCCAAATATGTTCCTTCAAAATGACGGAGTTCGGGAGTCCCGCTGATTTTTAGTTTATCCGGCGAAAAAAATGTCAAATTAGTGCGATATACTCCCCACATGTCTGCACCCTCACGTCCAAAATCAATAGCAAAAGCAACAATTGGCCTCTGCACGGCCTTCTCTGCTAAACGCTGGATGCATCCTATAGATTTCTCCATGCGAGATGCAGGAGCCCAGACCATAGCGATATTCCCACCCAATCCTTTCTGCTCAGCGAGCTCCAAAAGTTTTTTACTCAACCTGTTACTAGGGTGATGCGTCCATTCTGGATAAGTCTCGGAAGAGAGAGAGAACATGAAAATCCTGTTAATGCTTTATAGGAGAAGTTGCGAACGTCTGGACGCGGCACATCTAAACTCCGCTAAATTATTTCATCATACGATTCACAACTTAGATAGGTCTCCGTTCTAAAAGTTTATCCTACCTCGTAGAGTGGCGTTCATAGCTACGCTCAAAAAAATCTGTAAACCGGCATTCCACCAGTTCTGCCAAAATTATCCCAGGAATGCGAACCGTCTTCGGGACATCCTTCGGGATTCGTTGCCTCAACGCGACTTAGTTTGGGCATAAAGCACAGTATTTCGGTTCACCGTCGTAAGGGCGCCAGTTCATGCGCTACGCCTAACACGTTGAAAAAAAATATTAATGCCATGGAAATTTGGAGCGGGTGAAGGGAATCGAACCCTCGTCGTAAGCTTGGGAAGCTTCTGCTCTACCATTGAGCTACACCCGCATCGTTCGTCCGGATAGCGGCTGGCCGCAGTCCCGTCAAGCCTCAGCGCAGGCCCATGTCAGCCAAGGCGGCAGCGATGGCGGGGGGCAAGGCCTCCTCCAGCGCGCGGCCTGCGGGCAGGTCCGGTGGCGCATCCGCAGCGGCCAGATAACGCCAGCCTTGGAACGGACGGCGCGGAACGGCCGCAACCCGAACTAGGTCGCGGTCCAGCACGATGCCGCAGCGCTGGATGCCGTCGGCACCCTCGACCCGTTCCAGGGTCAGGATGCGCTGGCGGGCCATCATGACGCCCTTGAAGACCCAGAAGATCGACCCGCCTTCCAGCAGCTCCGCCTCGCGCTTGGGCCACATGCGCGTGACGTGACGCGCCGGGCCGGACCCGAACCGGGTCTGCCACGCAGCCAGCTCATCGGGGCCTTCGGCACCCACGCACAGTTTCATCAGGTGAAGGCTTGTCGTCATGGCGATCATCTAGTCGCGCCCGATCTGTCCATCAAGCCCCGAACGCAAAAGGGCCGCATCCGAAGATGCGGCCCCTGCGCGGTCAGTGGACCGAAATCACAGCTCGTCCAGCGCCTCGACGGCCTTTTCCAGCTCTGCCTTGGTTACGGTCTTCTCTTCGACCTTGGCCTTTTCGGCGATCAGGTCGACAACCTTGTCCTCGAAGATCGGAGCGCGCAGCTGCTGCTGGGCGGCCTGGTTCTGCTGGATGAACTCGAAGAACTGACGCTCCTGGCCCGGATACTGACGGGCGGCGCGCAGCACTGCCTGGGTCATCTCCTGGTCGGTCACGGTGACCTCGGCCTTCTGGCCGATCTCGGCCAGCAGCAGGCCAAGACGCACGCGGCGCTCGGCCAGGGTCTTGTGCTCTTCGGTCGGCTCGATGGCATCGTGGTTGTGGCCCTGAACCTCGGGGTTCTCCTCGTGCCACAGTTGGTGCGCGATCTGGGCGGCCTCGGCCTCGACCAGCGACTTGGGCAGGTCGAACTTGACCGCCGCATCCAGCTGGTCCAGCAGCGAACGCTTCATGATGGCGCGGGCGGCGCCGGCATACTCGGCCTCCAGACGCTCGGTGATCTGCTTCTTCAGACCGTCCAGGTCGTCGGCGCCGAACTTCTTGGCCAGCTCGTCGTCGATCTCGGCCTCTTTCGGGGCCTTGACGGCCTTGACCGTGCATTCGAAGGTGGCGTCCTTGCCGGCCAGGTGCGGTGCGCCGTATTCCTCGGGGAACTTCACCTCGACCTTGACCTCGTCACCGGCCTTCACACCGACCAGCTGGTCCTCGAAGCCGGGGATGAAGCTGTTCGAACCCAGGACCAGCGGATAGTCCTCGGCCGCGCCGCCCTCGAAGGCCTCGCCGTCGACGAAACCCTTGAAGTCGATGGTGACCTGGTCACCGTCCTTGGCCTTGGAGCCTTTCTTGCGGTCCTCGAAGGACTGCGACGACTTGGCCAGGTTCTCCAGCGCCTCGGTGACTGCCGCGTCTTCGGCGGGCACGGTCAGCTTTTCCAGCGACAGCGCGGTCAGGTCGACCTCGGGGATCGCGGGCAGCGTCTCGTAGGTCACGTTGACCACGACGTCGTTGCCCTCTTTCCAGGTTTCGCCGTTCTCCATCTCGACCTTGGGCTGGGCGGCGGGGCGGTCGCCCGACTTCTCCAGGTGGTCCTTCAGCGCGCCGTCGATGGCGTCCTGCATGGCCTCGCCCAGGATGCGCGGGCCGAACTGCTTCTTCAGCATCGCCATGGGCACCTTGCCCTTGCGAAAGCCCTTCATCTCGACTTCCGGCTGAGCTTCTTTCAGCTTGGCGTCGACGGCTTTGGCCAGGTCTGCTGCGGGCAGCGTGAACTGATACCCGCGCTGAAGACCGTCGTTCTGCGTTTCCTTGACCTGCATCATCGTCCTCATAGAAAGAAGGGCCACCGATCCGGCGGCCTGAAAATTTGAGCCGTTCTAGTCGCCGTGCCGCTGGCCTGCAAGCAGATTGCGGGCACCCGGCGCTGGAACATCCCCGCCGCCGCGCTATGCTGCGTCCAACCGACAGGAGTCCCCATGACCGCCACCGACATGCAAGAACCGCGCCTGACATCCCTGGCCCATGGCGGCGGCTGCGGCTGCAAGATCGCGCCGGGCGTCCTGTCGAACCTGCTGCGGGGCAGCGCCGCCCTGCCCGTCCCGCCCGAACTGCTGGTGGGGATCGAGACGTCGGACGATGCGGCCGTCTACAAGCTGAACGACCGGCAGGCGCTGGTGGCGACGACCGACTTCTTCATGCCCGTGGTGGACGATCCGCATGATTTCGGTCGCATCGCTGCGACCAACGCGATCAGCGATGTCTATGCGATGGGCGCGACGCCCATCCTAGCGCTGGCGGTGGTGGGCATGCCGATCAACGCGATCTCTCATGCGACGATCGCGGCGATCCTGGATGGCGGCGCTTCGATCTGTCGCGAGGCGGGCATCCCCATCGCCGGCGGCCACACCATCGATTCGGTCGAGCCGATCTATGGCTTGGTGGCCTTGGGCCTGATCGACCCTGCCCTGCTGAAGCGCAATGCCGAGGCACAGCCGGGCGACCTGTTGGTGCTGGGCAAGCCTCTGGGCGTGGGCGTCATGTCTGCCGCGCTGAAGAAGGGTCAACTGGACGACGAAGGCTATGCCCGCATGATCGAGGTCACGACCAAGCTGAACCGCCCCGGTCCGGACCTCGCCGCCATCGAGGGCGTGCATGCGATGACCGATGTCACCGGCTTTGGTCTGGGGGGCCACGGGTTGGAGATGGCGCGCGGATCGGGCTGCGATCTGATGATCGACTGGTCCGCCGTGCCGCGGCTGCCGGGCATCGACGCGCTGATCGCGGCGGGCCATGTCACGGGCGCCTCGGGCCGCAATTGGGCCAGCTACGGCGAGGGCGTGGCCCTGCCCCAGGGCTTCGGCGATGCCGAACGCGCGCTGCTGACCGATCCGCAGACCAGCGGCGGACTGATGGTCGCTTGCGCGCCGGACGCGCTGGAGGCGGTGCAGGCGGCCTTTGCGCGCCACGGTTTCGCGGATGCCGCCGTCATCGGCGAGGTCGGCCCGCGCAGCGACGCGCCCCGCGTCATCCTGCGCTAGAATCGCAGGCCAAAGTTGATCGCGGCCCCTTCGGAGCCGATGCCAAAACTGGCCGCGCCGAAGCTGATCCCGATCAGCGCACCGGCCAGCGCCTGATCGGCCGTATGTTCGCCGGCCTGCACACGGCTGAAAGCGGTCAGCCCCGCGGCGCCATAGGCGGCGGCGCCCAAAGCGGGATCGTCCTCCCAGCACTTGCCGGCCAGATCCGCGGCCCCGAACCCCGCGGCGGCGGAATGCCCCGACGGGAAACCCCGCCCCTCTCCGGTCGGACGGGTGCCCAGGGGCGATCCGTCGAACACCGCCTTGAGGCCCAGCACCACCGCTGCCTGCAGGGCACCGCGCACGGCGAAATCCTCCAGCCGATCCTGATCGGCCGCGCAGACGGCGGCCGCCAACGGCAGCGCATATTTCATCGTGGTCCCGAACCGTTCCAGCCCGTCAGCACCCGCAGGCACGGCCAGCATGCAGGTCAGCCCGACAATCGCCGCGCGCATGGCTTTAGCGCTGCAGGGTCTGGAGGTAATCTGCCAGCGCGACCAACCGCGCGGGCGTGGCGACGCGCTGGCCCGAGCCGTCTTCATACATGACGACCGGCCCCTCGCGCAGGACCTCAAAGATCGGCATGTGCGATTCGCTGCGCCCCATCGTGTATCCGACCAGCTGGCCCATCACGCGGGTCTTGGGGAAGACGCCCCCATCCTGTGCGGCCAGCATGGTCAAGTCCGCGGGTGCGGGCACCATGCCCACGGCGGCGGGCCCGTTGCCCCGTCCGCCCGGCCCGTGACAGCTTGCGCAGTAATCCGCGTAATCGCGCGCCGCGCCCGTCGGTTGCGCCTCGGGCGCGCAGGCGGCGACCAGCCCCGCCAGCGCCAATCCCGCCGCCCCTGCCATCATCACTGCCCGCATCGTCCGTGCCCCCGTCGGTTGTCGTTTCGTCCAGCATGCACCCGCGCGCGGGGCGGTGCAACGATCAGGCGGCGGTCAGGCGCACCACGCGGTCCATCCGTGCGGCCAAGGCATGGTTGTGCGTGGCGATCAGCGCCGACAGGCCGGTATCGCGCACCAGCCCCATCAGAACGTCGAACACCCTGTCCGACGTCTCGGGGTCCAGGTTGCCCGTGGGTTCGTCCGCCAGCAGCAACGCGGGCTGGTTCGCCAGCGCCCGGCAAAAGGCCACGCGCTGCTGCTCTCCGCCCGACATCTGGGCGGGGCGGTGATCCGCGCGATGCGCCAGGCCGACGCGGTTCAGCAGATCGGCGGCCCGCGCCTGCGCGTCGCGGGGGGCTGTGCCATTGGCTAGCTGCGGCAGGACGATGTTCTCGGCCGCGCTGAATTCGGGCAGCAGGTGGTGGAACTGATAGACAAAGCCCAGCTCCTGCCGCCGCGCCTCGGTCCGCGTGCGGTCCGGCAGGCCGGTCATGTCGCGCCCGGCCAGCCAGACGCGGCCCGCATCGGGCGTGTCCAACAGCCCCGCGATATGCAGCAACGTCGATTTCCCCGCCCCCGACGGGGCGACCAGTGCCACGACCTCTCCGCGGGCGACGGTCAGGTCCAGCCCGTCCAGCACTGTCACCGGCGCGGGACCGTCCTTGGCATAGGTCTTGCCCACGCCCTCCAGCCGCAACACGTCACTCATAGCGCAGGGCCTCCACCGGGTTCATGCGCGCGGCGCGGCGCGCGGGAAAGATCGTCACGACGAAGGACAGCGTCAGCGACAGCGCCACCGCGCGGAAGATGTCCCAAGCCCGCAGATCGGCGGGCAGACGATAGATGCCGCGCACCTCGGGCTGCCACGCCCCGCCCCCGGTCAGCGCATTCAGCGCCGCCATGATGTTGTCCACGTTCAGCGCCAGGGCCACGCCCAGGATCACCCCCGCGATCGTGCCTATGATGCCGGTGAAGGCACCGCACAGGAAGAAGACCCGCAGGATCGACCCTTCGGTCAGGCCCATCGTGCGCAGGATGCCGATGTCGCGGCCCTTGTTCTTGACCAGCATGATCAGCCCGCTGGTGATGTTCATCGCCGCGATCAGGACCAGCACCGACAGGATGACGAACATCACGTCGTCCTCCATGTCCAGCGCGGACAGGAACGACCCGGCACTGTCGCGCCAGGACCAGGTCTGCGCGCCCTCTCCGGCGGCGCGCATCAGGGGCAGCGTCCAGTCGTCCACGCGTTCGGGGTCGTCGACGAAGACCTCGATCTCGTCCGCGACACCCTCGCGGTTGAAATAGGACTGCGCCTCGGCAAGGGGCATGTAGACCCGCGTGCGGTCGATGTCATAACGCCCGGCGCTGAAGATATAGGTCACCTCATAAGCGTTCACCCGCGGGGTCGTGCCCATGGCGGTGCGCGCACCCTCGGGGGCGATCAGGCGGATGCGGTCGCCCACCCCCACGCCCAGCTCGCGGGCGATGCCAGAGCCGATTGCGATGCCCTGATCGAACCGCGCAAGGTCACCCTCGGACGTGGCGGGATCGACGATCCGGGGCATCGCCTCCAGGTCGGCCCGCGTGACGCCGAACACCTCGGCCACGTTGGAGGAGTCGTTGGCGCTGGCCATCACCTGACCCTTGATGATGGCCGCGGTGCGGGTGACGCCCGGAACCTCGGCCAGCCGCGCGGCCATGGCCTCATAGTCTGCGATCCGACCGGGCACGACATAGACGTCGTCCGTGAACTCGTTGGTGATGGTCTGCGGCGCCATGTAGACGGTCGTGTGCGCGTTCGCGCCCAAGATTGTGTCCACGAACTCGGCCCGGAAGCCCGCGCGGACGGCCAGCGTGGCGATCAGCGCCATGACGCCCAAGGCGATGCCGATCAGGCTGATCCAGGTCATGACGCTGACGCCGCCCTCGGCGCGCCGCGCCCGCAGGTACCGCCAGGCGATCATGAATTCGAAGCGCGAAAAGCCTATCGCCATGGTCCAAGCCCCTGAATTTCCGCCCGGACCCTGCCCCCGCCGACCCTGAAATTCAACCCGACAAAGGCGTGAATGCCTTGCATTCGTGCTAATACCCACCTTGCGACGCCCGCGCCCCGGTGCGACATGAGGGGCATGGCAAAAGCGACAACAGCCTTCACCTGCACCGCCTGCGGCGCCGCCCACAAGAAATGGGCCGGGCGCTGCGACGCCTGTGGCTCCTGGAACACCATCATCGAGGAAGCGCCCCTGTCCCAGGGCCCCGGCCGGGGACTGGGCGCGGCCAAGGGTCGGGCCGTGCCCCTGTCGGGCCTGTCTACCAACGAACCGCCCCCGCCCCGCTTCCTGTCGGGCATCGACGAGCTGGACCGCGTGCTCGGCGGCGGCCTGGTTCCCGGCTCGGCACTGCTGGTCGGCGGCGATCCGGGCATCGGCAAGTCGACGATCCTGCTGCAGGCAGCTGCGGCGTTTTCGCGTGCGAACTATCAGGCGATCTATTTCTCGGGCGAGGAGGCCAGCGCACAGGTGCGGATGCGCGCCGTGCGCCTTGGGCTGGCCGAGGCACCGATGCGCCTGGGGGCCGAGACGAATCTCAGGAACATCCTGACCACGCTGGACGCCGAACGCCCCGACGTGGCGGTGATCGATTCGATCCAGACCCTGTGGTCCGACACCGTCGAGGCCGCGCCGGGCAGCGTGGCCCAGGTCCGCGCCGCCGCCCACGAGCTTGTGACATTCGCTAAAAGCCGCGGTGTCGCGGTGATCCTGGTGGGCCACGTCACCAAGGACGGCCAGATCGCGGGCCCCCGCGTGGTCGAGCACATGGTCGATTGCGTCCTGTATTTCGAGGGCGAACGCGGCCACCAGTTCCGCATCCTGCGCAGCGTCAAGAACCGCTTTGGCCCGTCCGGAGAGATCGGCGTGTTCGAGATGACCGGCAGCGGCCTGGCCGAGGTCACGAACCCGTCTGCGCTGTTCCTGTCGGAACGCGGCCAGCCCATCGCCGGCAGCGCGGTCTTTGCGGGCATCGAGGGCACCCGGCCGGTCCTGACAGAGGTTCAGGCGCTGGTGGCGCCATCGACGCTTGCCAGCCCCCGGCGCACCGTCGTGGGCCTGGACAGCGGCCGCGTCAGCACGATCCTGGCGGTCCTCGAGGCACGCTGTGGGATACCCTTCGCGGGGCTGGACGTGTTCCTGAACGTCGCAGGCGGCATGAAGGTCGCGGAACCCGCGGCAGACCTGGCCATCGCCGGCGCGCTTCTGTCGGCGCGTGAGGATAACGCCCTGCCCTTGGAAGCCGTGCTTTTCGGCGAAATCAGCCTGTCGGGGGCGTTGCGCCCCGTGTCGCAGACCGAAAACAGGTTGAAAGAGGCGCAGAAACTTGGTTTTTCACAGGCTATCCTGCCCGACGCCTCCAAGGTCGAGGGCCAGTCGGGAATGGCCCTTCGGCGCATCACCGATCTGACCGCATTTGTGGGCGAGGTCTTCGGCGCCGGCTGAACCGCCTGATACTGAACGACAACCGGCGCAAGGGGCGGTTTTATGGACGGATTTACGATCATTGATGCGGTGGTGGCGGCTGTCATCATCCTGTCGGCCATCCTGGCGTGGTCGCGCGGTTTCGTGCGCGAATCGCTGGCGATCCTGGGCTGGATCGGGGCGGCCGTGCTGGCCTTCCTGTTTGCACCCACGGTACGGCCGATGGTGGCGCAGCTGCCGGTGCTGGACCGCTTCATGGGCGACAGCTGCGAGCTGGCGACGATCGCGGGCTTTGCCGTCGTCTTCGCGCTGGCGCTGGTGATCTTCTCGATCATCACGCCGCTGTTCTCCTCGGTCGTGCAACGCTCGGCCCTGGGTGGCGTGGACCAGGGGATGGGTTTCCTGTTCGGCGTGGCGCGCGGCATCCTGCTAGTCGCGATCGCCTTCATCGTCTATGACCGCGTGATGACCACGCAGGACGTCCCGATGGTCGAGAATTCGCGGTCTGCCCAGGTCTTCGAGCGCATGCGCGGCCAGATGGACGACCAGATCCCCGCCGACGCGCCGGGCTGGATCGTGACCCGCTATGAACAGATGGTCATGGGCTGCACCGCCACCGGCACCCCCGTCACGACCGAAGCGCCCGCGGCGAACTGATCCGCCATGACAGGCAGATGACGAAAAAGCGCCCCTGCGGAACTGCGGGGGCGTGACTTTGTCGGCCGTCGGCACTACATGTCCCCCGACAGCACGACGACATCAGCCCCCACAGATCGAGGCCCGCGCGATGCAACCTTTCCTGGCCCATCCGTTCGATTCGGACCGTCTGCACGAGGAGTGCGGCATCTTTGGCGCGATCGGCGTGGTCGATGCCTCGAACTTCGTGGCCCTGGGGCTGCACGCGCTGCAGCACCGCGGACAGGAAGCGGGCGGCATCGTCGCCCACCATCCCGACTTCGGCTTCAACAGCGCCCACCGGTTCGGCTATGTCCGTGACAATTTCACGAAGCCCGACCTGATGGCGACGCTGCCGGGACAGCTGGCCATCGGCCATGTCCGATATTCCACCGCCGGGACCAAGGCCAACACCGCGATCCGCGACGTGCAGCCGTTCTTCGGCGAATTCCACATGGGCGGCTGCGCGATCGCGCACAACGGCAACATCACCAATGCCGCCGCCCTGCGCCGCGAACTGATCGAGCGCGGCTCGATCTTCCAGTCGTCGTCGGACAGCGAATGCATCATCCACCTGATGGCCCGGTCGATCCAGCGCAACATCCCCGAGCGGATGAAGGACGCGCTGCGCCGGGTCGAGGGCGCGTTCAGCGTCATCGCCATGACCCGCACCAAGCTGATCGGCGTCCGCGACGCCTTGGGCGTGCGTCCGCTGGTGCTGGGCCGCGTGGGCGAGGACGGGTACGTCCTGGCCTCAGAGACCTGCGCGCTGGACATCATCGGCGCCGAATTCCTGCGCGAGATCGAGCCCGGAGAGATGGTCGTCATCTCCAAGGGCCAGATCGAATCGTCGCGGCCCTTCGGCCCGTCGACCGGGCGGTTCTGCATCTTCGAACACGTGTATTTCTCGCGCCCCGATTCGATCATCGGCGGCCGGTCGGTCTATGAGACCCGCCGCCAGATCGGCGTGGAACTGGCCCGCGAGTCACCGGTTGAGGCCGACCTGGTCTGCCCGGTCCCCGACAGCGGCACGCCCGCGGCGATCGGCTTTGCGCAGGAGTCTGGCATTCCCTATGGCATGGGAATCATCCGCAACCAGTACATGGGCCGCACCTTCATCGAGCCCACCGACCAGATCCGCAATATGGGCGTCCGGCTGAAGCTGAACGTGAACCGGGCACTGATCCGCGGCAAGCGGGTCGTGCTGGTCGACGACAGCGTGGTCCGCGGCACCACCAGCCGGAAGATAAAGGACATGATCCTCGATGCGGGCGCGGCCGAGGTGCATTTCCGGATCGCGTCGCCCCCGACCGCCTGGCCTTGCTTCTATGGCGTGGACACGCCCGACCGCGACAAGCTGCTGGCGGCGAACATGTCGCCGGAACAGATGCGCGAATGGATCGGCGTCGACAGCCTGTCCTTCGTGTCGCTGGACGGGCTGTACCGCGCGGCGGGAGAGGCCGCGGGGCGCGACCCGCAGGCGCCTCGCTATTGCGACGCCTGTTTTTCGGGCGACTATCCGGTGGCGCCCTTCGATCAGCTGGAGCGCGGCTTCCGCATGAAGGTCGGATCCGAGACCGCGGTCAAGCAAGCCGCCGAGTAGTTGCGTCCCGCGACGGCCGGGGGGCCAGCCCCCCGGACCCCCCGCCGTGGTTCCGCATCAGCCGACGATCCGCTCCAGCGGGTCGTATCGTGCCGTGCCATCTCCCCAGATCGCATCCCCCAGCATATCGGGCTTGTGCCTAAGCGTGGTCAGTTCGGCACGGGTGACCCATCGCGCACGGTTCACGACGCCTTCGGGATCGGTCAGCGTCAACACGTCGGGCCTTGTCAGCGTGGCGCGGAAATGCACCTCGACCTGGTGAAACCGCCGGGAGGGGTCGTGGAATTCGTTCACCAGGAAGGGATCACCGACGGCGATGCTCAGGCCCGTCTCCTCCAAAACCTCGCGCGCCAGATTGTCGGGCAGCGAGGCTTGCGGTTCGACCCCGCCGCCCGGCAGGCACCACAGGTCGGACTGCTGCCCCGGATAGGCATTCACCACCAGCACGCGATCGCGATGGATGATCGCGGCACGCACCGCCAGTCGGATCATCCGGCGATCCGGTTCACGTGGCCCATCTTGCGGCCCGGCCGCGCCTGCCCCTTGCCATAGAGGTGAACCTGCGTCCGGGGCTGTGCCAGCAGCGCGGGCACACGGTCCATGTCGTCGCCGATCAGGTTCTCCATCACGACGTCCACATGACGCTTGCCGTCGCCCAGGGGCAGTCCTGCAACGGCGCGGATATGCTGTTCGAACTGATCGACCGCGCAGCCGGCCTGCGTCCAGTGGCCGGAATTGTGCACGCGGGGCGCGATCTCGTTCACGATCAGTCCCTCCGGGGTCACGAACAGCTCGACCCCCAGCACGCCGACATAATCCAGCGCGTTGGCGATGCGCGCGGCGATCAGCACCGCGTCGGTGGTCACCCGCCCGGGCAGGCCGCAGGGCACCGTGGTGGTGCGCAAGATGCCGCCCTCATGGACGTTCAGGCCCGGATCGAAGGCCGCCACCTGGCCATCGGTGCCGCGTGCGATGATCACGCTGATCTCGGCAGTAAAGTTCACGAACCCCTCCAGGACCGACGGTGCGCCGGTCCAGTCGGCCGGACCCTCTCCGATGCGCACCTGCCCCTTGCCGTCATAGCCCATGCGGCGGGTCTTGAGGATCGACGGGCGACCGATCCGCGCAATGGCGTCGTCCAGCGCGCCCTGAACCGGCACGTCGGCAAAGGGCGCGACGGTCAGGCCGATGTCGGTCAGGAAGGTCTTTTCGGTCAACCGGTCCTGCGATACCGCAAGCGCGCGCCGCCCCGGGCGGATGGGGCGCAGGCTTTCCAGCAGATCCAGTGCGCTGGTCGGCACATTCTCGAATTCATAGGTGATGACGTCGACGCTGTCCGCAAAGGCCCGCAGCGCGGCCTCGTCCTCATAGGGGGCGGTCGTCACGCGCCAGGCGACGTCACCCGCAGGGGCGGCGCCTGGTTCGAAGATGTGACAGCGCAGGCCAAGGCGGCTTGCGGCCGCCGACAGCATCCGGCCCAGCTGGCCGCCGCCCAGGATCCCGATGGTACGGACCTTAGTCATCGGCGGGCTCCTCTGGGATCGAGGCCGACAGCGCCATGCGCCAGTCGTCCAGCCGCTGCGCCAGTGCCGGGTCGTTCAGCGCCAGGATGCCCGCGGCCATAAGCCCCGCATTGGCGGCACCCGCCGCCCCGATCGCCATCGTGGCGACCGGATAGCCCTTGGGCATCTGCACGATCGAATACAGCGAATCGACACCGGACAGCGCCTTGGTCTGGATCGGCACCCCGATCACCGGGACGCGGGTCTTGGACGCCATCATTCCGGGCAGATGGGCCGCGCCCCCTGCCCCCGCAATGATCACGCGCAAACCACGCCCGACCGCCGACTTGCCATAGTCCCACAGCCGGTCCGGGGTGCGGTGCGCGCTGACGATGCGTGTGTGATAGGTCACGCCCAGTTCGTCCAGGATCTGTGCCGCCTCGCGCATGGTCGGCCAGTCGGACTGGCTGCCCATGATGATTCCCACCGCTTCGGTCATCTGTCGTCCCCGTATTGTGCGCCGCGTGCCTGTCCTAGCGCGGGTCCGCGCGGGTCGCAATCAGGCGATGATGTCGGGGGTCAACTCATCCTCCAGTCGGGCGATGCGATCCTTCAGCGACAGTTTCTGCTTCTTCAGCCGCTGCAGGGCGACGGAGGCGGTCAGCTGGCCCTGAAGGGCGGCGATGGCCTCGTCCAGGTCGCGATGCTCGCAGCGCAGGGCCGCAAGACGGGCGCGGCTGATTTCGTCGTGGTTCATCGAATGCTGCATGTTCATCGGGCGGGCTCTTGGGAAATGCCGTGGTTCCGACTTATAGCGCGTCGCGCGGCATCTGTTAAGCTGGCATGGACAAACCGCGCGGCTCACGCCATCGTGAGGGTGTGTCCCGGAGGGTTGCCATGTCGCGGCTTGCCACCATCCTTGCGCTGATGATCGCCGGCCCCACCGCGGGCCAGTCCGATGGCGATGTCACCTGGAACACGGGGCGCCTGCCCGACGGGCCCGGCCACGCCGCCGAGATCGCCTATGAGGGACGCAGGCTCAGCTATGTTTGCCGGCCCGGTGATGCGGGACGGCTGGTGATCGACGGAATGGGACAGACTGACGATCCCATCATCGTCCTGGTCGACGGACAGCGGATCGCCGTGCCGTCCGACATGACGAACGGCGTCCATTCTATCGCCGCCGATCCCGGATCGCAGCTGTTGTCCGCGCTGACCGGGGGGCGGCAGGTCACCCTGCTGGCCGGGCCGGTGACGCTCAGCCTGCCGTTGGAGGGGTCTCGGCGCGCGATCGGACAGGCGATGGAGGCCTGCGACCTTCGGCCCTGACAGCGCGGATCTTGCAAAACGATGCCGTCCTTTCCATATCGTGGGCAGGACGGGGGCCGCCGCAACGGGGCCCCGGACCTGCAGTCGCTGCAACGCAAAGGGCTGAGATGACGAAGATTTCCTTAGGGGCACATCCCTATCTGCTGGGGTTCGACCAGCTTGAACGCCTGGTGGAACGGGCCTCCAAGGGGGCCGAGGGCTATCCGCCCTATAACATCGAACACCTGCCGCCCGATGCCTTCCGCATCACCCTGGCCGTCGCCGGCTTTGCCGAGGACGACCTGGCCATCACGACCGAGGACCGCCAGCTGGTGATCCGCGGCCGGCAACCCGAACCGGACGACGCCCGCGTTTATCTGCATCGCGGCATTGCCGCCCGCGCCTTCCAACGCAGCTTCGTGCTGGCCGACGGGGTCGAGGTGACGTCAGCCGCAATGGAAAACGGGCTTCTGCACATCGACCTGCGCCGGGTGAATCCGCAGCAGGTCGTCAAGACCATTCCGATCAGCCGCAAGCAAGGGGATCATCATGGATAGCAAATTTGATTTCGGAGGCGGTACGTCCGCCCAGACCGTCTACATTCGGCAGGTCGCCGCCGCGACCCTGCCCCGCGACGTCCAAGACCAACTGCCCGGCGTTCAGACCCTGTACGCCGTTCACGACACCGACGGCGAACGGCTGGCCCTGGTCCAGGACCGCGCCCTGGCCTTCACCCTGGCGCGCGAGAACGAGCTGCGGCCCGTCAGCGTCCATTAGGCATAGCGCATAAACGCGAAAGCTCGCCCATCGGGCGACCAGCAGGGCACGTTCAGCGTGCCCTGCCCACCGAACAGGTCGCATAGCTTGCGCCGTTCCGTCCCGTCCGGCGCCATGATCCACAGGGACACGTCCCGGTCGCGCGGATGTTCCAGCGTCCCGGGCGCATAGGCCAGATAGACGACATGGCGCCCGCAGGGCGATGGATGCGGGAACCAGTTCACCGCGTCGTCGCGAAAGACCGGCGCGGCGTCCAATCCATCGACGCGCATCTTCCAGATCTGCGCATGACCGGTCGCGTCGCTGTTGAACCAGATCCAGGTACCACACGCACTGAAATCGGGACCGTCGTGATGGGCGACGTCCGGGGTCAGCACCCGTTCGCCGCTGCCATCCATGGCGCAGGTGGCGATGCGCACCACGCGGTCGCCCCGCGCGCAGGCATAGACCAGCCGGTCGCCATGCGCTCCGTGCCACCAGCTTGGGCGCTGCGTGCCCACCGGTTGGGTGGCCGTGCCGTCCCAGACATGCATCCCGGCCCCGGTCCCGTCATGTGCGGAAAAGATCACCCGCCCGTCGGGCAGAAAGCCGTGGTCGTTGTTGCACCGTTCGGCGCAGCCGGTCTGCAGCAGCTGCAGGCCGTCGGCATCGGCGCGCCACAGGCGCCCCTCTCCGTTCACAAGAAACCAGCCGTCAGGGTGCCAGTTCGGCGCCTCGATCAGCATCGGGGTGCGCAGGATCACGCGGGACTGCCCGGTGGCGACATCCCAGACCTCCAGGGACGACCGCCAGCTCATGGCGTCACCGCCCTGCGGTCACCGCGCCATTGGCGCAGCGCCAGCACCGTCAGGATCGCCGCAAAGACGCAGATCTGATAGGACAGCGCGTGGCCGATGGCCGCGGCATGGTCCTGATCAACGCGCAGGCGGACAAAGAACAGGCTGCTGACAATGGCAATGCCGATGGCCGCGCCGATCTGCTGAAACGCCTGCATCCCGCCCGTCGCTGCCCCCGCAATGCGCCCCGGCACGTCACGCAGCACCAGTTGGAACAACGGAGAGATCGCCAGACCCATCCCCAGGCCGTTCATCGCCAGAGGTCCGGCCAGCGTACCGGGGCCAAGATCGGCAGGCGGGTGGCCCGCCGCGTGGCGCAACCAGATCATCCCGGCCAGCATCACCGCCGCGCCCAGGGCGACCCGCCCCACCAGCGCCCGCGTCCCGAACCGCCCCGTGACATAGCTGCCCAGCATGATGCCCAATGGGAACGGCGCCGTGGCGATGCCCGATTCCAGCGGCGTAAGGCCAAAGCCTGTCTGGAAATAGATGGCCAGAACCAGAAACATTCCCGGAATGGCCGAGAAATGCAGCATCACCACCGTCACCCCGGACAGAAAGCCCCGATCGCGCAGCAACACCATCGGCAGCAGTTGTTCCCGGTCCTCCGCCTCCAGTGCGTGCTGGCGTCGCAGGAACAGCGCTCCGACGGGGATCGCCGCGACCAGGGTGACCAGCGTCCACCACGGCCAGCCCAGCAGCGGTCCCTCGATCATCGGCAGGACGACCAGCGTGATGGCCAGACCGAACAGGCCCACGCCCCACCAGTCAATCGCCATGTCGCGCGACGATTCCAGCCGCGGGATTAGCCAGAACCCCGCCAATACGACCAACAGCCCCACCGGCAGATTGACCAGGAAGATGGGCCGCCATTCAAGCCCGTAAAGGTTCCCGCTGATCAGCACGCCGCCCAACAGCGGCCCCGTGACCGCGCCCAGGCTGATGACCACGCCCGCCAGCGCGAATGCCTTGGCCTTCTGTTCGGGGGGAAAGATTACGTGCATGATCGCCATGACCTGCGGCACCATCATCGCCCCGCCGATGCCCTGCAGCGCACGCGCGCCGATCAAGACGTTGATATCGGGCGCAAGCCCGCACAGGACGGATGCCAGCGTGAACAGCCCCACGCCCGACAGGAACAGCCGCTTGCGTCCCAGCTTGTCCCCGAAGCGCCCGCAGGGCAGCAGGCCCACCGCAAAGGCCAGCACATAGGCGGCCGAGATCCATTCGATCTGCGTCTCGCTGGCGCCAAGATCGGCGCGGATCGAGGGCAGCGCGACGTTGACGATGCTGACATCGATCAGGTTCATGAAATTGCCCATCAGCAACAGCACGGTTGCTGCCCAGGGGTTCACGCCCTTGGGCGGGCTGGTGGGATGGGGCATCGGGCAACTCCGTTGACGGTCAGCGCGGAACCATCCGCAGGCGCGCAAGGTTCCGGACGCCAAACGGCCCCGGTGTCGCACCGGGGCCGTTCGTATCACTGCGGCAGGGATCAGGACAGGCCGATCAGGCCCATGCTCTCCAGCTTCAGCAGCACCTGATGCGCGGCGCTGTCCACGTCGATGTCGGTCGTGTCGACGCGCAGTTCGGGGTTGGCCGGTTCTTCATAGGGATCGGAAATCCCGGTGAACTCCTTGATCTTGCCTTCCCGCGCCAGCTTGTAGAGGCCCTTGCGGTCGCGGCGTTCACACTCCTCCAGGGGCGTGGCGACATGGACCTCGACGAAGGCGCCGCCGGCCTCGACCATCTCGCGCACGGCGCGGCGGGTCGCGGTATAGGGCGCGATCGGCGCGCAGATCGCGATGCCGCCGTTCTTGGTGATCTCGGACGCGACATAGCCGATGCGCTTGATGTTGATGTCGCGATGCTCCTTGCTGAACCCCAGCTCGGACGACAGGTGCTTGCGGACCACGTCACCGTCCAGCAGCGACACGGGACGACCGCCCATCTCCATCAGCTTGACCATCAGCGCGTTGGCGACCGTCGACTTGCCCGACCCCGACAGGCCGGTGAAGAACACGGTAAAGCCCTGGTTGGCGCGCGGGGGCGAGGTGCGGCGCAGCTGCTGCACGACCTCGGGGAAGCTGAACCATTCCGGGATGTCCAGCCCCTCGCGTAGGCGCCGGCGCAGTTCGGTGCCGCTGATGTCCAGGACGGTGCTGCCCTCGGGGATCTCGTTCGCGGGGAAATACTGCGCCTTTTCCTGCACATAGACCATGTGCTTGAAGTCGACCATCTCGACGCCGATTTCCGACTGGTGGGCCTTGAACAGCTCCTGCGCGTCATAGGGGCCATAGAAGTCCTGGCCCTGGCTGTTCTTGCCGGGTCCGGCATGGTCGCGGCCGACGATGAAGTGGGTCACGCCGTGGTTGGCCCGGATCAGGCCGTGCCATACAGCCTCGCGCGGGCCCGCCATGCGCATCGCCAGATTCAGCAACGACAGGTTGGTGGTGGCCGCCGGATACTTGTCCAGCACCGCTTCGTAGCAGCGGACGCGGGTGAAGTGGTCGACGTCGCCCGGCTTGGTCATGCCGACGACCGGATGGATCAGCAGGTTCGCCTGAGCCTCGCGGGCGGCACGGAAGGTCAGCTCCTGATGCGCGCGGTGCAGCGGGTTGCGGGTCTGGAACGCGACGACGCGGCTCCAGCCCAGCTTCTTGAACATGGTGCGCAGTTCGTTGGGCGTGTTGCGACGGGCGCGGAAATCGTAATGCGTCGGCGCCTGCAGGCCCTTGACCGGGCCGCCCAGATAGACCGGGCCCGCGACGTTGTGCAGATAGTTCACCGCCGGATGCGCCAGGTCGTCGGCGCCGAACACCTTCTCGGCCTCCAGCGCCTTGTTCGGCACCCATTTGTCGGTCAGCGACATGATCGCCAAGATCACGCCCTCCTGATCGCGCAGGGCGATATCGGTGCCCGGCTCCAGCCCTTCGGCGAACTTTTCGGACACGTCCAGCGTGATGGGCATCGGCCACAGCGCGCCCGAGGTCAGGCGCATGTCGCTAACGACGCCGTCATAGTCGGCTTGGGTCAGAAAGCCCTTCAGCGGGTTGAAGCCGCCGTTCATCAGCAGCTCCAGATCACAGATCTGGCGTGGCGTCAGGTCCCAGCTGGGCATCCGCCCGGCATCGTCTTTCAGCGCGGCGGCCGACGCCTCGGAGACATAGAGTTCGGGAATGGGGGCATGCTTGGGCAGGGTCATGGTCACGACTCGTGGGTTGCGCAGAAACGGATCAACACGCGACCCTGCGGGGATCGCGCGACTCGACGCGACGCATAGCCCCCATGAAAGCGATATTCAAGTCTGGGAAAACGCTTTTCGCTTTGGGCGTGCCGCGGGGAACCCGACCACACGCGTCACGTTGGGTCCGCGAACCGCAACGACAGGAGCGCATGATGACCGACCAGACCACCGCAAGCCAGGAAGAGCAGCGCGCCTTGTCCCAGGATGAACTGGAGCTGGCGAACCAGACTCGACAACCTGCCTTGGGCCGTTTGTCCGACAAGGAATTGTCCGATCTGGTGGGGCTGCTGCGTGTCCGTCGAAACCGCGCGCGCGACATTGCGGCCCGCCAAGGGCGCGAGGCGCGCGGAAAGGCCGGGCCCAAGGGCACAAACCCTGCGGCCGGCAACGCGGGCACGCGCAGCAAGGCCGAGTTCCTGACCGCCGCTCTGGACCGGGCGACGGCCGAACGCGAACGGCGCGAAGGCGATGCCGATCCCAGCCAGAAGGATCTGGCTGAGAAAGCTGCCGCACTGAAGGACGACGCCACCAACGCGATGATGGAGACCGGTGGACCGCTGCACCCGAACGACCCCGATGCCGATCCCGGCAAGGCCGGCCTGGCAGAGACGCAACGTGAGGCCGCACCGTCGGGTGCCTTGGATCACGCGGGCGAGTTGCCGGCCCGCGAACGCTCGCGCGAGCGGGGCTGAGCCGTCAGTAGATGACGGCAACCCGCTGCTCAGGCTCCAGCTCGACCTCGCCCTGTGCCTCGAGGAAATGCGCGGCATCCAGCGCGGCCATGCATCCCATTCCCGCGCTGGTCACAGCCTGACGATAGATGTGATCGGTCAGGTCGCCCGCCGCGAACACGCCCGGAATCGAGGTGCGCGTGCTGCCCGCCTCGACCTTGACATAACCGCCGTTGTGCAGTTCCAGCTGATCCTTGACCAGTTCGCTGGCAGGCGCATGGCCGATCGCCACGAACACGCCGTCAGCCTTGATCGTCTGCGTCGTTCCATCGACAAGGTTGCGCAGCGTGGCGCCGCTTACGCCGACCGGGGTTTCGGTGCCCGTGACCTCTGCCAGTTCGCTGTTCCAGATCACCTCGACCTTGGGATGGGCGAACAGGCGGTTCTGCAGGATCTTCTCGGCCCGCAGGCTGTCGCGGCGATGAACCAACGTCACCTTGCTGGCGAACTTGGTCAGGAACAGCGCCTCCTCGACCGCGGTGTTCCCACCGCCGATCACCACGACCTCGCGATTGCGATAGAAGAACCCGTCACAGGTGGCACAGGCACTGACGCCGAAACCCTTGAACTTCTCCTCGGACGGCAGGCCAAGCCAGCGCGCCTGCGCCCCCGTGGCAAGGATCACCGCGTCTGCGGTGACCACCCGACCGCTGTCGCACGTCGCCGTGAAGGGACGCTTCTGCAGGTCCAGCGCGGTCACAAGATCGGTCACGATTTCGGCACCCATCGCACGGGCATGGGTCTCCATCTTGCCCATCAGGTCGGGGCCTTGGATCTCGGTGTCGCCGGGCCAGTTCTCGACTTCGGTGGTGATGGTCAGCTGCCCGCCGGGCTGCATCCCCTGGATCAGCATCGGCTCCAGCATGGCGCGGGAGGCGTAGACGGCGGCGGTGTATCCCGCCGGGCCCGATCCCACGATCAAAAGTTTCACATGGCTGCGTTCGGTCATCTTGCGCCCCTTTCGCGGTTTGTGCATGAGGTAGTCCCTCATGCGCCGGACTGCAACGCATCCCCGCCACGGACCGACGTCGATAAGATTGTTGCGCCGGACGGGGCGGCATTGTAGTTTCCGGAAACGCCAAGACCTGACAGAAGAAAGACAACTATGGCCGGCGCCAAACTGGACGACATCGACCGCAAGATCCTGGCCGAACTTCAGGCCGACGGGCGCATGACCAATGTCGAACTGGCCCGCCGGGTGGGCATCTCGGCGCCGCCCTGCCTGCGCCGCGTCCGCACGCTGGAGGAGCTGGGCTATATCCGCGGATACCATGCCGACATCGACGCCCGCGAACTGGGATTCGAGGTGCAGGTGTTTGCCATGGTCCGTCTGGCGTCACAATCCGAACGCGACCTGTCGGCCTTCGAGGCATTGGTTCAGGAATGGCCGCTGGTCCGCGAATGCCACATGCTGAACGGAGAGATCGATTTCATCCTGAAATGCATCTCTCCGGACCTGTCGACCTTCCAGCGCTTCCTGACCAACAGCCTGACCGCCGCGCCGAACGTGGCATCGGTCAAGACGTCGCTGGTGATCCGGGGCGCCAAGGACGAACCCGCCGTCCCCTTCGAGATCGTCGAGGAACGCGTCCGCGAAGCAGGCTGATCCTTGCGCAGGCTGGCCCGCCTGACGCTGCTGATCTGGTCGCTGGCGACGGTCGCGGTGACGGGCTGGATGCTGTCGCAGAACCCCTTTGCCGCACCGCTTGTCGATCGCGGCCTGGATCAGGCCCGTGCGGCTCTGATGCGCGCCGTGGCCGACCGCGCGACCCCGGACTGGCTGATCCCCCGCCTGACCGCCGCGCTGGATGCAGGCGACCGCCAGCAGGTGCAGATGCTGATGGATCTGGCCCGCGATCAGGGCACGCCGCTGCCACCCGACCTGCGCGCCCGTGCCGACGCCGCGCTGGCGGTTGGCATGCTGGACACGCTGTCCGATTGCGGCACCTGCATGCGCGACGTGACCGCCTGTCCCAGCCTGTCCCTGATCGCCGCCTGCACCCTGCCGTTCGAACTGTCGCCCGCAGGCGATGCCGCCGCGCTGATCCGGCAGGGCGGCACCTGGGCTACCGGAGGCGACCCCGACGGCATCGAGGCTGCGCTGGCGACCCTAGGCCTTGCCGCGACTGCCGGCACCTTGGTCACGGCGGGCAGCAGCCTGTCGATCAAGGGTGCCGCCACCACACTGCGCGTCGCGCGTCGCGCCGATGCGTTGTCACCCGGCATGACGCGGGCCCTGTCCACCGCGGCGCGCAGCCCCGCGCCTGCCCGGGCCCTGTCCGGCATCGCCGGTGATCTGCGGACGATCGGGCGACAGGCCTCGGTTCCCGAACTGCTGCCGATCCTGCGGCTGGCCGACGATCCGGACGACCTGCGCCGCCTTGCGCGTCTGTCAGAAGCCGCGGGGCCGGACACCACCCGCGTCCTGACAGTGCTGGGCAAATCCGACAGCCTGCGCCTGATGCGGCGCCTGGCCGACGCCGCCATGGCCGCAGCCGCCCTGATCGCGTTGGTCCTGGGACAGATGGCGGCGTTGCTGGGCGCCGGGGTTCAGATGGCCCTGCGCCGCGGCTTGCGCCCGAACCCTGCGCGGCGGATGCCGCCTCCGCTGCGTTCAGTTGCGTTCGGGGGCTAGAGCGAGATGGCGCTGATCAGCCGACCGTAATCGGCCTGGCCCTCATGCATGGACCGGCGATAGCTGAAAAAGCGGTCGGGGTCGGAATAGGTGCAGTGCCGCGACCATTCCGCCTGCACGCCAGCCGCGCGCAGCCGTGACAGCCCGAACGCCGGCAGGTCGAACATCGGCCGACCATTCGGACCGCCGGAAAAGAACCGGTCATTGGCAGTATCGTCGGCCAGAAACTCATCCATGAATTCGGGACTGACCTCATAGGCGCGCTGGCTGATCGTGGGGCCGATCACCGCGCGGATGTCGGTCGCACCCAGATCGCGCATGGCGGCCACCGTCGCCTCGATCACGCCGGCGATGGCGCCGCGCCACCCGGCGTGACAGGCGCCGACGACGCCGGCCGCGGCATCGGCCAGCAGCACGGGCTGGCAATCGGCGGTCAGCACGGCCAAGGCCACGTCGCGCCGGGCGGTGACCAGCCCGTCGGCCTTGATGTCCTTGACCACATCGACATCGTGATCGTCCGTCAAGGTGACCACGTCCGCCGAATGGATCTGCTTGACGGTGGCCAGCGGCAGGCCCATCGCGCCCGCAACGCGGGCCCGGTTGACCAGCACCATCTCGCTTTGGTCCGAAGACCGCCGCCCACAGTTCAGACCTGCGAACAGCCCGGAGGATGCCCCACCCTTTCGCGTAAAGAATCCGTGCTTTACGTCGGAAAGCAACGGGTGGGTCAGGATCTCAAGCGTGGTCTGCATGGGCCTCCAGCGCGACAAATCCGGGGACGGGCGGCGCGCCCTTGGGCCAGATCGCGATTACCTTGAACAAGTGACCCATTTCGTCGGGGTGGGTCAAGCGCCGAAGCGCGGCCATCGCGCTCCCGTCACCCGCAGCGGCAAGCCGGGCTGCCCGTGCCTCGGCCCCCAGGGCGCGCAGCCAATCGCCCTGCCGCACGGGACGCGACGCCACCGCCCCGCCCCGGATGGCCGCGGCGGCCAAGGGTGCGAAATCAACATGCGCCGTCAGGTCGGCCTGCCCCGGATGCGCCAGCGGATCTTCGCGAGCATGGTTGCGCAGGGCCTGAAACGTGTCGCCGAACCCGTTCCACTCGCCATAATCGATCAGGATCGCGCAGCCGCCATGGGTCGCGATGTGGCGGGCAGCGGCCTCGACAAAGGCCGCGCCTTCGGGACATTCCTCGACGATGTCGCCCACGGACCCCGTCCGGGCCAGCGGCACGACGGGGCCAAGCCCCATGCGCAGACCATCATCCGACAGCCCGACCAGACGCTCCCTCCACCCATCGTCGGTCCGCTGGTACTGACGAATTGGGAGGGCATCGATGAACTCGTTTCCGATCAGGAATAGTGGTTTGGATCCTATATCCTCGATCCGTTCGAGATGCGTGACGGGTCCGAGACGATCGCGCTGAACGCCGCGCAGATGCGGCGAGGCCTCGATCAGGGCGACGTCGGCGGCCTGGTGCAGGCCGGGCACCTGCCGCATCGCACGCAGCATGTCGGCCATCAGCGTCCCGCGCCCCGGTCCCGGCTCGACCAAGGCGAACGGGGCCGGGGCACCCTGGTCCAGCCATGCCTGCGCCAGCGCAAGGCCGCACAGTTCGCCGAACATCTGGTGGATCTCCGGCGCGGTCGTGAAATCACCTGCGGTGCCGAAGGGATCGCGCGTCGCGTAATAGCCGTGACGACTGTCCATCAGGCAGACCTGCATGTACTCGGCCAGGCTGATCGGCCCCGTCGCGCGGATGCGCGCCGCGATGATCGCGGCCAGCGGCGTCATGCGGCGACGGGCGGGCGGCGCCGCGCACAAGCCACCAGCGCCAGCCCGATCAGGACCATCGGCAGCGACAGCGTCTGCCCCATCGTCAGGCCGATCACAGGGCCGCCCAGGACGTGGCCAAGCGGGTTGTCCGGCGTGATGAACTGGGCATCGGCGACGCGGAACAGTTCGACGAACATGCGCGCAAGCCCATAGCCGGCAAGGAAAACCCCGAACGCAAGGCCCGGACGGCGCAGCCCTCCGGCGCGAACCAGGACCAGCAGGATCAGCCCCAACAGCAGGCCCTCAAGTCCCGCCTCGTACAGCTGGCTGGGGTGGCGGGCGCAGGGTCCGACGATGCCGGGACAGGTCTGCGCCGCCTCACCGGGAAAGACCACGCCCCACGGCAGGTCGGTGGGGCGGCCCCACAGTTCGGCGTTGATGAAGTTGGCGATGCGCCCGAAGAAGATGCCGATCGGCGCCACGACGGCCATCGCGTCGGCCAGCCGCAGGACGGGCACGCCCTGGCTGCGCGACCAGGCCCAGGTCGCCACTATCACGCCGGCAAAGCCGCCGTGAAAGCTCATCCCGCCCTGCCAGACCTGCAGGATTTGCCCGGGGTTCGACAGATAGTAGGCGGGCTCGTAGAACAGCACGAACCCCAGACGCCCGCCCAGGATCACCCCCAGGATGACCCAGGTCAGCAGGTCGTCGACCCGGTCGGGCGCGGTGGGCGGGGTGCCGCCCCACAGCGCGGGACGGCGCATCATCGCGACGATCAGCCGCCAGCCCAGGATCAGGCCGGCCAGATAGGCCAGCGCATACCAGCGCAGCGAGAACGAGAACCCGCCCAGGGTGATCGTGAAGATTTCGGGGGCGATGTCGGGAAACGGGATCATGGGGCCTCGGGTCTGCGATTTGCCGCGCACGCTAGTCGCCAAAGCCGCACTGTCAACATTGAACCCGGGACCGCACCGGACCATATAGGACGCAACGCAAGACAGAAGGGCACCGCCAGATGACCACCCAGAACCGTTTCTTCGACGACATGTCCAAGCTGATGACCAACGCGATGGGCGTGGCCCAAGGCGCCCGCAGCGAGGCCGAGACGGCCATGAAGGGCTGGATCGACCGCTGGCTGGCCGACCGCGACTTTGTCACCCGCGAGGAGTTCGAGGCCGTGCGCGAGATGGCGATCAAGGCCCGCACCGAGAATGCCGAACTGAAGGCCCGGTTGGACGCCCTGTCCGCCGGTGCCGCCAAGCCTCAGGGCTGAAGCGCCGTCTGCCCCATCAGCGTTCCCGCGCGGTCATAGACCAGCACCCGGTCGTCCGTCGTCAGCACGACGATCCGATCGGTCGCAAAGGTCACCGCGCGGGTTTGCGCATCCTGAGGCAGCGTGATCGCATCGGGCAGTTCGGGCAGCACGGGCTGGTTCAGCCGCACCCACAGCAGCGCCACGACCGCGATCATCCCCACCCCCATGACCAGCGTCAGCCCCGTCACCAGCGTCTTCAGAAAGCGCAGTTCCGGGACGGCTTTCGCCGCCACCTTCCAATCGGTATCATCCTGCGCCATGTCGATCCTTTCCGTGACCATTCCGGCCAACCCGCCCGACCGACTTGATAAGGCGCTTGCCATGGCGGTGCCAGAGGATGCGGCCCTGTCGCGGTCGCGCCTGGCGCGGCTGATCGCCGACGGTGCTGTAAGCGGTCCGGACGGCCCCGTACGCGACGTCAAGGCGCGCGTCGCCGAGGGTCAGGAATACCGCATCGCCCTGGCCCCGCCCGAGCCTGTCGAGACGCGGGCCGAGGCCATTCCGCTGGTCATCGCGCATGAGGATGATGACCTGATCGTGATCGACAAGCCCGCCGGGATGGTCGTCCATCCCGCCCCGGGCAGCCCCACCGGCACGCTGGTCAATGCGCTGCTGGCGCATTGCGGCGATTCGCTGTCGGGCATCGGGGGCGAAAAGCGCCCCGGCATCGTGCACCGCATCGACAAGGACACGTCGGGCCTGCTGGTCGTCGCCAAGTCGGACCGCGCGCATCACGGCCTTGCCGCCCAGTTCGAGGCGCATACAGCCAACCGGCGCTATCTTGCGCTGGCGCACGGGGCGATCGACGCGGCCGATCCGCGTCTGCGTGGCACGCCCGGAGTCTCGTTCGAGGAAGGGCTGGTACTGCGGATCGCCACGCACCTATCGCGCCACCCGACCGACCGCCAACGTCAGGCGGTCTTTGCCGACAAGGGCCGTCACGCCGTGACCCGCGCGCGGCTGCTGGAACGGTTCGGCACGCCGCCTTCGGCCATGCTTGTGGAGTGCCGGCTGGAAACGGGGCGCACCCACCAGATCCGGGTGCACATGGCCCATTGCGGGCTGGGGCTGATCGGCGATCCGGTCTATGGCGGATCGCGACGTGCCTCTGCCAAGGCGCTTGGCACCGCTGCGGCAGCGGTCCAGGCGTTTTCCCGACAGGCGTTACACGCCGCGCATCTAGGGTTCGTCCATCCGGTCACCGGGGTCGAGATGGCGTTCGACAGTCCCCTGCCCCACGACATGCAGGCCCTTCTGGACGCCCTTCGCACCGCCCCTTGACGAAAGCGTGAGCCGACCACACATGACAATGCCCGCGCGGATGCGGCATTCTGTCCCGGAACCGGGCTGTTCGACGCTGCGTTAACTGGTCTCTGCGAAAGGCGAACATCATGGCGACTTATGGAAATCTTCCCGCCCCAAGCCCGGAACAGGGTCTGAACCGCTATCTGCAGGAGATCCGCAAGTTTCCGCTGCTAGAACCCGAACAGGAATACATGCTGGCCAAGGCATGGGCCGACCATGAGGACAGCGATGCCGCGCATCAGCTGGTCACCAGTCACCTGCGTCTGGCCGCCAAGATCGCGATGGGCTATCGCGGCTATGGCCTGCCACAGGCAGAGGTAATCAGCGAGGCGAATGTCGGCCTGATGCAGGCGGTCAAGCGGTTTGACCCGGAACGTGGCTTCCGCCTTGCGACCTACGCGATGTGGTGGATCCGTGCCTCGATCCAGGAGTATATCCTGCGGTCCTGGTCCCTGGTCAAGATGGGCACCACAAGCGCGCAGAAGAAGCTGTTCTTCAACCTCCGCAAGGCGAAATCCAAGATCGGCGCCCTGGAGGAAGGCGATCTTCGTCCCGAGAACGTTGCCCAGATCGCCACCGAACTGAACGTCACCGAAAAGGAAGTCGTCGACATGAACCGCCGGCTTTCCGGTGGTGACGCCTCGTTGAATGCGCAGGTCGGGTCGGGCGATGGCGAATCGTCGGCGCAGTGGCAGGACTGGCTGGAGGACACGAACGCCAACCAGGCCGAAGCCTATGCGGAATCCGAGGAGCTGGACACCCGACGCCAGATGCTGATTGACGCGATGGATGCGCTCAACGAGCGTGAGAAGGACATCCTGATGGAGCGTCGCCTGCGCGACGATCCCATGACGCTGGAGGATCTGTCCAGCCGCTACAGCGTATCGCGCGAACGCATCCGCCAGATCGAGGTGCGCGCGTTCGAGAAGCTGCAGGAACGGATGCGCACCCTGGCCCGTGACAAGGGCATGCGGATCGCCGATACGGTCGAGTGACCCGCGCCGCATTGACGCAACGCGGCGCGTCGCTATGGTCTGGGCACCCTGCAGGACGACCCTAGACCATGCCCGCCCCCGTGACTGCCCTGACTGAATTCCAGCGCCTTGAGGCGCAGGGCTCGTGGCGCGAGACGCCCGAATCACGGCTGCGCGAGGTCATCGTCTCGGTGGGCGCCGCGACGCTGACGATGATGGACCCGAAATCGGACCGGCCTCTGTCGCACTGGTCGCTGCCTGCGGTGACGCGGATAAATCCGGGTCAACTGCCCGCGATCTATACCCCGAACGGTCAGGCACCCGACGAGACCGTCGAGATCGATGATCCGCTGATGATCGAGGGGATCGAACGCGTCCAACGGGCCATCGCCATTCACCGTGCCGTGCCGGGCCGCCTGCGGGGCGTCGTCACGGTGCTGGGCGCGGTCGCCATGCTGGCTGCCCTGACATTCTGGCTGCCCGACGCGCTGATCCGCCACGCGGCCCGGATCGCTCCCCCTGCGCAGGCGCGCACGATCGGTTTGGCCGTGCTGGCCGATCTGGAGCACAGCGCCGGTGCCGTCTGCCGTCGGCGGTCGGGCCAGCAGGTGCTGGACTGGATCGCACCCCAGCTGATCGGCGACCAGGCCCTGGTGCAGGTCGTGCCCGCGCCGCTGAACGGGGCGCGTCGCCTGCCGGGTGATCTTTACGTGCTGGGCAACGACCTGCTGGCCACCACCCCCGGGCCCGAAGCCTCTGCCGGTCACCTGATCGCCGCCCGTCTGGCGGTCGAGGACAAGCAGGCGACGCTGGATGCGCTGCGGCATGCGGGGCTGATGAACTCACTGCGCCTGATGACGCTTGGGACGCTGTCGCGCGACGCGATGCAGGGCTATGGAGAGACGCTGCTGTCGCAGTCTTTGCCCCGGCCCGACCTGGCCGCCCTGCCGCCGGCCTTTGCAGAACGCGGGCTGTCGACCGAACCCTATGCGCGCAGCATCGATCCGACCGGCGCCGCCGTCCTGCCACTGATCGAGGCCGACCCCATCCGTCAGGGAACCACGCCTGCCCGCCTGCTGACCGACGAACAGTGGCTGGCGCTGCAGCAGATCTGCGCGGGCTGACGCCCCCTTAGACGAACTGTTCGCGCAGCAGGCGTTCGTCCAGCCCGTGGCCCGGATCGAACAGCAGGCGGTGACGGATGTCGTCGGCACTGCGGATTTCGACCTGCGTCACGTGGCGGACAGAACGGCTGTCGGCATCGGCCATGACGGGGCGGCGGTCGGCGTTCAGCACCTCGATCACCACGGATGCACCCTTGGGCAGAAGCGCCCCCCGCCAGCGGCGCGGACGGAAAGGCGCGATGGCGGTCAGGGCCAGCACCTCCGACCCGATCGGCAGGATCGGCCCGTGCGCGGAGTAGTTGTAGGCCGTGGATCCCGCCGGGGTGGAGACCAGCGCACCGTCGCAGACCAGCTCCTCCATCCGCAATCGCCCGTCGACATGGATGCGCAGCTTGGCGGCCTGCGGCCCCTCGCGCAGCAGGCTGACCTCGTTGATCGCCAGGGCCTCGGTGCAGGTGCCGTCGGCACAGGTGGCGCGCATGCGCAGCGGGTTGATGACGGTCTCCTCGGCCAGGGCAAGGCGGTCGGTCAGGTCCTCCTCGGCATAGGCGTTCATCAGGAACCCCACCGTGCCACGGTTCATGCCATAGACGGGCAGCCCCCGACCCTGCGTCGCGTGCAGGGTCTGCAGCATGAACCCGTCCCCGCCCAGGGCCACCACGACGTCGGCCTCCGCCAGCGGGGCCTGGCCATAGCGCGCCGTCAGCACGGACAGGGCCGCCCGGGCGGTATCGGCGTGGCTTGCGGTGAAATGCACGTTGCGCGTCATCGGCCGTCCTGTCCCCTGATGGACCCGCACCATCACGCGCGACAGACATGATGACAAGCGCATTCCGCAGCGCGTCGCAACGGGCGGGATGCGGGTCGTTTTGTCACTTTCGGCATGCGCGACGTTGCGTTAAAAGACGCAAACTCAAGCCGCCCCAGCCCAAAAAGGACGAAAGACCGATGAACGCACCGACCCGCGACAACGGCTTCTTCACCGAAACCCTGGCCAGCCGTGACCCCGACATTGCCAAGGCGATCACCCAGGAACTGGGTCGCCAGCGCGACGAGATCGAGCTGATCGCCTCCGAGAACATCGTCAGCCGCGCCGTGATGGAGGCTCAGGGGTCCGTCCTGACCAACAAGTATGCCGAGGGCTATCCGGGCAAGCGCTATTACGGCGGCTGCCAGTATGTCGACATCGCCGAGAACCTGGCGATCGAGCGTGCCAAGCAGCTGTTCGGCTGCGAATACGCCAACGTCCAGCCCAACAGCGGCAGCCAGATGAACCAGGCCGTGTTCCTGGCGCTGCTGCAGCCGGGCGACACGTTCATGGGCCTGGACCTGAATTCGGGCGGTCACCTGACGCACGGATCGCCGGTCAACATGTCGGGCAAGTGGTTCAACGTCGTCAGCTATGGCGTGCGTGCGCAGGACCATCAGCTGGACATGGACGCGATCGCCGAAAGCGCCCGCCAGCACAAGCCCAAGCTGATCATCGCGGGCGGCACGGCCTACAGCCGCAGCTGGGACTGGGCCGCCTTCCGCGCCATCGCGGATGAGGTCGGCGCCTATCTGATGGTCGACATGGCGCATATCGCGGGCCTGGTCGCGGGCGGCGCGCATGCCTCGCCCGTGCCGCACGCGCATGTCGTGACCTCGACCACGCACAAGTCGCTGCGCGGTCCCCGGGGCGGCCTGATCCTGACCAACGACGCGGACATCGCCAAGAAGATCAACAGCGCCGTGTTCCCCGGCCTGCAGGGCGGCCCGCTGATGCACGTGATCGCCGCCAAGGCCGTGGCCTTTGGCGAGGCGCTGCGCCCCGAGTTCAAGACCTATGCCCAGCAGGTCGTCAAGAACGCCGCCGCCATGGCGGACGAGCTGATGAAGGGCGGCATCGACATCGTGTCGGGCGGCACCGACAACCACCTGTGCCTGGCCGACCTGCGCCCCAAGGGCGTGACCGGCAAGGCGACCGAGGCCGCCTTGGGCCGTGCGCACATCACCTGCAACAAGAACGGCGTGCCGTTCGACCCTGAGAAGCCGTTCGTGACCTCGGGCATCCGTCTTGGCGCGCCCGCAGGCACCACCCGCGGCTTTGCCGAGCCCGAGTTCCGCCAGATCGCCCGCTGGATCGTCGAGGTCGTCGACGGCCTGGCCGCCAATGGCGAGGACGGCAATGCCGCGGTCGAGGACAAGGTCCGCGCCGAGGTCAGCCAGCTCTGCGCCCGCTTCCCGCTGTACCAGGGCATGTGATCGCCGGACATCAGTGACTTGTACGCCCCGCCGCGCCCCCGCGCGGCGGGGTTTTCCGTTTGTGCCATTTGCGCATCCTGCAGTTTCGCGTCATGGTTTGCGCGGACATTTAGGGATGAGGACAGATGACACCACCCAATCGCCCCCAGGCCGAACCGCGCTGGAGCCTGGTCGGCCCCGGCCTGGTCGTGGCTGCAACCGGCGTCGGCGCGGCCGACCTGATCGCCACGACTGTCGCGGGCAGCAAATACGGCTATGCCCTGCTGTGGGCCGTCGTTGCGGGCTGCATCATGAAGATCGTGCTGGTCGAGGGTGCGGGCCGCTACAGCCTGGCCACCGGCAACACCATCTTCGAAGGATGGAGCACGCTTGGCAAATGGACCAGCTGGTATTTCGGCCCCTACATCGTGATCTGGGGCTTTGTCTATGGCGCGGCGGCGATGGCCGGAACGGGGCTGGCGCTGACCTCGCTGATGCCATTCCTGGGCGTTCCGGCCTGGGGCATCCTGTCGGGCCTGTTGGGCCTGGCGCTGGTCTGGTCGGGCCGCTACGACCTGTTCGAACGGGTGCTGACCGCAATGGTCATCCTGATGTTCATCGCCATGGTCCTGGCCGCCGCAGCCACCCTGCCCAACCTTGGCGAGGTCCTGACCGGCCTTGCCCCGATGATCCCGGATGGCGCGATGATCAACGTCCTGTCCGTCGCGGGCGGCGTCGGCGGCACGATCACGCTGGCGGCCTATGGCTACTGGCTGCGCGAGAAGGGCTGGGACAGCCCGAGCTTCATGTCGGTCATGCGCATCGACAACGCGGTCGCCTATCTGGTGACCGGCCTGTTCGTCGTGGCGACGCTCATCGTGGGGGCGGAACTGCTCTACTCTGCGGGCATCGCCATCGGCGGCGGTGATCAGGGCATGGTCGACCTGTCCCGCGTCCTGGGTGAGCGCTATGGACCCTGGCTCAGCAAGCTGTTCCTGATCGGGTTCTTCGCGGCATCGTTCAGCTCGCTGATCGGGGTGTGGAACGGGGTCAGCCTGATGTTTGCGGACTTCATGGGCCATGTGCAGGGCAAGCCGCACGCCCATCCCGACCGCCTGGCCGGAGGCCGCTACTATCGCGCCTACATCGTCTGGCTGACCATCCCGCCCATGGCGATGCTGTTCCTGGGCCAGCCGGTGCTGCTGATCCTGGCTTACGGCGTGCTGGGCGCGCTGTTCATGCCGTTCATGTCGGTCACGCTGCTGTGGATCCTGAACACCGACCGCGTACCCGCCGAATGGCGCAACAAGCCTCTGACCAACATCCTGCTGGTCATCTGCACGCTGGCCTTTGCTGCGCTGGCCGTCGATCAGCTGCGCAGCTCGATCATGCGGCTGTTCTAGGATTGCCAAGCCGGCTTGCGCTTCTCGAAGAAGGCCGAGATCCCCTCGGGGGCCTCGGCGCCCTGCCAGACGGCGACCAGGCGGTCGATGCTGTCTTCGATGACGGCGGCGTCGATGCGCGGACCAAGCGCGCGGCACTGCGCCTTGGCCGCCGCGACCGCCCCCGGTGCCGCCTGCAGGAAGGGGGCCACCTCGGCCTCCACCGCCGCATCCAGATCCGCCACTGCGACCCGGCGCGACACCAGGTTCAGGTCCACGGCCTCCCCGGCATCGAACAGGCGCGCCGAAAAGAACACCCGCCGCGCCGCGGGCTCGCCCATGCGGGCCAGCACATAGGGTCCGATGGTCGCGGGGATCAGGCCCAGCCTGACCTCAGTCAGCCCGAACCGCGCCGTGTCGGCGGCCACGACGATGTCGCTGACCGCCATCATGCCCACGCCCCCGCCAAAGGCATTGCCCTGAACCCGTGCGATCAGCGGCTTGGGCAGCAGGTTCAGCGCCGAGAGCATCCCGGCCAGCGCTTGCGCCCCCTCGCGCCGCGTGGCGTCATCCGCGGCCATCTGCTCGCGCATCCAGCCCAGATCGCCGCCCGCGCAGAAGCTGCCGCCCTCGGCCGCCAGGATCACGACGCGCACGGCCGGGTCCGCACCCAGATCGGCGGCGGCCTGGGTCAGTTCGTCCATCATCTGGCGGGACAGGGCGTTGTGCTTTTCCGCACGCGTCAGCCACAGGGTCGCCACGCCACAGTCGTCGCGGTCGATGCGGATGGTCTCAGGCATCGGGGGCCTCCCTCAGGGCGCGGGCCATGGCGGCGGCGCGGGTGATGATGTCCATGTCCAGGCCATGCGCAAAACCGCGCGCGTCCAGGTGCCGGGCCAGCGCCTCGGTCGCGACATTGCCAGCGGCGCCCGGCGCATAGGGGCAGCCGCCCAAGCCGCCGACCGCGGCGTCGAAGACCCGCAACCCGCGCTCCAGGCTGACATCCACATTCTGCAGCGCCCGCCCGGCGGTGTCGTGGTAATGCCCGGCCAGACGGTCGGCGGGCAGTTCCTCCAGCACGGCGGCCAGCATGGCGTCGATGGTTTCGGGGCGGCCCTGCCCGATCGTGTCGCCCAGGCTGATCTGCTGACAGCCCATGTCGCGCAGGGCTGCCGCCACGCGGGCCACGGCGGCCGGCGCCACCGGCCCGTCGAACGGGCAGTCGGTCACCACGCTGACATAGCCGCGCAGGGTGACGCCATCGGCCTGCGCCTGCGCCGCCACGGGGGCCATCCGCGTCAGGCTGTCGGCGATGCTGGCGTTCAGGTTTGCCCGGCTGAACCCCTCCGAGGCGCTGGCAAAGACCGCGACCGTGTCGGCCCGTACCGCCCGCGCCGCCTGATAGCCGCGCAGGTTCGGCGTCAGCACCGCATAGCGCGTGCCGGGGCGGCGGGTGATGCCCGCCATGACCTCGGCCCCGTCCGCCATCTGCGGCACCCAGGCCGCGGGGACGAAACTGGTGACCTCGATATCCGCAAAGCCCGCCTGGCTCAGCAGGTCGACCAGGGCGATCTTGTCGGCGGTGGGGATCAGCCGCTTCTCGTTCTGCAAGCCGTCGCGGGGGCCCATCTCGAAGATCTGGACGCGCTCAGCCATCGACTGGCTCCAGCCGGATCAGGGGTGCGCCGGCCTCGACCTGATCGCCGGCCTGGGCCAGAACCTCGGCCACCACGCCATCGGCGGCGGCGGTCAGGCTGTGCTCCATCTTCATGGCCTCCAGCACGGCCAGCCGGTCGCCCGCGGCGACGGCCTGTCCCGCCGTCACATGGACCGCCTTGACCAGCCCCGGCATGGGCGACCGTGTTACCCCGTCCCCCGCCCCGTCGGCCGCCTTGCGCGCCAGCGGGTCCAGCGGGGTCAGGTGCACCACGCGGCCGCCAAAGACGCCGACGCCCGCCGGGTGAACCACGACGCGGTGGCGGCAGGGCTGCCCGTCCACCCACCAGCGCCCCGACTGCCAGCGCACCTCATGCGCGCGGTCCAGCGTGACGCGCGCCGCACCCGGCCCGGTCACCTCAAGAACCGCCTGACCGCCCTCCCACGCGATGGTGCGGCGCAGCGGCTGCCACAGGGTCGCGCCGCCGCGAATGTCGGGATCGGCCAGACCGGCCAGCCCGATGACGCCCAGAACCAAGGCGGCGCGGTCCTCGGCCCCGCCGTCCAGCAGAGACGGCAGGTCGCGGGCGATCAGGCCCGTGTCGACCTCGCCACGCTTGAACCCGGCATGCCGGGTCAGCGCGATCAGAAAGTCCAGGTTCGTGACCGAACCCGCAACCTCGGTATCGACCAGCGCCTGTTCCAGCGCCCGCAGCGCAATGGCGCGGGTGGCGCCATAGGTCACGACCTTGGCGATCATCGGGTCGTACCACGGGCTGATCGCGTCGCCAGGACGCACGCCGGTCTCGATCCGGGCGTGATCGGCAAAGCGCAGATGCGCCAGTCGCCCGGTCGCGGGCAGAAAGCCCGCCGGCACGTCCTCGGCGTAAAGCCGCGCCTCGAAGGCGTGGCCGGCCAGAGCGATGTCCTCTTGCCGCGCGGGCAGGGTCTCTCCGCTGGCCACGCGCAGCTGCCATTCGACCAGATCGATGCCGGTCACGGCCTCGGTCACGGGGTGTTCGACCTGCAGGCGGGTGTTCATCTCCATGAACCAGAACCCGTCGGGCCGCAGCCCGTCCGCGCCGTCCACGATGAACTCGATCGTGCCCGCCCCGGCATAGCCGATGGCCTCGGCCGCGCGCACTGCGGCACCGCCCATCGCAGCCCGCATCTCGGGCGTCATGCCGGGGGCCGGGGCCTCCTCGATGACCTTCTGGTGGCGGCGCTGCAGACTGCAGTCGCGTTCATAGAGATGCACGGCGCGGGCGCCGTCGCCGAAGACCTGCACCTCGATATGGCGCGGCTGCAGGATGTATTTTTCGATCAGCACGGCGGGGTTGCCGAAGGCGCCCTGCGCCTCGGACCGCGCGCTTTCCAGCGCGTCGGCAAAGGCGGCGGGGTCGTCCACGCGCCGCATGCCCTTGCCGCCGCCCCCCGCCACGGCCTTGATCAGCACCGGGTAGCCGATCCGCGCGGCCTCCGCCGCCAGATGGTCCGGGTCCTGATCCGCGCCGTGATAGCCGGGCACGACCGGCACGCCCGCCTTCTCCATCAGCGCCTTGGCCGCGTCCTTGAGGCCCATCGCCCGGATCGCCGCCGCCGACGGCCCGATGAAGACCAGCCCCGCCGCCACCACCGCGTCGACGAAGTCGGGGTTCTCGGACAGGAAGCCATAGCCCGGATGGATCGCCTGCGCGCCGGTGGCCTGGGCCGCCGCGATGACCCTGTCGCCCCGCAGATAGCTGTCGGCGGGCGCGGGCCCGCCCAGATGCACGGCCTCATCGGCCATCTGGACGTGCCGCGCATCGCGGTCGGCGTCGGAATAGACCGCGACCGTCGCTACGCCCAAGCGGCGGCAGGTGTCGATGACGCGGCAGGCGATCTCGCCCCGGTTGGCGATCAGGATCTTGTCGAACATGTCGTGCCCCTCACATGCGGAACAGGCCGAACCGCGTCGGCTGGATGGGTGCGTTCAGGCTGGCGCGCAGCGACAGGGCCAGGATGTCGCGCGATTGGCGCGGATCGATAATCCCGTCGTCCCACAGCCTTGCTGAGGCATAGAGGGGATGGGACTGGCGGTCGAACATCTCGACCGTGGGGCGCTTGAACTCGGCCTCGTCCTCGGGCGACCACTGGCCGCCGGCACGTTCGATCCCGTCGCGGCGGACGGTGGCCAGGACGCCCGCGGCCTGTTCGCCGCCCATCACGCTGATGCGGCTGTTGGGCCAGGTCCACAGGAAGCGCGGGGAATAGGCCCGCCCCGCCATGCCGTAATTGCCCGCGCCGAAGCTGCCGCCGACCAGCATGGTGATCTTGGGCACGTTGGTGGTGGCGACCGCTGTGACCATCTTGGCGCCGTGGCGGGCGATGCCCTCGTTCTCGTATTTGCGGCCGACCATGAAGCCGGTGATGTTCTGCAGGAAAACCAGCGGAATGTTGCGGGTGCTGCACAGTTCGATGAAATGCGCGCCCTTCTGTGCCGCCTCTGAAAACAGCACGCCGTTGTTGGCGATGATGCCCACCGGGCAGCCGTCGACATGGGCAAAGCCCGTGACCAGCGTCTCGCCGAACCGGGCCTTGAATTCGTCAAAGCGGCTGCCGTCGACGATGCGGGCGATGACCTCGCGGATGTCATAGGGGGTGCGCAGGTCTGCCGGCACCACGCCCAGGATCTCCTCGGGGTCATAGGCGGGCGGTTCCGGCGACTGCCAGACGACGGTGTCGGGACGGCGGCGGTTCAGGTTGGCGATGGCGCGGCGGGCCTGGGCCAGCGCGTGGGCGTCGTCCTCGGCCAGGTAATCGGCCACGCCGGACAGACGGGTGTGCACGTCACCGCCGCCCAGATCCTCGGACGTGACCACCTCGCCGGTGGCGGCCTTGACCAGCGGCGGACCGGCCAGAAAGATCGTCCCCTGACCGCGCACGATGATCGTCACGTCGGACATGGCGGGAACATAGGCGCCGCCCGCGGTGCAGGACCCCATGACGACGGCGATCTGCGGGATGCCCTTGGCGCTCATCCGGGCCTGGTTGAAGAAGATGCGGCCGAAATGGTCGCGGTCGGGAAAGACCTCGTCCTGGTTGGGCAGGTTCGCGCCGCCGCTGTCGACCAGATAGACGCAGGGCAGCCCGCATTCCTCGGCGATCTCCTGGACGCGCAGGTGCTTCTTGACCGTCATCGGGTAATAGGTGCCGCCCTTGACCGTCGCGTCATTGGCCACGACCATCACGTCCTGGCCATGCACCCGCCCGACCCCGGCGATGACCCCCGCACAGGGCGCGGCCCCGTCGTACAGGCCATGTGCGGCCAGCGCGCCGATCTCCAGGAACGGGCTGCCGGGGTCCAGAAGGTTGGCCACCCGTTCGCGCGGGGGCATCTTGCCGCGGCTGACGTGACGCTCTAGCGCCTTGGGGCCACCGCCGGCGATGGCAGCCTCCGCAGCCTCGCGGGCGGTCTCCAGCAGGGCCAGATGCGCGGTGCGGTTGGCGCGGAACCCCTCGGACGAAGGCAGCGCGGTCGAGGTCAGTTTCATCGTGTGGTCTCCTCGGCCAGGTCCAGATCGCGCAGCGCGCGACGCATGACCTTGCCGGTCACGGTCATGGGCAGGGCATCCAGAAAGGCGATCTCTCGGGGATAGGAATGGGCGGCGGACCGGCTGCGGGCATGGGCCTGCAGGTCGGCGACAAGTTTCGGCGACGGTTCATGGCCAGGCCGCAGCACGACGTAGGCCTTGACGATTTCAGTACGCAGCGCACAGGGCTTGCCGACCACGGCGACCTGCGCCACGGCGGGATGGCGCAGCAGGCAGTCCTCGACCTCGGACGGCCCGATGCGGTACCCGGCCGAGGTGATGACGTCGTCGTCGCGTCCAACGAACTGGACATGGCCGTCCCGGATGACGCCCCGGTCGCCGGTCACCAGCCAGTCGCCGCGGAACTTGGCCGCCGTGGCCTGCGGGTTCCGCCAGTATTCCAGCATCATGCTGCCGGCGCCGCGGCGGATGGCGATGTCGCCCTCGGCATCGGTGGGCCGGCCCTGCGCGTCGATCACCGCCAGTTCGAACCCGGGCACCGCGCGCCCGATGGCGCCGGGACGGGCCGGAAACATCACGCCGCTGCCCGATGCGACCATGTTGCATTCGGTCTGGCCATAGAATTCATTGATCTGCAGGCCGAATGCCTCCCGGCCCCAGTCCAGCATGGGGGCGCCAAGCGTCTCTCCGCCCGATGCGACGCTGCGCAGGCCGGACAGGCGAACCCCCGCGACCTTGAGCATCCTCAGCGCGGTGGGCGGCAGGAACACGTTGCGGATGCCGCAGTCGCGGATCAGGCCCGCGACGGCATGCGGATCGAACTTGGCCATCGGGGTGGCGACCACTGGCACGCCAAGCGCAAGCCCCGGCATCGCCACGTCGAACAGACCGCCGATCCAGGCCCAGTCCGCGGGCGTCCAGATGACGTCGCCCGGCTGGCCCAGCAGGTCGTGGCTCATCTCGACCCCCGGCAGGTGACCGGTCAGCATGCGATGTCCGTGCAACGCGCCCTTGGGCGTCCCTGTCGTCCCCGAAGTATAGATGATCACCGCCGGGTCTTCCGGCCCGGTGTCGCGCGTGGCGAAGGGCCCGGCATCGGGCAGGCCGTCCTCGGGGACGATCACCCGCAGATGGGGGAACGGGGCCAGCATCCGGCGCCCTTGGGTGTCGGTGATGACGGTCGAGATGCCCGCGTCGCGCAGGCGCAGGTCCAGCGCATCCGGGCCGAACAGCTTGAACAGCGGGACAGAGATCGCGGCCGATTTCCACACCGCCAGATGCGCGGCCGCCGTCCAGGACGATTGCGTGCACAGGATGCCGATCCGGTCGCCGCGATCGGCACCAAGCGCGTGGGCCAGCGCATCGGTCATTGCCGCCAGCGTGGCGAAGGTCACCGGGTGCGGGGCGCCGTCATGGTCGATGATCGCCACCCGGTCCGCGGCATGGGCCAGGCACTGCTCGGCCATGTTCAGCCGCGCGGGGTACTGCCAGCGGAAATCCCGGCACAGCCGCGCGTGGTCCGCGTGATGCAGCAGGCGTGCCATCTCAGGGGCCTTCGCGCAGATAGCCGTCCAGCTGGTTCGCCTGACGCGCGGTCAGGGTCAGCGCGCATTGCGCGGCCGCGGGCCCCGCGCCGGTGCCGCCGCCCCATCGCGTCGCCTCGTATTCGCAGGCCGCGTCGCGGAAGGCGATCCAGGCGCGCTGCATGTCACGCAGGGCGCCCGCCTGACGCGGACCCGCGGCGTCCAAGCTGTCCAGTTCCGCATCGCCTGCCTCGGCCCGCGTCATCACCTCGCCATAGGCGGTGTTCAGGCGATCGTCCCACCAGTCGCGTTCGGCGCCCAGGCAGAACCCCATGCCGACCGTGCTGGACCCGCCCTCGCCCTCCATGCAGGCATTCGCGGCCAGGCCCGCGCAGCTGTCGGGCGCCGCATCGCTGTCAAGGCAGGCCAGCACCGGCGCGGGATCAAAGGACGGCGCGTCCTGCGCCATCGCCGGGGCGGCCATCAGCGCCAACACGACCAGGATGCGCATCAGACCAGCCCCATCAGTTCGCGCCCGATCAGCATGCGGCGGATCTCGCTGGTGCCGGCCCCGATCTCCATCAGCTTGGCGTCGCGGAACAGGCGGCTGACGACGCTGTCGGACAGGAACCCGGCCCCGCCAAGCGCCTGCACGGCCTGATGCGCCTGCACCATCGCCTGTTCGCTGGCATACAGAACCGCACCCGCCGCGTCCTGCCGCGTGACCTTGCCCGCGTCGCAGGCCCGCGCGACCTCGTAGACATAGGCGCGGGCGGTGTTCAGCGCGACATACATGTCGGCGATCTTGCCCTGCATCAGCTGGAACGACCCCACCGGCTGGCCGAACTGCTTGCGTTCCGCCACATAGGGCAGGACCTGATCCAGGCAGGCCGCCATGATACCGGTGCCGATGCCGGCCAGGACCACCCTCTCGTAGTCCAGGCCCGACATCAGCACCCGAACGCCCCGGCCCTCCTCGCCCAGGACGTTCTCGAACGGGATCTCGACATTGTCGAAGATCAACTCGCCCGTGTTCGATCCGCGCATCCCCAGCTTGTCGAAATGCGGGCTGGTGGTGAAACCGGCCATGTCGCGCTCGACGATGAATGCCGTGATGCCCTTCGACCCGGCCTCGGGGTCGGTCTTGGCATAGACCACCAGCGTCTGCGCGTCGGGCGCGTTGGTGATCCAGTACTTGCTGCCGTTCAGCACATAGCGGTCGTTCTTCTTCTCGGCGCGCAGACGCATCGCGACGACGTCGCTGCCCGCGCTTTCCTCGGACATGGCCAGGGCGCCGACGGCCTTGCCGCTGCACAGGTCGGGCAGGTATTTCGCACGCTGCGCATCGGTGCCGTTCAGCTTGATCTGGTTCACGCACAGGTTCGAATGCGCGCCATAGGACAGGCTGATCGACGCGCTGGCCCGCGCGATCTCCTCGACCGCGATCACATGCGCCAGATAGCCCATGCCCGACCCGCCGTACTGTTCATCCACCGTGATGCCCAGCAGGCCCAGATCGCCCATCTCGGTCCACAGCTGGTTGGGAAAGGCGTTGGTGCGGTCGGTCTCGGCCGCCAGGGGCGCGACGCGATCGGTGGCCCATCCGTGGACCATCTCGCGCAGCGCGTTCACATCCTCGCCCAGATCGAATTCCATGCCCCGCGTGAACATCGCGATCCCCCTCCCCGGTTATTGAACGCTTGTTCATTTCCATAGCGCAGGCCGCGCCCGCCCGTCAAGCAGGCTGCGCCGGTTGCGCCGATGCGTCAAGCGTGGGGCTTGTCCCTGCCCGCCCGACGCGCCAAAGGAGGGCGATGCGACTGATGATCCTGCGCCATGCCCCCAGTCTTGCCGACGGCCTGCTGGCTGGCCGGCGCGACGTGCCTGCCGATTGCGGCGATGCTGCCGCATTCGCGCGCCAGGCGGCCCGCCTGCGTCCCGCCCAGGTCATCGCCAGCCCGGCGCTGCGCTGTCGTCAGACGGCCACCGCCCTGGGGCTTGTGCCCGACCGGCTGGAGCCCGCGCTGTGGGAACAGGACCTGGGCGCGTGGGAGGGGATGGACCCGTCGCGCCTGCCCGACCTTGGTCCCCTGCCCGTCGATGCCCTGGCCCGCCACCGCCCCGACGGCGGTGAAAGCTTCAGCGACATGGCCGCGCGGGTGATCCCGGTCCTGCAGGCACTGCAGCGGGACACGGTGATCGTGGCGCATGCGGGCACTGTGCGCGCGGCACTGTCCATGGTGGTCGGGCCCGCCGCCCTGTCCTTCGCGGTGGCGCCCCTGTCTCTGACCGCGCTGCAGCGGGTCGGTGCCGATTGGGCGGTGCAGACCGTCAACCTCTGCGCAGGAGACTAGGATGGCCGTGATCGCCCTGCTGGCGCTGGTGCTGGATGTGCTGATCGGTTGGCCCGATGCGGTCTATCGCCGGGTCGGGCATCCGGTGACCTGGGCCGGGTGTCTGATTGCGGCGCTGGATCGCACGCTGAACAAGGGCCGTGCGCGGCGCGCCAAGGGTGCGCTGACCGTGGTCGTCGTCCTGCTGGCGGCCATGATCCCCGCGGTCCTGATCCAGGCATGGCTGGGCCCGTGGGTCGCGGCCGTGCTGGCGTGGCCGCTGGTCGCGGCGCAGTCGCTGGACCAGCACCTGCGCGCGGTGGCCGTCCCCCTGGCGGCGGGCGACCTGGCCGCCGCTCGCGGTGCGACCGCGATGATCGTGGGGCGCGACGTCACCCGCGCCGATACGCCCGCGCTGTCCCGCGCCAGCCTTGAAAGCCTGGCCGAGAATTTCAGCGACGGCGTCATCGCGCCGCTGTTCTGGGCGGCGGTCGGCGGGCTGCCGGGCATCGCGGCCTACAAGGCGATCAACACGATGGATTCGATGATCGGCCACCGCACTCCCCGGCACGAGGCGTTCGGCATGATCGCCGCGCGCCTGGACGACGTGGCGAACCTGATTCCCGCGCGGCTGTCGGCGGGGCTGATCGCGATCGCGTCCGGTCGGCGCGCGAGGGCCGCGCTGCGGGTGACGCTGCGCGACGCGTCTGCCCACCGGTCACCCAACGCCGGCTGGCCCGAGGGCGCGATGGCCGGGGCCCTAGACTGCCGGTTGTCGGGTCCGCGCGTCTATGCCGACCGGGTCGCGGACGAGCCGTGGCTGAATGCCGCCGCGCCCGACCCGGATGCGGCGGACCTGCGCCGGGGCATCGCGCTGATCCGTCGCGCCACGGTGGTCGCGGCGCTGCTGCTGGCCGCGGTGGCGCTGCTCTGACGGATCAGAACAGCATGACCTCGACGCTTTGCGTGCGCAGTTCCGCGACCGAGTTGGTGGTCAGGAACGCCACATCCGCCGCGTCGCGCCCGACCGCGACCAGGGCCATCTGGTCCGCATGGGCCATGCCGGTCGGATCGACCAGGTGCCAATCGCCGCCCAGATAGACCTGCACAACCGCGTGGAAATCCTGCGGCTGGACATGGGGGGCATAGACGCTGGCGATGCGTGCGGGGATCTGCTGCGCGCGGCACAGCGCGATCAGCAGATGCGCATAGTCCCGGCAGACGCCGCGCCGGTCCAGGAAGGTGTCCGCCGCCGTTGTGTCCCCGTCGCTGGTTCCGGCGACATAGTCCAGGTTGCGTTCCACCCAATCGCGCATCGCGGCGACCAGCGGGCCGCCCGTCAGCCCCTCGAACCGAGAGCCGGTGAAATGACCGAACCGTTCCGACTGGCAATAGCGCGACGGCAGAAGATAGCGCAGCGCGTCGCCGGGCATGTCCTCGACCTCAACGGCCTGCAGGCTGGCCAGATCGGGACGCGGGCGGGTCACCTGGACCTCGGCCGAATAACGGCAGGTCAGCCGATCCTGCAGGCGCATGACGATGCGTTCGCCGATGCCCTCCTCGGCCGGAACGCGGGCCAGCTTCAGGGGCTGGCCCAGGTCGATGTTGGTGCGGTTCAGGATCTGTCCGTGAACGCCCGCCGCCTCGATCAGCAGCAGCGCGGGCCCGGGCGATTCCAGCGCATAGTCAAGCGTCACGTCGATCTTCATCCGCATCGGCGGCTCCTGTCAGGTTGGGGTGGGTCGGGAAAGGGGCAGAGCCGTGCCCGCTTGCGCGGCCATTGTCAATCGTCAAGCGGCGGCTTGGTTCCGCGGGCGTCAGGATGACGCAGCCGCATCCAGCATCACGGTGACGCGGAACCGGGCACCGCCCCGGTCAGAGGCACCGTGATCCAGCCCACCGCCCATCTGTCGGGCATAGATCAGGCAGATCTGCATGCCCAGCCCGCGCGCCGCATCCGGGTCGAACCCGGCAGGCAGGCCCGGCCCGTCATCCGACAGCGTGACGCTCAACGCGCCCGCGTTCTGCGCCAGATCCAGCCACAGCCCCGGCCGCCGGCCCGGATGCGCGTGCTTGACGGCATTGCCGATCAGTTCGGCCAGGATCTGGCCAATTGCCGCCGCCTGCCCCGCCGTCACCCGCAGATCGCGCGCCAGCGCGTCGTTCACGGTGATCGCCGCCTCCAGCGCCTGGGCCAGGTCGGTCGCCAGCGCCCCGACATAATCGCGCAGGCTGACATCGCGGCTTCCCGGGTCCAGGTGCAGCTGGTCGTGCACCCGCGCCAGGGTCGAGATGCGGTTCGCCGCATCGGACAGCTGCGCGCCCGCCGGGCCACCGGCCTGCTGGCGCGCCTGCATCCGCAGAAGGGCGATGACCGCGGCAAAGCTGTTCTTCACCCGGTGGTCGATCTCTCCCATCAGGATGTGCTGACGGGCGATGGCCTCGTCCTTGCGGGCGACCTCCTGCTGCAGCTGCTGTCGGATGGTCACGCTGTCGGTCACGTCGCGCGACGACGCCAGGATGCGCACCACGCGGCCCGCCGCGTCCCGGACCCCCGACACGGTGACGTGCCACCAGCGCGGCGTGCCGCGCGCGGTCGGGCAGAAGGCCTCGAACCGGGTCACGGCGCCGGTCAGCGCCGCCTGCATCGCGTCGTTCAGCATCCGGTCCGCCTCGGCCGGCCACATCGACGGCCAGGGCCGCTGATCGACGCTGGCGAAATCGTCGATCTCCATCGCGCACAACCCGTTGCCGTTCATGAAGATCAGCCGCCCTTCGGGGTCCAGCAGCTTGATGCAATCCGGCGAGGCATCCAGAACCGACAGCGCGAATCCCGCTTCGGACCCGGCCAGCAGGTCGATCGCGCGCAAGTTCGGATCGGTTGGAACCATGGATGAACCCGACAGTGACGCGGGCCTGTCCCGGCCCGCCGCTTGACGTCCCGCTTGGCCCTCCGGCCCGGTCACGTCAAGGACCAATCCGGACGGCACAGAAAGGTTAGCCAAGGCACGCCGCGTCACGCAAGGGACATCTGCGGGCCAGATCGCGCGCCTGATGCGACACGCCCCGCGCCAGCGGCAGCAGGTCCGCCTGCAGCGCGTGATAGATGTCGGGCTTGCCCCGGAACTGCGTCGCGGCCGGGCGGTCGTCATCGCCCAGTTCGGGGAACCACCCGCCGCGGGCGTGGTCGATCAGATGCCCGTCCGCAAAGGCCCACAGGCGGCGGTACCAGTCGCCGTCGCCGGGTCGGGGGTCCAGCTTGATCAGGGCCGCCAGCGCGCCGATCGCCTCGGTCACCGGCCACCAATAGCGCGCCGGATTGTCCACGCGACCGTCGCGCAGCGTATAGGCCAGCCCGCCCCGGTCGGCCCAGGCATCCGCCAGCGCCGTATCGACCAGCGCACGCGCCTGCGCGACCGCGCCTGTGTCGGGGCGCCCGGCCAGATCCCACCAGTGCAGCAGCAGGCGCGCCATCTCGAAGCTGTGGCCCGGCGTGGTGCCGGCAGGGCGGAACATCGGGTTGCCGGCATAGGCATGGTCGGGCCGCCAGCGGTCGTCGTAATGTTCCGGGATGCGCCAGCCATGCGCCGCCGCCTGCCCCGCGATGAAGAAATCCAGGATCCGCCCGGCACGGTCCAGATGGACGGGCGCGCCGGTCGCCTCGAACGCGGCCAGCAGCGCCTCGACTCCGTGCATGTTGGCGTTCATGCCGCGATAGGTCGAGAACGCCTGCCAGTCGCGCGTGAACTCGTCGCGGAACAGTCCCGCGTCGTCGTCCCAATAGTGGCGGTCCAGCACCTGCGTGATGTCGGCCAGCAGGCGATCCGCATCAGGGTGCCCGATCATCTTGGCACTGGACGCGGCCAGCAGCACGAAGACATGGCCATAGGCCAGCTTGGGACCTTCGACCGGCGCGGTGCCGTCCACGGCCCACAGATAGCCGCCGTGATCGGTGTCGCGATGCGCGCGCCACAGCCAGTCCATGCCCTGATCCACGATCCCCGCGCGGTCCGGTCGCCCGGCCATCTGCGCCAGCGCATAGGAATGGACCAGCCGCGTGGTCGTGTGCAGCTCCTGCACCGTGCCCGGCAGAGGCGTGCCGTCCAGGTCCAGCACATGAAAGCCGCCCTCGGGCCGGATGCTGGCATCGAAGAAGTTCAGCGCCCGGTGCGCGTCGCGCGCCAGAAAGGCGCGGTGATCGGTGTCGTCAAGCACGCTCATGGCCATCCTCTCAGCGTTTGCGCAGCGCGTCGGCCAGGGCCGAACCGAATGCGCCCGCCCCCTTGGGCGCGGCCTGCGCCGCACGGGGCGCGGGCTTCGCAGCCTCGCGCGCCGGGCGGTCGGTGGGGGCGTTGTCCTTGCGCATGGTCAGGCCGATGCGCTTGCGGGCCACGTCCACCTCGGTCACGCGGACGCGGACCACGTCGCCGGCCTTGACCACCTCGTGGGGGTCCTTCACGAAGCGGTCGGCCAGTTGGCTGACATGGACCAGCCCGTCCTGATGCACCCCGATATCGACGAAGGCGCCAAAGGCCGCGACGTTCGTCACCGTCCCCTCCAGCGACATGCCGGGGCGCAGGTCGCCGATCGCCTCTACGCCGTCGGCAAAGGTCGCGGTGACGAAACCGGGGCGCGGGTCGCGGCCGGGCTTTTCCAACTCCGACAGGATGTCGCGCACGGTTGGCAGGCCGAAATCCTCGGTGACGAAATCCTGCGCCCGCACCGACTTCAGCGTCGTGCTGTCGCTCATCAGCGACCGCAGATCACGCCCGCAGGCAGCCACGATCTTGCGCGCAACGCCATAAGCTTCGGGGTGGACGGCGGATGCGTCCAGCGGTTCGGACCCTTGGACGCGCAGGAACCCCGCGCATTGCTGGAACGCCTTGGGGCCCAGACCCGCGACCTTCTTCAGCGCGGCGCGGGACGGAAAGGCGCCGGTTGCATCGCGATGCGCGACGATGGCCTGCGCCAGCGACGGCCCCAGCCCCGCGACATAGGTGAGCAGCGCCGCAGAGGCCGTGTTCAGATCGACGCCCACCGCGTTCACGGCATCTTCGACTACGGCCTCCAGCGATTTCACCAGCTGCCGTTGGTCCACGTCATGCTGGTATTGCCCCACACCGATGGACTGCGGCGGCACCTTGACCAGTTCGGCCAGCGGGTCCTGCAACCGGCGCGCGATGCTGACCGCGCCGCGCAGGGAGACGTCCAGGCCGGGAAACTCCTTCGCGGCCAGTTCGGACGCGGAATAGACCGAGGCCCCGGCCTCGGACACGATCACCTTGGTCGGCGCCTTGACCCCCTTGGGCAGGCGCTTCAGCACATCGGCGACCAGACGCTCGCTCTCGCGGCTGGCGGTGCCGTTGCCGATGGCGATCAGGTCGACGCCATGCCTGGCGATCAGCGCCGACAGCGTGGCCTCTGCCCCGCGCAGGTCGTTCTTGGGCTGGAACGGATAGATGGTCGCGGTGTCCAACAGCTTGCCGGTGCCGTCCACGACCGCGATCTTGCAGCCAGTGCGGATGCCGGGGTCCAGCCCCAAGGTCGCGCGCGGCCCGGCGGGTGCCGCCAGCAGCAGGTCGCGCAGGTTGCGGGCAAAGACCTGGATCGCCTCGGCATGGGCACGGGCGCGCAATTCGGTCAGCAGATCGATATACATCGTGTTCGACAGCCGCACGCGCCAGGCCCAGCCCGCGACGCCGCGCAGCCAGTCGGCGCCCGGCCCTTGCCCGGCCGCGCCCAGACCCCGCGCCACGATCCCCTCGGCCCGCGCGGTGCCGGTGTCCGGCTCGGGGGCGATGTCGATGGTCACGACCTCCTCCTTGGCGGCGCGCAGGATGGCCAGCGCGCGATGGCCCGGAATGCCCGACCAGGTTTCCGAATGCGCGAAATAGTCGCTGAACTTGGCGCCCGCCTCCTCCTTGCCGGCCACCACGCGGGCGGCGATCACCGCATTGCCGCGCATGAACTCGCGCAGCGGGCCCAGAACCTCGGCATTTTCCGACAGTTCCTCGACCAGGATGTCGCGGGCGCCGTCCAGCGCGGCCTTGGGCGTCTCGACCGCGCCCGTCACATAGGTGGGCGCCAGGGTCGCCGGATCGCGCGACGGATCGGCCTGGATCGCGCGCAGCAGCGGCTCCAGACCGTTCTCGCGCGCGATCATCGCCTTGGTCCGGCGCTTGGGCTTGAAGGGCAGATAGATGTCCTCCAGCGCGGCCTTGGTCTCGGCCGCGCCGATGGCACGGGACAGATCGTCGGTCAGCTTGCCCTGGTCGCGGATCGATCCCAGGATCGCCGTGCGCCGCGCCTCCATCTCTCGCAGATAGGACAGGCGGTCGGCCAGGGTCCGCAGCTGCGTGTCGTCCAGGCCCCCCGTCACCTCCTTGCGGTAACGTGCGACAAAGGGAACCGTCGCGCCCCCGTCCAGCAGGTCGGAGGCGGCCGTGACCTGCGCGGGGCTGGCGCCGATCTCTGTCGCGATCTGGCGGGCGATGCGGGTGGCGGTCTGGGCAGAGATGTCCATGCGAGGGGGCCTTGTCGTCCGTGGGTCTTGCGCCCCGGTCTAGCCGCTTGCAGCGGTCTCGCCAAGCGGGGCGTCCTGAGCCAGTTCGGGCATGCGCAGGACCTCTCCGGCGACGGTCTTGCCGACGACGCTGTCGCGCACCGCCTTGCGCAGCGCGGCGGACCGTTTCAGCAGGCGGCGAAACCCGGCCTCGTCCAGCACCAACAGCGTGCTGGGCGTGATCGCGCGGACCTCCGCCTTGCGGATGCGGCGGGTCAGCACGCCCATCTGGCCGAACATCTCTCCGCGGCCAAGGCGCGCGGTCTGGCCCGCGACCTCCTGCTCGACCGCGCCCGAAGCCACGAAGAAGACCGACCGCGCGGGCGTGTCCTTGCGGGTGATCACATGGCCCGCATTGACGTAACGCGTGCGGATCTCTCGGCTCAGGCGCTTCAGTTCCGCATCGTCCAGATCGGCGAACAGCGGGAATTGCCGCACGACTTGATTCTTGCGCAGGGCCAGGTCCAGCTTGGGGCGGCCTTCGGACTGCTGGCGCCGCTGGCGGACGTCGTCCATCAGCTGGATGTGCACTTCGGCGCCGATCAGGCCGTCGTCGCGCAGGGCGTTGTACTCGCGCTCCTCCAGCCGCAGGGCGGTGCGGCGGATGAAGCGGCGCTCCAGCTCCTCGGCATAGCCGGGAAACTGCAGGCGCAGACCCTCCAGGGCGGTCTCCACCGCCTCGATCCGCCGCTGCAGCAATTCGTGCAGCAGTTCGGCCACGCGCCGGCCGTGAATGCGCCGGATGCGGCGGTCGATGAACCCGTGAAGATCCCGCAGGATCAGACGCTTGCCCAGCAACATCTCGAACCGGTCCGCGGTCATGCGGGCCAGCGGGCCGGCCACGCCGATGCGGTTGCGCAGGAAGGCTGCGAACCGGAACGCCGGGCCATAGCGCAGATTGCGCCGTGCCGCGCGCTGATAGCCTGTGCGCCCGCCGGAACGCGCGCCCTCGATGACCCGGTCGGCGTCGAACAGCGCCTGCTCCGACAGTCGCGCCGAGATCGCCCGCTCGCGGAACCGCTGGACGATCATCTCGCGCTCGTGCGCGGCCAGGGCGATCAGACCCAAGGTGATGCGGTCGCGGTCCAGGATCTCGGCATTGTCCTCGGCCTCGGCGGCCTCGACGGCATTGTCCAGCCGCGCGGCAAAGCGCTTGGCCTCGGAGCGCACCGTCTCTCGGGTCAGGTCATAGTTCTCGGTGACCGAGGCGACGCCCTCGCGCACCGACTGCAGCGCCACGGCGACGACCTGGTTCGACAGCGCCCGGTCCAGCGGCGACAGCTTGTCCAGCCCCAGAAGGGCGATGACGCCGCGCAGCGTGGTGCCCTGCACGATCAGCGTGAACAGGGTGAAGCCGGTGGCCAGGATGCCGACGATGCGCTTCGTCTCGACCGGCACGCGCAGGTTCTCGGTCACCGCCAGGGCCAGTGCCAGGGTCACCGCGCCGCGCAGCCCGCCCCACATGATCGCCACGCGATAGGGTCGCTGGATCTTGGGCGACAGGCGCAGGGTGGTCAGCATCGGCAGCAGCACGAACAGGATCAGCGCCCGCGCGACGAAGGCCGCGATCACCACCACGCCGACCAGGAACAGGTCGTTCAGCCGCACCTCGCCCAGCAGGCGCGGGATCAGCAGCGCCGCCAGGATGAAGATCAGCGCCCCGGCCCAATGCGCCAGCAGGCCCCAGACCTCCTTGAGGTTGACCCAGAATGCAGGCGCCAGGCGGCCCGGACCCATCAGGTTCAGCGTCAGGCCGGACACGACGACGGCAATCACGCCCGACGCGCCCAGCAGCTGTTCCGCGCCGATATAGGCCAGGTAAGGGACCGCGACCGAGACGGATATCTGCGCCGTCTCGAACCGCCCGAACAGGCTCATCAACGCCAGCGCGATCCGCGCGACCAGCCACCCGGCCAGCACGCCACCCACGATCAGGCCGGGGAACTGGCCCAGGGCCTCGCCCAGCTGCGGGTTCGGGACGCCCAGCATGACATAGGTCAGGAACAGGCCGAACAGCGCGATGGCGGCGGCGTCGTTCAACAGCGACTCGCCCTCGACGATGCGGGACAGGCGCTTGGGCGCGGACAGGCTGCGGAAGATGCTGACGACCGCCGAGGGGTCGGTGGTCGACACGATCGCCCCGATCAGCAGGCCCACCATCAGCGGCAGCCCCCCGATCCAGTGCAGCGCGAAACCGATGGTCAGGGTCGCCGCCACCACGGCCACCACGGCCAGCGTCAGGATCGGCACCCAGTCATCCATCATCCGCCGGATGTTCATCTCCAGCGTCGCCTGAAAGATCAGCGTCGGCAGGAAGACGTACATGAACACGCTGGACCGGATCGGCAGCGACAGAATGCCGACCGCCACCGGATTCAGCGTCTCTGTCACGTTGGTGCGTAGCAGGAACAGGGCGCCGCCGCCGATCAGGATACCCACCGCCGCCAGCATCACGCTGAACGGAAGGCGCAGGCGTGCGGCCAGGGGTTCCGCCGCTGCGATCAGCAGGAACAGCACCGCGGTAAAGGCAGTCAGCAACATGATATCCATGGCTTTCTGGATAGTCGCGGACCGACCGACATGGAAGGCCAACCCCGCCGCCCGCGCGCGTTTTTCCGCGCCGGTGACGGCGATGTGACGACGCGGCAGGCGGCCTTGAAATCGGGTCGCGTCACGCACAGCTGAAGGCCCGTGGGGCGCAGGGCGCCCCGCACTGACATTCCGGGCCGGACGGCCCCACAAGCAAGATCAAGAAAGGAGGACCCGCATGTCCTCGATGTTCGAACCCGTGACCCTGGGGGCGGTGACGCTGCGCAACCGGATCGTGATGGCCCCGCTGACCCGGTCGCGGGCGGGCGATGCACGCGTGCCCAACGACCTGATGGTCGAATACTATCGCCAGCGCGCCGGCGCCGGCCTGATCCTGTCCGAAGCGACCAGCATCATGCCGATGGGCGTGGGATACGAGGCGACGCCCGGCATCTGGAACGACGACCAGATCGCCGGCTGGTCGAAGGTGACCCAGGCCGTGCACGAACGCGACGGCCTGATCTACCTGCAGCTGTGGCACGTGGGCCGCATTTCCGACCCGCAGCTGCTGGGCGGGCAGCTGCCGGTGGCGCCGTCGTCGATCCAGCCGGGCGGGCATGTCAGCCTGCTGCGTCCCAAGCGCGCCTATGTAACGCCCCGCGCCCTGACCACCGAAGAGATCCCCGGTATCGTCGAGGCCTATCGCCAGGCGGCCGACAACGCGCGCCACGCGGGCTTTGACGGGGTCGAGATCCACGCCGCGAACGGCTATCTGATCGACCAGTTCCTGCAGGACCGCAGCAACACCCGCACCGACCAGTATGGCGGCGACATCCAGAACCGCGTCCGCTTCCTGAACGAGATCACCGATGCGGTGGTCGGCGTCTGGGGCGGCGACCGGGTCGGTGTCCACCTGGCGCCCCGCGGCGACAGCCATGACATGGGCGACAGCGATGCCCGCGCGCTGTTCACGCAGGTCGCCCGCGACATGCGCGCGCGCGGCGTGGCCTTCCTGTGCCTGCGCGAACGCGTGGCCGAGGACAGCCTGCTGGACGCCATCCGCGACGCCTTCGGCGGCCCGGTCATCGCGAACGAGGGCCTGACCCGCGAAAGCGCCGAGGCCCTGCTGGCCGAGGGTCGCGCCGATGCCGTGGCCTTCGGGCGCGATTTCATCGCGACGCCGGACCTGCCCGAACGGTTCCGCCGCGGCCTGCCGCTGAACGACCAGGACCCGGCCACATTCTATGCAGGCGGCGCCGAGGGATACACCGACTATCCCACCGCCTCCGACATCGCCGCGGAATGATCCGGCGTCACGCATGACAAAGGGGGCGGCCCATCGGACCGCCCCCTTTCTGCAACGCTGACGACGATCAGCTGTCGTCGCGGCTGGACCGCATGGCCGCGTCACCGGCCGACGGCAGCAGCGTGACGGACACGACATCGTCGGCCATCAGGTTGCGCTGGCCCAGTTCGCGGGCGGTGAACAGATCACCTGCGCGACGTTCGACCTTGACCTGCGTCATGGGCGCGGGCGCGAAATCGGGGCGTTCGCTCATGCCCGCCAGGCCGGCGGCGGCGGGCAGCGCGGACAGCGCCATCAGGGCGGCGGTGGTGGTGGCGGCAACAAGACGTTTCATCATGTCTCTCCTGGGTGTCATGTGGGTGGACCGTGTCGATCCATGCTTACAGACACGCCGGAAACCGACTTTCGTGACACCCTGTCACCAAACCGTGTTGTCCCGTGTGGACGTCGTGATCGCATGAGAAAGGGGCGGCCCCGCAGGACCGCCCCCCGATCTGATCCGCGGACGGGATCAGCAGCTGTAATACATCGCGTATTCAATGGGATGGGGGGTATGCTCGTAGGCATAGACCTCTTCCCACTTCAGCGCGATATAGCCTTCCAGCTGGTCGCGGGTGAACACGTCGCCCTGCAGCAGGAAGTCCATGTCCTTCTCCAGTTCCTCCAGCGCCTCGCGCAGGGATCCGCAGACGGTCGGGATTTCGGCCAGCTCTTCGGGCGGCAGATCGTAGAGATCCTTGTCCGAGGCCGGGCCCGGATCGATCTTGTTCTTGATGCCGTCCAGGCCCGCCATCAGCAGCGCCGCAAAGCACAGGTACGGGTTGGCCGAGGGGTCCGGGAACCGCGCTTCGACACGCTTGGCCTTGGGGCTCTCCGTCCACGGGATGCGGACGCAGCCCGAGCGGTTGCGGGCCGAGAACGCGCGCAGAACGGGGGCCTCGAAGCCGGGGATCAGGCGCTTGTAGCTGTTGGTCGACGGGTTGGTCAGCGCGTTCAGCGCCTTGGCATGCTTCAGGATGCCGCCGATGAAGTACAGCGCCTCCTGCGACAGGTCCGCATATTTGTCACCCGAGAACAGCGGCTTGCCGTCCTTCCAGATCGACATGTTGACGTGCATCCCCGACCCGTTGTCGCCCTTCATGGGCTTGGGCATGAAGGTGACCGACTTGCCATAGGCATGGGCCACGTTGTGGATGACATACTTGTATTTCTGGATGTTGTCGGCCTGCTCGACCAGACCACCGAAGATCAGACCCAGCTCGTGCTGGCAGGTCGCGACCTCGTGGTGATGCTTGTCGACGCGCATGCCCATGCGCTTCATGGTGGACAGCATCTCGCCGCGGATATCCTGGGCGGTGTCGACAGGGTTGACCGGGAAATAGCCGCCTTTGTGGGCCGCGCGGTGACCGGTATTGCCCATCTCGTATTCGGTGTCGGTATTCCAGGCGGCGTCGGCCGCGTCGATCTGGAACGACACCTTCTGCGGCGTCACCGAATAGCGCACGTCATCGAAGATGAAGAATTCGGCCTCGGGGCCGAAATAAGCCGCGTCACCGATGCCCGACGCCTTCAGATAGGCCTCGGCCTTTGCGGCGGTGCCGCGCGGGTCGCGCGAATAGGGCTCGTTCGTGTCGGGCTCGACCACGTTGCAATGCACGCACAGCGTCTTTTCGGCATAGAACGGATCGATATAGACCGAGGCGGGGTCCAGGATCAGCTTCATGTCCGACTGGTCGATCGACTTCCAGCCCGCGATCGAGCTGCCGTCGAACATGAAGCCTTCCTCGAAGAAGTCCTCGTCGACCAGGTCGCGGTCCAGCGTCACGTGCTGCAGCTTGCCCTTGGGGTCGGTGAAGCGAACGTCGACATAGGCGACATCCTCGTCCTCGATCAGCTTCAAGACATCCTTGATTTGCATCTCTTCCCTTTCTTCGTAGATGCGGCCCGGCGGCCTGGGCCTGCCGGGCTCGAAGGCCTGTGTAACTTCGGTCGATCAGACGGCGTCGTCGCCCGTCTCTCCGGTCCGGATGCGGATCGCCTGTTCGACGGGCAAGACGAAGATCTTGCCGTCGCCGATCTTCTCGGTGCGCGCGGCGGCGACGATCGCCTCGATGGCGGCATCGACCTGATCGTCGGGCAGCACCATCTCGATCTTCACCTTGGGCAGGAAGTCGACGACATATTCAGCGCCGCGATACAGTTCGGTATGGCCCTTCTGACGACCGAAACCCTTGACCTCGGTCACGGAAAGACCCTGCACGCCGACTTCCTGCAGCGCCTCTTTGACATCGTCCAGCTTGAACGGCTTGATGATCGCCTCGATCTTCTTCATCGCAATAGACCCTTCCTCGCGGCTTGCCTGAAGACTGATTGGCGCGTTTGATGAACCGCGTAAATGCAGCAGCATGATCTTGGAAGCCCCCAAGCCGTTTGTCCGGCTCGTATGCCTAATATTTCACCATTCAGCCCAAGGATTAATCATCGACCATGATGGAAGGCAGTGAAATCGTCACCGTCGCTCAAATGCGCGCCATCGAATCCGCGGCGATAGGCAGCGGCGTGACGTCCGGGCTGAACCTGATGACCCGCGCGGGACGCGCCGTCGCGGGCCAGATCCGCCTGCGCTGGCCCAAGCCCGGACGCGCCACGGTCCTGTGCGGACCCGGCGCGAACGGCGGCGACGGCTATGTCGTGGCACAGGCGCTGTCACAGGCAGGCTGGTCGGTGCGCGTCTTGGGCATGCCCCTGCGTGTGGGCAGCGACGCGGCCGCGGCGCGGGCCCGCTGGCCGGGGCCCGTCCTTCCGCTGGAGGCGGCGCAGCTGGATCGGCCCGACCTTTATGTCGACGCGATGCTGGGCACCGGCCTGACGCGCCCGCCGGACGGGCAGATCGCGGCGATCCTGCGCAGGCTTGCAGATGCGGGCCGCCCCATCGTCGCCGTCGATGCGCCAAGCGGGCTGTGCCTGGACAGCGGCGTCATGCTGGGCATGGGCCGGGGTGCCCTGCCCGCAGCGGCACCCCGGACCACATTGACCGTGGCGTTTGACAGCCCCAAGCCGGGCCATCTGCTGGAACATGGATCCACGGTTTGCGGCACGTTGGTCATCGCCGATATCGGGCTGGACGCGTTTCGTGCGGGCGGCTTGGCACGGTTGACCGCAGTGTGGCCGCGGTTCGATATTGCGGACCCCCGGCGCAGGGCCGACGATGGGCGGGGCGCATGGCTGCGCAAGCAGGGGTCGGGTGGCCACAAATACGACCACGGCGCTGCACTGGTGGTGGCCGGCGGTCCCGGCGCGGGCGGCGCGGCCCGTCTGGCGGCGCGGGCGGCGCTGCGCGTCGGCGCAGGCTTGGTGACCCTGGCGCCCCCTGCAGCGGCGATGGCGGAACACGCCCTTCCCCCCGACGCGCTGATGCGACGCGCGGTCGACGATGCGGATGCCCTGGCAAAGCTGGCGTCCGACCGCCGCGGGATGGCGCTGTGCATCGGGCCGGGCTGCGGCGTCACGCGGGCAGCGGCGCTGCTGGACGCCGTGCGGGCTGCGGCGCGGCCGACGGTCCTGGACGCCGATGCGCTGACCGCGTTGGCCAAGGCACCCGGCGCCTTGCCACCGGATTGCGTGCTGACCCCGCATGGCGGCGAATTCGCCCGGCTGTTCCCCGATCTTGCCGACCAGCTGTCCACCGACACACCCTCCCGCCCCAAACCCGCGATCCTGCGCGAAGCGGCACGGCGCATTGGCGCGGTGATCGTGCTGAAGGGGCCAGACACGGTCATCGCCAACCCGCAAGGACGGGTGGCGATCCATTCGGACCCGCATATTCCCTGGCTTGCCACCGCCGGATCGGGGGATGTTCTGGCGGGGATCATCACCGGCCTGTTGGCGCGCGGCCTGCCGGCATTCGATGCGGCCTGCCTTGGGGTACGCCTGCACGGGGCGGTCGCGCGCCGGCATGGGCCGGGGCTGATCGCGGACGATCTGATCGACGGGCTGGCCCCCGTCATCGCCGAATGGGACGGGTGATTTTTCCCCTCGCACTGCCCGCAGCCATTTGCTAGATCGCGGACAGCGCGGGTATGGCGAAATTGGCAGACGCACCAGATTTAGGTTCTGGCGCCGCAAGGCGTGGGGGTTCAAGTCCCTCTACCCGCACCACCACCGATCGATCGTTCACCCTTCGGCCGGCGTGGTCAGGCCCAGTTCCGCCATCAGCTCCGGTTCCAGCACGTTGATCTCGGCCGGCGGGGTGCGCAGGGCATAGGTCATCAGCCGCAGATCGACCCCCATCTGCACCAGGTAATCCATCACCCCCGCCTGCGCGCGCTGCAGGTCGCTGACCGCCATGAAGGCGGGCAGGATCGTGTTCTGGCCGAAATAATGCTGGTGGACCCCCACCACGCCGCCTGCTGCCACCTGCCGCGTGGCGCCGCCCGCCAGGATATAGGGGCAGGCCGACAGGCAGACCGCCCCGTCGCCCACGCGGGTCGCATAGCCCGCCGCGCGGATCGTGCGCCCGATGGCCACCGCGTCGGACACCGATCCGCCCGAACTGTCCAGCGTCACCTGTGTCGCCGTCGGGCGTGTCCGGTCCAGCCAGGCGGCAAAGCGGTCCGCATCGCCCGGCGCGATCTGGCCCGCGATGGTGATCGCGTCATCGGCCTGATCGAATTCCAGCGCCTCTGGCATGGCGCGCATGGCGGGACCGCCCGGCTGCGACGGATCCGACGGCCGCAGGTCGGGGCGATAGGGGCGCACGCTTGGCCCCTGTGCGGGCGGGGCGTACAACCCCGGCGCGGCCGATCCCGGTGCGCGCATCAGGTCCAGGCCGACGATGGCACCCGCCAGCAGCACCTGCGACACCAATACGGCCCGCACCACCTTGTGCGGGGAGGAGAACAGCCCCATCGGCTAGCCCTCGCGCCGCGAGGTGTCGGCGGCGGGCGGCGGTGCGGCATCGATCTGACGCAGCAGGTCAGATGCCGCAAGCGCCGCACGCAGCTCTCCGACCGTCATGCGTTCGTCGCTGTGCCCCTCTCCGCGGCCGGATCGGATCGCGGCCTGCACGACCATGATGATGAAGACCAGCACCGCGGGCAGCAGGTCGATGGCGATGGCGCCTGCCCATGCGGGAACGAAGTTGCCGGCATAGGCGATGACCGCATCCGCGGCCGACATGGGCGTATAGAGGGCCTCGTCCACCTGCGGCAGGGACATCACCTCGGTCGCGGCCTGCGCCAGGGTGGTGGCGCGCTGTTCGACCAGCGACAGGACAGAGGTGATGGTGCTGGACTGGCCCGCGCGCGTGGCCTCGGTGCTGCCATCCAGTTCGGGCAGAACGACCGCATCGGCCAGGTCCTGCGCGGCGCGTCCGACCAGCGGCGCCGGGTTCAGCTGGCGCAGCTGCGTGATCAGACCAGCCAGCTGGACGGCGTCTTCGGAAAAGCGGACCGTGCGATCCTCCAGCGGTCCCGGCTCGACCGAGGTGCCGCGCATCCGGGAAAGAATGGTGTTCCCCTGCGCGAAGGTCTCCTCGATGGGGGCTTCGGCGGCCAGCAGCTGGTCCTCCAGCGCCTGCAGTTCGGCGCCCTTCTGGGTCAGTACCCGAAAGACCGCGCCGCGACCGGAAAAGCCGGACAGGGTGCCGCCCGCCTCCTGCTCGGACAGGTCCGCAAAGCTTTGCCGCACCCGGGCCACGTCGCGCGACAGCGCCTGCCCCGCCACCGCGTTTGCATGCGCGCGTTCCAGCGAGGTCTGATAGGTCTGCACGGTGGCCGCCATGTGCGTCTCGACCGCGGCCGTCCCTGCCAGTGCGGCGGCGTTCAGCCAGGACGACATCGCGACGATCGCCACCGATCCAAGCGCCATCGTCAGCAGCAAGCCGACCCGCGATGCGGCCGAGCGGACCGCCGGCAACAGCCGCAGCATGTAGGACCAGAAGACGAAGATGCCCACCGACACCGCGATGGAATAGGCCAGCGCCGCAAAGGTCGTCCACAGGCCCGGATCGTCCAGCAGCGTCCGCACCCCAAGATAGGTATAGATGCCCGATGCAGCCGACAGCACCCCAAGCGCGGTCGAGGTGAAACTGTCCAGCCAGTCCAGATGCCGCTCCAACTCTCGGGCATAGCGGTCGCCGACGCGGTCATGGCTGCGGTCTGGGGCGGGGGCGGCGTTGGGGTCGTGGGCCATGCGGTCTCCGGGTGGCGCTGAGGGACTGGCCCCAGATAACCGCAGATAGCCCGCATTCTCAGCCCCTTGCGGCCGATTGCCGGTCACGCTTTCGGCATGACCACGACGGGCATGGCGGCATCGGGGATGCGGGCGAACCCCTCGTCGGGCAGGACCTGGTCGCAGCCGGGGCGTGCGGACTTCAGCCGGGCGCGGTCCAGGACCCGGATCTCTCCGCGCCCCATCTCGACGATGCCTTCGGCGCGCAGTTGCGACAGCGTCTTGTTGACCGTCTGGCGCGAGCATCCGGCGATCGCCGCCAGATCGGTCTGGCTCAGCTGGATCTGCGGAGATTCGGCGCTGGTCATGGTCAACAGGTTGATCCGGATGCGATCTTCGGCGGCATAGAACATCGCGACCGAGTGCTGGCGGTTGTCCCGCGTCAGGCGGTCGTGAAAGATCTTGGCAAAGTTGCGCATCAGCAGGTCGGCCGGAACGTGCCGCAGGATCATCGCCGCATCTAGCAGCATCACCGTCGTGTCCGGCAGCGTGGTGCAGCTTGCCGCGCAGGTCCGGCCGGAAAACTGCTCGACCTCTCCCAGCACCTCGCCGGGAACGGCAAGATGAGCCATCACACGATTTCCGTTGATGTCCAGATAGTTGACCTCGATCCGGCCCTTGATGATCAGATAGATCCAGTCGGCAGGCTCGCCTTGGCGCAGAATGTCCCTGGGGCGACGGATATGAACGAGGGCAGCCTCCGCCACCAAGGCCGCCAGTTGCGGCTTGTCCAGATCGGCGATCAGCGCAGGCTTCAGGCGCGTCAGGATCGACAGCAGGTCGGGGATCTGGACAGGTGCCCTGCCCTTCGCCGAGGTCGTCCGTGGGGTAACTGCCTGCATGTCCCCTGCCCGATTATCGATGCAGGACCAAGTATATCGACATGACCGCGCAGGAACAGAGGTTTTCGTCAGGTCAACCAAGGTCCCCGCACGCCGCGGTGGCGGATCAAGTGTGCCATCACTGGTTACAGTCCACGAGGTACCACACTCTCGACCCGCATCACCGGTCTATTGGACAGTTCATTCCGGAACTGTCGGCAGGGCGACACAAGTCATGTTAGCGCACGAAAAATTTCGGGAATGCACAGGAAACAGGCGACGGGATGCCGGTTGATCCTAGATGATCGTCGCCCGCCCGCGCCCCGCCCCCTTGGACAGATAGAGGGCCTTGTCCGCCATCGCCAGGACCTGCTCCGGCTGGTCCGGACCGCCGGGATGCCAGACCAGGATGCCCAGGCTGGCCGAAACCTGCAGATCGGTCAGTTCCGGCGGCGACAGCGCCCGGATCGCCACGATGATCCGGTCGGCAAGCTGCTGCAGGGCGGCCCGCGATGTCATGCCCCGCAGGATCAGCACGAATTCGTCACCCCCGATCCGCGCCGCCGTGTCGGCCTTGCGGATATGGCTGCGCAGGACCGCACCGACCGCCCGCAGCAGGTCGTCACCCGCCTGGTGCCCTAGCTGGTCGTTGACCTGCTTGAAATGGTCCAGATCCAGATGCGCGATGGCAAAGGGATGCGCGACCTCGTCCGCGAAGTCGGCCGTGCGCAGCGACAGGGACAGCGCGATCTCCAGCCCGCGGCGATTCTGCAGGCCGGTCAGCGGATCGGTCTGCGCCTGCAGCAGGGCCAGTTCGCGCGATTGCGCCAACTGGGTATTAAAGCGCGACAGTTCGGTCAGGACGCCGCGGTTGGCCTCGTGCAGGAACAGCAGTTCCATTGCCAGTTCTGAGGGCGCAAAGTCGTCATCCGTCAGCCCCGCGGCACGAATCGCACGATGAAGGCCGATCCCAAAACCCAGATTGACAAGCAGCGTCCCATCATCGACCTGCACGCCATGGCCGCGCAGGACCAGGTCGCGCGACTGAACCACGCGCAGGAACAGGCGGCGGCGGTGCTCGACTGCGGTGCGGATCGCCTGCAGCGGACAGGGCCCCTGCCCCGCGCGCCCGCTGACCAACCGATCCGCCAGCCCGTCTGCCAGGTCCGGGATCAGCTTGGACAGCGTCGGCCCGACGGACAGGACCTTGCCGCAGGCCGACAGCCACAGGTGCATGGGCAGCAGCTGCCCAAGCGCCTGGGCGGACATGGTCGGGCCCGTCACGACGACACCGCGCCGCTCAGCTGCGCCCCCTGCAGGCTGAAGATGCGGCCCTCGAAGAACTGTTCGTCCCAGATGTCGATGCGGATGGACAGCCCCTCGACTGAAATGAGGCACAGCGCTCCGTAATCGTCAGCCATGCCGCGGATCAGCCCGACCAGAAGATGCTGCCACACCGGGTCGGGTTCCAGCATGACCAGCCAGACGGACTGATCCTCCGCTTCGACCTGCAGGCGCGGGACATCCAGGTCGGGCAGGACCAGATGCGCGCGACCGGGCAGCTCCTCAAGACGCAGCAGGAAATCCTTGAAGTCGCGGCCCGAAAACCGCAGCAGGCGCCGCACAGGCTCGATGCGCGTCATCCATCCGCCCAGATCCTCGAACATCTCGGGCAGCGGTTTCGACAGGCGGAACGCGGCGCGTTCCAGCGCACCGGTCCCGAACCCGGCGCCAAGCGGCGCCAGTCGACCCACGGCCACGGCCTCCTCGTCGGCGACGGACTGGACCAGGTCTTCACCATACGTGGCGCGGAGGAATTCTTCAATCGCGCGATTGATCAGACTTTTCATGCCCACCTCGATTCGAACCGAAACTAGCGGCAGGGCGTAAACAAATCGGAAAGCGCCGATGGAAAAAGGTCTAGTCGGCCTCCCAGCCATAGCTGCCCGGTCCCGACAGGGCCGTGCGAGCCGTCATGATGTCGCCCGGACGCACGCCAAGGCTGTCGGCAAAGCTGCACAGGCGGTCATCGTCCTCGACCAGAAAATCAAGCAGGAACAGGGCGATGTCAGGACGGCGGGCGAAATTGCGGATATCGGCAGGCTGCAGGCCGGCAGCCTCCATGAACTGCGCCAGATCCTGTGGCCGATCGGCCAACAGGATCAGCGTCTGCGTCGCCAGATCGGCGGCCTGCTGGGCCGAATACGCCATTTTTCCATCCGTATCGCAATTTCGTGAGCTGGCCTGCACCAGAAACTCTTTGTTAAGCATTTTAGGTGAAATTGAAATGAAGATGTCGGATTTCTGGATAGATCGATGACGGCACGTATCATGGTTGCAGATGGCATAGCGACGGCGCGGATCACGTTGAAGGTCCGGCTGTCCGCCGTGCGCTATGACGTTGCCGCGGTCGCGTCGGCTGCGCAGCTGATGCAGGAACTGGACGCGGCCTTGCCCGACCTGATCATCCTGGGAAATTTCCCCGACGGATCGGCCATCGACATCTGCGGGCGGCTGTCGCGCGATCCGCGGCTGGCGGATATCCCGGTGCTGATGCTGGTCCGGCCCGAACAGCGGCTGGCCGCGCTGCAGGCGGGGGCAACCGCGACGCTTGAACCTAACGTCGACGACCAGATGCTGATGGCGCGGATCCGCAACATTCTGCGCCAGTCGGATGCCCCGCAGGCCAGCCGGATGGGCATGGCCGAGGCACCGGCCGGTTTCGTCCATGCCGATCGTCCGTTGATCGTACTGATCGCGGACAGCCAGACTCGCGCGCGGCGCTGGCGGCAGATGCTGTCCGAACGTATGCCTTGCAGGTTCGAGATCCGCGATCCTGACGAGGCGCTGGGCGCCGCATCCGCGGGGCGGACGGCGGACCTGTACCTGATCTCGGCGGATATCCGCGAGCGTGGCGACGGGCTGCGCCTGCTGTCCGAACTGCGATCGCGCCAAGGGTCGCGGGATGCGGGCTTCGTCATTGCCATCGGGCCTGATCGGGCCGAGCTGTCGGCCATCGCCCTGGATCTCGGGGCGGGTGACGTGATGCCGGACGCGCTGTGCACCGCTGCGACAGCCGAGGCCGCGGCGGTGTCGCTGCAGATGCTGCTGTCGCGCAAATCCAAAAGCGACCAGCGTCGGGCCGAGGTTCAGCGCCATATGCTGTGGGCGATGACCGACCCGCTGACCGGGCTGTACAACCGCCGCTATGCCCTGCCCAAGCTGGCCGATATCGCGCGCGACGCGATGCTGGCGCATCAGGGCTTCGCGGTCTTTGCGATCGACCTGGACCATTTCAAGGCGGTGAATGACTGCCATGGTCACACCGCCGGCGATGCTGTCCTGGCCGAGGTCGCGCAGCGTCTGCGCGATACCATTGGCGTGGACGGCATGACGGCCCGCATGGGCGGAGAGGAGTTCCTGGCTGTGCAGGGCAACTGTCCCCCGGTGCGCGCGGCCCGCATCGCCGAGGCGCTGCGGCTGGCCGTGCAGGCGCGGCCCGTACGCCTGCCGGGCCTGTCCGGCGGCGGCGCGATCCGGGTGACGGCGTCGGTCGGGGTCGCCATGGTCGCGCCCGCGGACGACATCTGGCCGGATCAGCTGGCGCGCGTGGCGCTTGAGCGTGCGGACCGGGCGCTGCTGGCCGCCAAGGCTGCGGGGCGCAACCAGGTCGTCTGTTCACGCGCGGAACGTGCGGCATAGGAGGGACTTTCAATGTGCCGCCCCGCCGCCTAGATTTGGTCCAAGCCCGCAGAGGACCCCGTCATGACAGATGCTGCCAAGATCACCCCATCGCTGACCCCCGAACGCCCGACGGGCCAGGCCATGCTGCGCGGCGCACGGGGCCGCTGCCCCGCCTGCGGAGAGGGGCGGATGTTCTCCAGCTACCTCAAGGTGGCGGATGCCTGTCCCCATTGCCACGAGGATCTGCACCACCAGCGGGCCGACGACGGCCCGGCCTACCTGACCATCCTGATTGTCTCGCATCTGGGTGCGCCATTGTTGCTGGCTTCCTTCATCGCGTGGCGCCCCAGTGCCATGACGATGATCCTGTCCTTTGGCCTTGGGGCGATCGTGCTGTCTTTGGCGATGCTGCCGGTGATCAAGGGCGCCATGGTCGGGTTGCAGTGGGCACGGCGCATGCACGGGTTCGGCCGGGCATGAGCGTCGCCATCCGCGATGCCGCAACCGTCCTGGTCGTGCGCCGCGACGTGGGCGGTGCGTCGGTCCTGATGGGCATGCGCGGTGCCGGCGCGGCCTTCATGCCGTCGAAATTCGTCTTTCCCGGCGGGGCCGTCGACCCCGAGGACGCGCAGGTTGCCTTGGCCCGTCCCCTTGGCCCGACCTGCCGCGCGCGCCTGCTGCAGGAGGATGGCCTGTCCCCCGACGCCATCGCTGCCGCGGCGCTGCGCGAACTGGCCGAAGAAACCGGCCTGCTGATCGGCCGTCCGGGGGGCGCACCCTGCGGCTGGCCCGGCCATGTCAAGGCAGGTCTGACTCCTGATGCGAGCCCGCTGATCTATCTGTTCCGGGCGATCACGCCACCGGGACGACCCCGCCGGTTCGATGCGCATTTCTTCGTCGCGGATGCGGCCGGCATCGCCGGCGACCCCGATGACTTCGGCGCCGCCTGCGACGAGCTGTCCCATCTGCACTGGGTGCCGCTGGATCAGGCAGGCGCGCTGGACCTGCCCTTCATCACCGAGGTCGTGCTGGCCGAACTGACGGCGCTGATCCGCGACCTGCCGCATGACCAGCCGCTGGCCGCGCCGGACACGGTGCCCTTCTTCGACAATCGCGGGCCCGCGCCGGTCTTTCGCCAGATCGCCTAGCGGCCGGTAAAGACCGCCGGCCGCTTTTCCAGGAAAGCCGTCACCCCTTCGGCGAAATCGGCACTGCGCCCGGCCTGCCCCTGCAGACGTGCCTCCAGCGCCAGTTGCGCCTGCATGTCGTTCCCGAACGAGGCCGTCAGCGCCTGCCTGACGGCCAGAAACGCACCGGTCGGCCCCTTGGCCAGCGCCTGCGCCCGGGCCGCGACCCCTGCGGCGAAATCGGCGTCGGGCAGCGCCTGCCAGATCATCCCCCAGTCCGCCGCCTGGCGCGCGGACACGGGTTCGGCGAACAGCATCATTCCCATCGCGCGCGCCATGCCGACCGCCCGCGGGATGATCCAGGTCCCGCCCGCATCCGGGATCAGCCCGATCCGGGTGAAGGCCTGGATGAAGCTGGCGCTTTCCGCGGCGATCACCACGTCGGCGGCCAGCGCCAAGTTCGCCCCGGCCCCGGCCGCCACCCCGTTCACCGCGGCGATGACCGGCACGGGACAGGTAGTCACCGCGGCCAGCATCGGTTCGTACTCCTCGCGCAGGGTGCGCTCCAGATCGGCGGCGGCACCCGCATCGGTCAGGTCCTGCCCGGAACAGAACCCCCGGCCTGCCCCGGTCATCACCACGGCACGCACATCGGGCGCCAACGTCGTCAGCACCTGCGTGATCTCAGCCCGCATGCTGGTGTTCAGCGCATTCATCACCGCGGGGCGGTTCAGCGTCAGCGTGGCGACGCCGTCCGCTGCCGCGAACTGAATGGTCTCGAAGCTCATGTCATCCTCCCGTTTCCGGGGATCATGCCGAAATTCGCGGGCGGTTAAAGCGCGACCCGGCGTCAGGGATCGCGCATGATCTCGGCCAGGCGCCGACGTTCGTCGGGGTCCAGGGCCTCGACCTCGGGCGCCGGGCGGTTGCGGGCGCGCAGGAAACCGGCCGCGGTCAGCAATGCGACCAGCGCCATCAGGGGCGCGGCCAGCCACAGGATCATGTTCGCCCCATCGGGCCGAGGATTGAACAGCACGAATTCGCCAAAGCGGTCGGCGACCGCGTCGATCACCTGGTCGTTGCTGTCGCCCTCCAGCAAACGCTCGCGCACGTAAAGCCGCAGGTCGCGGCTGATCGGCGCGTTGGATTCGTCGATGTTCTCTCCCTGGCAGACGGGGCAACGCAGCTGCTGCGAAATCTCGCGGGCGCGTGACTCCATCGCGGCGTCGGGCAGGACCTCGTCGGGCTGGACGGCCAGGACCGGACAGGCGGTCAGGATCATCGCCAGCGCGGCGGCCCGGACCCTCATTCCGCGGGGACCGCGCCGGGGCGCGCCTGCCGGGCCGCACCCGCCGCCACGCGATAGCGCCGGTCGGTCAGGCTGATCAGCCCGCCGATGGCCATCATCAGACAGCCCGCCCAGATCCAGTTGGCAAAGGGCTTGATATAGGTCCGCACCGCCCATCCGCCGCCGGGCTGTTCATCGCCCAGAACAACGTACAGATCGCGCCAGAAGCCGTAATCGATCGCGGCCTCGGTCGTGGGCATCCCCTGGACGGGATAGACACGCTTTTCCGGAGAGAGGGTCGCAACCGGACTGCCGTCGCGGCTGGCCTCGATCACGGCCTTCTGGGCCAGATAGTTGGGTCCGTCCGCCCGGCGCACGTCGCGCAGGACCAGGTCGTAGCTGGCGACAGCAAAGGGCTGGTCGATCTGGGCCACGCGCACATCCTCGACCTGCCAGGCCTGGATCAGGGACACGGCCACGAAGGTGACGCCCAGCCCGGAATGCGCGACCGCCTTGCCCCAATCGGCACGCGGCAGGCGCAACAGGCGCGACGCGCCGGAACTGCCGGTCCGCAGCCACAGATCGGCCAGCGCGCCGAAGATCAGCCAGGATCCCAGCCCCGCCCCGATCACGGCCAGCGCCGAATGGCCGGTCGACACCGCAAAGACCAGCATCATGATCGCCGCCGACAGGATCAGCGGACCGCGCAGCGGGCGCAGGCTGCGGGCCAGCGTAGCGCGTTTCCACGGCATCAGCGACCCGATAGGCAGGGCGATCGCCAGCACGATCATGAACGGGGTAAAGGCCTGGTTGAAGAAGGGCGGGCCCACGGAAAGCACCCGCCCCCAGACCATCTCGGCCACCAGCGGCCAGATCGTGCCGATGAACACGACAAAGGCCGACACGGCCAACAGCACGTTGTTCAGCACCAGCGCGCCCTCGCGCGACAGGGGGGCGAAGACGCCCTTGGCGGTCATCTCGGACGCGCGGGCCGCGAACAGCGTCAGGGCACCGCCGATGAACACCGCAAGGATCGCCAGGATGAACACCCCCCGTTCCGGGTCGTTTGCGAAGCTGTGGACAGAGGTGATGACACCCGATCGGACGATGAACGTGCCGATCAGCGAGAACCCGAACGCCATGATCGCCAAAAGGATCGTCCAGCTTTTCAACGCCTCTCGCTTTTCGACGACGATGGCGGAATGCAGCAGGGCGGCGGCCAGCAGCCAGGGCATGAAGCTGGCGTTCTCGACCGGATCCCAGAACCAGAAGCCGCCCCAGCCCAGCTCGTAATAGGCCCACCAGGAGCCAAGCGCGATGCCAATGGTCAGAAACACCCAGGCAGCCAGGGTCCAGGGACGGACCCAACGCGCCCAGGCCGCATCCACGCGACCCTCTATCAGGGCGGCGACGGCAAAGCTGAAGGCCATCGAAAGGCCGACATAACCCAGATACAGGAACGGCGGGTGGAAAGCCAAACCTGGGTCCTGCAGCAGCGGGTTCAGGTCGCGCCCGTCGAAAGGCGGATTGCCCATGCGCCAGAACGGGTTCGACGTAAAGATGATGAATGCATAAAACGCCACGCTGACCGATGCCTGAACCCCCAGCACCCGTGCCCGCAGGCTGGGCGGCAGGTTGCCCCCGAACAGCGCCGCCGCCGCGCCGAACAGCGCCAGGATCAGCACCCACAGCAGCATCGAGCCTTCGTGGTTGCCCCAGACACCGCTGATCTTGTAGAGCATCGGCTTGAGCGTGTGCGAGTTCTCGTAGACCAGCAGGACCGAGAAGTCGGACGTGACGAAGGCGATCGTCAGTGCGCCGAAGCTGATGACCATCAGCAGCAACTGGGCCATGGCCGCCGGGCGGGCACTGTCCATCCAGCCGTGCCATCCCTTTGCGGCGCCGATCATCGGCACGGTCATCTGATAGATCGCGACCATGAAGGCCAGGATCAGGGCGAAATGGCCAAGTTCAGCGATCATCTGCGGGCATCCTTTGTTGTCCGACAGCATAGGGATGCGGCCAAGGGGGGAAAAGCCCCCCCTTGGTCCCGGTCGCTCAGTTTTGCGTGCGGGCCTTGCGGCCTATTCGCGCAGGGTCGCCAGCCAGTCGCGCAGGGCCGCGTTGTCGGCGAAATCGTCCGCGGGGATGGCGACTGGCGTTGTGACGGTGCCGGGGACGATGGTCGTCTCCTCGGTCACGGGGGCGGGCCAGACACGGTGGCGGAAATGATGCGCCTCCCGCGCGCCGAAATAGAACCCCACAATGGCGCCCAGCAGCCACCACAGGGGTTCGGGAACGCGCTGCAGCCCCTCCATGCGGATGCCGAATCCGATCGGCTCGACCATCGCATAGATGAACAGCGCCATCGTCCCCAAGGCCAGCAGCGGGCGCGGCAGGCGGTTCAGGCCGTTGACGAACCCGTCGAACCAGCCCTGCCGCGGCACAGCGAATTCCTGGCCGTGCTGGGCGATGGCGCGGGCATAGGCCTCCTCGTCCAGTTCCATCCGGCGGGTGGCGTTCTGGGTAAAGACCTCGGCCATGCCGGTCGCGGCGCTGCCCAGGGCGGTGACGGTCGGGGCGATCCCGATGAAGCGGTCGATCAGGCCCATGCGGATGTCCTCTGGCGGTGCTCAGCCTCGCTGAGGCGATAGCGGGGGGCCATGAACTCCTCGGCGCGGGTGATCCAGCCGCCCTTGCCGCCCGCCTTGCTTCGCGCGTACTTGCGGCTGGCCGGGCGCTGATCGGCCAGCGCATAGTAATAGTTGCGCCGCGCAATCCCATAGGCGTCGACCAGATGATCCGGCGCGGCCTCGGCCGCGTCTGCCACGGCCGCGATGGTCATCGGTCCGACGACCCCGTCATCGGCGGTGCGAAAGCCCATCCGGCTGACCAGGCGCTGCAGGATCTTTACCGCATTACCGCCTGCGTTGACATACATGTCAAAGACGCTGGCCTGCAGCGGTTCGGGCAGTTCGGCAAGGCGTGGCTTGCGAAAATAATGCTCGACGAAGATCTGTTCGGCCTGCGCCCGCGTCAGGGCGCGCACATCGGCGGCGTCGATGCGGCCATCGCGGTTCAGGTCCATCCCCAGGGACTGCATCGTGCCGATGGTGACGCCAAAATTGGTGGCCCCGCCCGGATCGTCGGGGTCGTTCACGTACCCGCCTTCGCGGGCCACGATCTGACGGGCAATCTGTTCGACGCTTGGCATGACACCCCCATGTCTGACGCGCGCCCCGGATCGGGGCCGCATCGGGGGATGCTGGGGCGATGCGGTTAACCTGTCGTTAACCCTGCGCGCGTTGCCTCAGGTGCCGGGTTCCTGATAGACGCCGGTCGCCTTCAGCGTATCCACCACCTCGCGGGGCATATAGGTCTCGTCATGCTTGGCCAGCAGGTCGCGCGCCTCGAACCGGCCGTCGCGGTAGTGACCCTTGGCGATGGTGCCCTGCCCTTCGCTGAACAGGTCCGGGCGGGGGTCGTTGCCGACATAGGTCACCGGGATCTCGACCGCGCCGTCGGTGATCACGAAATCGAACGCCATGCCGGTGCCATTGACGATGGATCCGTCCTTGACCAGCCCGCCCAGCTGAAAGAACTCGTCGGGCTCGGGCGCCGTCTCGGCCACCTGGCTGGGAGAGCGATAGAGGTTGATGCCGTCGCTGAAGCCGTATCCGATCAGCCCCACCGCCACGACCAGGGCCAGGCTTGCCGCCGCCAGAACCTGGACGCGGCGCTGCTTCTTCAGGGATTTCATGCCGGCCATGGGTCCTCCTCAGGCGGGATCAAAGCTGATGGCGCGGCGCAGGAACTGCGTGGCCTTGCCGCCCACCCGCACCGGATCGCCGGTCGTCAGATACATCGACGTCGTGCCCGGCCCGACGAATTCGGGCCTGCGCGTCAGATAGTCGGCCAGGCTTTCGGCGACCAGCCCCGCCTGGCTGAAGACCTTGACCTGCGGCCCCAGGGCGCGCTGGAACGCGTCCTGCATCAGCGGGTAATGGGTGCAGCCCAGCACCGCGGCCTCAGGGTACGGCATGCGGCGCTTCAGCGCCTCGACATGGCTGGTGACCAGGGCCTCCGCCAGCTGCTCGTCGCCCATCTCGATCGCGTCGACCACGCCGGCGCAGGGCTGGGCCTCGACATCGACGCCCACCGCGCGGAACGCCAGTTCGCGCTGGAACGCGCGGCTGGCGACGGTCGCGGGTGTGGCAAACAGCGCGACGTTGTTGACCGCCACCCGGCGCGGCGGCGAATTATCGCCCCAGGCCCGTTCGGTCAGCGCCTCGATCATGGGAACGAACACGCCCAAGACGCGCTTGTCCGCCGGCAGCCAGGTTTCCTGCATCCGCTTCAGCGCCGCGGCACTGGCGGTGTTGCAGGCCAGGATCACCAGATCGCAGCCCTCGTCCCACAGGCGCTCGACGCCCTTGCAGGTCAGATCGAAAATGTCGTCGGCGGTGCGCACCCCATAGGGCGCATGAGCGTTGTCGCCCAGATAGACCAGCGGCAGGTCAGGCAGGCGCGCGGCAATGGCCTGATGGACCGTCAGCCCGCCCAGACCCGAATCGAACACCCCAATCGCCATCCCAGAACCTCCCGCGTCGCGTGCCGCCCTTCATAGGGCGACGCGCCGCTTTTGGAAATGACCTGGATCATTCCGCCGCTTCACGGATGGGTGGGTGCCCGGCCTGCAGCTGCGCCAGCAGCTCGGCCCGCCGGGTCGCGGCAAGATCCGCGGCCTTGTCCTTAACGGGTCCAAAGCCGCGCACGCCCAGGGGCAGTTCCGCCAGTTCGATCGCCACCGGCATCATCGCATCCGTGACCGAGGCGAAGACGCGGGTCATGTCGGCCTCGTATTCGCGGATCATCGCCCGTTCGCGCCGGCGTTCGGCGCTGTAGCCGAAGGGGTCCAGCGGCGTCCCCCGCAGCCCCTTCATCCTTGCCAGAACCCGGAACGCGCGCAGCATCCACGGACCGAACTCCCGCTTCTTGGGGCGGCCGTTCGCGTCCTTGCCGGTCAGCATCGGCGGCGCCAGATGAAGGGACAGGGTCACGTCCCCCTCCCACCGCGCCGCAACCTGTTCGGCGGTGGTCAGATGCAACCGTGCAACCTCGTATTCATCCTTGTACGCCAACAACTTGTAATAGCTTCTTGCGACGCTGTCGCGAAGTGGTGCGGGCGCGGCATCGACCAGCTTGCGGTACCGGGCGGCAAGCTGCTTGTTCTGATAGCCGACCAACCGTTCCGCGCGATAGGTCACGGGATCGACCGGCAACTGCGTGACCTCGGCGGGCTTGCGCGTCTGTTCGGGATAGACCACCGCCCAACGGCCGATCTGGAATGCCCGCTGGTTGGCGTCGACCTGCGCGCCGTTCAGGCGGATCGCCTCCATGATCGCCTCCAGCGACAACGGGATCAGTCCACGCTGCCAGCACGCACCCAGCACCAGCATGTTCGAATAGATCGAATCCCCCAGCAGCCGCAGCGCCAGATCGTTCGCATCGAAGAACGCCACCCGGTCGCCCAAACGGGCCTGCAGCGACAGGCGCAGCCGGTCCGACGGTACTTGGAAATCGCGGAACCGGGTAAAGTCGCCGGTGATGATCTCGTGGTCGTTCACGACTGCGCCGGTGCGGCCCTGGGTCATCAGGCCCACGGTCTTGGCCCCCGCCGTCACCACCAGATCGCCGCCGATGACACAGTCCGCCTCGCCCACGGCAACGCGGATCGCGCTGATGTCGGCGGGGCGTTCAGCCAGGCGCAGATGGATATGCACCGCGCCGCCCTTCTGCGCCAGGCCCGCCATCTCCATCATGCCGGCGCCTTTGCCGTCCATGTGGGCGGCCTGCGCCAGCACGGCGCCGATTGTCACGACACCGGTGCCGCCGACGCCCGTGATGACGACGTTATGCGTTCCGTTGATCGTAGGCAGCGTGGGCTGTGGCAGATCGGGCAGGTCGAACGCCTCGGCCTTGGGCTTGCGCAGCTTGCCGCCCTTGACCGACACGAAGCTGGGGCAGAACCCGTTGACACAGCTGTAATCCTTGTTGCAGCTCGACTGGTCGATCTGCCGCTTGCGGCCCAGTTCCATGTCCAACGGCACGATCGAGACGCAGTTCGACTGGACGGAACAATCCCCGCAGCCCTCGCAGACGTCGGGATTGATGAAGATCCGGCGGTCCGGGTCGGGGAACTGTCCCTTCTTGCGCCGCCTGCGCTTCTCGGCCGCGCAGGTCTGGACGTACAGGATGGCACTGACGCCCGCGACCTTTTCCAGATCGCGCTGGACGGCCATCATCTGCGCACGTTCCTCGAACCGCAGGCCCTTGGGGAACTGCGCCTGATCGACGTCCTCCTTTTCGTCGTGAACCACGACGACCGTGCCGACGCCCATCGCCACCAGCTCGCGGGCGATCTGCGGGGCGGTCAGGCCGCCCTCGTTCGGCTGCCCGCCGGTCATGGCGACGGCATCGTTGTACAGGATCTTGTAGGTGATGTTCGTACCAGCCGCCAGGGCCGCACGGATCGCCAAAGACCCGGAATGATTATAGGTTCCGTCGCCAAGGTTCTGAAAGACATGGCCTCTGTTACTGAATGGTGCCTCTCCGATCCAGTTCGCACCCTCGCCGCCCATATGGGTGAAACCCTCGGTCTCACGGCCCATCCACTGCACCATGTAATGGCAACCGATTCCGGCATAGGCGCGGCTTCCCTCGGGCAGCCTGGTCGAGCTGTTATGCGGACAACCCGAACAGAACCAAGGGGTTCTGGTCGCAATCTCGGGGGCGTTGTCGTTGCGGCGCACCTCGTTCAGCCGCTCCAGCCCGGCGCGCAGACGCTCGGTGCCGCGACCCTCCTCGATCAGGATGCCGCCGATCTTCTGGGCGATCATTACCGGGTCCAGCGCATAGCGGGTCGGGAACAGCTCCTCTCCGGTGCGGTCATGCTTCCAGCCATGGACGCGACGCCCATGGCGGTTGTCAAAGATCGCCTCCTTCAGCTGCACCTCGATCAGCTTGCGCTTCTCCTCGACGCAGATGATCAGTTCCAGGTTCTCGGACCATTCCTGGATCGACTTCATGTCCATGGGCCATGTCTGCCCGACCTTGTAGGTGGTCAGGCCCAACCGCTCGGCCTCGGCCTCGTCGATGCCCAGCAGGGACAGGGCGTGGACCAGATCCAGCCAGTTCTTGCCCGCGGCGACAAAGCCGATCCGCGCGCCGGACTTGCCCCAGACCTTGCGGTCGATGCGGTTTGCACGGCTGAACGCCTCGGCCGCCCACCGCTTGTGGTCGATCATCCGGGCCTCCTGCGCGACGGGCGTGTCGCCAAGGCGAATGTTCAGCCCCCCCTCGGGCAGCACGCGATCCGGAAGGGTGAAGACCATCCGATGCGGATCGCCGTCAACGACCGATGTCGCCTCGACCGTGTCCTTCATCGTCTTCAGACCCGTCCAGACCCCTGCATAGCGCGACAGCGCGAACCCATACAGGCCGTAATCCAGGATCTCCTGCACCCCGGCAGGCGACAGCACGGGGATATAGGCGTCGATCATCGCCCAATCAGACTGATGCAGCACGGTCGAGCTTTCGCCCGTGTGATCGTCGCCCATCGCCATCACGACGCCGCCATGGCGCGACGATCCGGCCATGTTGCCGTGGCGCATGACGTCGCCCGACCGGTCCACCCCCGGACCCTTGCCGTACCACAGCGCAAAGACGCCGTCGTGACGCCCCTCGCCACGCAGTTCGGCCTGCTGGCTGCCCCAGATGGCGGTCGCGGCCAGATCCTCGTTCAGACCGGGCTGGAACAGGACCTGCGCCGCCGCCAGGCGCTTGGCCTCGCGCGTCATCTGCAGATCGACACTGCCTAGGGGAGAGCCGCGATACCCGGTGACCAGTCCCGCCGTATCAAGCCCCGCGGCTTTGTCGCGTGCTGATTGCATCAGCATCAGCCGGACAAGTGCCTGCGTACCGTTCAACAACACGTGACGTTTCGACAGATCGAACCGATCGGCTAGCGAAAATTCCTGCTTGCTCATCACCCTCTCCTCCCATGGCCAAAGGCCTCCGCGGTCATTATAGGTCAGAAATGCTGACCAACGAAGCGGAAATTCTTTCCTTGACGTGACCTTGCCGGAATCGCAGGGGAAGGTTAGGTCTGCAAAATTCGCATGGCTGTCATGACAGGATTGTAACAGGGATGGACTGGGACAAGCTTAGAATATTTCACGCTGTGGCTGATGCCGGCAGCCTGACGCATGCGGGCGACGTGCTGCACCTGTCGCAATCGGCGGTCAGCCGCCAGATCCGCGCGCTGGAGGAGTCGCTTGGCACGACGCTGTTCCACCGGCACGCGCGGGGGTTGATTCTGACCGAACAGGGAGAGCTGCTGTTCGAGGCAACCTCTTCTATGTCGCGCAAGCTGGACAGCGCCTCGGCCCGCATCCGCGACAGCGAGGAAAACGTCTTCGGCGAACTCAAGGTGACGGCCACCGTGGGCTTCGGCACGCTGTGGCTGGCACCCCGCCTGGTCAAGCTGTACGAAAAGTATCCTGACCTGCGCATCGACCTGCTGCTGGAGGAGCGCGTCCTGGATCTGCCCATGCGCGAGGCCGACGTGGCCATCCGCATGAAGGAGCCGAGCCAGTCCGACCTGATCCGCCGCCGGCTGCTGAACATCCGGATGCGCCTGTACGCCAGCCCGGATTACATCGCGGCGCATGGCGCGCCGGAATCGCTGGCCGACCTGTCCAACCACCGTCTGATTTGCCAGAAGCCCGACCAGCCTCAGGTGGCGGCCGGCGCGCGCCTGGTGCAGGAGCTGATGTCCCAGAACGTCGGATCGACCCTGACGGTGAACAACTATTTCGGCGTACTGCAGGCGGTGCTGGCCAATCTGGGCATCGGCGTCCTGCCCGACTATCTGACTGCCGACCATCCGAACCTGATCCGCGTGTTCCCGGACACCGAGTCGGGAGAGGTGCCGGTCTTCCTTGCCTATCCCGAGGAAATGCGCCAGACGCGCCGCGTCGCGGTGTTTAGGGACTTCGTCTTGGAGGAGATCCAGGCCTATCGGCGCCATCAAAGCGAGGCGGGGCAGGTCTGACCTGCCCAAACCGCAGGCAAAACCGGGATAATGCACGCGCAGCGTGCAGTCATTACGCCAGCGCATGGCGGCTATGCTGCAGCCGCAGCGCCATTTGTCTTGAAGAGTTCACAGACTGCACATAGATCGGGCTTAGAAGGCGATGATCAGCGTAATCGCTCATCACCTTCTACCTCCCTGTTGGACTTAGGCCGGGCCTTGTGCCCGGCTTTTTTTTGTCCCGCGCCCGGGTTCTGCGGCCTTTCCATGGACGCCGCCAGCGCCTAGAAGACGCGTGATTTCATGCGCAGGAAGGGTCGTGTCATGCAGGAACCACAGCTTACCCCGGAACTGATCGCGGCCCACGGGCTGAAGCCGGACGAGTATGCCAGCATCCTGCAGATCATCGGGCGCGAACCGACCTTCACCGAACTGGGCATCTTCAGTGCCATGTGGAACGAGCACTGTTCCTACAAGTCGTCCAAGAAATGGCTGCGTACCCTGCCCGTCGACGGCCCCCAGGTGATCTGCGGTCCCGGAGAGAACGCGGGCGTTGTCGATATCGGCGACGGTCAGGCGGTGGTCTTCAAGATGGAGAGCCACAACCATCCCAGCTATATCGAACCCCATCAGGGCGCGGCGACCGGCGTGGGCGGCATCCTGCGTGACGTTTTTACCATGGGCGCGCGCCCGATCGCGGCGATGGACGCGCTGTCCTTCGGGCGCACCGATCACCCCAAGACCCCGCATCTGGTCAAGGGCGTGGTCGAGGGGATCGGCGCCTATGGCAACGCTTTCGGCGTGCCGAACGTCGGCGGAGAGGTTCGTTTCCACCCGAGCTATGACGGCAACTGCCTGGTCAACGCGTTTGCGGCGGGCTTGGCCGATGCCGACAAGATCTTCTATTCGGCGGCCTCGGGCGTCGGCATGCCCGTCGTCTATCTGGGCGCCAAGACCGGGCGCGACGGCGTCGGCGGCGCAACCATGGCCAGCGCCGAGTTCGATGACACGATCGAGGACAAACGTCCCACCGTGCAGGTCGGTGACCCCTTCACCGAGAAATGCCTGCTGGAGGCGTGCCTTGAGCTGATGGCGTCGGGATCGGTGATCTCGATCCAGGACATGGGGGCTGCGGGCCTGACCTGTTCAGCGGTCGAGATGGGCGACAAGGGCGGCCTGGGGATCAAGCTGATCCTGGATAACGTGCCCCAACGCGAAACCAACATGACCGCCTACGAGATGATGCTGTCAGAATCCCAGGAGCGGATGCTGATGGTGCTGAAGCCCGAGAAGGAAGCCGAGGCGCGGGCGATCTTCCAGAAATGGGACCTGGACTTCGCCATCGTCGGAGAGACCATCGCCGAGGACCGCTTCCTGATCGTCCATCGCGACGTGGTCATGGCCGACCTGCCGCTGTCCAAGCTGTCCTCCAGCGCGCCGGAATATGACCGCCCCTGGGTCGAGACGCCTGCGGCCACGCCCGCGCCGGCCCTGCCCCCGATCGCGCCCATCGCCGGCCTGCGCGCGCTTGTCGGCAGCCCGAGCCACGCGCACCGTGCCTGGGTCTGGGAACAGTACGACACGCAGGTCGGGGCCGACACGATCCGCCGTCCCGGCATGGGCGCGGGCGTCGTTCGCGTGCACGGGACACGCAAGGCGCTGGCCTTCACCAGCGACGTCACCCCGCGATATGTCAAGGCGAACCCGTTCGAGGGCGGCAAGCAGGCCGTGGCCGAGGCCTATCGCAACCTGACCGCAGTGGGCGCCCTGCCCCTGGCCACGACCGACAACCTGAACTTCGGCAACCCCGAGAAGCCCGAGATCATGGGCCAGCTGGTCGGTGCCATCAAGGGCATCGGAGAGGCCTGCCGCGCGCTGGACTTTCCCATCGTGTCGGGCAACGTGTCGCTGTACAACGAAACCGACGGCAAGGGCATCCTGCCCACACCGACCATCGGCGGCGTCGGCCTGATCGCCGATCTGGACGATCTGATCGCGGGCCTTCCCGCGGAGGGTGACCTGGCCCTGGTGATCGGTGCCACGCGCGGTCACCTTGAACAGTCGGCCCTGGCGTGGGAGGCGTTCCGCATCGAATCCGGCGATGCGCCGCATGTCGATCTGGACGACGAACGCCGCAACGGCGAATTCCTGCGCGCCAACCGGAGCCACCTGGCATCGGCGACCGACCTGTCGGACGGCGGCCTGGCGCTTGCCGCCTTCGAGATGGCCGAGGCCGCGGGCCTGGGCGTCACGCTGGACAGCGGTGACATCGCCCACCTGTTCGGCGAGGATCAGGCCCGCTATCTGGTCGCCTGCCGCCCCGACGCCGCAGGCGCCCTGACCGCCGCGGCCCAGGCCGCGGGCGTGACCATCGCCACCGTGGGCCGCTTTGGTGGCGACAGCGTGACCCTGGGCGACGACAGCGCGCCGCTGGCCGAACTGTCGAGCCTGTATCGGACGTCCTTTGCGGCTGCGATCCAGGGCGACATGCCCGATCACGCATGATCCGCGCGCCTGCGGGCTTTGCCGCGCTGATCACGGCGGCGGGACGGGGCACGCGGGCCGGGGACGGCCTGCCCAAGCAGTGGCGCGATCTTGCCGGGCGTCCTGTCCTGGACCGAACCCTGGCGGCCTTTGAAGGCTTTGAACGGATCGTTCTGGTCGTTCACCCCGATGACATGGGGCAGGCCATCGCCCGCTATGCCGGCGGCATCACCATCGTCGCGGGCGCCGAGACCCGCGCCGCCAGCGTCCGCGCCGGCCTGACCGCCCTGCAGGGCCAGGCAAGCCATGTCCTGATCCATGACGGGGCACGCCCGCTGGTCGCGCCATCGGTCATCGACGACGTGATCCGCGCGCTGCAAGAGGGCGCGGACGCCGCCGCACCCGCGTTGCCCGTGTCGGACGCGCTGTGGCGGGGGGATGGCGCGCGGGTCGCGGCCATCGCGCCGCGTGGCGGGCTGTTCCGGGCGCAGACGCCGCAGGGTTTCGTTCTGGACAGGATCCTGCAGGCGCATCGCGATCATCCGGGGGATGCGGCCGACGACGTCCAGCTGGCACTTGCCGCGGGGATGGAGGTTGCCATCACCCAAGGTTCGGAAGACAATCTGAAGATCACCTTTCCCGCCGATTTCGCGCGGGCCGAACGCATTCTGGGGACCGACATGGATATCCGCCTTGGCAATGGCTATGACGTGCACGCCTTTGGACCCGGGGACCACGTCACCCTGTGCGGCGTGCAGGTGCCGCATGACGCGGGCCTGCTGGGCCATTCCGATGCCGATGTGGGCATGCACGCGCTGACCGACGCCATCTATGGCGCCTTGGCGCAGGGCGACATCGGGCGGCATTTCCCGCCCTCGGACCCGCAATGGAAGGGTGCCGACAGCGCGATCTTTCTGGCCCATGCGGCCAGCATGGCCCGCGACAAGGGGTTCCGCATCGGCAATGCCGACGTGACCCTGATCTGCGAGGCGCCCAAGATCGGACCCCATGCGCTGGCGATGGCCCACCGCCTGTCCGAAATCATGGGCGTTGAGGAAGCGCGCATCAGCGTCAAGGCCACCACGTCCGAACGCCTTGGCTTTACCGGCCGACGCGAGGGGATCGCCGCCATCGCGACCGCCACCCTGATCAAGGAATGACCATGGATCGCATGCTGGCCACCTGGTTCGGCGCAGGCCTGCTGCGCCCCGCTCCCGGCACCTGGGGGTCGGCGGTCGCCGTTGGGATGGGGCTGATCCTGCACCGCATCGGGCATTTTCCGCTGCTGGCGCTGGCTACTGGGCTGGTGATCCTGCTGGGGTTCTGGGTCGTGCCGCGCTACACCGTCGGCATGGACGACCCCGATCGCAGCGAGATCGTCATCGACGAAGTCGCTGGCCAGTGGCTGGCGCTGATGGCGCCGTCCTTCGGGTTCTGGCACGCCGGGCTGCCCGCCGACAGCTTTCCCTATCCGGGCTGGGTCGCGGCCTTCCTGTTCTTCCGGCTGTTCGACATCTGGAAGCCGTGGCTGGTCGGCCGCGCCGATCGCCGCCATGACAGTGCCGGCGTGATGCTGGACGACCTGTGGGCGGGCATCTTTGCGGCGCTGGCCACGATGGCCGCCGCGGCCTTCGCGCATACGGTGCTGATGTGAGCCAGGCGGCGCAGGTCCTTGACGCCGCCCGCGCCCGGCGCGTGATGATCGCGACGGCCGAAAGCTGCACCGGCGGCCTGATCGCCGGCGCTCTGACAGAGGTTCCGGGATCGTCCGACGGGTTCGACCGGGGCTTTGTCACCTATTCGAACGCGGCCAAGATGCAGATGCTGGGCGTCCGGGCCGAAACCCTGGATACGCATGGCGCGGTCAGCGAACAGGTCGCGGCCGAGATGGCCCAGGGCGCGCTGCGCCAGTCCGATGCCGGGATCGCCGTCTCGGTCACCGGCATCGCGGGCCCCGGCGGATCCGAGCACAAGCCCGAAGGGCGGGTCTGCTTTGGCATTAGCCAGCCCTTTGGCACCTTCACCCAAACCGTCGAATTCGGTGCGATCGGCCGTCACCGCGTGCGTGCGGCAACCATCGAACATGCGCTGCAACTGTTGCTGGACGCGCTGCGCAACTAGCCGCGCAGGATCGCGGCCATCGCCGCGACGTCCGCATCGGGCGTATCCCACGCGGTGACCAGGCGCAGCGGCACGGGGTCGGCCCCCTGCACCGTCTTGTCGGGCCACAGATGATACAGCACGCCCGCCGCCTGCGCCCGGTCATGGGCCGCCTTGGGGATCGCGGCAAAGATGCCGTTCGACTGGACCGGCTGCAACAGCCGACCCCCGCCATCGACGACCGCCTGTCCCAGGACCTGCGCCTTGGTGTTCGCGCGATGCGCGAGGTCCAGCCACAACCCATCGGTCGCCAGCGCAAGCATCTGCGCCGCAAGATAGCGGTTCTTGGACATCACGTGGCCTGACTGCTTGCGACGGTAATCAAACCCCTCGGCACGGGCGGGGTCGAAGAATACCATCGCCTCGGCCCCCATCGCGCCGTTCTTGGTGCCGCCCAGGCACAGCGCGTCGACACCGGCGCGCCAGGTCAGATCGGCAGGCGAACAGCCAAGCGTCGCGACCGCATTGGCGAACCGCGCCCCGTCCATGTGCAGCGGCAATCCCGCCGCATGGGCGACGGAGGCCAGCGCCGCGACCTGGTCCGAGTCATAGACCGTGCCCCATTCGGTGGCATTCGTGATCGACACCAGCGCGCTGCGCCCGCCGTTCAGGCCCACCCCCGCACCGACCTGCAGCGTCTGCGCCAAGGTGGCCGCATCGATCCGACCACCCTCGCCCGGCAGGGTCACCAGCTTTGCCCCGTGAGAGAAGAACTCGGGCGCGGCACATTCGCTGGTCTCGATATGGGCATCGTCGTGGCAGTAGATGCGTCCGAAGGACGGCGACAGCTGCGCACAGACCAGCGCATTCGCCGCCGTCCCGGTGGCGACAAAGCGGACGACGGCCTCGGGTGCCTCCAACAGATCGCGGATCGCGGCCTCGGCCCGCGCGGTGACCGGGTCGGCGCCATAGCCCATGACGGCGCCGGAATTGGCGTCGGCCATCGCGGTCAGGACGGCGGGATGCGCAGCATACGAATTGTCCGAAGCAAAATTCATGACAGATCCTCGATGATGTGGTCCTCCCAATCGTCCTCGGTGACCGACAGCTCGCTGACGGTCCAGCCACGGACGCTGACGCCTGCTTCGTGCACCGTCTCGGTCGAGCCCGAGATCAGGTGGTGCCAGTCATACAGCGGCCGCCCCTCATGGCGCAGGCGATAGGCGCAGGTGACGGGCAGCCACCAAGCGACCTCCTTGATCTTGGCGGGGGTCAGCACGACGCAGTCCGGGACATAGTCATGGCGGTTCGGATAGCTGCTGCACCGGCAGGCGTCCCCGTCCAGCAGCTTGCAGGCGACGCGCGTGAAGGCCAGCTCGTTCGTGTCCTCGAACTCGATCTTGTTCAGACAGCACTTGCCGCACCCGTCGCACAGCGCCTCCCATTCGTCGGGGGCCAGGCGGGGCAGCGGCAGCTCCCAGAAACGCTCGCGCATCAGCGGCCCGACAGCAGGGCGCGGGCCTGGGCGCCGTCCTGCTCCATCTGATCGATCAGCGCCTGCAGGCTGTCGAACCTGGCCTCGTCGCGCAGGAAATCGACAAGGGCGACCGACAGGTGCTGTCCGTACAGATCGCCCGAAAAATCAAACAGGTTCACCTCAAGATTCGGGGTATTCACCCCGAACATCGGCCGCACCCCAAGCGAGGCCACGCCCTTGCACGGGCCGCGGTCCGGGCCGGTCAGGATGTCGACCAACACCGCATAAACGCCAAGGCGCGGCAGGTGCAGCCCGTCCATCGCCAAGTTCGCGGTGGGCCAACCCAGTTCCCGGCCCCGCTTTTCGCCGTGGATGACCTCACCCTCGATACGGTGCCAATGGCCCAGCATGCGCTCGGCCTCGTGGGTCAGCCCCTGCGCCAGCGCCGTGCGGATCGCGGTCGAGCTGTATTCGGCCTCTCCCGCGCCGATCAGCGGCACGATGGTCACGCCAAAGCCGAATGTCCGGCCCAGATCCTGCAGCGTCTGCGCCGTACCCGCGCGGTTCTTGCCGAAACAGAAATCCGCACCCACGGTGACATGCGCGATGCCCAGCCCGTCGGCCAGGACCTCCTGCGCGAAGGCCTGCGGGGTCAGGCCCGCCAGCACCGGGCCAAAGGGAAGTTCGTACAGGTGCTGAACACCAAGGCGGGACAGGCGGTTGGCCCGTGCCTCGGAGTTCATGAGGCGAAAGGGCGGCGCGTCGGGGGCGAAATACTCGCGCGGGTGCGGCTCGAAGGTCAGGATGCCCAAGGGCGCGTCGCTGGCGGCGCGGGCGGCGTCGATGACCGCGCGGTGACCCTTGTGGACGCCATCGAAATTGCCCATGGCAACCGATGCGCCGCGTGCCTCGGCCTTCAGCCCGGTCCAGTCGCGATGGATCTGCAATGCGCCCCCAACAGGGCGCCACGCACCCCTCAGTCGAACTTGCGGCTTGGGGCCAGCACGACCGCCTCGCCTTTCAAGACGACCGTATCGCCGACGAGGCAGCGGGTTGCAAGCGTGACCCGCCGTTTCGCATGGTCGATGGCCTGAACCTCGACCTCCGCACGGACCATGTCGCCGGGGCGCACGGGGGCCATGAACTTCAGCGTCTGGCCCAGATAGACGGTGCCGTGACCGGGCAGCTGTTCGCCGATCACCGCAGAAATCAGCCCCGCGGTCAGCATGCCGTGGGCGATCCGGCCTTCAAAGATCGTATCCTGCGCATAAGCGTCGTCCAGATGGACCGGGTTCCGGTCGGTCGACACCTCGGCGAACAACTCGATGTCGCGATCGGTCACCTGCTTTTGCAGGTGCCGGACCATGCCGATCTCCAGATCCTCGATGACGATGGTTCCGCGTGGAAGATTGTCCAACATCTTGCTGCTCATCCGGAATGCCATGATCCATGCCTCATGCTGCATAGCAGCACAAAGCATGGATGGCAACAATATTTCCGAATGCCTTCGGTATGCGTTCCATTGTTGCGCCGCGGCCCGCGCATCGCGGGCCGCGGCGCCTCAGCGCAGCCGCCCGATCGCGAAGGTCGGCGCCCGTCCCTGCGATCCCAGCCATTCAGGCAGCATCCCGGCATCGGGCTGTGCGACGTCCGGGCCAAAGGCATCCGCGGCCAGACCGCCGGTGACGAAGATCGAATCGATCCCCTGCGCCTCGGCACCCGCGATGTCGGTGGCGATGCCATCGCCCACCGCAAGATACCGCGCCTCGGGGCCCAACCCCATCAGTGCCCGCGCCCGGTCATAGATCGGCGCATGCGGCTTGCCGTAATACAGCGCCGTCCCGCCAAGCGACTGATAGAAATCGGCCAATGCGCCCGCGCAATAGATGCGGGTCTCGCCCATGTCGACGACGATGTCGGGGTTCGCGCACAGCATCGGCAGACCACGGTCGACCGCCCCCTGGAACCGGTCGCGGTAATCTTCGGGCGTCTCGTTCAGCTCGTCGAACGGACCCGAGGCGATGATCCCCTCGGCCTCCTCCAGCGGGACGCGCCGGATGGGCGCCGCATCGCGATGGGCGTCAGGAATGTCGGTAAAGAACCCGTGGTCCTTCTCGATCCCGATATGCCAGACGTTCCGCCCGACGGCGCCCGCGAACATCGCGTCCTGCGCCGCGTCGCCGGAACTGACGACCAGATCCCAGGCATCGCGCGGCACGCCCATGCGGTCCAGCTGAGCGATCACGTACTGGTTCGGGCGCGGGGCGTTGGTCATCAGGCAGACCTGGCCACCCTGCGCGCGGAACGCCTGCAGCGCCGCGACCGCAGCCGGAAAGGGCTGCTTGCCGTTGTGCAGGCAGCCCCACAGATCGCAGAACAGCGCGTCATAGCTGGCCGAGACCTCGGCCAGCGACGAAATGATGCGGGTCATCAGACGGCCAGGACCGGAATGATCTGCTTCTTGCGGCTCATGACGCCGGGCAGGACGACGGTGTCACCGGTGACGGTGACGCCAAAGCTGCGCTCGGCCACGAACTTGACATAGTCGTTGGGCACCAGCAGCGTCGCCTGTTCGCGCAGGATGTCGACCACGAACAGCATGACCTCGTCCGCACCATCTTCGGCGGCAACGGCAGGCATGGCGGCGATCAGGGCATCCTTGCGGTCCAGGATCACCTGCGGCGCGGTCGTCTCCAGGACCGAGATGCGCAGCTGCTTGCCGCCCAGTTCGTATTCCTTGCTGTCCATCTTCAGCAGCGCGGCCTCGCTGAAGGCGCTGACATCGGATTTCGCGGCGAACATCTCGGCGGCGAACTCGGCGATGTCGACGCCCAGGTCGGCGGCCAGCTTCTCGGCCACGGCGCGGTCATGCGGGGTCGTGGTCGGGCTGCGGAATTCCAGCGTGTCCGACAGGATACAGGTCAGCATCGCGCCCTTGATCCCTTCAGGGGCCTGCGCCAGATCGTCGCCGATCAGGTCGTGCATGATCGTCGCGGTGCAGGCCAGCGGGCGGATCGTAATGTTGATCGGCGCACGGGTCTTGATGCCGCCGGCCAGCAGGTGGTGGTCGATGATCTCGATCACCTCGGCATGCTCCAGGTTGGCGGGCAGTTCGGCGGGGTTGTTGGTGTCAACGATCACGCAGACGTCGTCGGCGGTCACGTCGTCGATGATGCGCGGCTTGGACAGGTTCCAGCGGTCCAGCATCCACAACGCCTCGGTGTTCGGCTCTCCCTGCAGCACGGCCTCGGCCGGGGTCTTGCGGCACTCGTTCAGATACCAGGCCCAGATGATGGGCGAGCCGGTGGAATCCGTGTCGGGGGAAGTGTGGCCGAAGACCTTGATCATGATGCGCCTCGAAGGGTGTTGGGTATGGATGGCCGCCTTATAGGCAGGCGGGGCAGCGTTGTCCACGTTCGGCACAACGGTCCACCAAAGCGAAAGGGCGCCCGGTCGGGGCGCCCTTGGGGTCGTCGTGGTCAGCGGTCAGGCGGCGCGGGTCAGCAGAACCTCGCCCACCCGCTTCTGCGCGCCGCCTTCGTCAAGACCGCCGACGGCCGCGACTTCGCGGGTCAGGCGGTCGAGGGCGGCCTCGTACAGCTGACGCTCGGAATAGGACTGTTCGCGCTGATCGTCGCAGCGGTGCAGGTCGCGCACGACCTCGGCGATGGACAGCAGATCGCCGGAATGGATCTTCTGCTCATACTCCTGCGCCCGGCGCGACCACATCGCGCGCTTGACGCGGGCCTTGCCCTTCAGCGTCTCCAGCGCGCGGTCGATCAGGTCGGGGGTCGAGAGGCTGCGCATACCGATCTCGCTGGCGCGGGCGGTGGGCACGCGCAGGGTCATCTTGTCCTTGTCGAACGAGATCACGAACATCTCCAGCCGCAGGCCCGCGACCTCCTGTTCCTCGATCGAGACGATACGACCGACCCCATGGGCCGGATAGACAACAAAGTCATCGGGGCGGAATTCGTTCTTCTTCGATTTCGACATCTGGCTTCCTCTGACATGCGCCCGCGAGACGGGCACAAAGGGCCGCAGGGGGGCAAGGCCACCCTCGGTCCGTTTTCGATCATGTTTGACGACCCCTGCCTGCAGTCGGCACGGATCCGGCAGTCTGGGATGCGACATAGTCCTGTTGACAAGCAGCAGCACAAGGCGCGACATAGGAACTATAACACAAAAATGACGCCAAAAAAAGCACCGCCTTTCGGGCGGCGCATCGGCATTGTCTAGCCCTTTAATGGCGGCGAAACAGGACCTTGCAGGCCCTGCCCGGTCGAATCAATCGCCTTCGCCGGGCGTTTCCGAGAAATACTTTTCCAGCTTGCCTTCCTGACCGTCCATCTCGGCGGCGGTCGGCAGGGGATCCTTCTTCCGGGTGATCACCGGCCAGAGTTCGGAGTATTTGCGGTTGAACTCGACCCAGCTTTCCATCGCCGGCTCGGTATCCGGGCGGATCGCGTCTGCGGGGCATTCCGGTTCGCAGACGCCACAGTCGATGCATTCGTCGGGATGGATGACCAACGTGTTCTCGCCCTCGTAGAAGCAGTCCACGGGGCACACTTCGACGCAATCAGTGTATTTGCACATGATGCAGTTGTCAGTCACGACATAGGTCATCGGGGCGCTTTCGTCTGGTCTGTTCGGGCTGTCACCTAGACATTCCCGGGGGATCAATCAAGTCTTCGCGATACAGCAGCTGCGCCTCGGGGGCCGGGCCGCGCCGGTCCGACAGGCCCAGCACGGTCAACACCCGCACACGCTGATAGGCGGATACCGTCAGCACGTCGCCGGGCCGCACAGCGCGCCCCGGCTTGCGGCAGGGCTGGCCGTTGACGCGGATGCCGCCCGCCTCGATGCGGGCGGCAGCCAGGCCGCGCGTCTTGAAGATCCGCGCGTGGCACAGCCATTTGTCCAGCCGAAGGCCGGCGGCGGCCTCGGTCAAGTCAGGTCTTGTCCTTCAGCTGGGCCAGGATCGCAAAGGGGCTGTCCGGATCGGCCTTCTTCTCGGGGCGCGAAGAGAAGGTCTGGGGACCCTGATGCGACGGCTTGCCGCCCTTCTTGGGGCCACCGAACTTGCCGCCGGGCTTGCCGTTGCGATCGCGACGTTCGCCCTGCGGGCGATCCCCTGCCGGGGCCGCATCCTTGGACTGACCGTCGCGCGGGGCGCCATCGCGGCGCGGGCCGCGGCGCTGACCCTGCGGGCGATCACCCTGGGGACGCTCGGCCTGGCCGCGGTCTCCCTGCGGGCGACGGTTGCCGCGCGGCTTGGGCGCCCATTTGAAGGTATAGAACACCTCCATCTCCGGGGGTGCGACCTCGGCGGCGGTCTCGGGCTCCGCGTCGACAGCATCGGCCTCGGGGGCGTCTGCCTTGCGCTTTTCGGCCTGCTCGGCCTCCCACTTGGCGCGGGTCTCGGCGGCCAGGACCGATTCCTCCTCGGTCATCGGCGCGTCAGAGCCGTCAGCCTCGGGGGTGGACACGACGGCCGGGGTCTCGGTCGCCTTGACCTTGGCACGCTCGCCCTTGTCGGCGGAATAGCCCAGGCCCTGCATCAGGCCCGAAAACTGCTCCAGCGTCATGCCGGTGATCGACAGCATGTCGGGATTGGCCTCGAACCCGCCGCGGGTGTCCTGCGCGCGCAGCAGATCGGCCAGACGCTCCAGCATGTCGATGCGGATCGCCCGGTCGCCCGCGGGGCGATAGCCCGACAGCGCATAGACCTGATCGGGCACGACCGGAAGATGCGGGATGGTGACCAGACCCGGCGGCGGGCTTTCCGGGAATTCGGACAGCCCCTCGTGCAGCGACCACAGGACCAGACGCAGGCGCGTCGGCGCGGGCTTCAGCAGCGCGGGCAGGAAGATGGTGAACTGGCCAAAGCGGACGCCATGCTTGCGCAGCATGCCGCGCGATTCCTGGTCCAGTTCCTTGACCTCGGCGGCGATGCCGTCGCGGGGCAGGATCCCAAGCGCCTCGACCAGCCGGAAGGCAAAGCCGCGGGCCAGACCGGTCAGCGCCTCGTCCTTCTGCAGGGTCAGCAGCGGCTCGTACAGCGCGGCGATCTTGCGGTCGATGAAATGCTGGGCCCGGCGGCGGACCTTGTCGGCGATCTCGGGACCGGCCTCCTCGTCGACGAAGACCTCGACGCCGGGATGCAACGGGTCGGAGCCCTTGACCAGCTTGCCGACCGCCTGGTTGCCCCACATCAGGCCGCCCTGTTCGGTATAGTCCATCTCGGTGTCGGGCGCGTTGTAGAAACGGTCCGCACGCAGATGGAATTCGGGCTTGAGCGCGTCATAGCTGGCGCGGCTCAGCATCCTGGCCTCGTCCGCCGATGCGGTCTGGTCGGGGCGGAAGCGGAAGCCCTCCAGGCGGCCGGCGAATTCGCCCTCGACCGTCACTTCGCCCTTGTCATTCACTTCGGCCACCAGGCTCTCCTTCTGCTTGAGCCGGCGCAGAAGCACGGATGTGCGCCGGTCCACAAATCGTTGGGTCAGGGCCGCGTGCAGCGCGTCCGACAGGCGGTCTTCTACAGCGCGCGTTTCCCCGCGCCAATGCTTTTCGTCCGCCACCCAGCCCGTTCTTTGCGCGACATAGGTCCAGGTGCGGATATATGCCAACCGCTTCGAAATGGCGTCGATGTCGCCAGCGGTCCGGTCGATGCGTTCGATGGCCCGGCCAAGCCAATCCGCCGGGATATGTCCATCCTGCAGGAAACCGAAGATCCGCGCCAGCAAAGTCGCATGTTCCATGGTCGAGATTCCCCGGAAATCGGGCACCCGGCACACGTCCCACAGCAGGCGCACGTCCTTGCCGCCGCGGATGCGGTCCTTGATCTCGGGAAAGTCGCGCAGGATCTTCAGCGTCGCCACGTCGTCGGCCTCGCGCCCGCGGGCCAGCAGTTCGTGGCCGGGGCCGGTCTCCAGGCTTTCGACCAGCCGGTCCATGCTGCCGAAATCCAGCTTGCCGTTGCGCCAGACCAGCCGGCTGATGGGGGCGAACCGATGGTTCTCCAGCGCGTCGATCAGTCCCTCGTCCAGGGGCTCGGCCTCTCCGGTGACGCCGAAGGTGCCGGATTCGGTGTGCCGCCCTGCCCGGCCGGCAATCTGGCCCATCTCGTGGGGAAACAGGGGGCGGACCCGCTTGCCGTCGAACTTGTGCGTGGCGCTGAAGGCCACGTGCTTGATGTCCAGGTTCAGGCCCATGCCGATGGCGTCGGTGGCCACCAGATAATCGACCTCGCCGTTCTGGTACATCTCGACCTGGGCATTGCGCGTGCGCGGCGACAGCGCCCCCATCACGACCGCACAGCCCCCCTTCTGCCGACGGATCAGCTCGGCCATCGCATAGACGTCGTCGACGCTGAAGCCCACGATCGCGCTGCGCGGCGGCATCCGGGACAGCTTCTTCGATCCTGCCCATGACAGGGTCGAGAACCGCTCCTTGCGCTCGAACTGGGTTTCGGGAACCAGGGCCGCGATGGTCGGGCGCATGGTGCTGCTGCCTAGGAACAGCGTCTCGACGGTACCGCGCATATGCAGCAGTCGGTCGGTGAACACATGCCCGCGTCCGGGATCGGCGCACAACTGGATCTCGTCGATGGCCACGAAATCGGTGGCGATGTCGGGCATCGCCTCGGTGGTGGCGACCCAGTACTGGACGCGGTCGGGAACGATCCGCTCCTCTCCGGTGACCAGGGCCACGACCGAGGGGCCGCGCGCGGCCACGATCCGGTCATAGACCTCGCGCGCCAGCAGGCGCAGCGGCAGGCCGATCACCCCCGACCGGTGGTTCAGCATCCGCTGGATGGCGTAGTGGGTCTTGCCCGTATTGGTCGGGCCCAGGATGGCGGTGATCCGCCCGCGCGTCGTCATGTTCATGCCTTAGATATCGGTGCCGATGCGCTTGTGTTCCAGACGTGCCTGGCCATCGATGGCTTCCTGCTGGTGGGGATGGATCGCCAGGCTGGCACGATAGGCCGCCAGGGCGCGGGCGTCGTCGCCCATCTCCTCCAGCATGGCGCCCAGCTGGGTCAGCGCCGCAAAATGGCGCGGCTCCAACTCCAGCGTGCGGCGCAGGTCGGCCAGCGCGGGCCCGAACTGGCCTGCCGTCGCATAGGCCGCGGCCCGCGTCTGGAAGCCTGCCGCAAAGTCGGGGGCATGGTCGGTCAACGCGGTCAGATGACCGATGGCCGACGGGATGTCCCCCATGTCCAGCGCCGCCTCTCCCCGCTGCAGCAGCAGGTCCATCGCCGGCGACCCGGACCGCGACCATTCGCGCAGGATGTCGCTTTCCGCGATGCGCCAGCCCTCGCCCTCGGGCTGGGCCAGGCGCGCGAAGGCGTCGTCCAGCCCCTGGCCCGCGGCCGCGATCGGTACCACGCTTGCAATAACCACGAAAATCGTCAGAACTTTGTGACGCAATGCCGTGACGGCAGAGTGGAAATTCAGGCGGACCGCGTTCATATGTCTGGTGTAGCCCAGGCCGCAGGTCGGGCGCCAGACAAAGCGCACCAGGAGACGTGAAATGAGCGAAGTCGTGACCAAGGCCGTCCAGAAGCTGGGCGAAAAGATCGACAGCTTCGATTCTGTCGCAAAGTTCGTCATCACCGGCGAAGGCGCGATCATGATCGACGAAGACGGCGTGCGCGCCGGCGACGAGGATGCCGAGGTGACCCTGACGGCAAGCCGCGAGACATTCGAAGGCATCCTGAACGGCGACGTGAACCCCGCGACCGCCTTCATGATGGGCAAGCTGAAGATCGACGGCTCGATGGGCGTCGCGATGCAGCTGGGCCAGAAGCTGTCCTAAGCGCCCGCGTGCAGCAGGCACCCTTCCATCAGCTTCCGGACGACCGGTCGCAGCCCGCCCGCGCCTTCTGGGCGCAGGCCGGTGATGGGGTCCGCCTGCGCATGGCGCATTGGCCCGCGGATGCGGCACGCGGCAGCGTGCTGCTGTTCCCCGGGCGGACCGAATACGTCGAGAAATACGCCCCCGTCGCCCATCGCCTGATGGCCGAGGGTTACGACGTCCTGTCGATCGACTGGCGTGGTCAGGGCATGTCGGACCGCCTGCAGCCCAATCCCCGCCCCGGCCATATCCGCGATTTCGCGGATTACCAGCACGACGTGGTCGAGATGATCGTGGCGGCGGAACAGCTTGACCTGCCCCGTCCGTGGCATCTGCTGGCGCATTCGATGGGCGGCTGCATCGGGTTGGCCGCGCTGGAGGGCGGCATGGCCGTGCAGAGCGCGGTGTTCTCCGCACCCATGTGGGGCATCAATCTTCGCCGGATGCAGCAGGGCGTGGCCTTGGGCATCGCCTATTTGGCTGGACGCGTGGGGCGTGGCGGCCTGACGGCACCGGGCAGCGGCGGGGCGGCGACGACCTATCCTCTGGACGAAAGCTTCAACGCCAACCTGCTGACCGGCAACGGTGACGAATGGGCGCGGCTGGTGCGCGAAGCCGTGGCCTGGCCCGACCTGACCATCGGCGGCGCCACCTTCGATTGGGTTGGCAGGGCACTGAACGAATGCGCCCGCCTGTCGCGCATTCCATCGCCCGACATGCCGATGCTGGTGTCTGTCGGCAGCGACGAAAAGGTCGTGTCGCCGCAGGCCATCCGGGACCGTGCCGCACGCTGGCCGCAATCGGAGCTGCTGACCATTCCGGGGGCCAAGCACGAAATCCTGATGGAAACGGACCCGTTGCGCGATTTGTTCTATGAGGCGATGCTGGCCCGGTTCGAGGCCAGCTGACGCGACACGGACCGGGGGCTGTACGCCCCCCGCCCCGTCAGGACTGGGCGCTTTTCCGATCGGACGGCGTGCTGATGCTGGGCATGCGCAGGCGGATCCGCTTCAGGCGACGCGGATCGGCATCCACGACCTCGAACTCGGCGCCCGAGGGATGGGCGATCACCTCTCCACGCAGCGGCACGCGCCCCGCCAGCATGAAGATCAGACCGCCAAGCGTGTCGATATCCTCGTCCTCGTCGCCGATCAGGCGCAGGCCAGTCTCAGCCTCGACATCGTCCAGCGCGGCACGGGCCTGTATCAGCCACTGGCCGGTCTTCTCATGCACCCACAGGCCGCCCTCGACCTCGTCATGCTCATCCTCGATCTCGCCGATCACCTGTTCGATCAGGTCTTCGATGGTGACCAACCCGTCGACGCCCCCGTATTCGTCGATGACCAGCGCCATGTGGATGCGCTTGGTCTGCATCTGCTGCAGCAGCACCCCGATGGGCATCGAGGGCGGAACGTACAGCAACGGCCGAAGCATCGGGCGCATGGTGAACTTGCCCCCCGCACCGAACCCATGCTTCAGCGCCAGGTCCTTTAGATGGATCAGGCCAAGCGGGCTGTCCAGCGTGCCGCGAAAGACCGGCATCCGTGAAAACCCGTGCTCACGGAACATCTCGACCAGATCCTCTAACGACAGGTTCGCGGGGGCGGCCACGATCTCGACCTTGGGAATGGCGACGTCATCGACCCGCATGCGGCGCAGATTGACCAAGCCGGGGGTGCCCACGACATGGCGGTCCTGATGATCGTCGTCCGCGCCGCTTTCGGACCCTGTCAGGGCCGACAGCACGCGGCCAAAAAATCCTTTGCCATTACCGGCCTCCTTCTCCTCGGTGGCGCCACCGTCGACGGCGATCGCCGTGACCTCCTCGATGGCCGGCTGAGGAGCGGGCTCGGATAATCGGCTTTCGGAATTCATCGGTCTTTCTCCTGGTAAGGGTCTGGAATGCCAAGCCGGGACAGGATGGCGCGCTCGGTCGCCTCCATCAGTTCGGCATCGGGATCGTTCAGATGGTCGTAACCCAGCAGATGCAGGGTCGCATGGACCAGCAGGTGCTGGACGTGATGGTCGAAGGGCTTGCCCTGATCCTCGGCCTCGGCCGCGCAGGTATCATAGGCGATCGCGATGTCGCCCAGTTCCTCCTCGTCCGGCATCTCGGGCGCCTGACCGGGATCATGCGGCAGATTCTCGACCGACGGCCATGACAACACGTTCGTGGCCCGGGGCTTGCCGCGGAAATCGGCGTTCAGCGCCGCGATGCGGGCGTCGTCGCAGCCCATGACGACCACCTCCCCGCCCAAGCGGTGGTGGTCCAGCGCGGCGGTGACAGCAAGGGCCGCCAGGTCCTCAAGACCGGCGGCCTGCCATCGGTCATCCTCGATGACGCAGTCGACGGAAATCTCGTCAGGCATCGTTTCTGAATGCGCGGCGGGGAACGTACTGGCCGCGCGGCTCCTCTGTTTCACCGCGGGCAAGGGCGGCGTTGTCCTCGACCTCATACGCCTTGATGATGCGCGCGACAAGCGGGTGGCGCACGACGTCATCGGCTGTGAAATAGCTGAAGCTGATGCCCTTGACGTCCTTCAGGATGCGCTCGGCGTCCATCAGTCCCGACATCATGCCGCGCGGCAGGTCGATCTGGGTGCGGTCGCCGGTGATGACCATCCGCGAGCCTTCGCCAAGACGGGTCAGGAACATCTTCATCTGCATGCTGCTGGCGTTCTGAGCCTCGTCCAGCACGACGAAGGCGCGCGCCAGGGTGCGCCCGCGCATGAAGGCCAGGGGCGCGATCTCGATGCGCTTCTCCTCCATCAGCTTCTGCATCTGCTTTCCGGGAAGAAAGTCGTTCAGCGCGTCGTAGAGCGGCTGCATGTACGGATCGACCTTCTCCTTCATGTCGCCCGGCAGGAAGCCCAACCGCTCCCCGGCCTCGACGGCGGGGCGCGAAAGGATGATCTTGTCGACATGGCCGCCGATCAGCATCGTCACACCCACGGCCACCGCCAGATAGGTCTTGCCGGTGCCCGCAGGCCCGATGCCAAAGGCCAGCTCGTTCTGGAACAGCGACCGGACATACGCTTTCTGCGCATCCGTGCGCGGCTCGACCGACTTCTTGCGGGTTCGCAGTTCGTAGTTGCCCTGCGCGAACATCTCCAGCTGTTCGGCCGGGGTCACGTCGGCGGCGGGTTCGACCCCCATGCGCAATGCGGCCTCGACCTCGTCGGGGCCGACGGGGCGGTGCTGTTCCAGCCGCGCATATAGGCCACGAAGCAGGTTCGCGGCCTCGGACTGGGCCTCGGGGCCGCCGACCACGGCAATCTGGTTGCCGCGACGCAAGATATGGACGCCAAGTGCCTCCTCGATCCGGGCCAGATGGCGGTCGTTGGGACCGCACAGGTCGATCAACAGCCGGTTGTCGGGGAATTCAAGCAGGGTTTCGGCGGAAGCCGCGGTGACGGGTGGCGTCGGGGTCAGGCCCAAATGTCTCTCCTGGTCAATCTGGTCGGTCCATGGTGGCAAGCCGGTCGGATTCGCACAAGTTCATGTTCGTGGTAAATGGGGCGCAACTGCCCCCGTTTTTGGCAGAACGGCCAAGCCTGTGCGAAAGTTGCATCCTTATCGCGCATGATCACTGACCCCGGCAGACGGGATGCCCAGAAAACCGGCCAAGGCGGGCGCGCGGTCCATGTCCGCCACCGGGCCGTCATGCGCGATGCGACCATCCGCCAACAGCGCGACACGGTCGCCGATGATCCGGCAGCTGGCCATGTCATGCGTGATGGTGATCGCGGTGGCCCCTGTTTCGGTCACGATGCCGCGGATCAGCGCATCGATGGCCCGCGCGCGGATCGGGTCCAACCCGGTAGTCGGTTCGTCGAAGAAGATCACCGCCGGGTCGTCGGCAATGGCGCGGGCCAGGCCGACGCGCTTAGCCATGCCGCCCGACAGCTGCGCGGGCATCAGGTCGGCGATGTCCGAAGCCAGCCCCACGCGCGCCAGCTTGTCCAGCGCGATAGCGCGGGCGCGGCGGTCGTCCATCCGCTGGCGCAGGCGGAAGGCGACGTTCTGCCAGACCGACAGGCTGTCGAACAGGGCCGCCCCCTGGAACAGCATCCCGAACCGCGCCATGAAGCGTGCCCGGTCCAGCGGCTGGCCGTTCCACAGCACCTGCCCCGCATCGGGGCGCTCCAGCCCCAGGATACATTTCAGCAGGACCGACTTGCCGGTGCCGGACTGGCCGATCACGCACAGGCTTTCGCCCGTGGCGACGGTCAGATCGACGCTGTCGAGGACCCGCTTGGCGCCAAAGGATTTGCTGAGGCCGCAGGTCCGGATCATTCGAAGAACAGCCCGGTCAACGCAAAGTTCGCAGCCAGGATGCCGACGGCGGCAGCGACGACCGCATTGGTCGTGGCCCGTCCGACGCCTGCCGCCCCGCGCCCCGACCGCATGCCGAACCAGCATCCCGACAACGCGACGACCAGCCCGAAGACCGCCCCCTTGATCAAGCCAGAGGTAACGTCCCAAGGCTCCAGATACGCCCAGCTGTTCGCGATGTAGCTGGCCGAATTGAACCCAAGCGAGGTCGTGCCCACCAGCCAGCCGCCCATGATGCCGATGATGTCGCCCGTGGCCACCAGCACCGGCATGCACAGGATCGCCGCCCACAGCCGGGGCGTGACCAGCCAGCGGACCGGGTCGGTCGACAGTGTCACCAACGCGTCGATCTGTTCCGTGACGCGCATGGTCCCGATCTCGGCGGCGATGCTGCTGGCGACGCGGGCGGCGACCATCAGGCCGCCCAGGACGGGCCCCAGTTCGCGAACCATCCCGATGGCCACGATGGCCGGGACGACGTCGCCGGCCTGAAACCGCTCTCCGCCCGAATGAATCTGCAGGGCCAGCGCCGCCCCGGTGAACAACGCCGTCAGCCCTACGACCGGCAGCGACAGCCAGCCGATCTGCATCACCTGGCGCAGGATTGCACGGGGTGTCCCGAACCCCGACAGCCCCCGCATCGCGAACAGCGCCACCGCCCCGATGGTCCGGGTGGCGCGCAGGGCGGGTCGTCCGATCGCCCGGATGGGCGTCACAGATAGGTCCGCTGATAGCGCAGCCCAAGCGAGGTCAGCACCTCGTATCCGATGGTGCCGGCGATGTCGGCCAGGCGGTCGATGGGTTGATGCGCGCAGATCAGGTCAAGCCGGCCGGGCACCGCATCCAGATCGGTGACGTCCACCGTGATCAGGTCCATCGACACGCGCCCGACGACCGGACAGGCCGCATCGCCGGCGAACAGCTGCGCGCCCTTGCCCGACAGCGAACGCAGGATGCCGTCGGCATAGCCCGCATCGACGGTGGCGATGCGACAGTCGCGCGGCGCGTACCAACTGGCGCCATAGCCGACCATCTCTCCCCTCCGCACGTCACGGGTCTGGATCACGCGCAGCGACAGCGTGACGACGCCGCGGGCCTGCGCAAAGGGCAGCCCGCCATACAGACCCACGCCGGGGCGCACCATGTCGAAGTGATAATCCGGTCCCAGCAGGATACCCCCGGTCGCGGCTAGCGACCGCGGCACTTCACAGCCATCGGTCATTGCGCGGAACGTGGACAGCTGCGCCGCGTTGGCGGGGTGGTCGGGCTCGTCGGCGCAGGCCAGGTGCGACATGATGAAGGCCGGTCCGGCGGCCAGCGCCTCGTCCCGGATGGCGCCCCATTCGGCGGCCTCCATGCCAAGGCGGTTCATCCCGGTGTCCAGCTGAATGGCGAAGGGCTGGCCGGGGCGCATGGCGCGATCACGAAAGAACTGCGCAGGGCTGTTCAGGACCGGGGTCAGCCCGGTCAGGTCCGCGCCCTCCATGTGCCCCGACAGCACGTTGATGCGCGCGTCCTGCGGCAGCAGCGGCCGGATCGCCCGTCCCTCATGCGCCAAGGCCACGAAGAAATCGCGCACGCCGGCGGCATAGAGGGCCGGGGCGACGCGGTCGGCGCCCAGGCCATAGGCATCGGCCTTGACCACGGCAGCGGCACGCGCGCCAGGGGCCAGTGCGGCCAGCGCCGCGTGATTGGCCACGATGGCCGCGATGTCGATCTGCAATCCCATATGCGTGGCTTGCCCCCCTGCCCGGCCCGCGTCAAGAGGCTGCCGCAGCATGTGTTTGCACATATGCACTTAGCATGAAAGCTCGCATCTGTATTTTGCAAATTCCCCCGAATTGTCTTTGCCCCACCTGCATCGGAGTCTAGCCTAGGACACCGGATCAGGAGGGCGCGATGAAGGACATTCTGCAGCAGTTGGAAGAACGCCGACAGCAGGCCCGGCTTGGCGGCGGCCAGCGGCGCGTCGACGCCCAGCACGCCCGCGGCAAACTGACGGCCCGCGAACGCATCGACCTGCTGCTGGACGAGGACAGCTTCGAGGAGTTCGACATGTTCGTCGCCCATCGCAGCACCGATTTCGGCATGCAGGACGACCGCCCGGCTGGCGACGGGGTGGTGACCGGATGGGGCACCATTAACGGCCGCATGGTGTATGTCTTCTCTCAGGACTTCACCGTCTTCGGCGGATCGCTGTCGGAAACCCATGCCCAGAAGATCTGCAAGATCATGGACATGGCGATGCAGAACGGCGCGCCGGTGATCGGGCTGAACGATTCGGGGGGCGCGCGCATCCAGGAGGGCGTGGCCAGCCTTGCGGGTTATGCCGATGTGTTCCAGCGCAACGTGCTGGCATCGGGCGTCGTGCCGCAGATCAGCGTGATCATGGGCCCTTGTGCAGGTGGCGCGGTCTATTCGCCCGCGATGACCGACTTCATCTTCATGGTGCGCGACACGTCCTACATGTTCGTGACCGGGCCCGACGTGGTCAAGACCGTCACGAACGAGGTCGTGACCGCCGAACAGCTGGGCGGTGCGTCCACACATACCCGGAAATCCTCCGTCGCGGACGGGGCGTTCCAGGACGACGTCGAGGCGCTGTCGGAGATCCGCCGGCTGTTCGACTTCCTGCCGCTGAACAACCGCGAAAAGGCCCCGACCCGGCCCTTCTTCGACGACCCGGCGCGGATCGAGCCCAGCCTGGACACGCTGATCCCCGACAACCCGAACCAGCCCTATGACATGAAGGAGCTGATCGCCAAGGTCGCGGACGAGGGCGACTTCTACGAGATCCAGAAGGATTTCGCGGGCAACATCATCATCGGCTTCATCCGCATCGAGGGGCAGACCGTGGGGGTCGTCGCGAACCAGCCGATGGTGCTGGCCGGTTGCCTGGACATCGACAGCTCGCGCAAGGCCGCGCGCTTCGTGCGGTTCTGCGACGCGTTCGAAATCCCGATCCTGACGCTGGTCGACGTTCCGGGCTTTCTGCCGGGGACCGGCCAGGAATATGGCGGCGTCATCAAGCATGGGGCGAAACTGCTGTTCGCCTATGGCGAGGCGACGGTGCCCAAGGTCACGGTCATCACCCGCAAGGCCTATGGCGGCGCCTATGACGTGATGGCGTCGAAGCATCTGCGCGGCGATTTCAACTATGCCTGGCCCACAGCCGAGATCGCGGTGATGGGCGCCAAGGGCGCGGTCGAGATCCTGTATCGCAGCGAACTGGGCGATGCCGACAAGATCGCCGCCCGCACCAAGGATTACGAGGACCGCTTTGCCAACCCCTTCGTGGCCGCCGAAAAGGGCTTCATCGACGAGGTGATCCAGCCCCGGTCGACGCGTCGCCGGGTGGCCCGCGCCTTTGCCAGCCTGCGCGGCAAGCGGCTGACGAACCCGTGGAAAAAGCACGACAACATTCCGCTGTGACTGACGGGGACGGGCGCGCGATGCACAAGGTCGTGAATGATGCAGCCGGGCCACAGGGGGGCGGCGCTTTGGCGCCCGCCTTCCTGCGTCCCTGTCTGATCGCGGCGGGCTTCTCTATCATGCCGCGCAGGCCGGCAGATCAACAAGCCGACCACAACCCGAGCAGCCGGGCGCAACACCGCCCGCCCTACAGGAGCATGTTTCCATGTCGAAAAAGATCATCCTCGGCCTCGTGCTGGTTTCCGCCTTCGCCGCGTGCCAGCGCCAGCAGCCTGCCGACGTCTATGTCCCGACCGCCCCGGCCGCGCCCATGGTCAACCCCGTCACGACCGAGCCTGTCTACAACAGCAAATTCGGCTAAGACGAGACGTCCGACAATTGCGCGCGGGCGGCCAGCCTGCCCGTGCGCAGCGATCCGGCCCGCGCGCCCCAGCACAGGGGCCCTGCCATGCTGAAGCATCGCGGCTTTCCCGGGCGTCTGCCCGGCACTGATTTCCAATTTGTCATCCGGCGCGAGAATCGCAAGAAGGGCGCCACGCCCATCACGCGCCGCGAACGGTTCAAGGACCGCAGGCCCGCCGACAAGCGCGCCGATGCGGGCTTTCTTTCGGCGCTGATCGCGCATTTCGGCGACGAACCCTTTCCCCGCGGCAATCTTGATGCCGGTCGGCTGTCCTGGCTGATCGGCCGCGAGGTCAAGCCGGTGGGCCAGTTCGACCCTGCCGATTACGACCAATTGCTGCAGGTCGACATGACCGAGGCGGAGGCCGCCTTCCCCGAGCTGTTCGTCAAGGATGCGCCCCAGGAGTTCGACTGGGACGACCAGGACGGCTGGGACGACGACGAGGCCGACGACGACTGATGCGCAGGTTGATGCTGAACCCCTTGAAGTCACACGCATGTCAGTTTGACGCAGGCATCAGCTATGCGATAACCCCTTACCACCTCCCATCGGCCCCCGACGGGCCCATTACGACAGGTTTCTTATCATGCACAAATTCTTCTCGCTTCGCGTTGCCGGCCTGGCCCTGGTTGCCGCCGGTCTTTCGGCTTGCGCCCCCGGCTATCAGGGCGGCGGCATCTCGCCCGACGCGCAGCGCGCCGCAGGCGGTGCCGTTGCCGGTGCCGTCATCGCGAAGGCCCTGGACGAAGACCTGGCAACCGGCGCCGCGATCGGTGCCGTCGGCGGCGCGCTGTGCGACGACGCCGGTGTCTGCCAGCGTCGCTACTGATCGCTGCGGCAACCTCTCACCCTATCGGCAGCCCGCGCCCGGCGCGGCTGCCGCCCAACCCACGGGATCTTCACCATGTCCAAATTCCTTGCCATCGCTGCCCTGGTCGGCACCACGGCCATCGCCGGCTGCACCCAAGGCATCAACCCGACCGACACTGACCGCGCGCTCATCGGCGCCGGCGTCGGCGCGACCGTCGCATCGGTCGGCGGCACCAATGTCGTCAAGGGCGCGGCCATCGGCGGCGCGGCTGGCGCGCTGTGCAACGACTTCCGTCTGTGCCAGTGACCTGCTGATCGGCGCGCCCGTCGCGCCGACCGTCTGCAAAGCCGTCCGAAGCCCTGCGCTTCGGGCGGCTTTTTCACGTTCCGTCCTGGGGGGAAGCCCATGTTCAAGAAGATCCTGATCGCCAACCGGGGCGAGATCGCCTGCCGTGTCATCAAGACCGCCCGCAAGATGGGCATCGCCACCGTCGCCGTCTATTCCGACGCCGACCGCAATGCGCTGCATGTGCGCATGGCGGACGAGGCCGTCCATATCGGCCCGGCCCCCGCCAACCAGTCCTATATCGTGATCGACAAGATCATGGACGCGATCCGCCAGACCGGCGCCGAGGCCGTCCATCCCGGATACGGCTTCCTGTCCGAGAACATGAAGTTCGCCGAGGCACTGGAGGCCGAGGGCGTCGTCTTCATCGGCCCCCCATCCGGCGCGATCGAGCAGATGGGCGACAAGATCACATCGAAGAAGCTGGCGCAGGCCGCGGGGGTCAGCACGGTTCCGGGTCACATGGGCCTGATCGCAGACGCGGACGAGGCCGCGGCCATCAGTGCCCAGATCGGCTATCCGGTGATGATCAAGGCCAGCGCGGGCGGCGGCGGCAAGGGCATGCGCATCGCCTGGTCCGACGAGGAGGCGCGCGAGGGTTTCCAGTCCTCCAGGAACGAGGCCGCCAACAGCTTTGGCGACGACCGGATCTTCATCGAGAAATTCGTGACGCAGCCGCGCCACATCGAGATCCAGGTCCTGGCCGATCAGCACGGCAACGCAGTCTATCTGCACGAACGCGAATGCTCGATCCAGCGCCGCAACCAGAAGGTCATCGAGGAGGCGCCGTCGCCCTTCCTGGACGAGGCCACCCGCGCCGCGATGGGTCAGCAGGCCGTGGCGCTGGCCAAGGCCGTCGGCTATACCAGCGCGGGCACGGTCGAATTCATCGTCGACGGAAGCCGCAACTTCTATTTCCTGGAGATGAACACCCGCCTGCAGGTGGAACACCCGGTGACCGAACTGATCACCGGCGTCGACCTGGTCGAGCAGATGATCCGCGTCGCGGCCGGAGAGCCGCTGCCCTTCGCGCAGTCCGACCTGACGATCACCGGGTGGGCGATGGAGAGCCGGCTGTACGCCGAGGACCCCTATCGCGGTTTCCTGCCCTCCATCGGACGTCTGACCCGTTACCGCCCGCCGGTCGAGGTGGCGGCGGGGCCGATGCTGACCGGGGGCAAGTGGCTGGCCCATGGCGCCCCCACGGGTGCGGCCGCGGTCAGGAACGACACCGGCGTCTATGAGGGCGGCGAGATCAGCATGTTCTATGACCCGATGATCGCAAAGCTGTGCACCTGGGCACCGACCCGCGGCGAGGCGATCGAGGCGATGCGCACGGCGCTGGACGCCTTCGAGGTCGAGGGGATCGGGCACAACCTGCCCTTCCTGTCGGCGGTGATGGATCACCCGAAATTCGTCGCGGGCGACATCACCACCGCCTTCATCGCCGAGGAATATCCAGACGGGTTCCACGGCGCGGCCCTGCCCGAGGACGAGATGCACCGCATCGCCGCCGCCGCCGCCGCCATGCACCGCGTGGCCGAGATCCGGCGCACCCGTATCAGCGGCCGCCTGAACAACCACGAACGCCATGTGGGCGACGATTGGGTGGTGTTCGCGGACAAGCAGGACTGGCCCGTCCGCATCACCGCCGATGCCCATGGCGCAAATGTCGCCATCGCGGGGCGCACGATCCGGGTCGAGGGCGATTGGCGCCCCGGCCAGTCGCTGGCGCGGCTGGAGGTGGACGGACGCCCGCTGGTGCTGAAGGTGGACAAGATCGCCGCCGGGCTGCGCCTGCGTGCGCGCGGGGCTGACCTGCGCGTGCATGTGCGTCGGCCCCGTGCGGCGGAGCTGGCACGGCTGATGCCCGAAAAGCTGCCGCCCGACACGTCCAAGTTCCTGCTGTGCCCGATGCCCGGGCTGGTCGTGACGATCAATGTCGCCCAAGGGGACGAGGTTCAGGAGGGTCAGGCGCTGGCCACCGTAGAGGCCATGAAGATGGAGAACATCCTGCGCGCCGAACGCCGGGGCATCGTGAAATCCGTCAATGCCGCGCCGGGCGAAAGCCTGAAGGTCGACGACGTGATCATGGAGTTCGAATGATCCCCGCTCTGCCCGCCTATCTGCTGTCGGCCGGACTTGGGCTGGCGGGCGCGGCGGGCGTCCTGTCGGCGGTGGCGGCGCAGACCGTGCCCTTGCTCGGCACGCAGGTGCCACTGGCCTATCTGCTGCCGCCGATTGTCGGGCTGGCGCTGTTCCAGCTGGTTTTCGGGGTTTTCACCGGACGCTGGCGCGGGTGGCGGTTCTGGGCGGCGGCCATCCCGCTGTCGGCGGTCATCTGGGGCGCGGCATTGATGGCACTGCTGGGCGGTCATGCGTCGTGGCAGGCTGCGCTTGGCGTGGCGGCTGTGGGTCATGTCGCCGCAGGTCTGGCGGCGCTGTCGCTGACACGGGGGCGCGTGGCATGATGCGCGGGCGCTATCGCATCTCCTGCTGGCGCATCGGCATGCTGTCGATCAGGGACAGGATGTCCTCTGCCGCGACGGGCGTGGCCGACCGCATCTTGACCCCGCCATCCTTGCCGATCAGCAGAACCTGGAACCCTTGCCCATCGCGCAGTGCGTCTGCACCGGATCCGTCGGTCAGGATGACAACATCGCGTTCTGCCAACTGCTCCGCGTGTGCCTGCAGGTCGGCGATCTGCCGTGCGACCTGCGCCTCGGGTCCAATGACGACGACAGGGCGCGCCTGCCAACGCAGCGCGGCAAGCGTGTCCGCCTGCAGCGGCGCGGGGCCGCGGGCGGTGTCGGCGGGTGCCATGGCAGGCCACAGGGCCAGGACGGTAGACAGGCAGAATCGGTGCATGATCGCTCCTTTCGAAACAGGACGCGTTTGGCGCGGGACGGGTTCCCATGGCGCCGCTTGACCAATGGCTCAGCCCGCAGCTGCAGCAAGCGGTCGTCACTGGCCTTTTCGTGGCCATCGGTTGGATCGTCGTCGCGTCCCAGACCCGCCGCCGCGACGCCACGCTGCGCCGCGCGCGCGAGACCGACCTGCAGCGCGCCCTGCTGGCAGAGATCCGGGCGCATGTCTTTGCCCTTGAGCAGCAGGTGCCGTCGCCGCAGGACGCGGCCTTGCTGGTGTCGCGCATCGAGTCGGGAGATTTCGTGCCGACCCTGCCGCAGCAGGCCAACGACCGCATCTTTGCGGCCGTGATTTCCGACATACACATCCTGCCCGCGCCGGTCATCGACCCGATCGTGCTGTACTATCGGCTGCTGTCGATCATGGGCGCGCTGGCCACCGATCTGCGCCGGATCGCGCGCAGCGACGGCAAGCGTGCGGCGCAGATGATGGCCGATTATCTGGAGCTGATGGAGGAAACCCGCGATACCGGCCTGCAGGCAATGCGGGTCCTGACCGAATGCCTGCGCGGCGGCGCCGAGGCAGTCGAGGCGATGCTGGACGAGGACGAGGCGCAGGCCGCGGCACAGATCGGTGCGCGCCTGCCGCAGGAACTGGCGCAGATGCGCGAGCGTCTGTCGGCGACCGAGGTCAGTAGCCGATCTTCGGACCCGAGAGGCCGGTGATGGGACGCAATCCGATGGCGCGCACGATTTCGTTCGCACGGCTGACGGCGGTCGGTTTCGGCTTGGCTTCGCTGCGCAGCACGGGTGCGTCGGGTCGGGCGGACGCCTTGGGCGCGCGCGGTTGCGACAGGCTGCGGTCGGAACGCGAATTGGCCATGATCAACCCTCCTGCTGATCCGGCAACCGTGCCGGATATCGGTCATGATATAGGGAACGCGCCGCAAATCCACAAGTTTCGCGGCCCTGCACCTTATCGCATCACGCTGCCGCGCCCGATCTCCTGCCGGCGCAGGGGCAGACGGTCGATAGCGCGGCCAATCTCTCGGGCATCCCATGGGACGGGGCGGCGAATCTTGACCTGTCCGTCTTTGTCGATCAGCACCAGCGAGAACCCCTGCGGACGTAGCTGCTGTCGCCACGCGCTGTTGGCCGACGGGTCGCTGTCGAGCACAAGCACCACGTCGCGCGACGCCAGCGCCCGACCGTCACGGCGCAGCGATGCCACCTGGTCGACAAAGGCCGGGTCGTCCGCAGTGTCGGCAAAGATCACCACGGGGCGCGCCGTCCACAGGAACTGGTCCGGGTCGACCGTGGCGGCGTCCAGCACCTGCGGAGAGCCGTCGTCCAGGGGGGACGCGTCCGGCAGCGGGTCGGGCTCGACGCGCTGCGCGACCGGAGGCAGACGGGCTGGGTTGCGTTGCGGCACCGTGTCGCGCGGCTGCGTCGCGGCCGTCGCCCCGTCCGGTGCCCGGACAGCGGCGCCATCCGGCGGGGGGGCGTCGCGCGCGGGGCCCATCGCCGCAAGCGCCATCACGAATATCATAAATTTCAACTTCATCGGCACCTCGTCATGTCTTGAATATAGGGCAGGACCGTCGGCAGGAAAGGATGGATCATGACAAAACCCACGCTGGAGGACTGGCGCAAGCTGGCACAGGGCGAACTGAAGGGGCGCGACCCCGACAGCCTGACCTGGGACACGCTGGAGGGGATCGCCGTCAAGCCGGTTTATACCCGCGACGACCTGGAGGGGATGGACCACCTGGACGGCCTGCCCGGAATCGCGCCGTTCACCCGCGGCCCGCGCGCAACGATGTATGCGGGCCGCCCCTGGACCATCCGGCAATATGCTGGATTTTCCACGGCCGAGGAATCGAACGCCTTCTATCGCCGCGCGCTGGCCGCGGGGCAGCAGGGGGTGTCGGTGGCCTTCGATCTGGCCACGCATCGGGGCTATGACAGCGACCATCCGCGGGTCGAGGGCGATGTGGGCAAGGCCGGCGTCGCCATCGATTCGGTCGAGGACATGAAGATCCTGTTCGACGGCATCCCGTTGGACCGCGTTTCGGTGTCGATGACCATGAACGGCGCGGTCATCCCGATCCTGGCGAACTTCATCGTCACCGGAGAGGAGCAGGGCCATTCCCGTGCCGTTCTGTCCGGGACCATCCAGAACGACATCCTCAAGGAGTTCATGGTCCGCAACACCTATATCTATCCGCCCGAACCCAGCATGCGGATCATCGCGGACATCATCGAGTACACCTCGGCCGAGATGCCCAAGTTCAACTCGATCTCGATCTCGGGCTATCACATGCAGGAGGCCGGGGCGAACCTGGTCCAGGAGCTGGCCTATACGCTGGCCGACGGACGCGAATATGTGCGCGCGGCCATCGCGGCGGGCATGGATGTCGATGCCTTTGCGGGGCGGCTGTCCTTCTTCTTCGCCATCGGCATGAACTTCTTCATGGAGATCGCGAAACTGCGGGCCGCGCGCCTGCTGTGGCACCGGATCATGTCGGAATTTGCGCCGAAAAAGCAGTCCAGCCTGATGCTGCGCACGCATTGCCAGACGTCCGGCGTGTCCCTGCAGGAGCAGGACCCTTACAACAACGTCATCCGCACCGCCTATGAGGCGATGTCGGCGGCGCTTGGCGGCACGCAGTCGCTGCACACCAATGCGCTGGACGAGGCGATCGCACTGCCCACGGAATTCAGTGCCCGCATCGCGCGGAACACCCAGCTGATCCTGCAGGAGGAGACCGGCATCACCCATGTCGTCGATCCGCTGGCCGGGTCCTATTACATCGAGAGCCTGACGGCGGAGCTGGCCGAGAAGGCCTGGGCGTTGATCGAGGAGGTCGAGGAGATGGGCGGCATGACCAAGGCCGTGGCCAGCGGCATGCCCAAGCTGCGCATCGAGGAGACGGCGGCCCGGCGTCAGGCCCTGATCGACCGGGGCGAGGACGTGATCGTCGGCGTCAACAAGTACCGCAAGGAGGCCGAGGATCCGATCGATATCCTGGACATCGACAACGTCGCCGTCCGGGACAGCCAGATCGCCCGCCTGACCCGCATCCGCGCCACGCGGGACGAGGGCCGCGTCACCGGGACGCTGGCCGAACTGACCCGCCGCGCCCGGGAGGGCGGCAACCTGCTGGAGGCCGCCGTCGAGGCTGCCCGCGCCCGCGCCACCGTCGGAGAGATCAGCATGGCCATGGAAGACGAATTCGGGCGCCACCGCGCCGAGGTGCGCACCCTGGCGGGCGTCTATGGCGCGGCCTATGAGGGCGACGAGGGCTTTGCCCAGATCCAGCGCGACGTCGAGGCATTCGCCGTGGAGGAAGGCCGCCGCCCGCGCATGCTGGTCGTCAAGATGGGCCAGGACGGTCACGACCGCGGCGCCAAGGTGATCGCCACGGCCTTTGCCGATATCGGGTTCGACGTGGACGTGGGACCGCTGTTCCAGACGCCCGAAGAGGCCGCCCAGGACGCCATCGACAACGACGTCCACGTGATCGGCATCAGCAGCCAGGCCGCCGGCCACAAGACGCTGGCACCAAAGCTGATCCAGGCCCTGAAGGATGCGGGCGCCGGCGATATCCTGGTCATCTGCGGCGGTGTGATCCCGCAGCAGGATTACGACTTCCTGCGCCGTGCGGGGGTCAAGGCGATCTTCGGCCCCGGCACGAACATCCCATCCGCAGCCGCGGACATCCTGCGGCTGATCCGCGAGACGCGACCCTGAGATTTGCGTCCCGCGACGGCGGGGGGCCAGCCCCCCGCACCCCCCGTGGCCTGCGCGGAACCGTGAGGCCTGCTTGCCTCGCGGTGCCGGCTGTGAAACCCTGCACCCAAAGCGAATGGGTGAGACATGGACGACGGGCGCAACGGATCGGTCAAGCAGATCATCTGCATCAAGTGGGGTGCCAAGTTCGGTCCCGAATATGTCAACCGCCTGCATGCGATGATCGCCCGCAACATCACGCCGCCTTTCCGGCTGTTCTGTTTCACCGATGACGGGACCGGCCTGCATCCAGATGTCGCTGTGCGCCCGCTGCCCGATTTCGCTTATCAGGCCCCGGTCAACACCCGCGGCAAGTGGCCCAAGTCGCGGCTGTGGGGGGATCTGGGCGACGTCACGGGGGTGGTGCTGTTCCTGGACTTGGACGTGATCGTCACCGGCAGCCTTGACGCGTTCTTCGAACATGGCGATCCGGACGACACGATCCTTGGCCTGAACCCCAACACGCCGTTCGAGAAGATGGGCCAGACCTCGGTCTATCGGATGCGGGTCGGCAACCTGGCCCCGCTGCAGAAGATCTTTGCCGCAGACCCACAGGCCGCCGCTGACAAGTACAAGTACGAACAGCGCTTTGTCACCCGCAACGCCCCGGGCGGGGTCAAGTTCTGGCCGCGCGGATGGCTGGCCCATTTCCGCTTTCACTGCGTGCCGACATTCCCTCTGAACTATCTGCGCGATCCCAAGATTCCGCGCGGGACGCGCATCGTGATGTTCCCCGGCAGCCTGAACCCGCCCGACGCGATCCTTGGCCGATGGGACGAGGCCGACGAGGCCTGCGCCCCGTTGGATCACCTGCGCGCGGCCTTCACCGGCCAGCGGCGCGAGGGCTTCCTGAAGCATCTGCGCCATTATGTCCGGCCAACCCCGTGGGTGGCGCAGCTTTGGCGTGAATGATGCCCCTGCCCCGCGCGCCCGATCGTCTGCCCGATGAGATGGCCGCGGCATTGGGCCATGCCGTCGCGGCCTTCGGCTTTCTTGAGGAGGCGCTGAAGCGCGCGATCTTTTCGCTGACCCGAAAGGGTCTGGGCCGGGATGCGCAGGACCACGCCCTGGAGGCCTGGCTGCGCCGCATGGAGGAGATCGCCGACGACACCCTGGGCACGCTGATCGACAGCTTTCTGGCCGCCGCCCGCCGCAGCGAGGGGGTCGAGCTGGGCGCGCTGCCACCGACGCTGACCGACCTGCGGCGGATGCGCAACCTGCTGTGCCATGCGTCCTGGCGGCCGGGGGCACGGCCCGGCATGTGGCACCCGACCTTCATCAACACCCGCGGGGAACGCCATCCTCATGACATGGGGGCAGAAGACGTCCTGCAGGTCCGCGACCGGACCCTGCAGGCGGCGCGCCAGGTCGTGTCGGTGATGCGGCGGACCGGGATTGATGGGGAATGGGCGGGCGCCGACCCGTGATCGGTTCGTCGGCACGCATGCCACAGGACCGCGCCGCGACCGCATCGCGCGTTGCAACACGCGGCCCGGCGCGCTAACACCCGCAAAATCAAGGATGAGAGGCACTCATGTCGTCCCCCCTCCGCCTCGGCATCGCCGGGCTTGGCACCGTCGGGATCGGTGTCGTCAAGATCGTTCAGAAACACGCCGATCTGCTGGCGATGCGGTCGGGTCGCCCGGTGGCGATCACCGCCGTCAGCGCACGCGACCGCATGAAGAACCGCGACGCGGACCTGTCGACCTATCGGTGGGAGGCGGACCCGATGGCGGTCGCCACCGCCGATGACGTCGATGTTTTCATCGAACTGGTCGGCGGGGATGCGGGCGTCGCGCGCGACAGCATCGAGGCTGCACTGCGGTCCGGCAAGGATGTCGTGACCGCCAACAAGGCGCTGCTGGCCATGCACGGTCAGCACCTGGCCAAGCTGGCCGAGGATCTGGGCCGCGTGATCCGGTTCGAGGCCGCCGTCGCGGGCGGCATCCCGGTGATCAAGTCGATGACCGAGAGCATGGCCGGCAACCGCATCACCCGCGTGATGGGCGTGATGAACGGCACCTGCAACTACATCCTGACCCGGATGGAGAGCGCGGGCCTGCCCTATGACGCCGTCTTCGAAGAGGCCCGCCAGCTGGGCTATCTGGAGGCCGACCCGACGCTGGACGTGGGCGGCATCGACGCGGGCCACAAGCTGGCGATCCTGTCGTCGATCGCCTTTGGCACCCAGGTCAACTTTGACGCGGTCGAGATCGAGGGGATCGAGCGCGTCAGCATCGACGACATCCACCGCGCCCGCGACATGGGCTACCGCATCAAGCTGCTGGGCGTCGCGCAGATGACTGCCCGCGGGCTGGAACAGCGAATGTCGCCCTGCCTGGTACCCGCCGACAGCCCGCTGGGGCAGCTGGTGGGCGGCACCAACATGGTCGTGATCGAGGGCGACAGCGTGGGTCAGATCGTCCTGCGCGGCGCGGGCGCGGGCGAAGGCCCGACCGCCAGCGCGGTCATGTCCGACATCGTCGAAATCGCGCGCGGTGTCCGCATGCCGGTCTTCGGACAGCCTGCCGGATCGCTGACAGCGGCCCAGCCCGCCCGCACGGCCGTGCCCGCCGCCTATTACATCCGGCTGGAGCTGCAGGACAAACCCGGCGCCTTGGCCAAGGTCGCGACGGTCCTGGGCGATGCCGGCATCTCGATCGACCGGATGCGCCAGTACGGCCAGCACAGCCCGGCCAGCGTTCCGGTTCTGGTCGTGACCCACAAGACCACGCCCGAAGCCATCGACTACGCCATCGAGGCCCTGCCCCGCACCGGTGTCCTGGTCAGCGACCCGGTCGAGCTGCGCATCGAGGAAGTGTGAAAAAGGGGGCCACCGGCCCCCGTCCCGCGCCGCAAGGCGCTGATCGCGTCGCGCCCCCGTTTTCGGGGGCTCGTCCGTTTGGTCAGGCGTCCTTGCCCAGATAGATGTCGACCAGCTTGCCCAGCATCGCCAGCGCATCCTCGCGCGACCGCTGAAAGCTGTTGCGCCCGATGATCGAACCGTTGCCGCCGCCATCGCGGATCGCGCGCGCGTCGTCATAGACCGCATCGGTCCCCTTGGCCGCCCCGCCCGAGAACACCACGATGCGGCGTCCGCCAAAGCTGGCCTGCATGCAATGCTCGACCCGCTTGGCCTGGCTGGACACGTCGATCGCCTTCTCCTCGTAGACCTTCTTGGCCTCGGGCAGCATCAGGTGGTCGGTCGACAGCTTGATCTTGATGATATGCGCGCCGATCAGCGCCGCGATCTGGGCGGCATAGGCGGCCACGTCGATCGCGGTCTCTCCGTCCTTGGTGATCGCCTCGCCGCGCGGATAGGACCAGATCACGGTCGCGACACCCTTGGCCGCGGCCTCGCGGCGCATCTCGACGATCTCCTCGAACATGTCCAGCGCCATGTCCGACCCCGGATAGATCGTGAAGCCGATCGCAGCGCAGCCCAGCCGCAGCGCGTCATCCACCGATGCGGTGATCGCCTGGTTCTTGCCCGCCGTGCCCGACATCAGGCTGTTGGCGCTGTTCACCTTCAGGATGGTGGGGATCTGGCCTGCAAAGGTGTCCGCACCCGCCTCGATCATGCCCAGCGGCGCGGCATAGGCGTTCAGCCCGGCATCGATCGCCAGCTGATAATGGTAATGCGGGTCATAGCCGGCCGGGTTCGGCGCAAAGGACCGTGCGGGACCATGCTCGAACCCCTGGTCCACGGGCAGGATGATCATCTTGCCGGTGCCGGCCAGCTTTCCGGTCATCATCATGCGGGCCAGCTGCGCCTTCACGCCCGGCGTCTCGCCCTCGTAATTGGCCAGGATGCGGCGCACCGTGTCGGTCATCTGCATGGGTCTCTCCTATCATTGTCGGCTGCTGGATAGCATGCGCCGGACCCGCGGCAATGCTGGTTACGCTAACAAATTCAGGCAGATGCGGTTTTCCGCCGCGTCGCGGCGCGGGCGATCGCTAAAAGCTTAATCACAGATGAATCGATTTTCTGACGAATTGTCCGCATCCTGCCTGGCAGGGACAGACCCCGACAGGAGGATGCCATGTTCATGACCACGACCCTGGCCCATTATCAGCTGCCGATCTTCGGCATCGGGTCCAGCGCGCTGGAAACCCGCATCGGCGCGGACCAGCGGACGGTCTGGATGCGCCCCATCACGGCGGGTGCCAGCCAGACCGAACTGCTGCCCGCGTCCACGGTGCAATCGGCGGAACGCGTCACCCCGCCGATGGCCTATGCCCAGTGGCTCAAGATGCTGTGGGCCTATGAGGACGGCGCCAAGGCCGCCCAGACCGGAGGCTAGGGCGCGCCGCCACCGGCGCGCCGTTCGCTCAGCGCTTGGCGGCTTCCAGTGCTGCGACGCCCGGCAGGGTCTTGCCCTCCATCCACTCTAGGAACGCGCCTCCGGCGGTCGAGATGAAGGTGAACTCCTCCGCAGCACCCGCCTTGTTCAGCGCCGCGACGGTGTCGCCCCCACCCGCGACCGACACAAGCTGTCCCTGCGCGGTCAGTTCGGCCGCGGCGCGCGCGGCGGCGTTGGTGGCCGCATCGAAGGGCTCGATCTCGAAGGCCCCCAGCGGGCCGTTCCAGATCAGCGTCTTGCAGGCGGTCATCGCCTGACGCAACGCCTCGACCGTCTCGGGGCCGGCATCCAGGATCATCGCATCGGCCGGGCACTGATCGACGGGCAGCGTCTCGGACGCTGCGCCCGCCTTGAACTCGCGTGCCACGACGATGTCCACCGGCAGGTGGATCTTGCAGCCGGTGGCATCGGCCTTCTCCAGGATGGCACGGGCGGTATCGGCCATGTCGCGCTCGGCCAGCGACTTGCCGACCTCGACGCCCTTGGCCACCAGGAAGGTGTTGGCCATGCCTCCGCCGATCACCAGATGGTCGACCTTCTCGACCAGGTTCGTCAGCAGGTCCAGCTTGGTCGAGACCTTGGCACCACCCACGACCGCCATCACCGGCCGTTGCGGATCGCCCAGCGCCGCGTCCAGCGCCTTCAGCTCTGCCTCCATCAGGCGACCTGCACCCGCATACATCAGCCGCGCCAGCCCCTCGGTCGAGGCATGGGCGCGATGGGCCGCCGAGAAGGCATCGTTCACATAGGCACCGCCCAGCGCCGCCAGCGATGCGGCGAAGGTGCCGTCGTTCTGTTCCTCGCCTGCGTGAAAGCGGGTGTTCTCCATCAGGGCCACCTGCCCCGGCTGCAGCGCCGCAACGACGCGCTTGGCTGGACCGCCGATGCAGTCGTCGGCGAAGACGACCGGCTGGCCCAGCGCCGCCTCCAGCGCGGGAACGATCTGGCGCAGGCTCATGCCTTCGACGCGCTGTCCCTTGGGGCGGTCGAAATGCGCAAGCAGCACGGGGATGCCGCCCTTGGCCTGGATGTCCTTGACCGTCGGTACGATCTTGTCGATGCGGGTGGTGTCGGTGACCTGACCGTCCTCGACGGGGACGTTCACGTCGACCCGGGTCAGCACGACCTTTCCGTCAAGATCCATGTCGTCGATGGTGTTGAACTTTGCCATGTCGCATCCTTCAGGGTCCAAGAGTTGGCGAACTTGTCCCGCATGGCAGGCGCGGCGTCAACCGCGCCCGGTGGATGCGCGCGCCCCTGCCGGTCGGACCCCATAACGGTTTCGCGCGTTGCGCAGGGCAGCGACAGACCCTAGATCAGGGGTCGCACCTGACAAAGGAGGGCCTCATGGCCGAGATCAAGGACCCGGAAAACACCATCGTCATCCAGCTCAAGGACGGCCCCGTCGTCATCGAGCTGCTGTCCGACGTGGCCCCCAAGCATGCCGAGCGCATGAAGGAACTGGCCCGCGCCGGCGCTTATGACAACGTGGCCTTCCACCGCGTCATCGAGGGTTTCATGGCCCAGACGGGTGACGTGGCCCATGCGAACATGGAAAAGGACTACAACCCCGGCCGCGCCGGCACGGGTGGATCGGACAAGCCGGACCTGCCGGCCGAGTTCTCCAAGCTGCCCCATGACCGTGGCACCATCGGCGCCGCGCGGTCGCAGAACCCGAACAGCGCGAACAGCCAGTTCTTCATCAACTTCAAGGACAACCATTTCCTGAACGGCCAGTACACCGTCTATGGCCGCGTCATCGAGGGGATGGAGCATGTCGACAAGATCGCCCGTGGCGAGCCGCCAGTGAACCCGGACCGCATGATCAGCGTCAAGGTGGCCGCCGATGCGTAAGGCCGCGCTGATTCCGGCCCTGCTGATGCTGGGCACCGCCGCGACCGCGCAGGGGACCAACCCGCAGGTCGAGGATACCGACGGCCCGAACATGGTCATCGAGGTTGCCGATGCCGAAGGCACGTCCAAGGGCACGATCGTGCTGGACCTCCGCGAGGATCTGGCGCCCAACCACGTCGCCCGCCTGGTCGAGCTGACGAATTCGGGTGCCTATGACGGCGTGGTGTTCCACCGCGTCATCGACGGCTTCATGGCGCAGACCGGCGACGTCGAGAACGGCCGTCAGGACGGCGACACGGCGATGGCCGGGATGGGCGGTTCCGACCTGCCAGACCTGGAGGCCGAGTTCACCGAACAGACCTTCGACCGCGGAACGGTTGGCATGGCCCGTGCCATGGACCCCAACAGTGCCAACAGCCAGTTCTTCATCGACCTGGCCCCGGCGCCGTTCCTGGACGGTGAATATACCGTCGTGGGTCAGCTGATCGAAGGCTGGGACGTGCTGGACTCCATCAAGAAGGGCGACGCCGCCACCAATGGATCGGTGTCTGAGCCCGACTACATGATGACCGTGACCATCGCGGACGGTGACACGGCCGCCCCCGCGGAGGAGGCACCCGCTGCCGACGCCCCGGCCGAGGAAGCCCCGGCGGAAGACGCCGAGGGCTGATCCCCATGCGATCCGATCAGGGGGCCACGGTCCCCTGATCCCCCTCCCTGCGGGGATATCCCTTCTTTCATCGACGATCCAGCGCCATGCGCGGACGCGCCGCATGGTCCTCTGCTGCACTGCCGCATAATGGCCTTGCGGGACTGCGGTCGCCGCCCCTAGGATGCCGGGGTCATGACCAGCGCACCCCCACCCGCCACCGCATTGCAGATCACGCCCTCGGCCCCGATCAGCCGCGAGCTGCATGGGTGGCGTGCGAAATGCCTGCAGCGGCTGGTCCGGATGCAGCTTCCCGTCCCGCGCAGCTTTGCGATCCCTGCCGACACCGTCCGCATGATCGCCCAGGGACGGCGCATTCAGCCCGACGCCCTGTTGGACATCTTTGCGGGCAGCGGCTTGGTCAGCGTGCGCCCCTCGGCCGCGATGCCGGAATGGGGCGGGCCCGGAACCGTCCTGAACGTCGGCATCAACGATGCGCTGCACGCGCGGCTGGCCGAGGTGATCGGGCGCGACAATGCGGACGCGGTCTATCTGTCCTTCGTCCAAAGCTATGCGATCCATATCGCGCGGCTGGACCCTGACATGTTCACGCAGGACGGCCCCGATGCCCTGGCGGCCAGCCTGCGGCACTACCAGGACGAGATGGACCAGCCCTTCCCCCAGGACCCCACCGAACAGCTGTCCGAGGTGCTGCGGAGCATGGCGCGTGCATGGGACGGGCCGACCGCCCGCCTGCTGCGTCAGGCCAAGGGTGCGCCCGCGGATGCGCCCTTGGGTCTGGTGGTGCAGGAAATGGCGCTGGCGCTTGGTCCGGGCATCTGCGGATCGGGCACGATCCAGTTCATCGACCCCGTCACCGGTACCCCGCGCGTCACCGGACGCTTTCGCGGCCAGCGCCATGGCGCGACCGTCGGGGCGGGCGCCGAGACGCTGTTCCTGACCCGCGACGACCGCGGCCCCGCGCTGGAGGACACCGCGCCCGAGATCTTTGCCGACCTGGTCCGCTTCGGCATCGCCGCCCGCGAGCGCCTGCGCGAGGAGATGCAGATCGAGTTCGTCGTGACCGAGGGCCGGATCAGCGTCATCGACGCCACCCGCGTGGCTCGCGGCAGCCGCGCCGGCGTCCGCATCGCGGTCAGCCTGGCGCGCGACGGGATCATCCCCCCCGAGGAGGCGCTGATGCGCGTCGAGCCCCGCGCCCTGGCCGACCTGCTGCACCATCAGGTCGACCCGCGCGCGCCCCGCGACGTGATCGCGCGCGGCATCGATGCCAGCCCCGGGGCCGCCACCGGGCGCATCGTCTTTTCCGCCGCCAGCGCGCAATCCGCCCATGCACGGGGAGAACCCTGCATCCTGGTGCGGCGCGAAACCGTGCCCGAGGACATCCGCGGCATGCACGCCTCGGTCGCGGTGCTGACCGAGCGGGGCGGCACGACCAGCCATGCGGCGGTGATCGCCCGCGGCCTGGGCCTGCCCTGCATCGTGGGCGCCAGCGGCCTGACCATCGACGCCCGCGCCCGCACCGTACGTGCCGGATCCCGCATCCTGCACGAGGGCGACGAGATCACCATCGACGGCAGCTCTGGCGAGGTTCTGGCGGGCGCGGCCGTCCTCCTGCCCCCCGCGTTGGACGATGCGTTCACGCAGCTGATGGACTGGGCCGCGGATGCGGGCGGCATGGGCGTGCGCGCCAATGCCGACACCCCCGAGGACGCCCGCGCCGCCCGGCGGTTCCAGGCCCAGGGCATCGGCCTGTGCCGCACGGAGCACATGTTCTTCGACGCCGAACGCCTGCCCGCCATGCGCGAGATGATCTTTGCCGACACGCCCGAGGACCGGCGCCTGTCCCTGGACCGCATCCTGCCCATGCAGCGCCAGGATTTCGCCAGCCTGTTCGAGATCATGGCAGGCCTTCCCGTCACCATCCGGCTGTTCGACCCGCCGCTGCACGAATTCCTGCCCCATGACCGCGAGGGGCTGCGCGAGCTGGCCGAATCGCTGGACCTGCCCCTGTCCGACGTGACCCGCCGCGTCGAGGCGCTGACCGAGTTCAACCCGATGCTGGGCATGCGGGGGGTGCGCCTTGGGATCACGGTTCCCGAGATCTATGACATGCAGGCCCGCGCGATCTTCGAGGCGACCGTTCTGGCCAGCCGCAAGGGCGACCCCGTCGTCCCCGAGATCATGATCCCGCTGGTCAGCGCCATGCGCGAGGTCGAGCTGGTCAAGACCCGCATCGACGCCGTCGCGGCCGCCGTCAGGAACGAGATGCGCACCGATTTCACCTATCGCCTCGGCGTGATGGTGGAAACGCCGCGTGCCGCCCTGCGTGCCGGGGACATCGCGGCCCACAGCGCCTTCCTGTCCTTCGGCACGAACGATCTGACGCAGATGACCTATGGCCTGTCGCGCGACGATGCCGGGCGCTTCATGGGGACCTATGTGGGCCAGGGAGTCTATGCCGAGGATCCCTTCCATGTCCTGGATCAGGACGGGGTCGGAGAGCTGTTGCTGATCGGCGTGCAGCGGGCCCGCGCGCAGGCTCCGGGCATCACCCTGAGCGTCTGCGGAGAGCATGGCGGCAACCCCGAATCCATCGCGTTCTGCCATCAGGCGGGCGTGGACTACGTGTCCTGTTCACCCTTCCGCGTGCCGGTCGCGCGGCTTGCGGCGGCGCAATCGGCCATCAGAAACCGCCCGCCTGTGCCCCGGTCGTGATTCTGCAACTGCAAGTTGCTGATTTGGCTGGACATAACATCTGACCGCTACACCCATGTGCCGGAAGTTGCCGGTTTCCGCGCAACAGCGTGGCGGATTGCTGCCCAAAACTGCCCCGAACGGGCCGGTTCCGGGCCTCACGCCGAAGTGGGATGGCACAGCAGATGCCGAAAATCCTAATCACATCGTCAGCCCGCCCGGCGTGACAGACCATCCCTGTCGACCGGGCATTAATGCCCCGTCAACACGGGACCTTGTATAGGACTGTACATGCCCAAGCTGTCGAAACGGCTGGCGCACGCTCTTTTATGTGCGGCAACAGCCATGCCCCTTCTGACGACCACTGCCCTTGCCGGGGGAAACGGATCGCTTTTTTCCGCCGATACCGGCATGTTCGGTGCTTTGCAAGCCGCCGCGAACGCGCCGCGGCCCACGCCGCTGCTTTATACCGACGCGATGCCCGTCACGGTCGAGATCACTCCCGATGAGCCCGTCGAAACCCTGCATCTGGCCAACACGCGCAAGGTGATTTCCCGCGCCGATCTGGACTGCATGGCAGAGGCCCTCTACCACGAGGCCCGCGGCGAGGGCCGCCAGGGTCAGATGGCCGTGGCCGAGGTCATCCTGAACCGCGTCGACAGCGGCGCCTTTCCCCGCACCGTCTGCGGCGTGATCAACCAGCCCAGCCAGTTCAGCTATACCATTGGCGGTGCCAAGCCGATCCGCAACAAGGCTGCCTATCTGCGTGCCCAGGACATCGCGGCCGAAGCCCTGGCCGGCGCACCGCGCCAGTTGACCGGTGGCGCCACCTATTTCCACACTCCGGCAGTCAGCCCGTCCTGGTCGCGCCGTTTCCAGCGCACCGTCCAGATCGGCCGCCACATCTTCTATCGCACCAATCAGCGCGTCGCCTCGAACTGAGGTCTGCGGCGGGGGTTGCCCGCGCCGCGGATTTGCTGTGAATGGCGGATATGGAACATCCCGACCGCATCTTTCTGCGCGACCACGTCCTTTCGGCCGAGATCGGCGCCTTTCAATCGGAACGCGGCCTGGATCAGCGCCTGCGCTTCAACCTGACCGTGGATCTGCGAGAGACCGTCGCGGGCAGCGGCGATCATGTCGACGCCGTGCTGTCCTATGACGTACTGACGCAGGCGGTCGACACGGCGTTGGCCGATCAGCGCTACAACCTTGTCGAGACGCTGGCCGAACGCATCGCCGCCGAGGTGCTGGCCCATCCCCGCGCCGCCCGCATCACCGTCAGCGTCGAAAAGCTGGACCGCGGTCCGGGCGCCCTTGGCGTGTCGATCATCCGTCATCGGGGCCGCGTGCCCGCCACGGGCGTGGCCGCACAGGTGGCGATCCTTGTGCACGCCCCCGGCGCACCGCTGGCCACGGGGGCGGTCGTGATCGTTCCGGGCGCCCAGCCCATGACCGATGACGGGCCGCATGCCCGCCGCTTGGCGCTGTTGTCGCTGGATCAGGCCGCATGGCGGCTTGGCGGTGACCTGGGCATCGAGGTGGCAGAGACCCGCACCGAACTGGACGCTGCGATCCAGCTGCGCCAGCCGGTGATCTGGGCGCCCACGCGTCTTGCCGCCGATGCCCCGGATGCAGGCGACGGTCCCGACAGCCTTGCGCTGTGGCTGGCGGGGCGTCTTGGGGCCCATCACATCGATTTCGCTGGCCCCGCCGACAGGCCGCTGCCGGTCGTACCGGACGGGTTGGCGGTCAGCGTCGCGCATCTGCGCACCGCCTGACATCTGATGATGCAGGACAGCCTCTACTATCGCCCGATACCGCAGGATCAGGGCGGCCGCTGGCCCCTCGCCGGGGGGTGGACGGGGTTCACGCACCTGGAATGCCTGCAACGCGGCGCGGCCCCGCGCATCGTCGACAGCGCACCCGATCGCGTGATGGTGGCCCTGACGGCCCCGCGGCCGTCCGTCCTGGGCCTGACGCTGGACCGACCGCGATTGATGGGCATCGTCAATGCGACCCCCGACAGCTTCTCGGACGGCGGCCGGTACGATCCTGCATCGCAGGCGCGGACCCTGGCGGCGGATGGGGCGGACCTTTTGGACATCGGCGGCGAATCCACACGTCCCGGAGCCGAGGAGATCGCCGTCCCGGACGAGATCGCCCGCATCCTGCCCGTGATCGACGCCGCCCGCGGCCTGTTGCCGATATCGGTCGATACGCGCAAGGCCGCGGTCGCGCAGGCGGCGCTTGCCGCCGGGGCCGGTATGGTCAACGACGTGTCGGGCTTCGATTTTGACGCGGGACTGGCACCCCTGGTGGCCGGTGCCGGGGTGCCTGTCTGCCTGATGCATGCGCAGGGACTGCCAGCCACGATGCAGGACGACCCGCGTTACGACGACGTGCTGCTGGACGTCTATGATGCCTTGGCCGCACGCATCGACCGGGCGGTCCGGGCGGGCATTCCCGCTGATCGCATCGTGATCGATCCGGGCATCGGCTTCGGCAAGACGGAGGCGCATAATCTGGCGATCCTGCGGCGGATTTCGCTGTATCATGGGCTGGGCTGCCCGATCCTGCTGGGCGTGTCGCGCAAGCGTTTCATCGGCCGGATCGGCGGGGCCGACCTGGCGGCAGCGCGCATGCCCGGCACGCTGGCCCTGACGGTCGCGGCCGTGGCCCAGGGGGTCCAGATCCACCGCGTCCACGATGTCGCGGAACACGCACAGGGGCTGCGCCTGATCGCGGCCCTCAACAAGAACGGGAAGGCAGGGACATGAGCAGAAAGCTTTTCGGCACCGACGGGGTCCGCGGGCGCGCCAACACCTATCCGATGACCGCCGAGATGGCGCTGCGCCTTGGCGCCGCCGCCGGTCGATACTTTCGCCGCGACGGGCGCAACCGGCACCGCGTGGTGATCGGCAAGGACACGCGCCTGTCGGGCTACATGTTGGAAAACGCGCTGACGGCGGGGTTGACCAGCACGGGCATGAACGTGCTGCTGCTGGGCCCGGTGCCGACGCCCGCGGTCGGGTTCCTGACGCGGTCGATGCGGGCCGATCTGGGGATCATGATCTCGGCCAGCCACAACCCGGCCGAGGATAACGGCATCAAGTTCTTCGGTCCCGACGGCTTCAAGCTGTCCGACGAGGCCGAGGCCGAGATCGAGGCGCTGGTCGCGGGCGCGCTTGACCCCGTCGCCCCGGCCAGCATCGGCCGGGCCAAGCGGATCGACGACGGTCGGGGCCGCTACATGGAATATGCCAAGACGACCTTCCCGGCCAAGCTGCGGCTGGACGGGCTGAAGGTGGTCTTGGATTGCGCGAACGGCGCGGCCTATCGCGCCGCGCCCGACGTCCTGTGGGAACTGGGCGCGGATGTGATCCCCCTGGGCGTCGAACCGGACGGGTTCAACATCAACGACGGCGTCGGAAGCACGCATCCCCAGGCCTGCGCCGATGCGGTCCGTGCCCATGGCGCGCATCTGGGAATCAGCCTGGACGGCGATGCCGACCGGGTGGTGATCGTGGACCAGACGGGCCGCGTGGCGGATGGTGACCAGATCATGGCGCTGTTGGCCGGGCGGTGGGCCGAACAGGGCCGGCTTGCATGCGGCGCGCTGGTCGCCACGGTCATGTCAAACCTGGGGCTGGAGCATTACCTGACCGCACGCGGCCTGCGGCTGGAGCGGACGCAGGTCGGTGACCGCTATGTGGTCGAGCGCATGCGCGAGGGCGGCTTTAACCTGGGCGGCGAACAGTCTGGTCATATCGTGATGACCGACTATGCCACCACCGGCGACGGGCTGGTGGCCGCGATGCAGGTGCTGGGCGCGATGGCCGAGACGGGTCGGGCGGCAAGCGAACTGGTCGCGCAGTTCGAACCCGTGCCGCAGATGCTGAAGAACGTCCGCTATGCCGCGGGTGCCGATCCGCTGGCAGCCGAGCCGGTCAAGCGCATGATCGCGGATGCCGAGGCGCGTCTGGCCGGGTCTGGCCGGGTGCTGATCCGGAAATCGGGGACCGAGCCGCTGATCCGGGTGATGGCCGAGGCCGAGGACGAGGCCGTCCTGCGCGAGGTCGTCGACGGCATCGTCGCGGCGGTCGAACGCGCAGCCTGATTTGCGTCCCGCGGCGGCCGGGGGGCTATGCGCCCCCCGGACCCCCCGTCGCGGAGGGGTGCCGATGGCGGGTCAGGGTATCTGTCCCACGGGATCGAAGTCATAGAGCCAGTCGAAACGGCCGGGCATCAGCGACGGCGCCAGACGGTCCGCCACGCGCAGCACCGAATGCGCGCCGATCCGCATGACACCCCCGAAATGATAGTTGCGGGCATTGGCGTTCGCCGCATCGACGATGCGGGTCACGCGCGGCTGGCGCAGCGCCTGATAGCGGGCCAGGGCCTGCGGCTGATCCGGGATCGCATCCAGGCAGGCGGCAAGCGTCCAGGCGTCCTCGATGGCCATGCCTGCGCCCTGGGCCAGAAAGGGCAGCGTCGGGTGGGCCGCATCGCCCAGCAGGGCAAGCCGGTCGTCATGCCAGCGCGCCGCGACCGGATGGCGGAAGAGACCCCACACATGCGTATGGTCCACCTGGGCCAGCCAGCCCGGCACCGGCCCGCCCATGCCCGCAAAGGCCGCGCGCAGGCGGTCGGGGTCGCCCGGATGGGACCAGCCCTCGTCCTGCCAGTCCGGGCGTTCCTCGACGGCCACGATGTTGCGCAGGCCGCCGGGCAGCGGATAGCTGACCAGATGCCTGCGCGCGGCCATGAAGACCTGCGCGACGGGCGCGCCTCCGGGATCGGGGATCAGGGCGCGCCATGCGGTCTGGCCGGTGAAGAATGGCACCTGCTGGCCGTTCAGCGCTGCCCGATGCGTGCTGCGCAGCCCGTCGGCGGCGATGGTCAGGCCATCGGCATCAGCCGCCGTCACGCCAAGCTGGATCGTCACGCCCGCCTGCCGTGCCGCATCGGCCAGCAGACCGATCAGCCGGGCGCGGTGGATCAGCAGGAAGCGCGCCTCCGGGCGATGCGCCCGAAGGTCCATGCGCAGCACGCGCCTCCCGCGTTCGTCGTTCAGCTGTACCGCGTCCGTGCGCAGCGCGGTGCCATCCAGCGCGGTTCCCAGGCCAAGCGCATCCAGCACCCGCACCGCATTGGCCGAGATCTGGATCCCCGCGCCGACCTCGCCCAGTTCGGGCGCGCGTTCCAGGACCGTGACCTGCGCCCCGCGTTGCGCCAGGGCCAGTGCCGCCGTCAGACCGCCAATGCCGGCACCGATGACGGTTACGGGGCGATTTCGAAGCGCGGACATGGTTCGGTCCCCCGGATGTGACAAGGCCCCGCACCGGGCGGGGCCTGGCGCGGTGCCGACGGATGGATCAGTCGTCGCGATGGACGCGTTCCTTGCGCTCGTGACGCTCCTGCGCTTCCAGCGTCATGGTGGCGATGGGACGGGCATCCAGACGACGCAGGCTGATCGGCTCGCCGGTCATCTCGCAATAGCCGAAATCGCCGGTCTCGATGCGGCGCAGCGCGGCGTCGATCTTGCTGACCAGCTTGCGCTGACGGTCGCGGGTACGCAGTTCCAGTGCGCGGTCGGTCTCCTCGCTGGCGCGGTCGGCCAGGTCGGGAACGCTGCGGGCGCTGTCCTGCAGTCCTTCCAGGGTCTCGGCCGACTGGCTGAGCAGTTCCTGCTTCCAGGCCTCAAGCTTCCGCCGGAAATATTCGAGCTGACGCTCGTTCATGAAGGGTTCGTCCTCGGCGGGACGATAATCCTGGGGAAGGAAGGTCTGGGCTTTCATTACGTCCTCCGGCGGCGCCGGGCGGAGCAAAATTACCGGCACCTTGCGCGGTCCCTTAAAGTATGACGTGCTGCTTGTCACTAGGGTTCAGGGCGCTAATGATGCGCGGCGTGCAATTCGCCGCAACTTTGCGGGCAGTTGCGGCCAAGCACCTTGCGCTAAAGGAGAGTTTTCATGCAGTTCACGGGAACCGACCGCTATGTGGCCCCGCCCGATCTGGCCCTGGCGGTGAACGCCGCCGTCACGCTGGAACGCCCGCTGCTGGTCAAGGGAGAGCCCGGAACCGGCAAGACGGAGCTGGCCCGGCAGGTCGCCGCCAGCCTGGGCATGCCCATCATCGAATGGCACGTGAAGTCCACGACCAAGGCGCAGCAGGGGCTGTACGAATACGATGCGGTCAGTCGGCTGCGCGACAGCCAGCTGGGCGACGCGCGGGTGAACGACGTGTCGAACTATATCCGGCGGGGCAAGCTGTGGCAGGCATTTGCCGCCCCCGCGCGGGTCGTGCTGCTGATCGACGAGGTCGACAAGGCCGATATCGAGTTTCCGAACGACCTGCTGCAGGAACTGGACCGGATGGAGTTCCATGTCTACGAAACTGGAGAGACGGTGCGCGCCGCGCACCGGCCCGTGGTCATCATCACCTCGAACAACGAAAAGGAGCTGCCGGACGCGTTCCTGCGGCGGTGCTTCTTCCATTACATCCGGTTTCCCGATGCCGCGACCCTGCGCGCCATCGTCGAGGTGCATCACCCGGGGCTGCAACCGCGCCTGCTGGACAGCGCGCTGTCCCAGTTCATGGAGCTGCGTGACGTGCCGGGGCTGAAAAAGAAGCCCTCGACCAGCGAGTTCCTGGACTGGCTGAAGCTGATCCTGGCCGAGGACCTGTCGCCCGAGGATCTGGCCCGCGATCCTGCGACGATGCTGCCCAAGCTGCACGGCGCGCTGCTAAAGAACGAACAGGACGTAGCCCTGTTCGAGAAGCTGGCCTTCATGGCGCGCCGCCAAGGCCGCTGAGGAGAGGATTTCCCCTGCCCCGGTCCCCCGCCGGAGGAGCCTTTTCCCGATTGCCGCCCGCCCGACCCGGCGACTAGGCTTGCGCTACATCGGAGGGAGGACACCATGAGCGATCAACAGGGTTTCGACACGCGGGCGATCCATGCGGGGGCGGCCGCCGATCCGGCGACCGGGGCGCGGCAGGTGCCGATCTATCAGACGACGGCCTATGCCTTCCGCGACGCCGACCACGCCGCGCGCCTGTTCAACCTGCAGGAGGTCGGATACATCTATTCGCGCCTGACCAACCCGACCGTCGCGGCCCTGCAAGCGCGCGTCGCGGCGCTGGAGGGGGGTGCGGGCGCGGTCTGCTGTTCGTCGGGCCATGCGGCGCAGATCATGGCGCTGTTTCCGCTGATGGCGCCGGGGCGCAACATCGTGGCCTCGACGCGGCTCTATGGCGGCACGGTGACCCAGTTCAGCCACACGATCCGGCGGTTCGGATGGTCGGCCAAGTTCGTCGACTTCGACGACCCTGAGGCGCTGCGCGCGGCGATCGACGACGACACGCGCGCGGTCTTCTGCGAATCGATCAGCAATCCCGGCGGGTCGGTCACCGACATCCCGGCGGTCGCGGCCATCGCGGATGCGGCGGGGATCCCGCTGATCGTCGACAACACGCTGGCCACCCCCTATCTGTGCCGCCCGATCGAGATGGGCGCGACGCTGGTCGTGCACAGCCTGACGAAATACATGACCGGCAACGGCACGGTCACCGGCGGCGTGGTCGTGGACAGCGGCACCTTCGACTGGTCCGCCAGCGACAAGTTTCCCAGCCTGTCGGCCCCGGAACCCGCCTATCACGGGCTGAAATTCCACGAGACCTTCGGCAACATGGCCTTCACCTTTCACGGCATCGCCATCGGGTTGCGCGATCTGGGCTTGACCATGAACCCGCAGGGCGCGCATTACACGCTGATGGGGATCGAGACGCTTGGCCTGCGGATGGAACGCCATGTCGCCAATGCGCAGAAGGTCGCGGCGTGGCTGGAGGCCGACGACCGGGTGGAGCGGGTGACCTATGCCGGCCTGGACAGCTCTCCGTGGAACGCGACGGCGCGCCGGCTGTATCCCAAGGGCGCCGGGGCGCTGTTCACCTTCGCGATCAGGGGCGGCTATGCGGCGGCGGTCAAGCTGGTCGATGCGCTGTCGCTGTTCAGCCATGTGGCGAACCTGGGCGATGCGCGGTCACTGGTGATCCATTCGGCCTCCACCACCCACCGCCAACTAACAGAGGATCAGCAGCGCGCCGCCGGTGCCGCCCCCGAGGTCGTCCGCCTGTCGGTAGGCATCGAGGATGCGGACGATCTGATCGCCGACCTGGATCAGGCCCTGGCCAAGGCCACGGCCTAACGAAACGGGCCGGGGGTCGCCCCCCGGCCCGTCCCTGCAATGTCATCCGATCAGTTCGCCGGCGTCTCGGGCAGCGGCTCGACGATGCCGGGCACGATCGGTTCGTCCGGCGCAGGCGCGCCGTCGCCGGGCATCGGCGGGTGCACGGGGCTGCCGTCAGGCCCTCCCGCCGGACCACCGGCGGGGCCGCCATGCTCCGGACCTCCATGTTCGGGGCCACCATGCTCAGGCCCACCATGCTCGGGGCCGCCATGACCGCGGTCGCCGTGATGCATGCCCATACCGTGCGGCGGCATCGGCGCACAGGCACCCTCTCCGGCCAGCGCGTATTCGATCTCGACCTGGGCGGCCATCTCGACCTCTCCGGCCTGGACGGGCACCGCATCGGCCATCGCGGCCTCCATGCGCATCATCGGGCGCGGGCCGCCCGTACCGGTCTGAATGTCGCGCAACGTCAGCACCGGGCCCAGGTCGACGCCCGCCGCCTCTGCCAGCAGCTCGGCCTTGCGGCGTGCGTCGGTCACGGCATCGCGGCGGGCCTGATCCTGCGCCTCGGCGCCATCCTCGCGGCTAAAGGTGATGCCGTTGATTTCATTGGCACCCGCGGTGACGATGGCATCCAGAACCTCGCCCAGACGGGCCAGGTCGGACACGCGCACCGCAACGGTGTTCGTCGCCTGATAGCCGGTGACGGTCGGGGCTTGGTTTTCGCCATACTGCATCAGTGGGTTCAGGTTCAGCCCCGAGGTCTGGATCTGCGCCTCGTCGATCCCGGCACCGGTCAGCGCCTCGATCACCGCGCTCTGCTGGGTGTTGTTCTGCTCCATCGCGGCGGCGGCGCTGTCGGCCTGCGTGGTCACGCCCAGCTGGACGGTCGCCATGTCGGGGGCGATGCGGGACTGCCCCTCTCCGGTGACGGTCAGGCGCGACGGACCGGCCGGACCGCAGGCCATGGGCGCGGCAAGGGCGGGTGCGGCCATCAGGGCGGTCATGGCCACGGACAGGGCCAGCCGTCTTGCAGGGGGGGCACGGAAGATCGGTCGCATCAGGGGATCCTTTCTGATCGCGTGTTCGCTCCGGCGTTGATGCCCTGCCCGATGCCCGCTTCCTAGCCCTTTCACGCGCAAATCCGATCACAGATATGGCAGTTCTTCTTTCAACGTTCCACAATTTGCGGTAGTGGTGATTGGTGAACAATGACGTCGCGGGCACGACCACGCGACGCACCCCGAGCAGTGAAGACAGCCATGAACCAGCACGCCGCGCCACCCGAATTCGCCATGAGCTTTACCCAGGAGGCGGTCCGGCTGGAATGCCGCAACGGCCCGGATTGGCGGCCCCTGGGCCATGCCCGCTTCGCCGGCGGCGACATGGCCGCCGTGCTGAACGGGCTGCGCGAGCAGGCGGGCGGCCAGGCCGGGGAACTGGACACGGTCCTGGTGATCCCCGACGATCAGATCCTGTACACGGTGCTGACGGTCCCCTTCGGCTCGGACACCGCTGCAACCATTGCGCGCGCGCTGGAGGCGTCGACCCCCTATCGCGCCGAGGATCTGGCCTTCGACTGGTGCCCCGCCACGAACGGCGACATCGAGACGTTGCGCGTGGCCGCCGTCGCCCGCCGCACCCTGCACGAGGCCGAGGATTTCGCCCGCGCCCAGGGCTTTCGCCCATCCGGATTTCAGGCGCGGCCGGGCGACGACCGGTTCCAGGGCAATCCCGATTTCGGCCCCTCGCGGCTGGTGCAGGAACAGTACAACCGCCGGCCCTTCAGCGAGCCGGTCCTCAGCCAGGCGCGCGTGACCGCCCCGCAGATCGAGATCGAACAGCCGGTCGTCGCGGCGGTGCCGTTCGTATCGCGCATCATCCCGCATGTGGTCGCGGTCCCGGCAGCGGTCTCGGTCCAGCCCGCCACCGACACCGTCGCGCCCCCGACGGGTGAGACGCCTGCCGCGGTGATCCGCCACGGCAGCGGGCCTCTGACCGCAAAGCGCCTGTCGCCTCGCGCCGAGGCCGTGCACAGCCGCGCCGCCGCCGCACGGGCGGAACGCGACGCGGCCGCACCCGCCGAAGACGTCGCACCGACGCTGTCCGACCGCCTGCGCGCCCTGGACCCGGCGCGTCTGCCCGTCCTGGTGGGCGGGCTGGCCCTGCTGCTGGTCGTGGCGCTGCTGTTCCTTGGCCGCCCCGCGCCGCAGGAGGAGCTGGCCCAAGCCCCCGCTCCGCAGGCCCCCGTTCCGCAGGCCCCCGTTCCGCAGGCACCTGTCCAGCAGCCCCCCGTCGCGGCACAGCCGCAGCAGACGGCACCCGCCCCGCAAGCGGCCATCCCTGTCGCGCCCACGACGCCGGTCGACCCCGCCCCTGTGGCACAGGAACCGCAGACCGCGCAGACGACGCCTGAACAGCCCGACGCCCTGGATCAGGCCCTGGCCGAGGCGCTGGCCCAGGCCCGTGCGCCTGCCCCTGCATCGACACCGGTCGCCGTGCCGCCTGCAGCATCGATGATCGCCGATCTGACGGCCGCCCCGGCTGCCACCGCGACCGCCGAAGTTGCGCCCGCCGCGGAGCCGACGCCCGCCGAACCCGCACCCGCAGCGACCACGGCGACTGCAGCGGCACCCGCGACGCCGGCACCCGCTGCAACCGCGCCGACCCCGTCCGCCGCGCAAACCGCCGCCGCGCAGGCCGAGCAGTTGGCGCGCTCGGCCCGTCCGCCCCGGGCGACCCCGGCCGCGGCCTCCGTACCCGCCACGCCCGACCGCCAGCCGACGGTTCCGGCCAATCCGCTGCCATATGGCATGCAGAACCAGCCGGCGGCACCCGTAGCAGCCGCGCGGCCGCCATCGCGCCCCGCCGCGGCACCCGTCGCGCAGTCCGCTCCGGCTTCGGCGCCGGCCAATCGCCCCGCAGCAGCGGCGGCTCCCGCGCAGGCCGCCCCGGCGCAGACCACCGCCACCCCGGCGTCCCGTCCCCCCAGCCCGGCCCAAGCGCGTTCCGCCCCGGCCCGGCCTGCGACCGAGGCTGCGGCTGTCCCGGCACAACCGTCAGCCCGCCCACCCTCGCGCCCGGACCGGCTGTCCCTGCTGGACGAAGGCAGCGCGCCCGAGCAGACCGCGGCCCTGACGCAGGCGGAACGCGACCTGATCATCGGTCAGCTGCGCAATCTGCGGACCGCACAGGCAGGCAACACGCCGCTGAGCCAGGCCGAGCGCGGGTTGGTCTTCCAACTGGCCGACGCCAGGCCCGCGCGCCGGCCGGTCTCTGTGCGCGCACCGTCGCAACAGGCGGTGCAGGACGCCGTGGCACAGGCCGTCGATGCCGCCCGCCCCGCCCCGCGGGCCAGTGCGGCGGCCAGTCTTGCTGCACCCCGTCCCGCGGCCATCGATCCCGGCCCCACCGCCGCACCGTCGGGCGCCATCCTGCGGTCGGCACGCCCGAACAGCCGGCCCGGCACGCGCACCGTGGCCAGCCCCGCGGTGTCGGAACAGGCCGTGGAGGATGCCATCGCATCGGCCATCGGCAACAGCCCTGCCGCGCCCGGCGCGGTGGCGCTGACCGCGCTGACATCGTCGGCCATTCCGCCGCGCCGTGCCGGTGGCGCCGCCGTCAACGCGATGGTGGCTACGGCCGCCCCGGTCGCCGCGGCCCTGTCGCCGTCGTCGCCCGACCTGCGCGCCGCAGCCGAGGCGCAGTCGGCCGAGGCCGCGATCGCCGAACAGCGCCGGCAGGATGCCGAATTGCAGGCCCAGGCCGAGGCGCGCGCCCGGTCACAAGCCGCAGCCGACGCCCGGGCCGAGGCTCAGGCCCGCGCCCAGGCCGAAGCCCGCGCCCGCGCCCAGGCCCAGGCCGAGGCGCAGGCCGCAGCGTCGCGCAACCAGCAGTACCGCCCGCCCGAGGTCGACAGCGAGCCCGAGGTCATGGCCGCCGTCCCGCAGAACGCCATCGGCAATGCCGCCGCCAGCGCGACGGTCAAGGACGGCATCCAGCTGAGCAGCACCCAGATCATCGGCACGATCGGCGCGGGCCGGGCAAGCCGGGCATTGGTCCGCCTGTCCAACGGTCGCGTGCTGACGCTGCGCATCGGCGACCGCATCAACGGCGGCACCATCAGCGAGATCGGCGACAGCCGCATCACCTATCAGAAACAGGGCCGTGCCCACGCACTTGGCGTCCTGAACGGCCAATAGATCCGATCACCCGTCCAGACGGGTGATCGTGAAGCCCTCGTCCTGCAGCAGCGACAGGACCCCCGCCTCTCCGGGCAGGTGCAGCGCACCGAAGGCTGCGACAATTCCCTCATCCCCGGCCTCGGCGGCACCCTCCAGCAGCGGTGCGATCCACGCGCGGTTGCGATCGTCCATCAGCCGGGTCTGGGCCAGGTCCATCTGGCGATCGACCTCTTCCCTGGACAATCCGGAATTGGCATAGGCGTCGAAACGCCCGAATTCCCAGATCTTCCAGACATCCCCGTCGAAATAGGCATCCGTCAGCGTCACCGCGTAATCGTCGGCATAGCTGGCCGCCGGCAGGCTTGCGCGGATCATGTCCAGCTCCTGTTCGGGCGTCAGGCCCTCGAACAGGCCGAAGATGGTGTCCCACGGCTCCAGCGAACGGACGGGCGTGCCCGCGCCCTGCGCCTCGGCCACCAGCAGGTGGTCCAGGCCGCCGGACTCTCCTCCCTGCTCGGCCATGGTGCGGACCATGCAGGGAGAGACGCCCAGCATCAGCGCGACATACCAGGGCCGCATCTGGGCGGTGATGACACCCGGCGTGCCGCGATCCGACATGGCCTGCGACAGTGCATCCCATTCGTCGGGCGACAGGCGTTCCGGCAGGGTGGGCCCGTCCGGATCGACCATTAGGGTCGGATCCTCGGTCAGCGCCTTGGTCAGGCGGGCCTCCTCGGCGGGGGCGGCCTCGACGTAGAGCGCATGGGCCTGATCTATCAGCGGGCGGACACGCTCGATCATCGGCTGGTGGCGCGCATCGCCGAAATGATAGGTGCCCACCAGCGTGATGCGCTGATCGTCGCGTACGGCCTGGTACAGCAGGCCCTGGCGAAAGGGGACGTCGCGGCTGGCGGCCTCGATCGCCGCGGCGCGTTCGGCGGGCATGGTGTCGAACAGGTTCTGGCCGGTGCAGGCGGCCATCGCGCCATGTCCCGACAGGGCGAACAGGGCGGCGGCAATCGTCAGTCGCATGGGTATCCTTGCTGGTCCGTCAATGGCCGCCAGACTGTCATGTTTGCCCCCCTGCCGCCAGACACCAGACCGCGATGACCCGTTGACAGCCTTGGGCGATTTACCTATCTAGCCGTCATTGGCACTCGCAGCCGGTGAGTGCCAACAAAGAAACACTGCAACCTGAATCAAGGAGTGTTCGACAATGGCATTCAAACCGCTGCATGACCGCGTGCTGGTCCGTCGCGTCCAATCGGAAGAGAAGACCAAGGGCGGCCTGATCATCCCCGACAACGCCAAGGAAAAGCCCGCCGAGGGCGAGATCATTTCCGTGGGCGAAGGCGCGCGCAAGGATTCGGGCGAGCTGATCGCACCGTCGGTTTCGGCTGGCGACCGCGTCCTGTTCGGCAAATGGTCGGGCACCGAAGTCACGGTCGACGGCGAAGAGCTGCTGATCATGAAGGAAAGCGACATCCTGGGCGTGCTGAGCTGATCGGCCCCAAGACGCTTCCTTCCCCCAACATTCAGGAGATTTTCCATGGCTGCTAAAGAAGTCAAGTTCGGTACCGACGCGCGCGACCGCATGCTGCGCGGCGTGAACATCCTGGCCGATGCCGTCAAGGTCACGCTTGGTCCCAAGGGCCGCAACGTGGTCATCGACAAGTCCTTCGGTGCGCCCCGCATCACCAAGGACGGCGTGTCGGTCGCCAAGGAGATCGAACTGTCCGACAAGTTCGAGAACATGGGCGCCCAGATGGTCCGCGAAGTCGCTTCGCGCACCAACGACGAGGCTGGTGACGGCACCACCACTGCGACGGTCCTGGCCCAGGCCATCGTCAAGGAAGGCATGAAGGCGGTCGCCGCCGGCATGAACCCGATGGACCTGAAGCGCGGCATCGACCTGGCCACCTCGAAGGTCGTCGAGGCCATCAAGGCCGCCTCGCGCCCGGTGAACGACAGCGACGAAGTCGCGCAGGTCGGCACCATCTCGGCCAACGGCGAAGCCTCGATCGGTCGTCAGATCGCCGACGCGATGCAGAAGGTCGGCAACGAGGGTGTCATCACCGTCGAAGAGAACAAGGGGATGGAGACCGAGGTCGAAGTCGTCGAAGGCATGCAGTTCGACCGTGGCTACCTGTCGCCCTACTTCGTGACCAACCCTGACAAGATGGTCGCCGATCTGGAAGACGCCTATATCCTGCTGCACGAGAAGAAGCTGTCGTCGCTGCAGCCGATGGTTCCGCTGCTGGAAGCCGTCATCCAGTCGGGCAAGCCGCTGGTCATCATCTCGGAAGACGTCGAGGGCGAGGCTCTGGCCACGCTGGTCGTCAACAAGCTGCGCGGCGGCCTGAAGATCGCTGCCGTCAAGGCACCGGGCTTTGGTGATCGTCGCAAGGCGATGCTGCAGGATCTGGCGATCCTGACCGGCGGTCAGGTCATCAGCGAAGACCTGGGCATGAAGCTGGAGAATGTCGGCATCGACATGCTGGGCCGCGCCAAGAAGATCACGATCAACAAGGACACCACCACCATCGTCGATGGCGCCGGTGACAAGGCCGAGATCGAGGCACGCGTCAGCCAGATCCGTCAGCAGATCGAGGAAACCACCTCGGACTACGACAAGGAGAAGCTGCAGGAGCGCGTGGCCAAGCTGGCCGGCGGTGTTGCCGTGATCCGCGTCGGCGGCATGTCCGAAATCGAGGTCAAAGAGCGCAAGGACCGCGTCGATGACGCGCTGAACGCGACCCGTGCAGCTGTCCAGGAAGGCGTTGTCGTCGGCGGCGGCGTGGCTCTGGTGCAGGGCGGCAAGGTTCTGGAAGGCCTGGCCGGCGCAAACAGCGACCAGGACGCAGGCATCGCCATCGTCCGCCGCGCGCTGGAGGCCCCGATGCGCCAGATCGCCGAAAACGCAGGCGTCGACGGCGCCGTCGTGGCCGGCAAGGTCCGCGAGTCGACCGACAAGTCGTTCGGTTTCAACGCCCAGACCGAGGAATATGGCGACATGTTCAAGTTCGGCGTGATCGACCCCGCAAAGGTCGTCCGCACCGCGCTGGAAGACGCCTCGTCGGTGGCCGGCCTGCTGATCACGACCGAAGCCATGATCGCCGAGAAGCCCGAGCCCAAGGGCCAGGGCGGTGCTGGCGGCGGCATGCCCGACATGGGCGGCATGGGCGGGATGATGTAATCATCCCCCTGCCCCTTGGCAGAACAGGAAAGGGCGCCCCGCGGGGCGCCCTTTTCGCATCCGACAGTGCCGATGGCCCGTCTACTTGACGATGCCGACGACGCCGATCGACTTGCACAGCGACAGAAAGCGCGACTGCGCGACCTCGCCCATCAGGTGACGGCCGGTGGACGTCAGGCGCAGCTCCAGCGTGCCGGCCGGGGTCAGGCGCAGGCTGGCCGCATCGGACGGATCGTCGATCGCGAACATCGCGCCAAAGCGCATTGCCTTGCCCAGGATCTCGGCCGCGCGGATCTCGTCGTCATCCAGCAGCGCGAACAGCGGCGCCATCTGCGATTCCGCGCGGTTGTTCTTGTAGCGGTGCAGCAGCGCCAGCCCCAGGAAGATCCGCTCGGGGTGGCTCAGCGCCGCCATGTTGGCGCGCGTGACGTTGTCGAAGCAGGCCTCGGCCCGGTAATCGGGGTGGGCGCGCCATGCGGTGTCGTGCAGCAGGCAGGCCGCCCGCATCAGGCGGTCGCGTTCGGGCGTCAGGTTCGGGAACAGCGGCAGCAGGAACTGGTAAAGCTTCTTGCCGAAACCCGGCAGGCGGGCCATCTGCTTTTCGGTGAAGCGCGCCGCCTCGATCAGGGGATCGCGCTTGCGAAGCGTCGTCGACATGTGCTCATAGAGCAGCCCTTCGCGGATGCCATAGCTGGAGACCGCCAGCTCCTTGGGACCGAACACCTCGATCATCTGCGACAGGACCTGCGAGGCCAGCGGCACCAGTTCGATCCGCGAGGCGGAGATGCCGACCTTGGCACGCAACGTGCCCAAGTCGTGCTTGCCGATCCAGGCGACGGTGTCGGCGACCGCGTCGGGGGTCATGCGGTATTCATGCAGGACGGTCATGGGATAGCCCACGCGCTCCATGTCCAGCCGCGCGATGGCGCGCCACGACCCGCCGACCAGATAGATCCGGTCGTGATCGGTGCCCAGCTTTTCGGCCAGCCCCTGCAGGATCGTGGTGATATGCGCGCGCAGCTGATCGGGGGCGACCTGCTGCAGGCGGAACGGGCCCAGCTGCGACGTCACGCGCCGCCCGACCTTGCCGTCCGCGACCTCCGCCAGTTCCATGGAGTTGCCGCCGATGTCGCAGACCAGCCCCTTGGCGTCGGGCCAGCCCAGCAGGACGCCCTGCGCGGACAGCCGGGCCTCCTCCTCTCCGTCGATCACGTGCAGCTTCAGGCCGGTCTCCTTCTCGACGCGGCGCTGGAAGGCGGGGCCGTCCTCGGCCTCGCGCACGGCGGCGGTCGCGACGCAGGTCAGCGGCGCGATGTCCATGCTGCGGGCCAGCGCCGCAAAGCGGGCCAATGCGGAAAAGCCGCGCTTGATCCCCTCGGGGTTCAGGCGGCCGGTGCGGGCCATGTCCTGGCCCAGACCCGCCATGACCTTTTCGTTGTAGAAATAGGCGGGCGAACGAGCCGCCCCGTCGAACACCACCAGCCGGATCGAGTTCGATCCGACATCCACCACGCCGATCCGCTTGAGGGCCCGCTTGGGCAGCTTGCGGAACTTGCCGCCGAATGGCTCGATCGTCTGGCCGCTTGTCGTGCGTACGCCGTTCATCTTGCAGCCCCTTGTCCTTGGTCGCCCGTTAAGTGGCCCGGCGGGGCCAAACCGTCAATCCGCCGAATGGGTCAGGGCCGGCACGTCACGCGCGCCCGCCGTTCCCCGTCCCGACAGGGACGGGTTTTCCATGAAGAAGCGATGACAGTTGAACAGATCGTCACGCCCCTCGGGCAGGTAACGCAGGAAACGGCCATCCGGCTGCAACAACCAGCTTTGCGCCTCGTCGGCCATGTTGGCGGCCATGACCTGGTTGACGATCTGAGCCTTTACCGTGTCGTTGACGCATTCGACCAGCGTCTCGACCCGGCGGTTCAGGTTGCGGTCCATCCAGTCGGCCGAACTGATGAAGACCCGCGCCTTGGGCGACGGCATGCCGTGGCCGGACCCAAAGCACACGATCCGGCTGTGTTCCAGATAGCGCCCGACGATCGACTTCACACGAATATTCTCTGACAAACCCTTGATCCCGGGCCTGATTCCGCAGATGCCGCGAACGATCAGGCTGATGCGGACGCCTGCGGCGCTGGCGGCATACAGCGCCTCGATAACGTCCTTCTCGATCAGCGAGTTCATTTTGGCCCAGATCGCGCCGGGGCGGCCCTGGCGTGCATATTCGGCCTCGCGGCCGATCAGGTCGATCAGCCGCGACTTCAGGTCGATCGGAGAGATCGACAGGTTCTCCAGCCCCGCAGGCTGCACATAGCCGGACAGATAGTTGAAGACCTTGGTCGCGTCCCGGCCAAGCGCCGGGTTGCAGGTGAACAGCGACAGGTCGGTATAAATGCGCGCGGTGATCGGGTGATAGTTGCCGGTCCCGTAGTGGGTATAGGTCACCAGGCCCTCGCCCTCGCGTCGCACGATGGTGCTGATCTTGGCGTGGGTCTTGTAGTTCACGAAGCCATAGACGACATGCGCGCCCGACCGCTCCAGCCGACGCGACTGTCGGATGTTGGCGGCCTCGTCGAAGCGGGCCTTGAGTTCGACCAGTGCGGTGACCGACTTGCCCGCCTCGGCCGCCTCGCAGAGCGCGTCGACGATGGGACTGTCGCGCGAGGTGCGATAGAGCGTCTGCTTGATCGCCAGCACATCGGGGTCGCGGGCGGCCTGGGCCAGAAAGCGCACCACCATGTCGAAGGTCTCGTAGGGGTGATGCAGCAGCATGTCCTTCTGGCGGATGGCCGCGAACATGTCGCCGTCATGGTCCTGGACCCGTTCGGGCACGCGGGGCGCGAAGGCGGGCCACATCAGGTCGCGGCGGCTCTCCAGCACCAGCTCGCGCAGGTCGGCCATGCCCAGCAGGCCCTCGACCTCGATCACCTCGTCGGGGCTGACCTCCAGCTCCTCCATGATCAGGCGGCGCAGGCGGTCGGGGGCGCCCGCGGTGATCTTCAGCCGGATGACGCTGCCGCGGCGGCGGCGCTTCAGCGCGGTCTCGAACTCGCGGACCAGGTCCTCGGCCTCCTCCTCGACCTCCAGGTCGCTGTCGCGCAGCACGCGGAAGCTGCAATGGCCCACGTCGCGATAGCCCGGAAACAGGCTGGAGAGATGCATCAGCAGCAGATCCTCCAGCCTCAGGAACCGCTGCCCGCCCGGCAGGGGCACGAACCGCGGCAGCTGCGCGGGGATCGGCAGCAGGGCCTGCATCTTGCGGCCATCGGTCTCTCGCGCCAGCTCCAGCGCCAGCGAAAAGCCCGCGTTCGGGATGAACGGGAACGGGTGGGCGGGGTCGATGGCCAAGGGCGACAGGACCGGAAAGACCAGGTTCTGGAAATGGCCGTTCAGGAACTCTTCCTCGGCGCGGGTCAGGCGCTGGCGGGACAGGATGACGATGCCCGCCTGCTCCATCTCCTTGCGCAGCGTGTTCCAGACGCCCTGCTGCGCGCCCATCAGGCGGCGCGCGTCGGCATTGATCAGGGCCAGCTGTTCCGCCGGTGTCAGGCCGTCATCCGAGGGCGTGGTGCTGCCCTCGCGCACCAGTTCGCGCAGGCCGGCCACGCGGACGGTGTAGAACTCGTCAAGGTTCGTGGCGCTGATCGACACGAAGCGCAGGCGCTCCAGCAGCGGCACGCGCGGATTGCGCGCCTCGTCCAGGACGCGCCAGTTGAACGACAGCCAGGACAGCTCGCGGTTGAAGAACCGTGCGGCGCCTTCGGGAACGCCCTCGGGCAGGGTCTTGGGTTCGGGGAACGGCGTGCGAAGAAAATCGGCTTGGGTCATGATCGTCCGGCGGCTGGCGTGGACGCGATCATGCGTCACCCTCGGACAGCTTGTCCAGCAGGTCGGCCGCGATCCGGCGGGTCACCGGGCCCTTCTGCGCCATGGCCGCATGGTCCATCGCCGCGACCAGCCGACGCGCCAGGCCCAAGTCGCGATCCATGTGCAGCACCAGCCAGTCGATCAGCCCCGCAGGCACGGCCAGCTGGCGATCCGCGAACAGCTTGACCAGTACCGCGGCCATCAGCGCCTCGTCCGGCGACCCAAGCCGCACCTGCGGCATCGCATCCATGCGCGACCGCAGATCGGGCAGCACCAATCCCCAGTCCCGCGGCGGCGTCCGTGCGGTCAGCAGCAGCAGGCAGTCGCGGGGTCCGCACAGGTTCCACAGATGGAACAGCGCCTGTTCGGCCCCCGCGGCAAAGCCCGCGTGGTCGGCATCCTCGACCACCACGGCGCCGCCGTCGGCGGCCAGCAGATCGGCGGCATCGGGGCGCAGGGCCGAGGCGCTGATGCGGCGCGCGCCGTTCTCGGCCGCCCAGAAGGCCGCCAGATGGGTCTTGCCCGACCCCTCGGGCCCGATCAGCAGCATCCGGCCCGCCGGCCAGTCCTGAGGTCGGTCTAGCGCCTTGAGCGCGGCATGGTTGGCAGGCGCGGGCAGGAAATCCGCCCGCGCATGGGCGGGTGGCGTGGTCAGGTCCAGCGTCAGCTGGCGCGAGGGCGGAAACAGGCTCAACCCGTCAGCCTTGCAGGTCGCGGCGCGCCAGGTTTTCCTGCATGGCCTCAATCTGCTGCTGGCTGCGGGCGCGGTCGGCATCCATCCGCGCGGTGCGCATCCGTGCGGCCACGGTGCCTGCGGGCACCATCTCGACCAGGATCGGCTGCGATGGTTCCGCCGGCAATGCCTGCCCGGTGAACAGCGAGCTTTCGCGATAGCGCGCGATCAGGAACCGCGCCAGCACCCCCAGCGCCGCCGCCATCGGCACCGCCATGACCAGACCGACAAAGCCGAACAGCGCGCCGAAGACCGACAGCGCCAGAAGCAGCCAGACCGGATGCAGGCCGACATGGCCGCCGACGATCTTGGGTTGCAGATAGTTGCCCTCGACGATCTGGCCCAGGGCAAAGATCGCGACGACCGCGCCGATCCACAGCGGATCGCCCCAGAAGCTGAACAACGCCACGCCGATGGCCGTCGCGCCCCCGATCAGCACCCCGACATACGGGATGAAGGACAGGACCGCCGCCATGATCCCGATGAAGAAGCCGAAGGGCAGGCCCACCAGCATCAGCGCCAGCGCGTACCACGTCCCCAGGATCGCGATCACGACCCCCTGCCCGCGCAGGAACCCGGACAGCGCGTCGTCGATCTCGGCGGCAAGCTGGCGGATGGTCGCCGCATGTTCGCGCGGCAGCAGGTCGTCGATGGCCGCGACCAGGTGATCCCAGTCCAGCAGCAGATAGAACGCGACCACCGGCACGATGACCAGCAGCGCCACGGTCCCCAGGACGCCGGTGACCGATCCCAGGACGGTCGATGCCAGCCGTGCGGCCTGATCGCCCATCGTCGCCTGCAGGTCGGTCAGCGTCTGCTGCAGCCCGTCGCCCTGCGGGATCAGGTTGGGAAAGCGCGTGTCCAGGAAACCCCGCGCCTGGCTGATCATCTCCGGCGCGGTCTCGATCAGGGCGGTGGCCTGGCGCACCAGGATCGGCATGACCAGCAGAACGATGGCGACGAAGGCCAGCACGACCGCAAAGGTGATCACCACCACGGACATGGTGCGCGACAGGCCCGCGCGTTCCAGACGGTCGGCAAGCGGGTCCAGCAGATAGGCGATGCCAGCCCCCAGGATGAACGGCAGGACGGCCTGCCCCAGCAGCCACAGCGTCACCAGCAACGTCAGCGCCGCGATGCCCCACCACATGACCTGCTTGCGTACGGGGATGCGCATGGTTCGACCCTTGTCCAGAAACCTGCGGCGAATGTGCCGCCCCGTGCGTCTGGTTGCAAGCGCGATGCTTGGCAAGGCCGGACCGATCCGGTAACGCTGCGGACCGAACCGCTTTGAAGGACCCGTGCCATGCGTCTGTCGCGCTATTTCCTGCCCGTGCTGAAGGAAGACCCCAAAGAGGCGCAGATCGTCAGCCACCGGCTGATGCTGCGCGCGGGCATGATCAAGCAGCAGACGGCGGGCATCTATTCCTGGCTGCCGTTGGGCTTCAAGGTGCTGCGGCGCATCGAGCAGATCGTGCACGAGGAGCAGGCCCGCGCCGGTCACATTCCGATGCTGATGCCCACGCTGCAGCCCGCCGACCTGTGGCGCGAAAGCGGCCGCTATGACGACTATGGCGAGGAGATGCTGCGCATCAAGGACCGCAACAAGCGTGACCTGCTGTACGGCCCCACGAACGAGGAGATGATCACCGACATCTTCCGCAGCCATGTCGGCAGCTACAAGGATCTGCCGCTGACGCTGTACCATATCCAGTGGAAGTTCCGCGACGAGATCCGCCCGCGCTTCGGCGTGATGCGCGGGCGCGAGTTCCTGATGAAGGACGGCTACAATTTCGACCTGACCAAGGAAGACGCACTGCACGCCTACAACCGCCACCTGGTCAGCTATCTGCGCAGCTATGAGCGGATGGGCCTGCAGGCGATCCCGATGCGCGCCGATGGCGGCCCGATCGGCGGCGACTACACCCACGAATTCCTGGTCTTGGCCGAGACCGGGGAATCCGAGGTGTTCTATGACAGCCAGATCACCGACCTGACCTTTGGCGACCGGGACATCGACTATGACAGCGTCGAGGAATGCCAGGCCGTGCTGGAGGAGTTCACCAGCCGCTATGCCCGCACCGACGAGACGCATGACGAGGCCGTCTATGCCCAAGTCCCCGAGGAACGCCGCCGCACCGCGCGCGGCATCGAGGTCGGGCAGATCTTCTATTTCGGGACGAAGTATTCCGAACCGATGGGCGCGATGGTCCGTAACTCGGAAGGTGCGCAGGTTCCCGTGCACATGGGCAGCCACGGCATCGGCGTGTCGCGCCTTCTGGGCGCGATCATCGAGGCGAACCACGACGACAAGGGCATCATCTGGCCCGAGGGCGTGACCCCCTTCCACGTCGGCATCGTGAACCTCAAGCAGGGCGACAATTCCACCGACGCCGCCTGCGACGCGATCTATGCCGAACTGCAGGCCCGCGGCCTGGACCCGCTGTACGACGACCGGGACGAACGCGCCGGGGCAAAGTTCGCCTCCATGGATTTGATCGGCCTGCCATGGCGCATCACGGTCGGTCCGCGCGGCCTGACCAGCAACAAGGTCGAGCTGACCAGCCGCCGCACCGGCCAGACCGAGGAGGTCTCTCCGCAGGAGGCCATCGCCCGAATCGCGCAGATCTATCAGCCCGTGTTGGGCGTGACGGTCGCGGACAAGTAGGCCGCAACGAACGGTCGCCGCCGCGCTTCACCGCAAGCGCCGTGGCGACCGACCACCCGTGCATTGCCTCTCTGTGTTGGTCCGCCATCGGGGGCATGGTTGACAGGATGACCAGTGCGGATGTCAGGTTCGAACATGGCATTTTCAGGGACGTAACCGCTGCACAAGTTAGGCGGATGCTCTGCGACAGCGGCGATGACGTCCGACGTCCCTACACTCTGTGAAACGCCGTTGGCACCATTCGGAACGGGATGACCACGACGACGGCCGACCGCCCCAAAGCCGTGTTGAAGCGAGGGGCGATCAGGCGGTCCAAAGTTGCCCCTGCGTCACACGTCAACCTGTCCAAAAACCATGCAAATACGCGCGACAACGCACTTTCTTTTTGAATGTTGCGCTTCTAACCTGACGCGCAGGACAATGTTCCAACTGGGAGACTTCCACATGAAAAAGCTTCTTCTCGCGACCGCCGCCGGGGCGCTGATGGCCGGTGCCGCGGGCGCCGAAGAAATCAAGCTGGGCATCTCGCTCGGCTTCACCGGTCCGCTGGAATCGATGGCACCCGCAATGCAGCAGGGCGCCGAGATGGCCATGAAGGAGGTCAGCGATTCCGGCCTTCTGCTGGACGGGTCGACCGTTGTGGCGGTCACGGGCGACAGCACCTGCATCGACGCCGCCGCGGCGACCGCGACGGTGGAGCGCCTGATCGCATCCGAAGGCATCAAGGGCCTGATCGGCGGCATGTGCTCGGGCGAGACCATCGCCTCGCTGGAGAACGTCGCCAAGGCGAACGGCATCGTGATGATCTCTCCGTCGGCCACCTCGCCCGCGCTGACCGACATCGAGGATGACGGCCTGTTCTTCCGCACCGCCCCGTCGGATGCCCGCCAAGGCGAGGTGATGGCCCAGATCATCGCCGACCGCGGCATCGAAACCGTCGCCGTGACCTACACGAACAATGACTATGGCAAGGGCCTGGCGGACAGCTTTGCCGCGGCCTTCACCGCCAATGGCGGCACCGTGACCGTCAACAGCGCGCATGACGACGGCAAGGCCGACTATTCGGCCGAGATCGCGGCCCTGTCGGCCGCGGGCGGCGATGCGCTGGTCGTGGTGGGCTATGTCGACCAGGGCGGTTCGGGCATCGTGCGCGGCGCGCTGGACAGCGGCGCCTTCGAGACCTTCGTGTTCCCGGACGGCATGGTCGGCCAGGCGCTGGAGGACAACTTCGGGTCGGAGATCGAGGGCAGCTTCGGTCAGAACCCCGCAGCCGAGGGCGAAGGCCGCGAGGCCTATCTGGCGATGGCCGAGACCGCGGGCTTTGACGGCTCGGGAGCCTTTTCGGCCGAGGCCTATGACGCGGCGGCGCTGATGCTGCTGGCAATGGCCAAGGCCAAGTCATCGGACCCGGCGGTCTACAAGGAGCACATCATGGACGTGGCCAACGGCCCCGGCGATGAGATCCTGCCGGGCGAATTGGCCAAGGCGCTGGAGATCATCAACGGCGGCGGCGACGTCGATTATGTCGGCGGCACCTCGGTCGAGTTGGTGGGTCCGGGCGAATCCGCGGGCACCTTCCGCGAGATCCAGTTCACCGACGGCAAGCTGGAAGTGGTCGGCTATCGCTGATCGCAGACCTGAACAGGCGGCCCGGCACCATCTTGGTGCCGGGCCGTTTTGCAAAGATAACAGCCGCTTGACGGCACATCTTCACCAGGAATGTGAAGACAGGGAAGGTGACGCATGATCCGTGTCGAGGATCTTCACAGACATTTCGGCGGCTTTCGCGCCGTGGACGGCGCCAGCCTGACGATCGAGACCGGCTCGATCACCGGGCTGATCGGGCCGAACGGCGCGGGCAAGTCGACGCTGTTCAACGTGATCGCGGGCGTGCTGCCCCCGACCTCGGGCCGCGTCTTCATGGACGGCGAGGACATCAGCGGCCTGCCGCCGCACGAGCTGTTTCACAAGGGCCTGCTGCGCACCTTCCAGCTGGCGCATGAGTTCAGCTCGATGACCGTGCGCGAGAACCTGATGATGGTCCCCGGCGCGCAATCCGGAGAGACGATCTGGAAGACCTGGTTCCAGCGCGGCCGGATCGAGCGCGAGGAGGCCGAACTGAAGCGCAAGGCGGATGAGGTTCTGGACTTCCTGACCATCCGCCACCTGACCCATGAGAAGGCCGGCAACCTGTCCGGCGGCCAGAAGAAGCTGCTGGAGCTGGGCCGCACGATGATGGTCGACGCCAAGATCGTCTTCCTGGACGAGGTCGGCGCGGGCGTGAACCGCACCCTGCTGATGACCATCGCCGACGCGATCATCCGTCTGAACAAGGAACGCGGCTATACCTTCTGCGTGATCGAGCATGACATGGATTTCATCGGCAAGCTGTGCGACCCGGTGATCGTGATGGCCGAGGGCAAGGTTCTTGCCAAGGGCAGCGCCCAGGACATCATGAAGAACGAGGCGGTGATCGAGGCCTATCTGGGCACCGGCCTGAAGAACAAGGACATGGTGGGCGCATGAGCGACGCAGGCTTTGGCAATCGCGGCAACCGCGACGCCTCGGTGGTGAACATCAAGGGGATGGGCCAGATCGACGGCACGCGGCGGTCCGGACCGGTGGGCGCCGGTCGCGCGGGCGATCCCTTCCTGATCGGCGAGGCGATGACCGGCGGGTACGGCAAGGGCGCCGACATCCTGCACGACTGCACCATCGCGGTCGAACAGGGCCAGATCGCGGTGATCGTGGGCCCCAACGGCGCGGGCAAGTCCACCGCGATGAAGGCCATCTTCGGCATGCTGAACCTGCGACAAGGATCGGTGCGGCTGAACGGTCAGGACATCACCGCGCTGAACCCCCAGGACCGGGTCAAGGCGGGCATGGGCTTCGTGCCGCAGGTCAACAACATCTTCCCGTCCATGACGGTCGAGGAGAACCTGGAGATGGGCGCCTATATCCGCCGCGACGACATCCGCGCGACGATGGAGCAGGTCTATGAGCTGTTCCCCGCCGTCGCCGCCAAACGCCGCCAGGCCGCCGGAGAGCTGTCGGGCGGCCAGCGCCAGCAGGTGGCCGTCGGCCGCGCGCTGATGACGCAGCCGCAGGTGCTGATGCTGGACGAACCCACCGCGGGCGTCAGCCCCATCGTCATGGACGAGCTGTTCGACCGCATCATCGCCATCGCGCGCGGCGGGCTGCCCGTCCTGATGGTCGAACAGAACGCACGCCAGGCGATGATGATCGCCGACAAGGCCTATGTGCTGGTGCAGGGCGCGAACGCCCATACCGGCACCGGGGCCGACCTGATGCAGAACGACGAGGTGCGTCGCACCTTCCTGGGGGGCTGAGCCGTGGATATCCTGAACGCCCTCGTGGTCTTTCTGAACTTCGTCTTCATCCCGGCCGCCGCCTATGGCGCGCAGCTGGCGCTCGGCGCCCTGGGCGTCACGCTGATCTATGGCATCCTGCGGTTTTCGAACTTCGCGCATGGCGACACCATGGCCTTTGGCACGGGCATCGTGATCCTGCTGACCTGGGGGCTGCAATCCCTGGGCATCAGCGCGGGCCCGCTGCCCACGGCGCTGATCGCCCTGCCCCTTGGCATTGCGCTGACGGCGCTGCTGGTGCTGGGCACCGACCGCGCGGTCTATAAATTCTATCGCCGGCAGAAGGCCGCGCCGATCATCCTGGTGATGGCATCGGTCGGCGTGATGTTCGTGATGAACGGCCTGACCCGCATCCTGATCGGCGTGGACGAGATCCGCTTTGACGACGGCGCGCGCTTCCTGATCGCGGTCCGCGATTTCCGCGAGATGACCGGGCTGGAGGAAGGCCTGGCGCTGCGCTCGACCCAGGCACTGACCGTGGGGGTGGCGCTGATCGTGATGATCGCGCTGTTCTGGTTCCTGAACCGCACGAAGTCGGGCAAGGCCATGCGCGCCTATTCCGACAACGAGGATCTGGCCCTGCTGTCGGGCATCGACCCGGAACGCGTAGTGCGCCTGACCTGGATCATCGCGGCCGCGCTGGCGACCATCGCGGGCACGCTTTACGGGTTGGACAAGTCATTCAAGGCCTTCAACTATTTCCAGATCCTGCTGCCGATCTTTGCTGCCGCGATCGTCGGGGGCCTGGGCAATCCGCTTGGCGCCATCGCGGGCGGGTTCCTGGTCGCGTTCTCCGAGGTGGCGGTGACCTATCCGTGGGTCAAGGTCGTGGGCTATCTGGCGCCTTGGTACGAACCCGGCGGGCTGATGCAGCTTCTGGGCACGGAATACAAATTCGCGGTCAGCTTCGTGATCCTGATCGTCGTCCTGCTGTTCAGGCCCACCGGCCTGTTCCGCGGCAAATCGGTCTGAGGGAAAAAGATCATGGCAACCAACCGTCAAGCCGCGACATCCGCCAGCCCCTGGCGCGCGCCGATCCTGTTCGGGGTGCTGGCCATCCTGTTCGTGCTGGAGGGCACGGTCCGGAACAGCATGTTCTCGGGCAGCTGGAACACGTCGCTGGCGATCCTGAACATGGGGCTGCTGTCCGCGATCACCGCCCTGGGCGTCAACATGCAATGGGGCTATGCGGGCCTGTTCAACGTGGGCGTGGTGGGCTTTCTGGCGATGGGCGCGCTGGCCCCCGTCCTAGTGTCGCTGCCCCCGGTCGAAGGAGCATGGGCCGCGGGTGGTACGCGGCTGATGCTGGCGCTGGCCGTGGGCGTAGGGACGCTGGCCATGGCCAAGCTGGCCTGGACGCGCACCCGCAGCGGCATCCTGACCGCGGTCGTGCTGATCGGCGGCTTTGTCGCCTATCGCTGGCTGTTCGATCCCGCGGTCATCGCGATCGAGGCGAACAACCCGGCCCGCAACGGCAATATCGGCGGCCTTGGCCTGCCGGTGCTGCTGTCCTGGGTGGTGGGCGGCCTGTTCGCGGCCGCCGCGGCCTGGGCCATCGGCAAGGTCGCCCTGGGCCTGCGGTCCGATTACCTGGCCATCGCCACGCTTGGCATCGGCGAGATCATCGTGGCCGTGATGAAGAACGAGGACTGGCTGGCCCGCGGGGTCAAGAACATCACCTCGATCCCGCGCCCCGTCGCGCAGGAGGTGGCCCTGCAGCGCAACCCTGATTTCGTCGACTTTGCCGCCAGCTGGGGCTTCCCCGTGGCCGAGGCGTCGGGCATCTGGGTCAAGCTGTCCTACATGTCGCTATTCCTGGTCGTGCTGCTGGTCATCATCCTGCTGGCCGAACTGGCACTGAAATCGCCCTGGGGCCGCATGATGCGGGCCATCCGCGACAACGAGACCGCGGCCGAGGCGATGGGCAAGGACGTCACCCGCCGCCACCTGCAGGTGTTCATCCTGGGGTCGGCGGTCATCGGGGTCGCGGGCGCGATGATGGTCACTCTGGACGGGCTCTTGGCGCCGACCAGCTATAACCCGCTGCGCTATACCTTCCTGATCTGGGTGATGGTGATCGTTGGCGGGTCCGGCAACAACTGGGGTGCAGTGCTGGGGGCCGTCACCATCTGGTTCCTGTGGATCAAGGCCGAGGTATGGGGCCCTGCCCTGATCGCAATGCTGACCGGGCCGATGGCCGACGGGCCGGTCAAGGCGCACCTGCTGGACAGCGCGCCGCACATGCGCTTCATCGCGATGGGGGCGGTGCTGCTGCTGGTGCTGCGCTTTGCGCCACGGGGCCTGCTGCCCGAAAAATAGGGCAACATGGGAAAGGGGCGCGGATCACACCGCGCCCCTTGTCCGTTCAGCGGCAGTTGTTGCCCAGGACCGTGCTGTGCCACAGCCGCCCGTCCGCGCCGCGCACGACTCCGCTGCCGATTTGATAGCTGAGCTGTCCCAGGACCTGTTCCCGCTGCGGGCCGGGGACAAGCCACGCGTTGACCGTTCCTTCGGGCGTGCCGCCGGCGCCGACCAGCTGGACCACGCCGCAGGTCGGATAGCCCACGGACCGCGCGCGGTCGACGACGTTCGACCCGTTCGACCCGGCCACGTCAGCGCGGCCCATTCGCGCCATGTCGCAGGCATGGGCCAGCGCGATGCGGTCCAGTTCCGCACTGCTGGCCAGCGCGTTCTTGCCCTCGGCCGCACGGGCGGCGTTGACGGCGGCGGACAGGCGCAGCCCCGCGTCGACCTCTCCGCGGCATTCTGTGGCCAGCGCCTGATCGGCGGGGGCCTGCGGGGCCGTCAGGCCGGGAATCGGCATCTGGCAGGCAGACAGGGCCAGAACGCAGGTGGCGGCAAGGGACAAGCGCTTCATCGGGACATACCTTTTGCACGGATCGGGGTGATTGACCCCGAACGCGCGCGGGTTTCGTCGGTTCCCGCCCACCCCGGCGCCGAAATGCTTGCAAGGTGCTGAAACCGCGCTTAAAGCGCACCCATGACCCAGCACCAGCGCCTTCTGATCATCGACTTCGGCAGCCAGGTGACGCAGCTGATCGCGCGTCGCCTGCGTGAACTGAACGTCTATTGCGAAATCCACCCGTTCAACACGGTGACCAACGACACGCTGCGCCAGATGGCGCCGCAGGCGATCATCCTGTCGGGCGGCCCAGCCAGCGTCACGACCGACGGCAGCCCGCGCGCGCCCCAGGCCGTGTTCGACATGGGCGTGCCCGTCTTTGGCATCTGCTATGGCCAGCAGGTCATGATGGAGCAGCTGGGCGGCCGGGTCGAGGCCGGGCACCACGCCGAATACGGCCGCGCCTTCATCGCGCCCGCGCCGGGCCACAAGTCCGACGGTATCTTTGCCGGCCTGTTCGACACGGGCCGCGAAGAGGTCTGGATGAGCCATGGCGACCGCGTCACCAGCCTTGCGCCGGGCTTCGAGGTCATCGGCACCTCGCCCAACGCGCCCATGGCGATGATCGCGGACGAGGCGCGCCATTTCTATGCCGTCCAGTTCCACCCCGAGGTGCATCACACGCCGAACGGCCGCACCATGCTGGAGAACTTCGTTCGGCTGGCGGGCTTCACCGGCGACTGGACCATGGCCAGCTACAAGGACGAGGCGATCCGCAAGATCCGCGAGACCGTGGGCGACCGCAAGGTCATCTGCGGCCTGTCGGGGGGCGTGGATTCGTCGGTGGCGGCAGTCCTGATCCACGAGGCGATCGGCGACCAGCTGACCTGCGTCTTCGTCGATCACGGGTTGCTGCGGCTGAACGAAGGCGAGGACGTCGTCAAGATGTTCCGCGACAACTACAACATCCCGCTGATCCATGCGAACGAGGCCGACCTGTTCCTGGGATCGCTGGAAGGCGTCAGCGACCCCGAGGTCAAGCGCAAGACCATCGGTCGGCTGTTCATCGACGTGTTCCAGAAATACGCCAGCCAGATCGAGGGCGCCGATTTCCTGGCGCAGGGGACGCTGTACCCGGACGTGATCGAGAGCGTCAGCTTCAGCGGCGGCCCGTCGGTCACGATCAAGTCGCACCACAACGTCGGCGGCCTGCCCGAGAAGATGGGCCTGAAGCTGGTCGAACCGCTGCGCGAACTGTTCAAGGACGAAGTCCGCGAACTGGGCCGCGAACTGGGCCTGCCCGAGAGCTTCATCGGCCGCCACCCCTTCCCCGGCCCTGGCCTTGCAATTCGCTGCCCCGGAGAGATCACCCGCGAAAAGCTGGAGATCCTGCGCAAGGCTGACGCGGTCTTCATCGACCAGATCCGCAAGCACGGTCTGTACGACGAGATCTGGCAGGCCTTCGTGGCGATCCTGCCCGTGCGCACGGTGGGCGTCATGGGCGACGGGCGGACCTATGATTTCGCCTGCGCGCTGCGGGCCGTGACGTCGGTCGACGGGATGACGGCGGACTATTATCCCTTCACCCACGATTTCCTGGGCGAGACCGCGACGCGGATCATCAACGAGGTCAGGGGCATCAACCGTTGCACCTATGACATCACGTCCAAGCCGCCGGGCACGATCGAATGGGAATGACGCGGCACCGCGTCGCATGACATGTCGGGAACGCGCAGGGCAACCTGCGCGTCCTTGCCATTCTGGGGGTGTGGAATGCGTCTGATCCTGGTGCTGGGCGACCAGCTGTCGCCTGACCTGTCAGCGCTGCGCGAGGCACGCCCCGACGATCTGATCGTCATGGCCGAGGTGATGTCCGAGGCCAGCTATGTCCCCCACCACCCGCAGAAGATCGCCTTCCTGTTCGCCGCGATGCGCAAGTTCGCGGACCGTCTGCGCGAGGCCGGCCACCGCGTCGCCTATGCGACGCTGGACGATCCCGACAACACCCAGTCCATTCCCGGAGAGCTGCTGCGCCATGCCGCGGCGCATGCCGCCGAGCGCGTGATCGCCACGCGGTCCGGGGAATGGCGCCTGATCGCCGCGCTGGACGACCTGCCCGTGCCCGTCACGCAGCTGCCCGACGACCGCTTCATCTGCAGCCAGCCTGAATTCGAAGCCTGGGCCGACGGCCGCAAGGAATTGCGGATGGAGTGGTTCTATCGCGAGATGCGCCGCAAGACCGGGCTGCTGCTGGAGGGCGACCTACCGATGGGCGGCAAGTGGAACTTCGACCACGACAACCGCAAGCCCGCCCAGGCCGACCTGCTGCGCATCCCCCCGCCCCGGTTCGAACCGGACGCGGTGACCGCCCAGGTTCTGGACCTGGTCGAGGCACGGTTTCCTGACAATTTCGGCCGTCTGCGGCCCTTTGGCTATGCCACCGACCGGGCCGGCGCGCTGCAGGTCCTGGCGCATTTCATCGACCATTCGCTGGACGAGTTCGGCCCCTATCAGGACGCGATGCTGCAGGACGATCCGTTCCTGCAGCATTCGATCCTGTCGCCCTATATCAACGCGGGCCTGCTGTCCCCGATGGAGGTGTGCCAGGCCGCCGCCGACGCCCATGCCGCGGGCAAGGTCCGCCTGAATTCGGCGGAAGGATTCATCCGCCAGATCATCGGCTGGCGCGAATACATGCGCGGCATCTATTTCCTGGAAGGCCCTGATTACACCGCGCGCAACGTGCTGGGGCATGACCGCGCCCTGCCGCCGGTCTATTGGGGTGCGCCCACGCGGATGAACTGCATGGCGCAGGCGGTGGGACAGACCCGCGATCACGCCTATGCGCATCATATCCAGCGGCTGATGGTGACGGGGAACTTCGCCCTGCTGGCGGGGATCGATCCGGCGCAGGTCCATGAATGGTATCTGGCCGTCTATGTCGATGCCTATGAATGGGTCGAGGCACCCAACGTCATCGGGATGAGCCAGTTCGCGGATGGCGGCGTGGTCGGGTCCAAGCCCTATGTCAGTTCTGGCAACTACATCGCCAAGATGTCGGATTATTGCGGCGGGTGCGCCTACAAGGTGACGCAGAAGACCGGGCCCGGCGCTTGCCCGTTCAACGTGCTCTATTGGGATTTCATGGTGCGTCATCGCGACAGGTTCCAGGCGAACCCCCGCATCGGGCGCGCTTATGTGACGTGGGACCGGATGGACGCCGACAAGCGCCGCCAGATCCGCAGCGACGCGGCCGCGTTCCTGGACCGCCTGGATGTGGGCGATCCGGTCTGAGCCGCTTGACGCGGGGCTGCCGTGCCGCCACGCTGCCCGCCGATCAGCGAAAGGACCTGCCGATGGATTGCGCCTGCGGCCATGCCCATACCCCCGCCCTGGACCCTTCTGGCACGCCGATGCCCCTGTCGCCTGCCCCCGTCGCCCTGCACGGACGCCTGATCTGTCACGATACGGCGCAGATGCTGACCGCGCTGGACCTGCTGCAGGATCATGCCGATGCCAGCCGCGCCGAGCCGGGATGCCTGCGCTTTGACATCGCGCAATCCGACGACCCGATGGTCTGGACCCTGTCCGAGGTCTTTGCCGATGAGGACGCGTTCGCGGCGCATCAGGCCCGCACGGCATCCAGCCCCTGGGGCCTGCGCAGCCGCGACATGGGTCGCGATTTCCATCGCCACGCCGCTCAGGTCATGATCCGGCCCGAGGTCCCGTCGGATCACGCAGCCCTGGACACCCTGCTGGTACGCGCATTCGATGGCCGGGCCGAGGCCCGCCTGCTGCGCGCGCTGCGGGCCGATGGCGATCTGTCCCACGTGCTGGTGGCCCATGTCGAAGGCGTGCCGGTCGGCCTTGTCGCCCTGTCACCCCTGCAGGCGGCGGAACCCGCATTCGCCTTGGCGCCGCTGGCCGTCCATCCGGCCATGCAGCGGCGCGGCATCGGTCGGGCGCTGATCGATGCCGCACTGCGCGCCGCGACGGGGCCGGTCGTGGTCATTGGCGATCCCACGGTCTATGCCGGATCGGGCTTCGTCCCCGCGGATCTGGCATCCCCTTATGCGGGGCCTGGCCTGCAGATCCACGGCAGCCTGCCCCGGGGTAGCGCTGTCGTCCATGCCGGGGCCTTTACGGCCCTGTGACGGCGCGCCCCTTGCGGCGCTGCCCGGCAGGGTCCACATCTGACGCCGAAGCATTTTGAAAGGACCCACCATGGCAGGCAACACCGTCTTCGATGCAACCGATCCGGCGCGCGCCAAGGGCGATTTCGGCACCCTGCCCGAATGGGATCTCAGCGACCTCTATACCGCCCCCGACAGCCCCGAACTGACCGCGGACATCGCGCGCATCGAGACGCAGGCGCAGGCCTTTGCCGCCGAATACCAGGGCAGGCTGGCCGACCTGACGCCCGCGCAGATGCTGCAGGCGGTCGAGGCGTTCGAGCAAATCAATATCCTGGCCGGGCGCGTCATGTCCTATATCGGGCTGCGCTATTACCAGAACACCACCGACCCGGTCCGTGCCAAGCAGATGGGCGACCTGCAGGCGCGCATCACCGATCTGACGACGCCGATCATCTTCTTCTCGCTGGAGTTCAACCGCATCCCCGATGCGACCTACGAATCCATGTTCACCGCCGCCGACGGCCCTGCCCGCTACAAGCCGGTCTTCGACCGGATGCGCGCGATGCGGCCCCACCAACTGTCGGACGAGCTGGAGCAGTTCCTGCACGACACTTCGGTCGTCGGCGCCGCCGCCTGGAACCGCCTGTTCGACGAGACGACCGCCGCCCTGACCTTCGACGTCGACGGAGAGACCTTGGGCCTGGAGGCCACGCTGAACCTGCTGACCGACCACGACCGGGCACGCCGCGAGGCCGCCGCCCATGCGCTGGCCAAGGTCTTCACCGCGAATGTCGGGCTGTTCACGCGCATCCACAACACGCTGGCCAAGGAAATGGCGATCGAGGACAAGTGGCGCAAGATGCCCACGCCGCAATACGGCCGTCACCTGTCGAACCATGTCGAACCCGAGGTGGTCGAGGCGCTGCGCAATGCCGTCACCGCCGCCTATCCCCGCCTGTCGCACCGCTATTACGCGCTGAAGGCGAAATGGCTGGGGCTGGACAAGCTGCAGGTCTGGGACCGGAACGCGCCGCTGCCGACCGACGCGCCCCGCGTGATCGACTGGCCCGAGGCGCGGTCGACGGTCCTGGACGCCTATGCCGGCTTCTCGCCGGAACTGGCCGAACTGGCCGAGCCGTTCTTCGACAGGGGCTGGATCGACGCGGGCGTCAAGCCGGGCAAGGCGCCGGGCGCGTTCGCGCACCCGACCGTCTCGACCGCGCATCCCTATATCCTGCTGAACTATCTGGGCAAACCGCGCGACGTGATGACCTTGGCGCACGAACTGGGCCACGGCGTCCATCAGCGTCTGGCCGCCCGTCAGGGGGAGCTGCTGTCCTCGACGCCGCTGACCCTGGCGGAAACCGCGTCTGTCTTCGGAGAGATGCTGACCTTCCGCGCGCTGCTGGCCAGGACCACCGACCCCGCGCAGAAGAAGGCCCTGCTGGCCGGCAAGGTCGAGGACATGATCAACACGGTCGTCCGTCAGATCGCGTTCTATGATTTCGAATGCCGCCTGCACGCTGCCCGCGCCGAGGGAGAGCTGACTCCCGACGACATCAACGCGCTTTGGATGGCCGTCCAGCATGAAAGCCTGGGCCCGGTCTTCGAATACATGCCGGGATACGAGACGTTCTGGACCTATGTCCCGCATTTCGTGCATTCGCCCTTCTATGTCTATGCCTATGCCTTCGGCGACGGGCTGGTGAACGCGCTCTATGCCGCCTACGAGGACGGCCTGCCGGACTTTCAGGACAAGTATTTCGACCTGCTGAAGGCCGGCGGCTCCAAGCATCACCGCGAACTGCTGGCGCCGTTCGGCCTGGATGCGTCCGACCCGGCCTTCTGGGACAAGGGCCTGTCCATGATCGAGAGCCTGATCGACCAACTGGAGGCGTTGGAGGCGTGATCCCGTCTGGCGTCCCCGGTCCGTCGCGCTAGACTGTGCGCGACGGATCGGAGGAGCCATGTGGAAACGGGTGCTGCTGGGGACGGGTGCGGTCCTGGCGATGGGCGTGGCGGGGTTTCTGACCTTCGCCCCGGCCTATGTCGAACGCGGGATGAACCCCGTCACCATGCCGGCAGAAGGCTGGCCGGTCACGGCAGAGGCGCAGGCCCTGCATGACCGGCTGGTGATCGGCGACTGGCATTCCGATGCGCTGTTGTGGGACCGCGACCTGCTGGTCCGTGCGGATCGGGGTCATACCGACGTTCCGCGCCTGCTGAACGGGAACATGGCGGTGCAGGTCTTCACCACCGTCACGAAAAGCCCCCGCGGTCAGAACTATGACCACAACGCCACCGATACCGGCGACAACATCACGCCCCTGTTCATCGGACAGCTGCGCCCGCCGCGCAGCTGGTTCTCCCTGCGTGAACGGGCGCTGGTGCAGGCGCAGGCGTTGCAGGACGCCGCGGATCGCGCACCTGACCGGCTGCGGGTGATCCGCAGCCGCGCCGATCTGGCCGACCATCTTGCGCGGCGGCAGGCAGGCGCGCAGGTGCTGGGCGCGGTGCTGGGATCGGAAGGCGGTCACCCGCTGGAGGGCGATCCGGCCAATCTGGACGTGCTCTATGACGCGGGCTTTCGGTTGATGGGGCTGACGCATTTCTTCGATAACGAACTGGGCGGCAGCCTGCACGGAGAGGGCGGCACCGGCGCGGGCCTGTCCGATTTCGGGCGTCAGGTGGCGGACGCGATGATCGCGCGCGGCATGATCATCGACGTGACCCATGCTAGCCCGCAGATGGTGCGCGACGTGCTGGCCATTCCGGGCGCCCGGCCGGTCCTGTCCCATACCGGCATCACCCGCCACTGCCCCAGCCCCCGCAACCTGTCCGACGATCTGGTCGCGGACATCGCGCAGGCGGGCGGGATCATCGGCGTCGGGTTCTGGTCGGACGTAGTCTGCGGATCGACGCCCACCGACGTGGCCCAAGCCATCGCAGCCGCGATCGAGGTCGCCGGAGAGAACCACGTCTCGCTCGGCTCGGACTGGGACGGGTCGGTCGACACGCCATTCGACGCCGCCCATCTTTCGGCACTGACCCAGGCCCTGCTTGACCAGGGCCTGTCGGAGGTGCAGATCGCGAAGGTCATGGGGGGCAACATGATGGCCTATCTGGCCGAAACCCTGCCCGAGAACTGAGAGGAACCGATGAAACGCACGACCTTGCTGCATGCCGAACTGTCAGGGCTGATCGCCGCCTTCGGCCATGGCGACATGCTGGTGATCGGCGATGCGGGGCTGCCCGTGCCCGCCGGCGTCCGGGTCATCGACCTGGCCCTGACCCGCGGCATTCCGGGCGTCTTCGACGTGCTGGACGTGGTGCTGGCCGAACTGGTCGTCGAACATTCTGCGATGGCGACCGAAGCCGCCCCCGACCTTCAGGCCGAATTCGCGCGACGCGACATCGGACCGGTCACCATGCTGTCGCATGACGACTTCAAGGCGGCGTCGCGCCACGCCCGCGCGATCGTGCGGACCGGGGAATGCACCCCCTATGCCAATGTGGCCCTTTACGCCGGCGTGGCGTTTTAGACGGAACCGATGCGCCGATATTGCGTTGCAAGCCCAGATGCTTATCCACAAGGAGACTGAGCGATGCAGAAGAAGATCCTGGGCCTGACCGCCGTTCTGGCCATGATGACGCTGGCCGCCTGCGAAACCGTGCAAGGTGCGGGCCGCGACATCTCGACCGCCGGCGCGGTCGTCCAGCAGGAAAGCGCCGAGGCTCAAGCCGGGATGTGATCCTGATCGATCGGCACGACATGACGGCCCCCCGCAGCCTGCTGCCGGGGGGCTTTCTCATGCGCATGGGACGTTGGATAAGGAACCCGATGCCGGTCTGGTCCGTTTGAACGTATCCCTTAAAGAAACGACGAGGCCATCATGCGGATCATCCTGATGGCGCTGCTCGCGCTGCCCCTGCCCGCGCACGCTTTCACCGCCCGCAATGGCATGGAGGCCCGTCAGGTTGATGCGACCGATATCGCGGTCCCGTTCGAGGCAGGTCGAACCGACACGGATTACTGGTGCGCTGCCGGCGATCTTGCGCAGCAGGTGATGAACCAGCCCGTCGCAACGCGCATCTGGCGCGCCAGTCCCAAGCCGCGCGAGGCAGGTCAGGGCATCCTGTTCACGCTGGACCCGGCCCGCCAGGCGCAGGGCGCAGGCCTGTCCCAGTTCGGATCAGGGCCGCGTGATGGCGCACTGTCGGTCGGTCAGGCCGTGGCCAGCCATTGCCGCATCATCATTCCCTTCATTCGGGAATGATGATCAGTTGTCCATCTTCAGCGCCTGGATGAAGGCGGTCTGCGGAATCTCGACCTTGCCGAACTGCCGCATCTTCTTCTTGCCGGCCTTCTGCTTTTCCAGCAGCTTCTTTTTCCGCGTGGCGTCGCCGCCATAGCACTTGGCGGTCACGTCCTTGCGCATGGCCGACAGCGTCTCGCGAGCGATCACGCGGGCGCCGATGGCGGCCTGGATCGGGATCTTGAACATGTGCCGCGGGATCAGGTCCTTGAGCTTTTCGACCATCGCGCGGCCACGGCTTTCGGCACGGTCGCGATGAACCATGATCGACAGCGCGTCCACCGGCTCGTCGTTCACCAGGATCGACATCTTGACCAGGAAATCCTCGCGGTACTCGCTGATCTGATAGTCGAAGCTGGCATAGCCCTTGGTCACCGACTTTAGCCGGTCATAGAAGTCGAACACGACCTCGGCCAGCGGCAGGTCATAGACCACCATCGCCCGCGCGCCGGCATAGGTCAGGTCCAGCTGGATGCCGCGACGGTCCTGGCACAGTTTCAGCACGTCGCCCAGATATTCATCCGGCACCATGATCGTGGCCTTGATGCGCGGCTCCTCGATATGGTCGACATGGGTCAGGTCCGGCATGTCGGCGGGGTTGTGCAGGTCGCGCACCTCGCCGTCGCGCATGTGGAGCTTGAAGACCACCGACGGCGCCGTGGTGATCAGGTCCAGGTCGTATTCGCGCTCAAGCCGGTCACGGATGACCTCAAGGTGCAGAAGCCCAAGAAACCCGCAGCGGAAACCGAACCCCAGGGCCGCCGACGTCTCCATCTCATAGCTGAAGCTGGCATCGTTCAGGGCCAGCTTCTCGATGGCGTCGCGCAGGGGTTCGAAATCGTTGGCGTCCACCGGGAACAGACCGCAGAACACCACCGGCTGCGCCGGCTTGAAGCCCGGCAACGCCGTGGCACAGGGCTTGCGTTCCTGGGTGATCGTGTCGCCCACGCGCGTATCGCGGACCTGCTTGATCGAGCCGGTGAAGACACCGATCTCTCCCGGGCCAAGTTCGGCGATGTCGACCATCTGCGGTGTCAGGACGGCCAGCTTGTCGATGCGGTGGCTGGCGCCGGTCTGCATCATCTTGATCTGGTCTCCCTTGCGGATCACCCCGTCCATGACGCGGATCATCACGACAACGCCCAGATAGGCGTCGTACCAGCTGTCCACCAGCATCGCCTTCAGCGGCGCGTCGCGGTCGCCCTTGGGCGCGGGCAGGCGCGTGACGATGGCCTCCAGGACGTCCGGGATGCCCAGACCGGTCTTGGCACTGATCGGGATCGCGTCCTGCGCGTCGATGCCGATGACTTCCTCGATGTTCTCCTTGACGCGGTCGGGCTCGGCCGCGGGCAGGTCGATCTTGTTTAGGACCGGCACGATCTCGTGGCCTGCGTCGATCGCCTGATAGACGTTGGCCAGCGTCTGCGCCTCGACGCCCTGGCTGGCGTCGACGACCAGCAGCGATCCCTCGACCGCGCGCATCGACCGGCTGACCTCATAGGCAAAGTCGACGTGGCCCGGCGTGTCGATCAGGTTCAGGACATAGGTCCGGCCGTCCTTGGCCGGATAGCTTATCCGCACCGTGTTGGCCTTGATAGTGATCCCGCGCTCGCGCTCGATATCCATGCTGTCCAGCATCTGGGCCTTCATGTCGCGATCCGCGACAGTGCCCGTGGACTGGATCAGCCGGTCGGCCAAGGTGGATTTCCCGTGGTCGATATGCGCCACGATCGAAAAATTGCGGATGAGGTCAAGGTCGGTCATGGGCGGGCTATACAGCCCCGCAAAGGCCGCGAAAAGAGGGTTTCGCGGCCCTGCGTTATTTGGTGTCAGGGCGCGGTCGGAAGGTCCGCGGCCTTCAGCATCAGGCGCGCGACCTCGGCCGACGAGGCAGGGTTCTGGCCGGTGACCAGGTTGCCATCGGCGACGGCAAAGGGCTGCCAGTCCGGGCCCTTCTGATGATGGCCGCCCTGGGCCTTCAGCTGGTCCTCCAGCATGAACGGGACGATATCGGACAGGCCGACCGCGTCCTCCTCGCTGTTGGTGAACCCCGCCACGCGACGGCCGTGGACCAGCGGATCACCCGAGGCGAGACGCGCCGACAGCAGGCCGGCCGGCCCGTGGCAGACCGCGCCGACGACCGCACCCTTATCGAACGCCCGGCCCAGCAGATCGCCCAAGGCCTTCGAATTGGGCAGGTCCCACATCGTGCCGTGACCGCCCGGCAGGAACACGATGTCGCAACCGGACACCTCGACGTCCTCGACCTTGGTGGTGTTTTCCAGCTTGTTCATGACCGCCTCGTCGGCCAGCAGGCGGCGGACCTCGTCAGTCATCGCGTCGCCTTCGGCCGAGGAAGGGTCCGCCGGGGGCTTGCCGCCCTTGATGCTGGCCAGCTCGATCTGCCAGCCCGCGTCCGATAAGATCCAATAGGGGGCGGCCAGCTCCTCCCAATAGAAGCCCGTCGGTTTGCCGGTGTCGCCAAGCATGTCGTGCGAGGTCAGGATGAACAGGGCCTTGGGCATGGTAAACCTCCTTGAGGGATGCAAAAATCGCCACGATGCCGGGATGGCGCCATGGCGTTCGGCATGTCAATGTTCCCCGACGCGTCCGAGTTCCCGGTCGCGATGTCGCACCGGTGCGACCATCTGGGTCGCGCGGCCGCCAAGGCCCCTCGATGGGGCCGCAGGCGGCCTCGTGCGCCCAATTCACGCGCGGGCACTACCTCAACCGGGACCGGGGCGCACCAGGCTGTCGACGGGGCGCCTGCGCCGCAGGCTCGCCTCGCGCCACATCGCATAGCCCCCCGCCAGCGCGATCAACGCCGCCCCTGCCAAGGTGGCCGCATCGGGCCGCTCGCCAAAGATCACCGCCGCCACGACCAGCGCAAAGGCCAGCCGCGTGTATCGGAACGGCGCGACGACCGACGCCTCGCCCAGACGCGAGGCCGCCACCAGCGTCGCATAGCCCACGACGCCGAACACCACCGTCCCCGCCAGCAAGACGACCTCGATCGGGCCAGGCATCACCGGCGCGGGCCCGGCCAGCAAGCCCAGCACCACCCCCGCCGGAATCATCGCGCCATAGGCCGAGGCCGACAGTTGATCCGACGCCACCCCCGGCGGAATGCGCCGCGTAGCCAGATCGCGCAGCGTCAGCCCCGCGACGCCCGCCACCGCCCACAGCATCGCGGGCTGGAACGCCGCCGTCCCGGGCCGCAGGATCAGCAGCACCCCCGCGAACCCGACCGCCACCGACAGCCAGCGGCGCCACCCGACCTTTTCGCCCAGAAACAGCGCAGCGCCCAGCACCAGCGTCAGCGGCAGCACCTGCAGGATCGCAGAGGTCACCGCCAGATCACCCACCGCCAGCGCCGTCACCAGGCAGACGGCCCCCACGATCTCTCCGGCATTGCGCAACAGCGCCATGGGATGGATCAGGTCACCTGTCCAAAGACGCCCTCCCCGCCGCGCCAGACGCGTCCAGAATATCGCACCCGCGACCACCCCCACCATCGCCAGCAATTGCCATACCGGCATCGTCCGGGTCAGTACCTTGAGAAACGCATCCTCGACCGCGAACATCGCCATCGATGCCGACATGAACAGCGCGGCACGCCCGTTGTCGGTCACGCCGCACCTTCCAGGTCGGCGATCAGCGCGGGCAGTCCGCCCATGTCGGACAGCTGGTGCAGGCGCGGATGATCGGGCGCCTCGGCATGTTCATGGCTCCAGGTCAGGTCATGAGGGATGAAGACCCCCGTCCCGCCCAGATCCAGCACCGGGATCACGTCGCTGCGCATCGAGTTGCCCGCCATCAGGAACCGCGACGGCTCCACCCCCTGCCCCATCAGGACCCGGGCATAGGCCTCGGGCGTCTTGTCGGCCAGGATCTGCACCGCCGCGAATCGCTCGGCCAGGCCGGAGGCTGCGATCTTGCGCTCCTGATCCATCAGGTCGCCCTTGGTGATCAGGATCAGCCGCCGCCCCTCCAGCGCGTCCAGGGCTTGTTCCACGCCCGGCAGTAGGGTCACGGGATGGGCCAGCATCTCGGCGCCCAGGTCCAGGATGCGGGCGATCTGGCGGCCCTCGATGCGTCCGTCGGTCAACTCGATCGCGGTCTGGACCATCGACAGCATGAAGCCCTTGATGCCGTAACCGTAGCGCGCAAGGTTCGCGCTTTCCGTGTCGTACAGCCGCGCCGCGATGGTCTCGGCGTCGCCGTGGTCCGACAGCAGCGCGCAGAACTCGGCCTCGGTGACGCGAAAGAACGTCTCGTTCTCCCACAGCGTGTCGTCGGCATCCAGCCCGATGGCGTCAAACAGGGTCATGTCGTCCTCTTGCGGGCGGCGCCGCGCTGTTTCAGGATCGAACGACCCAGCACAGGAGCGCCCGATGATCTATTCCGTCCCCGACATGAGCTGCGACCACTGCAAGGCCGCGATCGAGGCCGCCGTCGCCGGGGCTGGCGGCCGCGCAACCGTCGATCTGCCCGAAAAGCGCGTCACCGTCGAGGGGCTGGATCCCGCCACCGCGCAATCCGCCCTGACCGCCGCGGGCTTCACCCCCCACCCGCTGCCTGCCACATGACCCCGATCACCGGGTTCGCCGCGATTGAGCGGCGGGCCGCTTGATGCTAGGATCGCCTGATCGGCCTATGCGGGCAAGAACCGGACCAACCGGCGCGCGGCCGTCCGAGGCATTTCGAGGAGACAGTCCCATGCTGAACCGTTTCGTGATCGCGGCCGCCGCGATCGTCATGACGACCCCCCTGGCCATGGCCGGACCCATCGACAGCGCCTGCGTCCGGTCGGACCGCGCGCGCGGCAACGCACCGCTGTGCGGCTGCATCCAGCAGGTCGCGAACCAGACCCTGTCCCGGTCGGACCAGCGCCAGGCGGCGCAGTTCTTCCGCGAGCCGCATCGCGCCCAAGAGGTCCGCACGTCAAAGCGTGATGCGGACAACGCCTTCTGGGCCCGCTACCGCAATTTCGCGGCGCAATCCGAACGGCTGTGCCGCTGATCTGATCGAACCGGCTGGCCCGGTCGGGTCAGCCGATGCGGGCCAGAATCTCATCCGTCAGCGCGGCCATCTCGGCCGTTGCGGGACCCTTGGGGCGTTCGATCGCCCCCAGACCCAGTCCCAGGGTCTCGGCATAGACGACGCGGTTCGCGACCTGCGTGTCGGCCACCTGCGCGCCCAGCTCGACCGCCTTCTGCGCCACCTCGACCGACAGGCGCGTGTTGGGGCGGGTGCGGTTCAGGACCACCAGCACATCCGCCTTGTCGCGCCGCGCCAGATCCAAGACCCCCTCGGTCGCCCACAGGTCGACATGGCTGGTGGCCACCGGCACCACCACCAGATCCGCCACACGCAGCGCCGGGCGCAGGTCGCTGTCGATCTTGGGCGGCGTGTCGATGATGACGTAATCGAACCGACGCTTCAGCTTCTCCGATTCGTAGCTGGCCCCCCAAGCCGACGAGGTCGAGAAATCCATTGCCTCGTCCTCTCCCACGGCGGACATGCGTTCCATGAACCAGCGGCCCAGGCTGCCCTGCGGATCGGTGTCGATAAGGGCGACGGAATGACCCCGCGCATGCAGGCTGACCGCCAGATTGACGGCCAGCGTCGTCTTGCCCGATCCGCCCTTTTGTTGAGCCACCGTGATGATCCGACCTGACATTGCGACAATCCCCCGCGTTTGGCCCAGCCTAGGGTCCAACGCGGCCGATTGCACCAAGTTTCTGCATGTGCAGCATCAGGGATGCACGGATTGAACCTCGTACATCACGGGCTCGAACGACTTGCACATTCCGTGGATCTCGCGGTTCCGGCGACGCATCTCGGGGTCGCGCAGCATCGCTTGGTAATCGCGGCGGTCGCGCCACTGCGAATAGGTGGCGATGCGGGTCTGCGCGTCGTTCAGATGGATCGCCCCGCCCAGGCAGCCGGGCTGTCTGCTGATGACCTGCGCCCAAGCCTCGGTCAGCAGGTCCAACACGTCATGCGCGGTACCAGGGGTCACCTCGAAGGTGGTGATGACGGTCTGGCCGTCGAAATCGGGCGTGATGCGGGGCATGGGCTGGCCTTTCATGGGCATGGTCCTGCCATCAGCGTAACCCCCAAGCCCGTTCGCGCAAAGCGCCATTGCAGGGCGCTGCACGATGTGCATCCTGCGGGACGAAACAGCAAGGACCAGCCATGACCCCGGTATTCGACGGCCACAACGATTTCCTGCAGCGCGTCGTGGCGGCGGGCGCGGATGCCGACCAGCTTTGGCTGCATGGCGACGGCACCGGCCATCTGGACCTGCCCCGGATGCAGGCCGGCGGCATGGTCGGCGGTTTCTTCGCGATCTGGATACCGACACCGGCAGGGTTGGGCGACGACCATGCGATGGACGCGATGGAGAACCCGCCCTTCGAGCTGCCCCTGCCCGCCCAGATCGCGTCCGACGTGGCCCTGCCCCAGGCTTTCGCACAGGCGGCAGCATTGCTGGCGCTGGAGCGGACCGGCACCCTGGACATCGTGCGCGACGCCGCAGGGTTGCGCGCAACCATCGCGGCCGGGCGGATCGCCGCGATCATGCACATGGAGGGGGCCGAGGCGATCCGCGACCGCGATGCGTTGCATTTGTGGCACGCGGCGGGGCTGCGCTCGCTTGGGCCGGTCTGGTCGCGACCCACCCAGTTCGGCGAGGGCGTGCCCTTCGCCTTTCCCGCCAGCCCCGACATGGGCGGCCCGCTGACCCCCGAAGGTCATGCCCTGGTCGCGGATTGCAACGCGCTTGGCATCATGCTGGACCTGTCGCACCTGAACCAGGCCGGTTTCGACGATGTCGCACGGCTGTCGGAGGCGCCCCTCGTCGCCAGCCACAGCGCCGTGCATGCCTTCAGCGAAAGCAGCCGCAACCTGACCGACCGGCAGCTGCGCCAGATCGCGGACAGCAAGGGCTTGGTCGGACTGAACTTCGCCTCCAGCTTCCTGCGGCCTGACGGGCGGCGCCAGCCGTTGGAGGATTTAGGCATGATGATCCGGCATCTGGATCACCTGCTGGAGATCCTGGGAGAGGATGGCGTGGCTTTGGGGTCAGACTTCGACGGCGCACTGATGCCGCGGGATCTGCCCGATGCATCGGCGCTGCCCGTTCTGATCAAGGCGATGGACGATGCCGGTTACGGCCCCGACCTGATCCGCAAGATCGCCTGCGACAACTGGATCGGCCTGCTGGAACGCACCTGGCGCTAGGCGGGCCGGGGTTCCGGCCCTGTGAGTCTCACTCGGTTTCGGTCTGGCCGGGCGTCGCGACCTGCGCCACCGCGATCATCTGCGCCAGTTCCGGGTCGGCTGCGGGATCGGCCAGTGCGTAACGCTCGGTCAGGCTGGCGGGGGACAGTTCCACCCCGCTGATGACCTGCGCCCCGGGCGCCGCCGGGCCATAGGTCTGGCCGCTGACCGCGAAATAGACCGCGCCCGAATTTCCGGTCCGCAGAACGGGCGGCTGTTCCAGCGGCGGCAGCGCAAAGCGTTCGCCCGCGTCCATGATCTTTTCCAGCAGCACCGTGCCGTCCGCCGATGTCACGCGCACCCAAGCCGGACGCGCCGCCATCAGCTCCAACGGGGGCGCATCCGGGGCCAGCGTGCGCACGACGCTTTCCACGGCGGCGGGCTGGGCGGGCTGGGCGGTCTGCAAGGCGCCGATGGCGCCGGGCGTTCCGGTCGGCACCTGCGCCACGCCGGCCTGCTGGGCCAGTGCGTTCTGGGGAAGCGGCACCTGCGCGACCTGTCCCGCCGAGGCGATCACATCCTCGACCGTGGCAGAACTGTCCAGCAGACCGGGATCGATCGCCGCGATGGGCCCGTCGCGCGCGGTCAGGACCGGTGCCTCGAGGATCTGCGGACGGTAAAGGCGATCCAGCGCCTCGGGCTGGGGCAGGCTCAGCGCGATGTCGCTGCCCTGTCCGCCGTCGATGGCAGGGTCCGACAGCCCCGCGCCCTGCGTCGGGTCCAGTTCGGCGACCACCGTGGGCAGATCGTCACCCGGGGTCAGCGTGACGCGCTGGACCTCCTGCAGGACGGCCCATCCGCCATAGCCCAGCCCACCGATCAGTGCCATCAGCACGAAGATCGCGCCGACGGCCCGCGGCTCGACCTCGGACAGGAATCCGCGTTCCTGAGGGATGAACAAGGCGCGGGGATTGGCCAGCGCTTCGGCAGGGTCGGACGGACGGCGGCCCGGCTTGGGCCCGGCAGCGGCAGGAGCCATGCCATGCGTCGGCTGAAAGCCAGATTCCTGACAGAACCGCCGGAAGACCCAGTCGGGGTCCATGCCCAGATAACGCGCATAGGAGCGCACATAGCCCGAGATGAAGCTGGGCGCGTCAAAGGCCGAGACGTCGCAGTTCTCGATCGCGGCGACATAGGAGGCACGGATGCGCAATTCGCGCTGGACGTCCAGAAGGGACTTGCCCAACGTCGCCCGCTCTCCGCGCATCAGATCGCCCAACCGCGTGTCGTCGTCCAGGAACACTGCCGTATCCCCGACTTGCACGAAATCTTCTGCCGGGTCAGGTGCCCGCAGCCTGCTCATCGCCTATGCCTCATCCGCTTGTTATAGGCTGCCTCCGAATCGAAGGCTACCAAAGCTTCTTTAGCCAAAGGTTATCACGCAGGCGAGAGCAGTTCACCCGTGGATTGCATTACGCGCTCAATTCCGCGCGATTCAGGGCACAGTGCGACCACAGTGCATCCATCGCCCGGACCAGGTGATCGATCTGCTTCGGATCGTGCACCGGCGACGGGGTAAAGCGCAGTCGCTCGGTCCCGCGCGGGACCGTGGGGAAGTTGATCGGCTGCACGTAGATGCCGTAATCGCGCAGCAGCATGTCGGACAGCGCCTTGCAATGCACGGGATGACCGACATGGACGGGCACGATATGGCTGCCGTGGTCGATGATCGGCATGCCGAGCGATTTCAGGCGCATCTTCAGGATGCGGGCATGCAGCTGCTGCGCATCGCGCAGCTTCTGTCCCTCGGCCGTCTTCAGCAGCGCGATGGACGCCGCGGCGCCCGCTGCAACCGCCGGTGGCAGAGAGGTGGTGAAGATGAACCCCGGCGCATAGGACCGGATCGCGTCGCACATCTTGTCGCTGGCCGCGATATAGCCGCCGAACACGCCGAACGCCTTGCCCAGGGTGCCGTTGATGATGTCGATGCGGTCCGACAGCCCGTCGCGTTCCGCGACGCCGCCGCCCCGTTTGCCGTACATGCCGACGGCATGGACTTCGTCCAGATAGGTCAGCGCGCCGAATTCGTCGGCCAGATCGCAGAACCCCTCGATCGGGCCGAAATCGCCGTCCATCGAATAGATGGATTCGAAGGCGATCAGCTTGGGCGCGTCCGGGTCGTCCGCGGCCAGAAGCTCGCGCAGATGCGCCAGATCGTTGTGCCGGAAGATGCGCTTGGCGCCGCCATTGCGCTTGATCCCCTCGATCATGGACGCGTGGTTCAGCTCGTCCGAATAGATGATCAGGCCGGGAAACAGCTTGGGCAGCGTTGACAGCGTCGCGTCATTCGCGATGTAGGCGCTGGAGAAGACCAGGGCCGCCTGCTTGTCGTGCAGGTCCGCCAGTTCGGATTCCAGGCGCTTGTGATAGACCGTGGTGCCGCTGATGTTGCGCGTGCCGCCGGACCCCGCGCCGGTGGCGTCCAGCGCCTCGTGCATCGCGGCCAGGACGGTCGGGTGCTGACCCATGCCCAGATAGTCGTTTCCGCACCACACGGTGATTTCCTGGCGTTCGCCGTCGGGGCGATTCCAGACCGCCTGCGGGAACCGGCCCTGCGCACGTTCGATGTCGATGAAGGTGCGATAGCGCCCTTCCTCGTGCAGACGTGCAAGGGCCTTGTCCAAGGCGACATCATATTTCATGGCGGGCGATCCCTTGCATAGCTGGCTGGGTGCGATCATTCTCCGACCGCGCGCTTTCTGCCTTGATAGAGGTCAAGGCGCGAAAAAAACAGGCCGAAAACGTCGCAATTCGACGAAAGGCGCAGGCAGAAACCTGAAATCGACACCGCAAGAGGTAGGAATCATGGGCGAACACGCAAGGCTGCAGGACATCCTGACGCATCTGGACCAGGGGTTGGAGGATGCGCTGGCACGGCTGATGCGTTTTCTGGAGATCCCGTCCATCTCGACCGATCCGGCGCATGCGGGCGATGTGCGGACCGCCGCCGAATGGCTGGCACAGGAACTGCGCGACCTGGGCTTCGACACCCAGGTCCACGACACGCCCGGCCATCCGATGATCAGCGCCCGCAGCCCCCGTGGCGATGCGCGCCCGCTGCTGTTCTATGGCCATTACGACGTGCAGCCGGTGGATCCGCTGTCCCTGTGGGACCGCCTGCCATTCGAACCGGCGATCGAGGATACGCCCCAGGGACGGGTGATCCGCGCCCGCGGCGCGTCCGACGACAAGGGCCAGCTGATGACCTTCGTCGAGGCATTCCGGGCCTGGAAGGCCGTGCATGGCGCCCTGCCCACCGACCTGATCCTGCTGTTCGAGGGCGAGGAGGAGTCCGGCTCTCCGTCGCTACGGCCGTTCCTGATCGAACATGCCGACAGCCTGCGCGCCGATCTGGCGATGATCTGCGACACGGCGCGCTATGCCGACGGGCGGCCCGCCATCACCACGCAACTGCGCGGGCTGGTGGGACAGGAGGTCGTGATCCACGCCGCCGATCGCGACCTGCATTCCGGCAGCTTCGGTGGGCTGGCGGCGAACCCGATCATGATCCTGGCGCAGGCGTTGGCGGCGCTGAAGGACGACACGGGTCGCGTCACCCTGCCCGGCTTCTATGACGGCGTGGCGGATCTGTCGCCGGAGCTGGCGCGCGACTGGCAGGCGCTGAATTTCGACGCCGCCGACTATCTGTCGCGCGTGGGACTGTCGCAACCCATCGGCGAACGGGGCCGCACCGCGTTGGAGATGGTCTGGAACCAGCCCACGGCCGAGATCAACGGCATCGCCGGCGGCTATGCCGGCGCGGGGTTCAAGACCGTTCTGCCGGCGACGGCGCGGGCCAAGGTCAGCTTCCGCCTGACGGGCACCCAGGACCCGCAGGCGGTGCGCCAGGCGTTCCAGGATCATGTCCGCCGCTTCGTTCCCGCCGATTGCCGGGTGGAGTTCCACGACCACGGCGCCGGGCCCGCCAGCGTCATGGACATCAGCGATCCGGCGTTCGGCCAGGCCAAGGATGCGCTGACGCAGGAATGGGGCCAGGAGGCCGCCTATATCGGCGGCGGCGGGTCGATCCCCATCGCGGGCGATTTCAAGGAGCTGCTGGGCATGGATTCGATGCTGGTGGGATTTGCCCGCGACGACGACCGCATCCATTCACCGAACGAAAAGTACGACGTGGAAAGCTTTGCCAAGGGCGCGCGGTCCTGGGCGCGCATCCTGTCGGCCCTGCGCTGACATGAAAAAGGGGGCCCGATCCGGCCCCCTTTCCTCAACTTGATCCGGTCTCAGCCCTGCGCGCTGCAATAGCTTTGGCTGGAGGTCCAGGCGGCGATGTCCGCGCGCTTCTTGCTGCTGCGCATCGGTGCCCAGTCCCGCGCGACGCCGCGCCAGCCGTTGTCGTCACGGGCGACGGCGTTGTCGCGTCCAACCTGCTGCGCAGCGATCTTGACCGCGCAGGCCATGTTGTCGGCGCCGTTGCGGATATTGCCGGTGCAGTCATAGTTGCGCCATGTCGCCGGCGCGATCTGCATCAGGCCGATCCATTTGCCACCGCCGCCGGCGGCCTGCGGGTTGAAGGTGCTTTCATGCCGCGCGACGGCCGACAGCAGCCCCGCCCAGAACGCCTTGCGGCCGGTGGGGGCAAGCTGGCGATAGTTGGGGCAGAATTCCGCGATGTCATGAGGGACGCTGGACAGCATCGTCACGCCTTCGCGGTCAAGCGCCTCCATCGTGGCGCGGGTCCATTCGTCAGAGCCATTGCGCTCTCCCCACCGCATCGGGGGCACCTGGGCCAGGGCCATCTCCTGTGCCTCGACCTGGGCGTCGGTCGGACCCGACGGGGTCGTGGAACAGGCGGCCACCAGGGCTAGGGCGGCAAGGGAAAGCGCGGCGCGCATGGTTACCTCAAAGGGTGGTTTCGTCGTCCTCTGCCATAGCGTGTGTCGAATATGCTGCAAGAAGAACGATTTGCCTCGGCGGGAACCTGCCGCGGCGCGGACGGCGCGTGGTCGGAAATCCGCCGACGGCCATGGCCGAACGCCGCCGTTCATTCGAATTTTACGCATTGCACGGCGCCCATGATGATTCGCGCGGCAGTGGCGGGCGGGGCCGTGACAATGCCGCGGCCTTGCCCTAAAACCGCCGCCAGACAGTTTGCCGCCAAAGAGGCCCGCCATGCTTGACCTGACCTTCACCGCCCCGCAGCCGAAAGTGATCCAAGGCGCGCAAGGCGATTGGGAGCTGGTGATTGGGCTGGAGGTTCACGCCCAGGTCGCATCGAACGCCAAGCTGTTTTCCGGCGCCTCGACCCGTTTCGGGTCCGAGCCCAACAGCAACGTGGCCTTCGTCGATGCGGCCATGCCGGGCATGCTGCCGGTCATCAACGAATTCTGCGTGGCGCAGGCGGTCCGTACCGGCCTTGGCCTGAAGGCCCAGATCAACCTGCGCAGCGCATTTGACCGCAAGAACTATTTCTATCCCGACCTGCCCCAGGGCTATCAAATCAGCCAGTTGTATCACCCCATCGTGGGCGAGGGAGAGATCATCGTCGACATGGCCCCCGGCGTCGCCCGCCGCGTCCGCGTCGAGCGCATCCACCTTGAACAGGACGCGGGCAAGTCGATCCACGACATGGACCCGACCATGTCCTTTGTCGATTTGAACCGCACCGGCGTCGCCCTGATGGAGATCGTCAGCCGCCCCGACATCCGCGGCCCCGAGGAGGCCGCCGCCTATGTCGTCAAGCTGCGCCAGATCCTGCGCTATCTGGGCACCTGCGACGGCAACATGCAGAACGGCAACCTGCGCGCCGACGTCAACGTCAGTGTCTGCAAGCCCGGCGATTACGAACGGTTCCAGAAGACCGGCGATTTCGGCCATCTGGGCACGCGCTGCGAGATCAAGAACATGAACTCAATGCGCTTCATCCAGGCGGCCATCGACTATGAGGCCCGGCGCCAGATCGCGATCCTGGAGGATGGCGGAAAGATCGTCCAGGAGACGCGCCTCTATGATCCCGACAAGGGAGAGACGCGGTCGATGCGGTCGAAGGAGGAGGCGCATGATTACCGCTACTTCCCCGACCCCGACCTGCTGCCGCTGGAGATCGAGCAGGCTTGGGTGGACGACATCGCGGCATCCATGCCCGAACTGCCCGATGAGAAGAAGGCCCGCTTCGTGCAGGGCATGGGCCTGTCGGAATACGATGCGGGCGTGCTGACCGCAGAAGTCGAGAACGCCGATTACTTCGAGGCCGTGGCATCGGGCCGCGACGGGAAGATGGCCGCGAACTGGGTCATCAACGAACTGTTCGGCCGCTTGAACAAGGAAGGTCTGACCATCGCGACCTCTCCGGTGTCCGCCGCGCAGTTGGGCGGCGTGATCGACCTGATCGCATCGGACGCGATTTCCGGAAAGATCGCCAAGGACCTGTTCGAGATCCTGTGGACCGAAGGCGGCGACCCCGCCCGGATCGTCGAGGAACGCGGCATGAAGCAGGTCACCGACCTTGGCGCGATCGAGGCCGCCGTGGACCAGATCATCGCCGACAACCCCGCCCAGGTCGAAAAGGCACGCGCCAACCCCAAGCTGGCGGGCTGGTTCGTGGGCCAGGTGCTGAAGGCCACCGGCGGCAAGGCGAACCCCGCCGCCGTCAACGACATGGTCGCCCGGAAACTGGCTCTGTGACCCTTACCCCCTCGCGACAGGACGCCGACATGCGCTTTGAATATTCCGTCATCCCCGCGCCGACCAAGACGGAGAAGGCCCGCGAGGCAAAGACGCCGACCGACCGGTATGCCCTGTCGCTGACGGCAGAGCTGAACCGCATGTCGGCCGAGGGCTGGGAATACGTGCGCGCCGATGTCCTGCCAAGCGAGGAGCGCAGCGGCCTGACCGGGCGCACCACGGTCTATCATAATGTGCTGGTGTTCCGCCGCCCGCACAGCGTCGATCCTGAACTGCGCCGCCTGCCCCAGCCCGAGGCACCCGAGGCCGCGCCCGCGGCCCCCGATGCGATGACCGACCGCCCGTGAGGGTCAGGCAGCCGCGCTGAGCGGTTCGGGGCAGAACGGCACGACCTCGACCCGGCCACGCTCGAACGTGCAGAAGCTGCCGGGGGGAACCTCGGTCCAGTCCGCCTCGTCACTCTCCAGCGGTTCGGACACGACGGCCCAACCCTGACGGCTTTCCGACCACCGATGGTACAGCGACGGCGCCTGGTCGTCGCTGCTGTAGCGCAAAGCGTACAGCCGCTCTCCGTCCGACAGGGCGCAGGCGGCGCGGACATGCGGTGCGCAGCCGCGCTGACGCGCCAATGTGCCCAGCAGCCCAAGCGCCCGTTCCATCGCAACCTTGGGGTTCTGGTCCAGCCCGCATCCCAGGGCGACCAGGAACAGCGCCTCGCTGTCGGTCGCGCCCTTACGGTGGGGATAGTATTCGTCCGGGATCAGCACGTCGGCATGACGTCGGAAGGCGTCATAGCCGCCGAACTGGCCATTATGCATGAAGCTCCATCGACCGACGGCAAAGGGATGACAGTTGTTGCGGCTGGTCGCCGTCCCCGTCGACGCCCGCACATGCGCCATGAACAGGCCGGACCGCACCTGCGCCACAAGGCTGCGCAGGTTCGGGTCGGACCAGGCCGGCATGACATCGCGGTACAGCCCCGGTTCGGGACGTTCGCCGTACCACGCGATGCCGAAGCCGTCGGCATTCACCGGCGTATGGCACCGCATTGCACCCTGGCTTTGCCGGATCAGCGAATGCGCTGGCCGGCTGACGATATCCTCCAGAAAGATCGGTGCGCCCAGATAGGCGGCCCAACGACACATGCCCTGCCCCTTCACGTCTCTTTTGTGACAGGACTAGCACGAAAGTCTGAAGGTTTCACCTATTCCGTGGGGGGTGCGGCCTCTTCCACGATGACAAGATCGCGTTCGCTGGCCCCTTTGGCATGCGCAAGCGCCGCCTGGTACTCGGTGCTGTGATAACAGGCAACGGCCGCATCAAGCGACGGGAACCGCGCGACCACGTGGCGGGCGCGGTCCGCCCCCTCCAGTACGTGATAGCGGCCGGCGCGGGCCAAAAACACACCGCCATGGGCAGCGATCGCAGGGCCCGCCGCCTTGGCATAAAGGCCATAGGCGTCCGGGTCCGTCACGGTCACATGGGCAATCCAAAGCGCTGTCATTTGCTGTCCTCGATGATCTTGCGGGCGTCCTGGAACGCCGATTCCGCGGCCGCCAGAGAGGGCGCGCCACCCTGTGCCCGGTCGGGGCGGCCGCCACCACCCTTGCCGCCCAGTGCGGCGGTCGCAGCCTGCACCAGCGCCACGGCACTGATGCGACCGGTCAGATCAGGCGTGACGCCCGCGGCCACGGTGGCCTTGCCGCCATCCTCGGCCAGCACCAGAACGGCGCCGCTGCCAAGGGATGCCTTCATCTCGTCGACCAGCGCACCCAGTTCCTTGCCGCCCACGCCCTCGACCTTGCGGGCGATGAACTTGACGCCCGCGATCTCCTCGGCCTCGTCACCGCCGCCCATCGCCAGCTGCCGCTTCAGCTGCGCGACCTCGTTGGCCAGCGCCTTGCGTTCGTCGGCCAGCGCGCGGACGCGGGTCACCACCTCGGCGGACTGAGCCTTGAGGATGCCCGCGATCTCGGCCAGGCGGCTGTCCGCATCGCGCAGATGCGCCAGCGCCGCCTGTCCGGTCAGCGCCTCGATCCGCCGGACACCCGCGCTGGAGGCCGCGTCGCCCAACAGCACGAACGCTCCGATATCGCCGGTCCGCGCGACATGCGTGCCGCCGCACAGCTCCAGCGAATAGGTCGCCCCGTCGGCGCCCTTGCCGCTGCCGGGCTGCGCGCCCATCGACACGACGCGAACCTCGTCGCCGTATTTCTCGCCGAACAGGGCCTGCGCCCCTAGGGCGCGTGCATCGTCAGGCGTCATGATCCGGGTCTCGACCGGGCTGTTCTGGCGCACATAGCCGTTCACCTCGGCCTCGATCGCCGCAAGCTGCTCGGCCGTGACCGCATGGTTGTGGCTGAAGTCGAACCGCAGCCGGTCCGGCGCGTTCAGGCTGCCCCGCTGCGCGACGTGATCGCCAAGGGCCCCGCGCAGCGCCTCGTGCAGCAGGTGCGTCGCCGAGTGGTTCGCGCGGATCGCCGACCGGCGGTCGTGATCGACCGACAGCTGCGCCCCCTGGCCACGGCTGATCGTGCCCATCGTGACCTCGGCCTGATGGATAAAGACGCCGGCAACCTTCTTGGTGTCGGTGACGCGCGCCGCCCCCGTGTCGGTGCGGATCAGGCCGTGATCGCCGACCTGCCCGCCGCTTTCGGCATAGAAGGGCGACTGGTTCACCACGATGGCGACCTTGGCCCCCTCGCCCGCCTCGACCGCGTCGGCGCCGTCGATCACCAGCGCGGTGATCTGGCCCTCGGCCTCCTCGGTGTCATAGCCCAGGAACTCGGTGGCGCCGTGCTTTTCGGCCAGCTCGAACCAGATGGTCGCATCCGCGGCCTCTCCGGAACCCGACCATGCGGCACGGGCCATGCGCTTCTGCTCGGCCATCGCCGCGTCGAACCCTTCGGTCTGCACCGCGCGGCCCTTTTCGCGCAGCGCGTCCTGTGTCAGGTCCAACGGAAATCCGAACGTGTCGTACAGCTTGAACGCGGCCTCGCCCGGCAGGTCGGCCCCTTCGGGCAGGCGCGCCAGTTCGTCGTCCAGCAGGCGCAGACCCCGGTCCAGCGTCTGGCGGAACCGCGTCTCCTCGGACCGCAGGGTCTCCTCGATCATCGCCTGCGCGCGTGTCAGCTCCGGATAGGCCGCGCCCATCTGGCGCACCAATGCGGGCACCAGCTTGTGCATGACAGGGTCCTGCGCGCCCAGCATGTGCGCGTGGCGCATCGCGCGGCGCATGATCCGGCGCAGCACGTAACCGCGGCCCTCGTTCGACGGCATCACCCCGTCCGCAATCAGGAAGCTGGTCGACCGCAGGTGATCCGCGATTACCCGGTGATGCACCTTGCCCGGCCCGTCGGGATCCGCGCTGGTCGCATGGGCCGAGGCCTCGATCAGCGACCGCATCAGGTCGGTGTCATAGTTGTCGTGCTTGCCCTGCAGCAGCGCGCCGATCCGCTCCAGCCCCATGCCGGTGTCGATGGACTGCATGTCCAACGCGCGCATCGAGCCGTCCTCGAACTGCTCGTTCTGCATGAAGACCAGGTTCCAGATCTCGATGAAGCGGTCGCCATCCTCGTCCGGGCTGCCCGGAGGGCCGCCCGGGATCTTGTCGCCATGGTCGAAGAAGATCTCGGTGCAGGGGCCGCAGGGACCGGTCGGGCCCATCTGCCAGAAATTGTCCGACGTCGGGATACGGATGATGCGGTCGTCGGACAGGCCCGCGACCTTCTTCCAGATCTGAACGGCCTCATCGTCGGTGTGATAGACCGTGACCAGAAGGCGATCCTTGGGGATCGCGAAATCGCGGGTCAGCAACTCCCAGGCATGCGCGATCGCCTGGTCCTTGAAATAGTCGCCGAAGCTGAAATTGCCCAGCATCTCGAAGAACGTGTGGTGCCGCGCCGTATAGCCCACATTGTCCAGGTCGTTGTGCTTGCCGCCGGCACGAACGCATTTCTGCGCGCTGGTGGCGCGATTGTAGTCGCGCGTCTCGACCCCGGTGAACAGGTTCTTGAACTGCACCATGCCGGAATTGGCGAACATCAGCGTGGGGTCGTTGCGCGGGACCAGCGGGCTGCTGTCCACGACCCGGTGGCCGTTCCTTTCGAAATAGCCAAGGAAAGTCGAGCGGATGTCATTCAGACTGGGCATGGCGGGCCTTCATCGCAAAAGTGTCTCCGGCCAAGCCGGGCTGCCGATGGTCTATCGCCCGGCCGCTGCCCTGTCCAGCAACCGGCATGCGAAAAGGCGCAGGGTCTCCCCCGCGCCCGTCGTCGTGATGGCAGCGACCTTATTCGGTCAGCGAGTCGTCGTCGCCGCTGTCCGACCCTTCGCCGACGCCGAATTCCAGGCCATGACTGGCGCGGATCTTGTCTTCGATGGCAAAGGCCACCTCGGGGCGGTCGCGCAGGAACTGCTTGGCGTTCTCGCGGCCCTGGCCGATGCGCTCGTCACCATAGGAGTACCAGGCGCCCGACTTCTCGACCACGCCGGCCTTGACGCCAAGGTCGATCAGTTCGCCGACCTTGCTGATGCCCTCTCCGTACATGATGTCGAACTCGACCTGCCGGAAGGGGGGCGCGACCTTGTTCTTGACCACCTTGACGCGGGTGGCGTTGCCCACGACCTCGTCGCGGTCCTTGACCGCGCCGGTGCGGCGGATGTCCAGACGAACCGAGGCATAGAACTTCAGCGCGTTGCCGCCGGTTGTGGTCTCGGGGTTGCCGAACATCACGCCGATCTTCATGCGGATCTGGTTGATGAAGATCACCATACAGTTCGAACGCCCGATGCTGGCGGTCAGCTTGCGCATGGCCTGGCTCATCAGGCGGGCCTGGCTGCCCATCTGCATGTCGCCCATGTCGCCCTCGATCTCGGACTTGGGCGTCAGCGCCGCGACCGAGTCGACCACGACCAGGCTGACCGCGCCCGACCGCACCAGCGTGTCCACGATCTCCAGCGCCTGCTCGCCCGTGTCGGGCTGGCTGATCAGCAGTTCGTCCAGATTCACGCCCAGCTTGCGCGCGTAAAGCGGGTCCAGCGCGTGTTCCGCATCGACAAAGGCGCAGACGCCGCCCTTCTTCTGCTCCTCGGCAACGACATGCAGGGTCAGCGTGGTCTTGCCAGAACTTTCGGGCCCGAAGATCTCGATAATCCGGCCCTTGGGCAGGCCGCCGATGCCCAACGCGATGTCCAGGCCCAGCGACCCGGTCGATGTCGACTCGATCTCGGCCACGGGATTGTCCTTGCCCAGCTTCATGATCGAGCCCTTGCCGAACTGCCGTTCGATCTGGGCCAGGGCGCTGTCCAGCGCCTTCTGCTTGTCCGCCGCGCGTTTGTCCGTCATGTCGAAGATGCTCGCCTGTGCCATGTGATCCCCACGTTATTTCACAGCCCTCCGGGCGGGGCAATCAATTCGACCGACCGGATGTTCTTGTCTTGTTCACCACTAGATGCGTCATCCTTAACCGGTTTTCAAGGATGTTGTGGACGATTGTCGATTCGTCTGCGCCAGCATCGCGCGGACAGGGTTAACAAAGCGTTTACAGCCTTTGGCAGGCCCGCTATCCAACGCCTCCGTGCATCTGAAACACCATGATCGGACGACAGGCATGCTGATATTCTGGGACCAGAGACTGGTGTTTCTCGCCACGCCCAAGGCCGGCTCGACGGCGATCGAGGTTGCGCTCGAGTCGCTGGCCTCTGCGTCGCTGCTGCGACCGGACGCGCTCAAGCACACCGATATCGCCACCTATCGCCGTTTCGTCGGCCCCTGGCTTTCCGCGCAGACCGGTGCGGATTTCACCACGGTCGCCCTGATGAGAGAGCCGGTGGACTGGCTGCGCAGCTGGTACCGCTTCAAGCTGCGCGACGATCACGACGATCCGCGCCATGCCATGGACGGCATCAGCTTTTCCGATTTCGCAACGCGTTACGCCGCAGGCCAGCATCCCGAAATCGGCAGCCAGAGCGCCTTCCTGACGGACGGCGATCATCGCGTCGACTGCATCTTCCGCTATGAGGACATCGCCAGCTTCGTGGATTTCCTGGAGACGCGACTTGATTGCGCGATCGAGCTGCCGCGCATCAACGTGCCGCCCAGTGTCGACGTCCATCTGCCCGCACCGGCCGAGGCGCAGCTGCGCCACGCGATGGCCCGCGACCTGGACGTCTACGCGTCCTTGCACAGCCGCGGCTGATCCGCGCGTCAGTGCAGCCGGTCGCTGCCCGAGGGGCGCGTCAGCTGCATCTCGACCATCTGCGTCAGCTCGGTCAGCGTGAACGGCTTGGCCAGGAACGATGCGTCTGCAATGGGCACCTGTCCGTCCACAAAAATGTCCTCGGTATATCCGGACATGAAGATGACCTTGGCGGAAGGCAGCATCCGCCGCCCCTCGCGGACCCAGGTGGGGCCGTCCATGCCGGGCATCACGACATCGGTGACGAAAATGTCGACCGGACCGTCGCGCCCCTCCAGAAGGCTCAGCGCGGCCTCTCCCGATCCGGCCTCAAGGACGTCATACCCCTTCAGCTTCAGGGCACGCGCGGCAAACGCGCGGACCGGCGCCTCGTCCTCGACCAGCAGCACGGTCGCCTTGGGGCCGGTCTGCAGCTGCGGGGTGGGCCGGGGGGCCGAACGCGCGGCGGGAACCGCCGCGATCTGGGCGCGGGCATGGGCCGGGAAATAGAGCGAGAAGGTCGTCCCTTCGCTCAGCACGCTGTCACAGAAGATGAAGCCGCCGGTCTGCTTGACGATGCCATAGGCCGTCGACAGGCCCAGTCCCGTCCCCTCGCCCGTGCGCTTGGTGGTGAAGAACGGCTCGAAGATCTTGCCAAGATGATCCGGCGCGATGCCGCAGCCGTGGTCGCGCACGATGATGCGGACATAGTCGCCCTTGGGCAGCGTGACCTGGTCACGGGTCATCGCCTCGGACAGGTGAAGGTTTTCGGTGCGCACGGTGATGTCGCCGCCTTGCGGCATGGCATCGCGGGCGTTGACGACGAGGTTCATGATGACCTGCTCCAGTTGCCGCTTGTCGGCGCGGATGGCGCGCAGCGCCGGATCGTAGGTGATGGTCAGGCCCACCCGTTCCCCCACCAGCCGGTTCAGCAGGTGGGTCAGGTCGGCCAGCGTGTCGCGCAGGTCCAGCGTCTCCAGCCGCAGCGTCTGCTTGCGCGAGAACGCCAGCAGCTGTCCGACCAGCGCCGCAGCGCGGTTGGCGTTCTGGCTGATCTGGTCCAGGTCGGCATAATCCGGATCGCCCTTGTCGCGCTTGAGCATCAGCAGGTCGCAATGCCCGCTGATCGCGGTCAGCAGGTTGTTGAAATCATGCGCGACGCCGCCCGCCAGCTGGCCGATGGCCTGCATCTTCTGGCTTTGCACGAACTGGGCCTCCAGCGTCTTGAGGGCGCTGGCATCGGTCAGCACGGCGATCATGCGGCCAGCTTCGGCCGGATCGCGCGCCAGCGACAGCTGGAAATAGCGGTCGCGCATCTCTCCCTGGCGGCTGTCGGGGTGGCGCAGGCGCAGCATTTCCGTTCCGTTGGTGGCGCGCCCGGCGCACATGTCGGAAAGCCAGTCCGCCAGCGGGCGTCCCGGCCCTTCCAGCAGTTCGGCCAAATTCTGGCCCTCGTCCGCCAGCATGCCGTCCAGCAGATGACGGGCCGCGGCGTTGGCGCGGCAGATGCGGCCGTCGGTCGCCAGACGCAGCAGCGCGACGGGAATGGCGTCGAAATCATCGGCGGGGGGCTGGTCCTCCTCCATCGCCAGGGCCAGTTCGAACCCGTCAGGCTGGACCCCGGCGCGGTGCAGCGACCAGATCTGCAGCGGCGCGTCGGGCAGGCAGGACAGCGACAGGATCTCTCCCTCGGCCAGTTCCAGATCGGCATTGCCCACCCGCAGCGCACGGGCGGTCAGGTCGGCCAGCTGCCCTTCGGCATCGGCCCGCAGGCGCGCGATCAGCGACAGGACCGGGCGACCGGTCAGGTCCTCGAACTCGGTCCGGGCGGCCTCGTTCTGGAACAGCACCTGGCCGCGGGCATCGCACATCCAGATCGGGTCGGCGGCGGTCGCCACCTCTCCCCTGATGGCGCGCAGGGCCTTGCGGGCCGATAGTCCGCGCGCCAGATGGCCCACGGCGACCGCGCCCCCCAGCAGGTACCACGCCACCGCGACCGTCGAGGCAAGCACGGCCGCCGTCCCGGTCGCGGCGCCCGGTCGCGCCATCAGCACGGCCGCCCCCAGCACCATCGGCGCCAGCAGCAGCGGCAGCGCCGCTAGCGCCCCGCGCGGCAGGCCCGCCTGTTCGTCAAGATGCGCCATCGCGAATCGTCCCTTGTTCCGTCCGATCCTGCGCAGGGTAACGTGGCTTTGCTTAAATTTGCGTTAACCCTGTCGCAGCTGGGCCAGAAAGAACCCGTCGCCCCCGGTCAGGGGTGTCCATGCCTGCTGGTCGATGCGCCGGAAACCGGGATGGCGCGACAGGAACGCGTCCACCTGATCGCCGTTCTCGGCCTCAAGAACGGAACAGGTCATGTAGGCCAGCAGACCGCCGGGCGCGACCAGTGCCGCCACCTGATCCAGGATGCGGGCCTGCAGCGCCACGAGGTCGCTCAACTGCGCCGCGGTCAGACGCCATTTCGCGTCGGGCGTCCGCCGCCATGTCCCCGATCCTGAACAGGGAACGTCGGCGACCACCAAGTCGAATGTCCCGCGCGGCTGCGTCTGGATCTGGACCTTGGCCCCCGCGCGGGCGGCACGGGCGGGCAGATCGGCCATGCGGGCCGGGGCCACGTCATGGGCGGACACCTGCATGCCAGGCTGCCGCGCGGCCAGGGCCAGCGCCTTGCCGCCGCCCCCCGCGCAATAGTCCACGACCCGCAGGCCGGGAGCCAATGGCAGCCGCGCGCAGGCCATCTGTGGCGACAGGTCCTGCAGCTCGACCAGGCCGTCCAGATAGGCGCTGGACCGCGCGATTAGGCGGTCGCCCGACACGACCCGCAGGGCCGATGTAAGCTGGGGCGCGGCCTCGACCGTGATCCCGTCGGCGGCCAGCACCGCCGCCGCCTGCTCGGGCGTCGCGCGCGACCCGTTCACGCGCAGCCAGACCGGCGCACGCTGCGTCATGGCCAGCGCCACGGCATCGGCCTGATCGCCCAGGGCCTGCCGCCAGGCCGGGCGCAACCAGTCGGGCAGGTCGTCGGGCAGCGGGTCGGGGGGAACCACGGCGGCCTCGGCCTCCGTCAGGGGTGACGGTGCGTGGCCTTCTCCGGTAAAGATCGCGTCCAGCGACGGACCGGATTGGCGGACATGGCCGATCATCAGCCCCCGCCCCGTCAGACCCCCGCCCAAGGCGGCAAGACTGTCTCGCTGCCGCAGGGCACCGAAGACCAGATCGCGCAGGGCGGCCCGGTCGCCCGACCCCGCAAAGCGACTGGCACGCGACCAGCGCAACAGCGCCTGTTCCGCGGGGCTGCCGGCAAGGATCTGGTCCAGAACGGTGATGGCGGCGCTGATGCGGGCGGCGGGCGTCACGATGTCGCCCGTCCGAAAAGGGTGTGATGGGTCATGGGTGCCCTTGGCTGATCTGTCAGGTCATTTGCCTATCATGATGACACGGGACCGGGCCAGCCCCATCAGCATTCCTGACGGTGTCGATCAGTTAATCGAAATTTACCTGATGCGTTGACCAAGCTACTGTCTGGCAATGACGAATCGCCCGCGATGCGACCGGTCCGCGGAATGCCGCCGGACCGCCCGCATGGCCCGCAAGATGGAGATGATGATGGACGGCAACCCGATGAACAGCGCCGGCAAATGCCCGGTGATGCATGGCAGCCATACCTCGACCGCAGCGTCGAACACCGACTGGTGGCCCAGTGCGCTGAACTTCGACATCCTGCACCAGCATGACCGAAAGACGAACCCGCTTGGCCCCGATTTCAACTATCGCGAACAGCTGAAGTCGCTGGACGTCGAGGCGCTGAAGAACGACATCCGCGCCCTGATGACCGACAGCCAGGAGTGGTGGCCCGCCGACTGGGGCAGCTATGTCGGCATGTTCGCGCGCGTCACCTGGCACGCGGCGGGGTCCTATCGCCTTGGCGACGGTCGGGGCGGTGCGGGCACTGGCAACCAGCGTTTCGCGCCGCTGAACAGCTGGCCCGACAACAACAACACCGACAAGGGTCGCCGCCTGCTGTGGCCGATCAAGAAAAAGTACGGCAACAAGATCAGCTGGGCCGACCTGATCGTGCTGGCCGGGACCATCGCCTATGAGCAGGCAGGCCTGAAGACCTTCGGCTTTGCCTTTGGCCGCGAGGACATCTGGCATCCCGAGAAGGACATCTACTGGGGCGCCGAGAAGGAGTTCCTGGAGGGATCTGAAAGCCGCTATGCGGACGTGACCAAGCCCGACACGATGGAGAACCCGCTGGCCGCCGTGCAGATGGGCCTGATCTACGTGAACCCCGAGGGCGTGAACGGTCAGCCCGACCCGGCGGCCACCGCCCAGCACATCCGCGAGACCTTTGCCCGGATGGCCATGAACGACGAGGAGACCGTCGCCCTGACCGCCGGCGGCCACACCATCGGCAAGAGCCACGGCAACGGCCGGGCCGAGAACATGGGGGCCGAGCCAGAAGGCGCGGCGCTGCACGAGCAGGGCCTGGGCTGGAACGCGCAGGAAGGCCGCCGCGGCATCGGCCGCGACCAGATGGTCAGCGGCATCGAGGGCGCCTGGACCAGCAACCCCACCAAGTGGGACATGGGCTATTTCGACATGCTGTTCGGCCATGAGTGGGAGCTGCGCAAGTCGCCCGCAGGCGCCTGGCAGTGGGAGCCCGTGGACATCAAGCCCGAGGACATGCCCGCCGATGTCGAGGATCCGTCGATCCGGACCATGCCGATCATGACCGACGCGGACATGGCGATGAAGGTGGACCCCGTCTATCGCGCCATCTGCGAGAAGTTCATCGCCGATCCGGCCAGCTTCGACGACGCCTTCGCCCGCGCCTGGTTCAAGCTGACCCACCGCGACATGGGTCCCAAGGCACGCTATGTCGGGCCCGACGTGCCGTCCGAGGACCTGATCTGGCAGGACCCGGTTCCCGCCGGCCGGACCGATTACGACGTCGAAGGCCTCAAGGCGCGGATCGCGGCGACCGACCTGACCGTGGCCGATATGGTGGCGACGGCCTGGGACAGCGCGCGGACCTTCCGCGGGTCCGACCTGCGCGGCGGTGCCAACGGCGCCCGCATCCGTCTGGCCCCGCAGAAGGACTGGGCCGGCAACGAACCCGCGCGCCTGGCCCGCGTCCTGTCCGTCCTGCAGCCCATCGCCGACGAGGCCGGCGTGCCATTGGCCGATGTCATCGTGCTGGCCGGCAATGTCGGCATCGAGAAGGCCGCGCAGGCGGCAGGGCACGCGATCACCGTGCCCTTTGCCCCCGGCCGCGGCGACGCGACCGAAGAGCAGACCGACGCGGCATCCTTCGACGCGCTGGAGCCGGTGCATGACGGGTTCCGCAACTGGCTGAAGGCCGATTTCGCCGTCAACGCCGAGGAACTGCTGCTGGATCGTGCGCAGCTGCTGGGCCTGACCGCGGCCGAGATGACCGTCCTTCTGGGCGGGCTGCGGGTGATCGGCGCCAACCATGGCGGGTCCAAGCTGGGCGTGCTGACCGACCGCGAAGGCGCGCTGACGCAGGACTTCTTCGTCAACCTGACGGACATGGCCAACCGCTGGACCAAGGCCCAAGGCGACGCCGAGGTCTATGAGATCCGCGACCGCAAGACCGACGCCGTCCGCTGGCAGGCGTCGCGCGTGGACGTGACCGTGGGCTCGAACTCGATCCTGCGCAGCTATGCCGAGGTCTATGCCCAGGACGACAACGCCGAGAAGTTCGTCCGTGATTTCGTCGCCGCCTGGGTCAAGGTGATGAACGCCGACCGCTTCGACATCGCGGCGTGATCCGGCAGGGGCGCATCCGTGCGCCCCGACCGCCCATGACAAAGGCGGCCCCCTTTGCGGGGGCCGCCTTTTCGCTGTGATGCCGATGTTCAGCCCAACCGGTAGTTCGGGCTTTCGCGCGTGATCTGCACGTCGTGGACGTGGCTTTCCTTCAGCCCTGCCCCGGTGATGCGGACGAACTGGCAGTTGGTGCGCATCTCGGCGACGGTGGCGCAGCCGGTATAGCCCATCGCGGCGCGCAGGCCGCCGACCAGCTGGTGCACCACGGCGTTGGCCGTCCCCTTGTAGGGCACCTGCCCCTCGATCCCCTCGGGGACCAGCTTGTCGCTGGCCGCGTCCTTCTGGAAATAGCGGTCGGCCGATCCGCGGGCCATCGCGCCCAGCGAGCCCATCCCGCGATAGGACTTGAAGCTGCGGCCCTGGTACAGGATCACCTCACCGGGGCTTTCGTCGGTGCCGGCGATGGCGCTGCCGACCATGGCGCAGCTGGCGCCCGCGGCGATGGCCTTGGCGAAATCGCCGCTGAACTTGATCCCACCGTCAGCGATGATCGGGATGTCGCCCGCACCGGCCACGGCATCCATGATCGCGGTCAGCTGCGGCACTCCCACGCCCGCCACGATCCGCGTGGTGCAGATCGAGCCCGGCCCGATGCCGACCTTGACCGCATCCGCGCCTGCGCCGATCAGCGCGCGCGTGGCCTCGGTCGTGGCGACGTTGCCGGCAACCACCTGCACGCCCTCGCGGAACGCCTTGACCCGTTCGACCGCGCGCGCGACGCCTGCGGAATGGCCGTGGGCCGTGTCGATCACGACCATGTCCACGCCGGCCTCGATCAACGCGCAGCTGCGCTCGAAGCCCTCGTCGCCCACGGTGGAGGCTGCCGCTACGCGCAGGCGGCCCAGGTCATCCTTGCAGGCCTGCGGGTTCAGCACGGCCTTTTCGGTATCCTTCAGCGTCAGAAGGCCGGTCAGCTTGCCCGACCCGTCGGTGACCAGCAGCTTTTCGATCCGGCGCGCCTTCATCAGGCTGATCGCCTCGGCCCGGTCGGCCGGTTCGCGCAGGATGGCCAGGTTGTCCGACGACATCATGGCTCGCACCGGGGTGCGCATGTCGCTGGCGAACCGCATGTCGCGGTTGGTCACGATCCCCAGCACGCGTCCGTCCGCATCGACGACCGGAAAACCGGTGACGTTGTATCGGTCCTGCAGCGCCTTGGCATCGGCCAGGGTCTGGTCCGGCGTCAGGGTGATCGGGTTGTAGACGATACCGCTCTCAAAGCGCTTGACGCGGCGGACCTCGTCGGCCTGCTGCTCGGTCGTCAGGTTGCGGTGGATCACGCCCATGCCGCCGGCCTGCGCCATCGCAATGGCCATGCGGCTTTCGGTGACCGTGTCCATGGCGGATGACAGCAGCGGAATGTTCATCCGGATCGACCGGGTGACATGGGTGGTCACGTCAGCGGTCGAGGGAAGCACCGTCGATGCTGCCGGAACCAGAAGAACGTCGTCGAATGTGAGGGCCTCACGAATCTGCATGGGGGGTGTCCTTGCGGCAATCTCGTTTGGCAGTTTCCCCTTTCACGCCCTGTCCGCTTTGTCCAGCCCGCACGCAGGCGTTGCACGGACGACACGGCATACGAGCTGACATGACGCGGACGTCACGTCAGCGTGTTTGGGTAATTGATCGATAACGTTCGTGCGCTACGGTGGGTTCCGGGGGCGGTTCGCCCGACCGAGGGAGGATGACATGAAATTCGCAATCACGAGCATGGCCGCGCTGCTGGCGGGAACCGCGCCACTGCTGGCCGGGGGGATCGAACGCGCGCCCCAGTCACTGAACATCCTGTTCGAACAGGGCAATTACGCGGAACTCAGCTTCGGCGGCGCCGACCCGACCGTCGAAGGCCCGGACAGCCCTCCCGTGGGCGCACCGATCCCGCAGCGTGACACGGGTGACGTGGCAAACGGCTATGGGTTCGTGGGCCTGGGCTACAAGCACCAGTTCAACGACGCGCTGTCGGCCGCATTGATCATCGAACAGCCCTTCGGCGCGGACGTGACCTACACCCCTGCCGCCGATGGGGGATCGTTCCTGCTGGGCGGCACCCGAGCGCGCGTCGATTCGACGACCGTCACCGCCCTGATGCGCTACAAGCTGCCCAACAACCTGTCCTTCCATGGCGGCCTGCGCGGCTCGCGCGCCGATGCCGAAGTGACGCTGAGCGGCGCGGCCTATGGTCCGATCAGCGGCTACAACGTGCAGCTGGACCAGGACTGGGGCGTCGGCTTCGTGGTCGGTGCAGCCTATGAGATTCCCGACATCGCGGGTCGCGTCTCGCTGACCTACAACTCCAAGGTCGAACATCAGTTCGACACGGTCGAGAGCGTGAACGGCACCATCCTGGGACGTTCCACCACGACCGTCGACACCCCGGAATCGCTGACCCTCGAAGCGCAGACCGGCGTCGCTGCGGACACGCTGGTCTTCGGCAGCATCCGCTGGGTCAACTGGTCGGAGTTCACCGTGAACCCGCGCATCTTCTCCCGCGCACCCACTGCGACGGATCCACTGGGCTTCAACGTCACGGACGGCCTCGTATCGCTGGAGGACACGACGACCTATACGCTCGGCGTCGGCCGCAAGTTCAACGAGACATGGTCCGGCTCCGCAGCGCTGGTCTACGAGCCCGAGAACGACGATCTGGTCTCGCCCCTGGCGCCGACCAACGGTCGCCTCGGCCTGACATTGGCCGCCGTCTACACCATGGACAACATGAAGATCACCACGGGGATCAACTACTCCAAGCTGGGCGACGCGCGTCCCCAGACCGGCGGCGAACCCCGTGCACAGATGGAAGACAGCGACCTGCTGGGGATCGGCATCCGCATCGGCTACAGCTTCTGATCGCCGCCTGCCCGTTCTTCATCACCGATCGGCCCTGTCTCCGTGACAGGGCCGTTTTTCGTTGGACGTCAACCCTGTGGTGGTGGGCGGCGACATCGTCCAAACGCCCCTGCGCGGGGGCCAGGCCGACGATGCGCAACGAACTGGCGGAATATCGTGACGGCGGGGGGTCCGGGGGGCTGGCCCCCCGGCCTGCGCGGGACGCAGAGGGTCCTGCGCGACGCGGCGTGGTACGCCCGTGCGGTCGGCCTCTTTCCATGCCGCATGCATGCGATTACCTAGGGGCCGAGCAGGGAAAGGGCATCGGATGATCTATGGCAGCGCGGATGAATGGCGGGCCGCCGCGGGCAAGCGGGTCGTGCTTTTCGGCATGTCCGGCCTGGGCAAGACCTATCTGGCCTCGATGCTGCGGGACACGGGCGACTGGTTCCACTACAGCGTCGATTACCGGATCGGCACGCGCTACATGGGTGAATACATCGCCGACAATTTCAAGCGCGAGGCGATGAAGGTGCCGTTTCTGCGCGAATTGCTGATGTCTGACAGCGTGCATATCGCCAGCAACATCACCTTCGACAACCTGGCGCCGCTGTCCACCTATCTGGGCAAGCCCGGCAGCCCGTCGCGCGGGGGGCTGCCCTTCGACGCCTATTGCCAGCGTCAGGACCAGCATCGCCGGGCCGAGATCGCCTCGCTTCTGGACACCCGACATTTCATGGACCGCGCCGGCGACATCTATGGCACGCCGCATTTCGTCTGCGACAGCGGCGGCTCGATCTGCGAGGTTGTGGATCCGGACGATCCCGACGACCCGGTCCTGACCGCCCTGTCGCGCGACCTGCTGCTGGTCTGGATCAAGGGCAGCGACGCGCATACCGCCGAACTGGTCCGCCGCTTCGACCGCGCGCCGAAGCCGATGTATTACCAGCCGCAATTCCTGGAACGCGCCTGGATCGCCTATCGCGTGGAAAAGGGGCTGGAGGCTGACCAGGTGAACCCCGATGACTTCATCCGCTGGACCTATGCCCGGGCGCTGGCCCATCGCCAGCCGCGCTATGAGGCGATGGCCCGGCGCGGCGTCACCATCCTGGCCGAGGAGGTGGCGCAGATCCGCACCCCTGACGATTTTACCGACCTGATCGCGACCGCCATCGCGCGCAAGGATAGCTGACATGCCCATCACGTTGAACGAAAGCCTGCCCGCCTATCGCATCCTGTCCCAAGAAGGGGTGATGGTCATGTCGCCGGGCCGTGCCGCGACCCAGGACATCCGTCCCCTGCGCATCGCGCTGCTGAACCTGATGCCCAAGAAGATCCAGACCGAGAACCAGTTCGCCCGGCTGATCGGCGCCACGCCGCTGCAGATCGACTTTCAGCTGATCCGCATGTCGGACCATGAAAGCCGCAACACCGCTGCCGACCACATGGAAAGCTTCTATCGACCGTTCCGCGACGTCGAGGCCAGCGGAGAGAAGTTCGACGGCCTGGTCATCACCGGCGCTCCGATCGAGCATCTGCCGTTCGAGGACGTGACCTATTGGGACGAACTGACCCGCGTCTTTGCCTGGACGCAGACCCATGTTCATTCGACCTTCGGGGTCTGCTGGGGTGGCATGGCGATGGCGGCGCATTTCCACGGCCTGCCAAAGCACCCCCTGCCGGCCAAGGCGTTCGGCTGTTTCCGGCACACCAATCTGGCACCGGCATCGCCCTATCTGCGCGGGTTCTCGGACGAGGTGCTGGTCCCGGTCAGCCGCTGGACCGAGGTGCGTCAGGACGACGTGGACGCCCGCCCGGCGCTGACCACCCTGCTGGCCAGCGCCGATGTCGGGCCCTGCCTGCTGGCCGATCCGGGGCACCGCGCCCTCTATGTCTTCAACCATTTCGAATATGACAGCTCCACGCTCAAGGAGGAATACGACCGGGACGTGGCGGCGGGGAAACCGGTGAACGTGCCCGCCAACTATTATCCCGGCGACGACCCGACGCGGGCGCCCGCGAACCGCTGGCGCAGCCATGCGCACCTGCTCTACGGTAACTGGATCAACGAGATCTATCAGACGACATGGTACGACATGTCGCGCATCGGAGAGGGCTGAGCACATGGGCGCCGAACTGCCGGACCTGCCGCTGGTGGGGAAGATCACCGCCTATCTGCAGGACGAGGCCCCCGCGCCGATCCGCAAGGCGGTTCAGAAGGGGTCGTCCAAGGACATCCTGGACCCGGACTTCCCCTACAGCGCAGAGATGCCCAAAGCGGAATACGAACCGCAGATGGCTGCGTTGCAGATGCAGCTGGTTCGCATGATGCACGACGTGATCGACAGCGGAAAGCGGCTGGTGGTCCTGTTCGAGGGGCGCGACGCCGCCGGCAAGGGCGGCACGATCGAGCGTGTGCGCGAAAACCTGAACCCCCGGTCGGCCAGCATCGTGGCCCTGCCCAAGCCGAACGAGCGCGAGGCGGGCCAGTGGTATTTCCAGCGCTATGTCGATTGGCTGCCCGGCGCCGGAGAGATCGCCCTGTTCGACCGCAGCTGGTACAACCGCGGCGTGGTCGAACGGGTCTTCGGCTTTTCGACCGACACGCAGCGCGCGGCGTTCTTTCGCCAGCTGCCGGGGTTCGAACAGATGCTGGTCGACGACGGGATCATCCTGGTCAAGCTGTGGCTGAACGTGGGCCGCGCCGAACAGTTGCGTCGCTTTCTGGACCGCGAGAAGGACCCGCTGAAGCAGTGGAAGCTGAGCGGCATCGACGTGGACGGGCTGGCCCGGTGGGACGACTATACCGCGGCGATCCGCGACACGCTGGCGGCGTCCCATTCGCCGATCGCGCCCTGGACCGTGATCCGGTCGGACGACAAGCGCCGCGCCCGGATCGCCGCGATCCAGACCATTCTGGGCGCGGTCGATTACGCAGGCAAGGATCAGGCCGCCATCGGAACGCGCGACCCCTTGATCGCCGGCGGGCCGGAACTGCTGCGCGACTGATCTTGGCGCGCGCGCGCCCACGTGCCAGAACCCGACCGGAACATCCTGGGAGGGGATCATGGATCTGTCGAACTGCCGCGCCGTCGTGACCGGGGGCGCATCGGGCCTGGGCGCCGCCACCGCGGCGCATTTCCGCGACATGGGGGCGCAGGTCACCGTGCTGGACCGCGACCCGGCGGGGGCCGAAGCCGCATCCGCCATCGGCGCGCATTATGCCGTGACCGACGTCACCGACGAGGCCAGCGTGACGGCGGCGCTGGATCATGCCGTGGCGCGGATGGGGGGCATCGATGTCTGCGTGAACTGCGCGGGCGTGGTGGTGGGAGAAAAGACCCTGGGCCGCGACGGTCCGCACCGTCTGGACAGCTTTCGCCGCACGATCGAGGTCAACCTAATCGGCAGCTTCAACGTGCTGCGCCTGGCCGCCGAACGCATGGCCGCGAACGGGCGTGCCCAGAACGGCGTGATCGTGAACACGGCGTCCATCGCCGCCTTTGACGGGCAGAAGGGCCAGGCCGCCTATGCTGCCTCCAAGGCCGGCATTGCGGGCATGACGCTGCCGCTGGCGCGCGATCTGGCGGGACAAGGCATCCGGGTCTGCGCCATCGCACCCGGCATCTTTGGCACGCCCATGCTCAAGGGCCTGCCCGCGGACGTGCAGGACAGCCTGGCGGCCGAGGTGACCTATCCCAAGCGGCTTGGCGATCCGACCGAATTCGCGCGGACCTGCGTCTTCATCGTACAGAACGACTATCTGAACGGAGAGACGATCCGCGTCGACGGCGCATTGCGGATGCGCTAGGCACACAGGCCCATCACGGGCGCGCGAAACCCTTGCGCGCGCCCGCAGCCCGCCTTAGCGTTGTCGCAAATCCGACAACAGAGAGGCCAGTTTTCATGCGCTTGCTGACCACCACCATCCTGGCCGCGGCGGCCCTGCCCGCCTATGCCGCCGACCGCGAACTGACGGTTTTCGATTGGGCCGGGTTCGAGGAACCCTCGATCTTCCAGGCCTATGTGGACAAGCACGGCGACAGCCCGACCTATGCCTTCTACGGCGATGACGACGAAGCGTTCCAGAAGGTCGCGTCGGGTTTCAAGGCGGACGTGATCCACCCCTGCAGCCAGATGGTCGGCAAGTACCGCGATGCCGGTTTGATCGAGCCTTGGGACACGTCGCGCATCCCGAACTTCGAGCAGATCGAGGAGCGATTCTTGGACAGCGAGGTCTTCCGCGACGATCAGGGCGTGTGGTTCATCCCGACCGACTGGGGCGCGACCGCCATCGCCTACAACACCGAGACCGTCCCGGCCGAGGACGTGGCCAGCCTGAGCGTGTTCACCAACCCGAAATATCAGGGCCGCACCTCGCTGCCCGACAGTTCGGATGATGTCTGGGCGCTGGCCTATCTGGCGACCGGCGTGACCGACTGGTCCGAGGTGACCGACGAACAGTTCCAGGCCGCCGCCGCCTGGCTGCGCGAGGCGCATGTCAATGTTGCGGCCTACTGGGCCGACCCGTCCGAGCAGGCACAGCTGATGGCGTCGGGTGCGGTGGACGTGGCTTGGTCGTGGAACGACGGTGTCGTCTATCTGCAGGCCGACAATTATCCGGTGGGCTTTCAGCGTGAGCCGGCCGAAGGGTCGTCGACCTTCTTTTGCGGCTACGTGAACGTCAAGGACGGTCCGGGCAGCGAAGACAAGGCCTATGACTTCATCAACGCCTGGCTGGAGCCGTCGGCCGCCAAGGCGCTGCTGGACACGATCGGTTATGGCCATACCTCGGCCGCGGCCATGGCGACCATTGCCGACGAACCCGCCGTCGCCGAAGGTCTGGCCGAGATCGACGCACCCGTCCTGGCCCAGACCCCGAATGACCCCGAACTGCGTCAGCGCCAGTTGGCCGAGTTCGAGAAGATCAAGGCCGGCTTCTGATCCCGGTCAGGGACCGCGCATGAAATTTGTCAGGGGGCGATCACGATGTGGTCGCCCTGTTGCATGATCGGGACCGCATCCAGCCCGCATTCCGCACCGGCCACGACGCTGCCGGTCGACTTGTCGAAGCTTGCGCCATGTGCGGTGCACAGCAGCCGCAATCCATCCGCAGAAAGCAGCATATCGCCGCGGTAATCCAGCGGCAGGTACTGATGCGGACAGGCGTTCACATAGGCACGCAGCACGTCGCCGTCGCGCAGCACGATCATCGGGAACGACCCGCGGTCGGTCGTGACGGTCAGCGGATGGACGTCGGTGACCCGGGTCGCCGCGCAGACGCGCGTGCCAGGCGCCGGGGCGCTGCTGTAATCGGTCCAGGCCATGATGATCGGCGCGGCGGCCTCCCCGCCGCCGCGCCGCTCCTCCCTACTCGGCCGGGGTGGCGTCGAGAACGCCGCGCCGGATCTGGTCTTCCTCGATGGACTCGAACAGGGCGCGGAAATTGCCCTCTCCGAACCCGTCGTCGCCTTTGCGCTGGATGAACTCGAAGAAGATCGGCCCGATCACCGTCTTCGAGAAGATCTGCAGCAGGATGCGCGTCTCTCCGCCACCCACGACGCCTTCGCCGTCAATCAGGATGCCGCGCGCCTTCATGCGGTCCAGCGGTTCGTCATGGTCCTTCACGCGGCGGTGCGACATCTCGTAATAGGTGTCGGGGGGGCCGGGCATGAACTCCATCCCGGCCTCGGCAATGCGGTCGGTTCCGGCATAGATGTCGTTCGAGGCGATGGCGATGTGCTGGATGCCCTCGCCCTTGTACTCGCGCAGATATTCCTCGATCTGGCTGTGATCGTCGGTGCTCTCGTTGATCGGGATGCGGATCTTGCCGCAGGGCGATGTCAGGGCGCGGCTGACCAGACCGGTCTGCTTGCCCTTGATGTCGAAGAAGCGGATCTCGCGGAAATTGAACGTGTCGTGATAGAACTTGTACCACGTGTCCATGTTGCCGCGGATCACGTTGTGGGTCAGGTGATCCAGATAGAAGAAGCCGAACCCTTCGGGGCGCGGGTCGGCCTCGCCGATCCAATTGTAATCCGCGTCATAGGCACTGCCCGCGTTCCCATAGCGGTCGATGAAATACAAAAGCGACCCGCCGATCCCCAGGACAGCCGGTGCCTCGATCGACTTGCCGGGCCCGGTGTATTCGGTGGCGCCAAGCTCCAACGCGCGCTTCAGGGCGACCTGCGCGTCCACAACCCGCCACGCCATGGCCGGCGCGCAGGGGCCGTGTTCCGCGACAAAGCCGGCTGCATGGCTGTCCGCCTCGGCATTCAGCAGATAGTTGATGTCGCCCTGACGATAGAGCGTGATCGCCTTGGTCTTGTGGGTCGCCACGGGGTTAAACCCCATCTGCCGGAAGATGCGGTCCAGGACGGCCGGGTCCGGATGGGCGTATTCGACAAACTCGAACCCATCCGTTCCCGCGGGGTTCGCGGCACTGATCGTGGCCTTGGGGGCATCGTGGGGAAAGGGTCCCATGGCATTCCTCCTGCTTGTTGCCACCATGATGCGCGCGGGCCGCTGCAATGTGCTTGCAAAGAGGATCGCCAAGCGGTCAAAATTGCACGAAACGCGCATCGATGGCGCAAATGACGCACGGGTGACGCATGGACCGGTTCGACAGTGCAATCCTGGCTGCCCTGCAGCGCGACGGGGCCCTCAGCAACGCCGCATTGGCACAGGTCGCGGGGCTGTCTGCCAGCCAGATCTCGCGCAGGCGCGCGGCCCTGGAGGAGGCCGGCGTGATCGAGGGCTATGCCGCACGGCTTTCGGCCGCCAAGCTGGGGCACGGGTTCCGGGCGGTGATCCGCGTCAACCTGCGCGGCCATGGCCAAGGGCGCGAGGACGAATTCGCCCGCTTCGTGACGGCACAGCCGATGATCCGGCAGGCGTTCTCGGTATCCGGCGATGCCGATTACGTTCTGGACGTGCGCGCCCGCGACCTAGAGGCCTTTGCCGATTTCGTCCATCGCCACCTGCTGCCACACCCGCAGGTGGCGCAGGTCCGCTCCGAGATCGTTCTGAAGACACTCAAGGACGAAGGCGGCGTTCCGGTCTGACCATGCGCCTCGCTCATGATCTTGTCGAATACTATGAATTTGCCGATGGGACGCGGAACGCCTATATCACGGGCTGAAACCGAAAGGCCTGATCCCATGTCCCTGCCCCCATCCCCCGCCTTTGCGGCCCTGAACAAGGCCGCATCCGAACGCATCCTGATCCTGGACGGCGCGATGGGCACGCAGATCCAGGCCCTTGGCCTGGGAGAGGACGACTATACCGGCCACGGATCCGGTCATGTCTGCCGTCATCACACCGACCACCCCCAGCAGGGCAACAACGACCTGCTGATCCTGACCCAGCCCGAGGCGGTCGAGGAGATCCATTACCGCTATGCGATGGCCGGCGCCGACATCGTCGAGACCAATACATTTTCCGCGACCACCATCGCGCAGGCCGATTATGGTCTGGGCGAGGCGGTCCACGACCTGAACGTCGAGGGTGCCCGCGTCGTCCGCCGTGCCCTGGACCGCGCGACGGCCCAGGACGGGCGGCCCCGTTTCGTCGCGGGCGCCATCGGGCCGACGAACCGCACCGCATCGATGAGCCCGGACGTCAACGACCCCGGATACCGCGCCGTGACGTTCGAGGACCTGCGTGCCGCCTATCTGCAGCAGGCCAAGGGTCTGATCGCTGGCGGTACCGACATCCTGCTGATCGAGACGATCTTCGATACGCTGAACGCCAAGGCCGCGATCTTTGCCTGCATCCAGGCGATGGAGGATCACGGCCAGCGTCTTCCCATGATGATCTCGGGCACGATCACCGACGCGTCGGGGCGCACCCTGTCGGGCCAGACGCCGACTGCGTTCTGGCATTCGGTTCGCCATGCGAACCCCTGGACCATCGGCCTGAACTGCGCGCTTGGCGCCTCGGCCATGCGGCCGCATCTGGTCGAGCTGTCGGGCGTGGCCGACACGCTGATCTGTGCCTATCCCAATGCCGGCCTGCCCAACGCCTTCGGCCAGTATGACGAAGGCCCCCATGACACCGCCCCGCAGGTCGCCGAATTCGCGCGCGCGGGGCTGGTCAACGTGGTTGGCGGCTGCTGCGGCACCACGCCCGATCATATCCGCGCCATCGCCGATGCCGTGGCCCCCTTCGCCCCCAGAAAGGTGCCCGCCTATGCCTGATCGTTACCTGCGCCTGTCGGGGCTGGAGCCCTTTGTCCTGACGCCGGACATCCCCTTCGTGAACGTGGGCGAACGCACCAACGTCACCGGCTCCGCCCGTTTCCGAAAGCTGATTAAGGAGCGCGACTATGCCACCGCCCTGGAGGTCGCCCGCGATCAGGTCGAGAACGGCGCCCAGATCATCGACATCAACATGGACGAGGGCCTGATCGATTCAAAGGCCGCGATGGTCGAATACCTGAACCTGCTGGCGGCCGAGCCCGACATCGCCCGCGTGCCCATCATGATCGACAGCTCCAAATGGGAGGTGATCGAGGCCGGCCTGCAATGCGTGCAGGGCAAGCCGGTCGTCAACTCGATCAGCATGAAGGAGGGAGAGGAGCAGTTCCGCCATCAGGCGCGACTGTGCCTGGCCTATGGCGCGGCGGTCGTGGTCATGGCCTTCGACGAGCAGGGCCAGGCCGACACCGCCGCCCGCAAGATTGAGATCTGCCAGCGTGCCTACGACATCCTGGTGAACGAGGTGGGCTTTCCGCCCGAGGACATCATCTTCGACCCGAACATCTTCGCCGTGGCGACGGGCATCGAGGAGCACAACAACTACGGCGTCGACTTCATCGAGGCGACGCGATGGATCCGCCAGAACCTGCCCCATGCGCATGTGTCGGGCGGCGTGTCGAACCTGTCCTTCAGCTTCCGCGGCAACGAACCGGTGCGCGAGGCGATGCATGCCGTGTTCCTGTACCATGCCATCAAGGCGGGGATGGACATGGGCATCGTCAATGCGGGCCAGTTGGCCGTCTATGACCAGATAGACCCCGATCTGCGCGAGGCCTGCGAGGATGTCGTCCTGAACCGCCGCCCCGACGGCACCGAACGCCTGCTGGAGATCGCCGAGCGGTTCCGCGGCGACGGTCAGGGGGCCAAGCGCGAAAAGGATCTGTCCTGGCGCGAATGGCCGCTGGACAAGCGGCTGGAACATGCGCTGGTCAATGGCATCACCGAATATATCGAAGCCGACACCGAGGAAGCCCGGCAGGCCGCCGAACGTCCGCTGCACGTGATTGAAGGCCCGCTGATGGCGGGGATGAACGTGGTGGGCGACCTGTTCGGCGCGGGCAAGATGTTCCTGCCGCAGGTGGTGAAATCCGCCCGCGTGATGAAGCAGGCCGTGGCCGTCCTTCTGCCCTATATGGAGGAGGAAAAGCGCCTGTCCGGCGGGACAGAACGCGAGACCGCGGGCAAGATCCTGATGGCGACCGTCAAGGGCGACGTCCATGACATCGGCAAGAACATCGTCGGCGTCGTGCTGGCTTGCAACAACTTCGAGGTCATCGACCTGGGCGTGATGGTCCCGGCGCAGAAGATCCTGCAGGTCGCCCGCGACGAGAACGTGGACATCATCGGCCTGTCCGGCCTGATCACCCCGTCCCTGGACGAGATGGTGCACCTGGCCTCCGAGATGGAGCGCGAGGGAATGGACATTCCCCTGCTGATCGGTGGCGCGACGACATCCAAGATCCATACGGCGGTCAAGATCTCGCCCCGCTACACGCGCGGCCAGGCGGTCTATGTGACCGACGCCAGCCGGGCCGTGGGCGTCGCCTCCAACCTGCTGTCGACCGACCGCAAAGCCGCCTATGTCGACGAGATCCGGGCCGACTATGCCGCCGTCGCCGAGCGGCACGAGCGGTCCGAGGCATTGAAATCACGCCTTCCGCTGGCCAAGGCGCGCGACAATGCGCTGAAGATCGACTGGAGCGGCTATGTGCCCACCGCACCGACCTTCACCGGCGCGCGGGTGATCGAGGATTGGGACCTGGCCCAGATCGCGCGCTATATCGACTGGACGCCGTTCTTCCAGACCTGGGAGCTGAAGGGCGTCTATCCGCGCATCCTTGACGACGAAAAGCAGGGCGAGGCCGCCCGCCAGCTGTTCGCCGAGGCGCAGGAGATGCTGGCCCAGATCATCGACGGCCAATGGTTCAAGCCGCGGGCCGTGGTCGGTTTCTGGCCCGCGAACGCGGTCGGCGACGACATCCGCCTGTTCACCGGCGACGATCGGTCGGAGACGCAGGCCATGCTTCACACGTTGCGCCAGCAGGTCACCAAGCGTGGCGACCGGCCCAACGTGGCCCTGTCCGACTTCGTGGCACCCGAAGGCATCCCCGACCATGTCGGCGGTTTCGTCGTGACGGCAGGCCCCGAGGAGGCAGAGATCGCTGCACGCTATGAACGCGCCAATGACGACTACGGCGCGATCATGGTCAAGGCGCTGGCTGACCGTATCGCCGAGGCCATGGCCGAGATGCTGCACGAACGCGTGCGGCGCGACTATTGGGGCTATGCCAGGGACGAGGGCTTTGCGCCGGAGGAACTGGCGGCGGAACCCTATACCGGCATCCGTCCCGCGCCGGGCTATCCGGCCCAACCCGACCACACCGAAAAGCTGACGCTTTTCAAGTTGCTGGACGCGGAAGCTGCGACCGGCGTGACGCTGACGGAAAGCATGGCGATGTGGCCGGGATCGTCGGTTTCGGGCCTCTATATCAGCCATCCCGACAGCTATTACTTCGGCGTCGCCAAGATCGAGGAGGATCAGGCCCGCGATTACGCCGCGCGCAAGGGCTGGACCCTGGAAGAGGCCGAACGTTGGCTGGCCCCGGTCCTCAACTACACCAAGCGTCAGGCAGAGGCCGACGCGGCATAGGGAAAGGCCCGCATCGCTGCGGGCCTTTCTTTGTCAGGCGCGCAGCATCTGGCGGCCCAGGATGTGATCGGCGGCCTTTTCGCCGGTCATGATCGACGGGCCGTTCAGGTTGCCGTTGGTGATGCGCGGAAAGATCGAGCTGTCCGCGACGCGCAAGCCCTCGACCCCGATCACACGCAGTTCGGGGTCCACGACCGCGTCGGGATCGCTGGCCGCACCCATGCGGGCGGTGCTGCAGGGATGATAGGCCGATTCCGCATGTTCGCGGATGAACGCGTCGATCTGTTCATCGGTCTGCACGGCATCGCCCGGCTGGATCTCGTCGCCGCGATATTCCTTGAACGCGGGGGCGTCAAAGATGCGGCGCGTATGGCGGACGCATGCCCGGAACTCCTCCCAATCCTCGGGTTGGGACATGTAGTTGAAGCGGATTTCGGGCGCCACGGATGGGTCACCCGATGCCAGCCGGATTGTGCCGCGCGATTTCGACCGCATCGGCCCCACATGGGCCTGGAACCCATGACCCTTGGCCGCCGATTTCCCGTCATAACGGACCGCCAGCGGCAGGAAGTGATACTGGATGTCGGGATAGTCCTTCGCATCCGACGACCGGATGAAACCGCAGCTTTCGAACTGGTTCGATGCGCCAAGGCCGGTCTTCTGCAGCAGCCATTCGACACCCACGCGGCCTTTGCCCAGCAGGTTGTAATAGGTATACAGCGTCACCGGCTTCAGCGACTTGTACTGCATGTAGATCTCAAGATGGTCCTGCAGGTTGCCCCCGACGCCGGGACGATCCGCAAGTGGCGTGATGCCATGCTGGCGCAGGTGATCCGCAGGCCCGATGCCCGACAGCATCAGCAGCTTGGGCGTGTTGATCGTGCTGGCCGAGATGATGACCTCGCGGTTCGCCAGAACGGCCTCGACCTTGCCGTTGCGTTCGATTTCAACACCATAGGCGCGTTTTCCTTGAAACAGGATGCGGTTCGCCAGACCACGCACGACGGTCAGCAGGCCGGTCTTTTTCGCAGGACGCAGATAGGCATTGGCGGCGGACCAGCGGCGGCCCTTCCAGATGGTGGCCTCCATCGGGCCGAAACCCTCCTGCTGGGTGCCGTTGTAATCGTCCGTGCGTGGCCATCCTGCCTGGTGACCCGCCTCGATGAAGGTGTTGAACAACGGGTTCTTGCGCTTGCCGCGGGTGATGTGCAGCGGGCCGCTGGTGCCGCGCACCGGCGACGTGCCGCCGTGCCAGGTCTCCATCCGCTTGAAATACGGCAGGACGCCCGCATAGTCCCAGCCCGCGGCGCCGCTGTCGGCCCAATGCTGGAAATCCTTGGGGTTGCCGCGCACGAAGACCATGCCGTTGATCGACGACGATCCGCCGATGACCTTGCCGCGCGGCGTCGCCAGTTTGCGCCCGCCCAGATGCGGTTCCGGTTGGCTGGCAAAGCCCCAGTCATAGCGGCTCATGTTCATCGGATAGGACAGCGCGCCTGGCATCTGGATGAAGGGGCCGACATCGCTGCCGCCGAACTCGATCAGCGTGACGGTGCGTCCCGCCTCGGTCAGGCGATAGGCCAGGGCACAGCCGGCGCTGCCCGCGCCGATGATGACGTAATCCGCGTCCTTGGCGGCTTTCGGAAGATCAGTAGGGTGCATCGACGCCTCCCATGCCCACATAGACGGATTTCAACTGGCTATAATGCTCGATCGCGGCGGCGGAGTTCTCGCGGCCCAGACCGGACAGCTTGACGCCGCCAAAGGGCATCTCGACCGGCGTCAGGTTGTAGGTGTTGATCCAGCAGGTGCCGGCCTCCAGCGCGGCGACCACGCGATGGGCGCGGGACAGGTCCTGGGTAAAGACCCCCGCGGCCAGGCCAAAGCCGGTGCCGTTGGCACGGGCGATCACCTCGTCCTCGTCGGCAAAGCTGAGAGCAGTCAGGACGGGCCCAAAGATCTCGTCCGTCGCGATGGTCATGTCGTCGGTGGCATCGGCAAAGACCGTGGGCGGGATGAACGGCCCCTCGCCCTCTCCGCCGCAGACCAGCCGGGCACCGGCGTCACGCCCGGCGCGGATGGCGGCGCGGATCTTGTCGGCTTGGGCCGCATTGATGATCGGACCGTGATTGGTGTCCGGGTCCAGCGGATCGCCCATGCGCACGGCCTTCACACGTTCCGCCAGGCGGGCCAGGAAGTCCTCCTTGATGCCCTCCTGCAGGAAGACGCGCGTCCCGTTGGAGCAGATCTGCCCCGAGCTGTAGAAGTTCGCCAGGATCGCGGCACTGACCGCGTCCTCAAGGTTCGCGTCGTCAAAGACGATCAGGGGCGACTTGCCGCCCAGCTCCATCGTGACATGGCGCATTCCTTCGGCGGCGGCCGCATAGACGCGGCGGCCGGTGGGCACCGAACCGGTCAGGGACACCTTGGCCACGTTGGGGTCGGTGACCAGCGCGGCACCGACATCGCCCCGGCCCTGCACCACGTTGAACACGCCCGGAGGCATACCCGCCTCGATGAAGATTTCCGCCAGTTTCAGGGCCCCTAGCGGCGTTTCTTCGGACGGTTTGAAGACCATGGTGTTGCCCATGACCAAGGCCGGCGCGGCCTTCCAGCAGGCGATCTGGCTGGGATAGTTCCAGGCCCCGATGCCTGCACAGACACCCAGGGCCTCGCGGCGGGTATAGGCCCAGTCCGCCCCCAGGGGGATCATCTGGCCGGTCAGTGTCGCCGCCAGGCCCGCGAAATATTCCAGTGCCGCGGCACCCGACGGCCAGTCCGCCACCAACGTCTCCTGGATCGGCTTGCCGGTGTCCAGGGTCTCAAGGCGCGCCAGTTCGTCGTTGCGCTCAAGGATGATCGCGGCCGCGCGGCCGAGAATGCGGCCCCGCTCGACGGGCGCCATCGCGGCCCATGCGGGCTGGGCGGCCTTGGCGGCGGCGCAGGCCTGGGACACCTGGTCGGTCGACGACTCCTTCAGCGTCGCAATGGTCTCGCCGGTCAACGCATAGCGGACGGGCAGGTCGGCACCCTGCCCTTCGACCGGCTTGCCGCCGATGAACAGGGATGCGGTGGGTTGTGCGGAAAGGCTCATGCAAGGGCCTCCTTCAGATAGGTCATGATGGTGTTCAGCGCCACATCGGCATCGGTCGGACCGGGGGTCAGGACCGCGCGCAGATAAACGCCGTCGATCAGCGCACCCAACGTCTCGGCGGTGCGCTCGGGGTGGTCGGTCAGGCCGCGCAGCGCCACGATCAGGTTCGAATGCAGCCGGCGGTGATAGACCCGCAACAGGCGCGCGGCCTCGGGAGAGTTCAGCGCAAGTGCATAAAAATTGAGCCACGCACTGACCGTCTCGCGCTGAAAGTTCTGGGGCGCAAAGCTGGCGTGGATGATCGCATCCAACCGCCCCCGCGCACCCCGCCCCGGCAGGCGGTCATGGACCGATTGCCCATAACTGCGCAGGATATACCGCATCGCCGCCAGGAAGATCTGGTCCTTGGATCCGAAGTAATGGTGGGCCAACGCCGGCGACATGCCGGCACGCTTGGCGATCTGTGCGACGGTGACGTCCAGCGACCCCGCGCGCCCCACCTCGAAGATCGCGGCATTGATCAGCGCTGCTTTTCGGATAGGCTCGGCCCCGAGTTTCGGCATGATTGCACCTGCGGCGGAAGATTTCTGTTGCGTTGCCGTTTCCATGTAACGTTAATTGACTGAACAATCAAGAACAGGGAGCCCATCATGACCCTTTCCCGCATCCTCGCGGTCCTTGCGATGACGCCCGCGCTGGCGCTGCCCGCCGCCGCGCAGGAACCCGACAGCTGCCGAGAGGTGGTGTTTTCCGACGTGGGCTGGTCCGACATCACCGCGACCACGGCCATCGCGTCGACGGTCCTGCAGGCCCTGGGATACGAGACCGAAACACGCATCCTCTCGGTTCCGGTGACCTATACGGCGCTGTCCACGGACGACGTGGACGTGTTCCTGGGCAACTGGATGCCCACGATGGAGGCCGACATCGCCCCCTATCGCGACGCGGGCACGGTCGACACGGTGCGCACCAACCTGACCGGCGCGAAGTACACGCTGGCCACAAACAAGGCCGGTGCCGACCTGGGGATCGCCGATTTCGCAGACATCGCCGCGCAGAGCGAGGCGCTGGACGGCAAGATCTATGGCATCGAGCCGGGCAACGACGGCAACCGCCTGCTGCTTGAGATGGTGGCGATGGACAAGTTCGACCTGGGCACCTTCGAGGTCGTCGAATCCAGCGAACAGGGCATGCTGGCCCAGGTCCAGCGCGCGACCAACAGCGATCAGCCGGTGATCTTCCTGGGATGGGAGCCCCACCCCATGAACGCCCAGTTCGAGATGACCTATCTGACCGGCGGCGATGAGATCTTCGGCCCCGATCTTGGCGGCGCCGAGGTTCGCACCAACACCCGCGCGGGCTATGTCGCGGAATGTCCGAACGTGGGCAAGTTCCTGACCAACCTGGAGTTCACCCTGACCATGGAGAACGAGGTTATGGGCGCGATCCTGAACGACGGTCAGGATCCGATGGACGCCGCCCGCGACTGGCTTGCGGCCAACCCGGACGCGGCCACCCCCTGGCTGGTCGACGTGACCACCGCCGACGGCAACGACCCCCAGACCGCGCTGACCGAGGCGCTGGCGCAATGACCCCCCGCCCCGGCGCTGTGCCGCCGGGGCCCCCAACGTCATAGAGGGTGCAGGCATGGAACAGCTGACCGATTGGGTCACCGACACCAAGATCCCCGTGGGACGGACCGCAAAGACGGTCTTTGACTGGCTGAACGCCAATGCGGCCGGGCTGTTCGATGCGATCTCGACCGGGATGGAGGCGCTGATCGACGCCATCCTGACGGGGCTGGAGGCGCCGAACCCGTTCCTGTTCATCGCACTGGCCGTGGCGCTGACCTGGGCGCTGCAACGTCGGTTGGGCACCTGCCTGTTGGTGATGTTCGGGCTGCTGTTCGTGCTGAACCAGGGCTACTGGTCCGAAATGCTGCAGTCGCTGACGCTGGTCCTGTCGGCCTGCATCGTCTGCATGGCCGTGGGCGTGCCCATCGGCATCGCCTGCGCGCACCGGCCGCGGCTTTATGCCTGGATGCGCCCGGTCCTGGACCTGATGCAGACGCTGCCGACCTTCGTGTATCTGATCCCGGCGATCGTGTTCTTTGGCATCGGCATGGTGCCGGGCCTGCTGGCCACCGTGATCTTCGTGCTGCCCGCGCCGATCAGGCTGACGCAACTGGGCATTGCCTCGACCCCGCCCGCACTGGTCGAGGCCGCGACTGCATTCGGTGCCACCCCCCGGCAACTGCTCTGGAAGGTGGAACTGCCAAGCGCCCTGCCCCAGATCATGGCCGGGCTGAACCAGACCATCATGCTGTCGCTGTCGATGGTCGTCATCGCCGCGCTGGTCGGCGCATCGGGGCTGGGCGTGCCGGTGGTGCGGGCGCTGAACAGCGTCAACACCGCACTAGGCTTCGAATCGGGCATGGTGATCGTCGTCGTCGCCATCCTGCTGGACCGGATGCTGCGCATGGAGGGCCGCAAATGAACGCCGTCGAATTCGACCGGGTCTGCATCGTCTTCGGCGACCACCCCGACCGCGCCCTGCCCCTGATGGACGAGGGTCTGGACCGCGGCCCCATCAAGACCGAAACCGGGCAGGTGCTGGGCGTCCACGATTGCAGCCTGTCTGTCGCCGATGGAGAGATCCTGGTCCTGATGGGCCTGTCGGGATCGGGCAAGTCCACGCTGCTGCGGGCGGTGAACGCGTTGAACCCCGTCTGCCGCGGAGAGGTCCGCATCAAGCGCGGCGGTCAGATGGTCAGCGTGACCGCAGCCAGCAGCCGGGCGCTGCGCGACATCCGCCTGCGCGACGTGGCGATGGTGTTCCAGGCCTTCGGCCTGCTGCCATGGCGCACGGTGCGCGACAATGTCGGCCTTGGGCTGGAGCTGGCGGGCATGTCGCAGGCCGAACGGCGCAGCAAGATCGAGGGCCATCTGGCGACCGTAGGCCTGTCGGAATGGGCCGACCGCAAGGTCGGAGAGCTGTCCGGCGGCATGCAGCAGCGCGTCGGCCTGGCCCGCGCCTTTGCGACCGAGGCGCCGATCCTGCTGATGGACGAACCGTTCAGCGCGCTGGACCCGCTGATACGCGCCCGGCTGCAGGACGAACTGCTGGAGCTGCAGGCCAAGACCGGGCGGACCATCATCTTCGTCAGCCATGACCTGGACGAGGCCTTCAAGCTTGGCAACCGCATCGCGTTGATGGAGGGCGGACGCATCGTGCAGATCGGAACCGCCAGAGAGATCATTGCCAACCCGATCAACGACTATGTCGCCGATTTCGTGGCGCACATGAACCCGCTTGGCGTGCTGACAGCTGAAGATGTTGCCGAACCCGGCACCGCCGAGGGAGAGCCTGTGCCCCGCGACATGCCGGTGCGCGCGGTCATGGGCCTCTTGGCGGATCGCACGGCCCTGCCCGTACAGGGCGGCGGGCGCATCACACAGGCCGCGGTCCTGGCGCGCCTGATCGACCCACGGGGCTAGCTGTTCTGCAGGTCGCGGTGGTACCGGACCAGCAGCGCCAACCCCAAGGCGAACAGCCCCAGGCCAAGCCCGAAGACATAGGTATAGCTGACGTATTCGCCGGCATATTGCGGATAGAACGACCGCCGCATCTGTCCGATGACATGGATCAGCGGGTTCCACCACAGCCAGTCCTGATAGGGCTGGGGCACATCGTCGAACATGAAGAAGATGCACGAGAGCAGGAAGAACGGCTTCATGAAGATTGCCCACAGGGGCTGCCACCAACTGACCGCCTCGAACAGGAAGCAGTTCATGACGCCAATGGCGGCACCCGTCAGGATCATCATCGCCAGGCCGATCGCGATCAGGTCCATCTGCGGGTCGGTCCGGGTTTCCGACGTCATCATGATCGCGGTGAAGATCACTGTGGCCACCATAACCTGGGTGATCGCATTGAAGGCGATCCGTGCCAGCAACGCGTCCATGAAGGTCACCGCCGGATAGCTGAGGAGCGCCATCGAATAGCGCACAGAGGACGCGACCTTGTTCGAGATGTCCATGTATCCCAGGAACGGCACCATCCCGGTGGCATAGAACATCGCAAAGCTTGTCCCGATCGGCGGCAGCGCGAAGGTGACCGAGAAGATCAGTGTCAGCAACATGATCCCGCCCGCAGGTTCCGCGACCGCCCAGAAATACCCCCCCGAGGCGCGGCCGTTGCTGGTCTGGACCTCGCGCAGGATCAGCGCCGTGATGGCGCGCAGGCTGGCGAAGCTGCGGTGCTTTCGCACCTCCTTGAGGACGCGCGGGCCCTGCGCGGCGGTCTTGCGCTGCGGCAGGGGGGCGGCGGGCGGGCCGTGTCGGGGCGTGGTGGACTGGGACATGCGGATCACGGATGGCGCCGGGGGCGCGTTTGCGCTGCTCACGATCCTGGCAACGGATCGGTGCTGGAACTGTTCTGCGCGCTTATGTATGACGGCGCCAGCAAGATCAACAAGGCAGGCGGGGTAAGCGCATGTCCGCCCAGGATTCCAACTCCGGTCCCCACAGGAACACGCCCCCCGGTGCCACCGCACCGCAGGAAGGCCCCCAGGGCCCCGCACAGGGCCAAGGGGCAACCCAGGGTCAGGCAGGACAGGGTCAACCGCTGCAGCCCCAGGGACCGGGCGCAGGTCAGCCCCGTCCGCAGGGCCAGCAGGGTGGCCAGATGGTCCATCGCCCCGGTCAGGGCGCAGGCCAGCAGGTGATCCGCCCCGGCCAGCACAATCCGCAGATGCAGGCCCGCATCCAGGCCGCGATGCAGCAGCCCGTTCTGCCCCCGGCCGGTCCGGCGCGCCTGCATCGGCGCCATTACGGCATGGCCATCAGCTTTGTCCTGATGGTGATCATTCCTGTCCTCCTCAGCGCCGTGTACATCTATACGCGCGCATCGGACCAGTACGCGTCCTATGTCGGCTTCTCGGTCCGCAGCGAATCCGCGCCCAGCCCGGCGGACGTTCTGGGTGGGCTGGGGTCTCTGGTGGGGGTCACGTCCAGTTCGACCAGCGACACCGACATCCTCTACAAGTTCATCCAGAGCCGTGACCTGGTCGAACGGGTCAATGCCCGCATCGACCTGCGCGAGGTCTGGTCCAAGGCCCCGGGCGATCCGATCTTCGGTTTCAACGGCGGGCCGTCGCTGGAGGATCTGGTCGAGGAATGGGAGCGGAAGGTCCGCATCCATTACGATTCCGGGATGATCGACCTGCGCATCCTGGCCTTCGATCCTGTCGATGCCCAGACCATCGCCAACGCGATCCTGGAAGAGGGCGGCATCCTGATCAACCGTCTGAACGACATCGCCCGCGAGGATGCCCTGCGCTATGCCCGCGACGAGCTGGATCGGGCGCAGGATCGCCTGCGCGAGGCCCGCCAGGAGGTGACCGAGTTCCGCAATCGCTATCAGCTGGTGGACCCGGTGGCCGACGTGCAGGGTCAGATCGGCGTCGTCACATCGCTGCAGCAGCAACTGGCCGAACAGCTGGTCGGCCTGGGCCTGCTGCAGGCGAACGCGCAGCCCGAGGACCCGCGGATCGGCCAGGCCGAACTGCGCATCCAGGTCATCCGCGACCAGATCGAGGCCGAGCGGCAAAAGTTCGGGTCGACCGGCGGCGAGGAGGCCCTGTCCGATGTCGTCGGCCAGTTCGAGATCCTGACCGTCGACCGGCAGTTCGCCGAGGCCACCTATACCGCGGCCCTTGCCGGCTTCGAGACCGCGCGGGCCGAGGCCGTGCGCCAGTCGCGTTACCTGGCACCATATATCCGCCCGACGCTTGCACAGGAGGCCGAGTTCCCCGAACGCGCCAAGCTGCTGCTGATGATCGCCGGGTTCCTGACGGTGCTGTGGGTGATCGGCAGCCTGATCTTCTACAGCCTGCGCGACCGGCGATGATCTATCTGCAGAACCTCTGCAAGACCTACACGCTAAACGGCAAGCACAAGGTGGTGGCCGACGACATCACCGCAATCTTTCCGTCCGGCGTGTCGGTCGCGCTGCTGGGGCGCAACGGCGCGGGCAAGTCGTCGCTGCTGCGGATGATCTCGGGGGCCATGCTGCCGTCGTCGGGCAAGGTGCTGTCCACGGGGACAATCAGCTGGCCGGTGGGCTTTGCCGGTTCGTTCAGCGGAGAGCTGACGGGAGAGCAGAACTGCCGCTTTGTCGCGCGCATCTATGGCGTGGACACCGAGGAACTGCTGTACTTCGTCCAGGATTTCGCCGAACTGGGCGATCACTTCAAGCTGCCGATCCGCACCTATTCCTCGGGGATGCGGTCCCGGCTGGCCTTCGGCCTGTCGATGGCGGTGCCCTTCGACACCTACCTGGTGGACGAGGTCTCGGCCGTGGGCGACGCGGCCTTCCGCACCAAGTCCAACCGCGTCTTCAACGAACGCATGTCGAATGCCGGGGCCATCGTGGTTGCGCATTCGATGGGAATGCTGCGCGAGACCTGTCATGCAGGGGCGGTTCTGGAACAGGGCAAGCTGACCTTCTATCCCGACCTGGAAGACGCCATCGCGGCGCATATGGTCAACATGCAGCAGGCCCAGACAGGCTGATTGCCGCCGGTTTCATGACACCCGGATGACGCAACCCCTGCGGGGGTGGCGCTTGCATGTGCGCATGGATATTGATTTGAATGAATTCAGCGCATCATTCGGCAAGGCATATCATGAAGATCATCGTTCTGGGCGGAGACGGTTTCTGCGGCTGGCCCACGGCCCTGCACCTGTCCGCCCGCGGTCACGACGTCGTGATCGTCGACAACCTCTCGCGCCGCAAGATCGATGTGGAGCTTGAGGTCGCCTCCCTGACGCCGATCCGCCCCTTGGGCGAGCGCGTCCGTGCCTGGGCCGAGGTGACCGGCAACCACATCCGGACAGAGGATCTGACGGTCGGTCAGGATTACGACCGGCTGCTGGCGCTGTTGGAGCGTGAACGGCCCGATGCGATCGTGCATTTCGCCGAACAGCGCGCGGCGCCCTATTCCATGAAATCGGCCCGACACAAGCGGTACACCGTCAACAACAACCTGAACGCGACGCATGACGTACTGGCCGCGATCGTCGAATCAGGTCAGGACATCCATCTGGTGCACCTTGGCACGATGGGCGTCTATGGCTACGGCACCGCCGGCATGAAGATCCCCGAAGGTTATCTGGACGTGACCGTGCAGACCGCGCAGGGACCCCATGACCAGCAGATCCTGTACCCGGCCAATCCGGGCAGCATCTATCACATGACCAAGACCCAGGATGCGCTGTTCTTCTTCTACTACAACAAGAACGACGGCCTGCGGATCACCGACCTGCATCAGGGCATCGTCTGGGGCACGCAGACGGCCGAAACGCAGATGGACGAGCGATTGATCAACCGGTTCGATTACGATGGAGACTATGGCACGGTACTGAACCGGTTCCTGATGCAGGCGGCCATCGGCTATCCGATGACCGTGCATGGAACGGGCGGTCAGACGCGCGCCTTCATCCACATTCAGGACACCTGCCGCTGCATCGAACTGGCCATCGCGAACCCGCCCAAGCGCGGCGACCGGGTGCAGATCCTGAACCAGATGACCGAGACGCACCGCGTCCGCGACCTGGCGCAGATGATCTCGGACCGCACGGGGACCGAGGTCGCGTTCCAGAAAAACCCTCGCAACGAGGCTGACGAGAACGACCTGCATGTCGTCAACGACAGCTTTCTGGGGTTGGGCCTGCAGCCGATTACCCTGGCCGAGGGTCTGCTGTCAGAGGTCCGTGACATCGCCCGCAAATACTCCGACCGCTGCGACCGCGACAAGATCCCCTGCGTGTCTCAGTGGCGCGCGGCGCAGGCGGCAGAATAGGCGACAGGGGGCGGACGGTCCGCCCCCTGCCCCCGATCAGGCCAGAAACGCCTTGAGGTCGTCCAGCAGACGCTCGCCATGCGTGGCGGCCAGGCCGTGCGGGGCGTTGTCGTATTCGATCAGTTTTGCGGTCGGGACCATCTTGGCCATCCGGTGCGCGGTGGCGGCGATGGGCACGATCTTGTCTGCCGTGCCATGCACGACCAGCGTGGGCAGGTTGATCTGCGCCACGTCCGCGGTGAAATCGGTCATCCCGAACGCTGTCACGCATTCGATCGTGGCGCGTGGGCTGGCCATCATCGCCATGCCCTGTGTCCAGTCCAGAACGGCCTGACTGACGCCGCCCAGAAGGCCCTGGCCATAGAACTGCTTGGCGAAATCCTGCAGGAAGGCCGGACGGTCCTTGCGCAGCCCGTCGCGCATCCCCTCGAACAGGTCGGCCGGGGCACCGTCGGGATTGGCGTCGGATTTCAGCAGCCCCGGCGCGACAGACGAGATGAACCCCAACCGGCTGGCCCCCTTTGCGCCGTGGCGCGAGACATAGCGGGCGACCTCTCCGCCGCCCATGGAAAATCCGATGATGGCCGCGTCGGTCAGTTCCAGCCCGTCGATCACCGCGGCCAGATCGTCCGACAGCGTGTCGTAATCATAGCCGTTCCAAGGCTGTTCGGACCGCCCGAATCCGCGGCGGTCATAGCTGATGACGCGGTATCCGGCCTCTGCCAGGCCCAAGGCCTGCGTCTCCCAGCTGTCGGCGGTCAGGGGCCAGCCGTGGATCAGGACGACCGGGCGGCCCTGCCCCCAGTCCTTGACGTAAAGCTGCGTGCCATCTTTCGCGGAAATCATCGGCATGGTGCGTTCCTTGATTGCTGTTTCGCCCAGGGAACGCGTCGGGGCCGCGGCAGGTTCGCCCGGCCCCGATCACTGTTCTGTCGGTGCTACTGCACCCGCACCCAGGTCTGGCTGCTGCACAGCAGGCCACCGGCGATGCAGCCCGACAGGCTCATCCGGTCGCCCGCGACCGAGGCCTTGCCGGCATAGATCTTGTCGTTGGACGGCCGCCAGACGCGACCTGCATAGTTGCCGCCGCCCTGGGGCGCCATGTCGATGACGATCTGGCGGCCCAGGTTGGGCGACTGGTATTCGGCCGTGTCGCGATAGGTCCGGGTGATCGTGCCGCAGAACGCGCCGCCGCAGGGCGCGACGGTGACATGGGCGAACGCGCCCTCGTCGGGCTGGGTCTGCCAGACCCCTTCGATCGGGTCGGCGCTGGCCGCCCCTGCAGCCAGCGCGAACGTGGCGGCCAGAATGATGTGACGCATGGGTCCCTCCTCCTCAGGGTGCGACCAGATTGCGCGGGCTGCCCCCGTCCGGGCAAGCATGACGTCAGGTCCCTTGCCGTTCCCGCCCGCCCCGTGGCAAAGGGGGCGCAACCCTTGAGACCGGAGCGTGCCGCCATGATCCTCTATCCCGCCATCGACCTGAAGGACGGCAACTGCGTGCGCCTGCTGCGCGGCGACATGGAGGCCGCGACCGTCTTCGGCACCGATCCCGCGGCCCAGGCCCGTGCGTTCCAGGATGCGGGTGCCGAATGGCTGCACCTGGTCGACCTGAACGGCGCCTTCGAGGGCAAGCCCGTGAATGCCGCGGCGGTCGAGGCGATCCTTGCGGCCACCGACATTCCGACCCAGCTGGGCGGCGGCATCCGTGACATGGCGACGATCGAATCCTGGCTGGACCGCGGCCTGACCCGCGTGATCCTGGGCACCGTCGCGGTCGAGAATCCCGACCTGGTGCGCGAGGCCGCCGACGCCTTTCCCGGCCGCATCGCGGTCGGTATCGACGCCCGCGCAGGCAAGGTCGCGACGCGGGGCTGGGCCACGGAAACCGACGTGAACGCCACCGACCTGGCCCGCCGGTTCCAGGACGTGGGCGTCGCCGCAATCATCTATACCGACATCGACCGTGATGGCGCGATGGGCGGCCCCAACATCCACGCGACCGAGGCGCTGGCCCGCGCCGTCACCATTCCTGTGATCGCATCCGGCGGGGTCTCGTCGCTGGCCGACCTGAAGGCGCTTGACGACACCAAGGTGATCGCGGGCGCGATCTCCGGGCGCGCGCTTTACGACGGCGCGCTGGACCTGCGCCAGGCGCTGGCCGCGCTGGCCTGACACGGGCGGGCGCGGACCACTGGTCCCGCCGCCGCCGCTGCGCTAGAACCCAGGGCTTACCAGCCCCAGCCAAAGGCCCCGACGATGCTCAAGACCCGGATCATTCCCTGCCTGGACGTCGCCGACGGGCGCGTGGTCAAGGGCGTGAACTTCGTCGACCTGGTCGATGCCGGCGACCCGGTCGAAGCCGCACGCGCCTATGACGCCGCCGGCGCGGACGAGATCTGCTTTCTGGACATTCATGCCACCCATGAAAATCGCGGCACCATGTTCGATCTGGTGACCCGGACGGCGGAACAATGCTTTGTCCCGCTGACCGTGGGCGGTGGCGTGCGCACGCATAACGACGTTCGGGCGCTGCTGCTGGCTGGGGCCGACAAGGTCAGCTTCAACTCCGCGGCCGTGGCCGACCCGGACGTGGTGGCCGCCGCCGCCGACCGGTTCGGCAGCCAGTGCATCGTCGTGGCGATCGACGCAAAGACCGTGGAAGACGGCCGGTGGGAGATCTTCACCCATGGCGGCCGCAAGCCCACCGGCATCGACGCGGTGGAGTTCGCGCGAGTGGTCGAAGCCAAGGGCGCAGGAGAGATCTTGCTGACCTCGATGGACCGGGACGGGACGCGGTCGGGGTTCAACCTGCCGCTGACGCGGGCCATCGCCGATGCAGTGAACGTTCCGGTCATCGCATCCGGCGGCGTCGGCACGCTGGACCACCTGGTCGAGGGCGTGACCGAAGGTCATGCCAGCGCCGTTCTGGCCGCCAGCATCTTCCATTTCGGCACGCATACCATCGCCGAGGCCAAGGCCCACATGGCCGCCGCCGGCATTCCCATGAGGCTGACATGACCGCCCTGCACCGCCTGGCCGCGACCGTCCAGGACCGCAAGACCGCCGACCCCGATAGCAGCTGGACCGCCAGACTGCTGGCCAAGGGCCCCGAGAAATGTGCGGAGAAGTTCGGCGAGGAGGCCGTCGAGGCGATCATCGAGGCGGTCAAGGGCGACCGCGCCCGCCTGACCGCCGAGGCCGCCGACGTGATGTTCCACCTGCTGGTCATGCTGGCCGCGCGCGACATCACGCTGGAGGACGTCGAGGCGGAGCTGACGCGGCGCGAAGGCACCTCTGGCCTGGCAGAAAAGGCCGCGCGCCCCGGCGCCTGAGCGCGCAAAGCGCGACGGGACCCTTCCCCTTGGGCAGGCACAGGGGCTATAAGCCCTGCAATCGCCGCGCGTGGACGCGGCCCGACCAGAACACGTCAGAGGATGGCATGAGCAACGATTCCCACCACGACAAGCATCACGAGGGCGACGTGGCCTTCATCCGCTCGCTGGCCGAGCTGCTGAACTCCAGCGAGCTGAACGAGATCCAGGTCAAGCGCGAGTACGGCGAGCATGACCGCCTGACGGTCAGCCTGACCAAGCAGGGCAAGCAGGTCGTCTATGCCCAAGGCCCCGCGGCGCCCTCCGCCCCGGCACCGCAGGCATCCGCCCCGGCGCCCGCCGCGGCCACTGCGCCCGCCCCTGCCGCCGCCAGCGCCGATCCGGCCAGCCTGCCCGGCGCCGTGACATCGCCCATGGTGGGCACCGCCTATCTGTCGGCTGAACCAGGCGCCGCGGCCTTCGTCACCGTCGGTCAGACCGTGGCCGAGGGCGACACGCTGATGATCGTCGAAGCCATGAAGACGATGAACCACATTCCCGCGCCCCGCGCGGGCACGGTGCGCCGCATCCTGGTCGATGACGGCAATCCGGTCGAATTCGGCACCCCCCTGATGATCGTCGAGTAAGCCCATGTTCGACAAGATCCTCATCGCCAACCGGGGCGAGATCGCGCTGCGCGTGATCCGCGCCTGCCGCGAGATGGGCATCGCATCGGTCGCGGTCCATTCGACCGCCGATGCCGACGCGATGCATGTCCGAATGGCGGACGAATCGGTCTGCATCGGTCCGCCGTCCTCGGCGCAGTCCTATCTATCGATGCCGGCGCTGATTTCGGCCTGCGAGATCACGGGCGCGCAGGCGATCCACCCGGGCTACGGTTTCCTGTCCGAGAATGCGGGTTTCGTGCAGATGCTGGAAGATCACGGCATCACCTTCATCGGTCCGCGTGCCGAACACATCCGCATCATGGGCGACAAGATCACCGCCAAGGACACGATGAAGGCGCTTGGCGTGCCCTGCGTGCCCGGCAGCGACGGTGGCGTGAACGACGTGGAACAGGCCAAGGCGGTCGCGGCCCAGATCGGCTATCCGGTCATTATCAAGGCTACGGCGGGCGGCGGCGGTCGCGGCATGAAGGTCGCCGAGAACGAGGCGGGCCTTGAGGTCGCCTTCCGTACCGCGCGGTCCGAGGCCAAGGCTGCCTTCGGCAACCCCGACGTCTATCTGGAGAAATACCTCCAGCGTCCACGCCACATCGAGATCCAGGTCTTCGGTGACGGCAAGGGCCGCGCCGTGCATCTGGGCGAACGCGACTGCTCGCTGCAGCGCCGACACCAGAAGGTGCTGGAGGAGGCCCCCGGCCCCGCCATCACCGCCGAACAGCGCGCCCGGATCGGAAAGGTCTGCGCCGATGCCGTCGCCAAGATCGGCTATTCCGGCGCCGGCACGATCGAATTCCTGTTCGAGGACGGAGAGTTCTACTTCATCGAGATGAACACCCGCCTGCAGGTGGAACATCCGGTCACCGAAGCGATCTTCGGGGTCGATCTGGTGCGCCAGCAGATCCGCGTCGCCGCCGGCCTGCCGATGGAGTTCCACCAAGAGGACCTGGTGATCAACGGCCATTCGATCGAGGTGCGGATCAACGCCGAGAAGGTGCCCAGCTTCTCTCCCTGCCCCGGCAAGATCACCCAGTATCACGCCCCGGGCGGTCTGGGCGTGCGGATGGATTCGGCGCTGTATCAGGGCTATTCGATCCCGCCCTATTACGACAGCCTGATCGGCAAGCTGATCGTTCACGGTCGGGACCGGGACGAGGCGCTGGCCCGTCTGTCGCGCGCCTTGGGCGAACTGATCGTGGACGGGGTCGACACGACCGTGCCGCTGTTCCGTGATCTGCTGGCGGAACCTGACATCCAGTCGGGGAACTACTCGATCCACTGGCTGGGACGCTGGCTGGCCCGGCACTACGCGTAAGGGCCCGATGCTGACGCCTGCGCAGTTGCTGACCGGTTATGCGCGCGGCGTCTTTCCGATGGCCGAAAGCGCGGATGACGACCGCCTGTACTGGTTCGACCCCCCGATGCGGGGGGTCCTGCCGGTGGGGGGCGTCCATGTCGCGCGCTCTCTGCGGCGAGACCTGCGGCGTGGGGGATGGTCCGCACATCTGGACGGTGATTTCGCAACCGTGGTCGCCGCCTGTGCAGACCGCGAAACGACGTGGATCAACGCTCCGCTGGCGGACCTGTACCAGGCGCTGCACGGCGCGGGCCATGCGCATGCCATCGAGATCCGCCATGACGGGGCCTTCGCGGGCGGTCTGTTCGGCGTGACCCTTGGTGGGGCGTTCTTCGGCGAATCCATGGTTTCGGCCCGCGAGAACGGATCGCGGATGGCGCTGTGGTGGCTGTCGACGCACCTGAAGCGATGCGGCTTCACCTTGTTCGACACGCAGTTCCTGACGCCGCATCTCGCCCGGATGGGTGGGATCGAAATTCCGCGCAAGACCTATCACACGCGGCTGACCGCGGCCCTCCGCCGCAAGGCCGACATCCGTGCGGCGCCACTGCCCTCAGCCGAGATGCTGTCCGCTCAGCCCTGACAGGACATGACCCAGACATCGTAGCGCGCGTCATCCAGCGCCGACAGCGCGGGCGAGCTGGCGATCATCCAGCCGCTGAAGACCGTCGCGTTCTGCCGCAGGTCGGTGATGGTCAGTTGCGCGAAGGCGTCCGAGCTGGGATCGCCTGCAGGATAGCGGCATTCGCCCAGCCTGATCTCCAACCGCCCGTAACGGACGGCCTGACCGATCTGAAGCGGCAGGTCTGTCGTCCGCCCCGACACCTTGTCCAGACCCCGCAGCATCGCCCCCGATGCGCGCACGGTATCCTGTGCGGCCAAGGGTGTTGCCATCAGCATCAGGCAAAGCGCGGCACGAATCACGGCGCGGACTCATCGGCCGATTGGCTGTCGACGAATTTCAGCATCAGTTGCAGCAAACTGACCGCGCCCTGCACATCCTCGATCTCGTCCCCTGGGGCGAGATTGTCCATCGCTCCGCCAGGCTGCAGCTGGATATATGCGCCGCCCAGCAGTCCGTCGGACTGGATCAGTGCGGCACTGTCCGTGGGCAGCGCGATGTCGTATGGGATCGTCAGGACGGCATCGGCCAGATAGGTCTGCGGGTTCAACCGAACCTCACTGACGCGGCCAATACGAACACCGGCCAAACGGACCTCTGTCCCGACCGCGACCCCGTCGACATCCGGAAACGATGCGATCAGCGGATAACCCGATCCGCCGCCCCATTGGCCCTGCGCCGCCCAAGCAAGAAAGCCCGCGGCCACCGCAAGGACGATGCCACCGGCGATCAGTTCGGCCCGCGCCTCGGTCCCATGGGCGATGTCGGTCGACATCCTATTCCGGGCGCCACGCGTCATAATCGCTGCGCACCGCGGGTGCCGCGCGATACAGCGACCCGGCCGGCACATAGGCGCCAGGCGTGCCGGTCAGGTTGGCCTGGTGCGGCTGTTCCCACGCCTTGCGCGGGACGGCCAGTTCGGTCGGCGCCTCGTTCCAGGTGTGGTGCAGCCAGCCGTGCCATTCCGGCGAAATCTGACTGGCCTCGCATTCGGATTTATAGATGACCCAACGGCGCTTGCCGTCCTTGGTCTTGTAGAAGATGTTTCCGGCCGCATCCTCACCGACCTTGACGCCGTTTCGCCAGGTCCAGAACTGAGTGTTCAGCGTCTGGCTGTTCCACCAGGTCAGAAAGCGCAGCAGGAACGACATCGGCAGGACCCTCAACGATCAGTTTTGCCCTTGGGATATGCCCCAGTTTCCGCGCAAGGTCCAGCCTTGCGCGGACGCCCCGATCACCCTGCCGAGGCGGTTTCCTTCTTGGGATCGACATGGATCAGCAGGGGCTTGGCAGTGGGGTTGTCCACGGCCTCGTCGTTGACCACGACCTCCTGAACGCTGTCCAGTCCGGGCAGTTCAAACATGGTGTCCAGCAGGATCTCCTCCATGATCGACCGCAGACCGCGAGCACCGGTCTTGCGCTTGATCGCGCGCTTGGCGATGGCGGTCAACGCGTCGTCGGTGAAGGTCAGCTGAACGCCCTCTAGGTCGAACAGGCGCTGGTACTGCTTGACCAAGGCGTTCTTCGGCTTGGTCAGGATGATGATCAGCGCCTCTTCGTCCAGGTCGGTCAGGGTCGCGATGACCGGCAGACGTCCGACGAATTCCGGGATCAGGCCGAACTTCAGCAGATCTTCGGGCTCCAGTTCCTTGAACAGCTCGCCGACGCCCTGATCACCCGTTTCCTTGACCGACGCGCCAAAGCCCATCGCCGTGCCCTTGTTGCGCTGCGCGATGATGCGGTCCAGACCGGCAAAGGCGCCACCGCAGATGAACAGGATGTTGGTCGTGTCGACCTGCAGGAACTCCTGCTGGGGATGCTTGCGCCCGCCCTGCGGGGGAACCGAGGCGACCGTACCCTCCATGATCTTCAGCAAGGCCTGCTGCACGCCCTCGCCGGACACATCACGGGTGATGGACGGGTTGTCCGACTTGCGGGTGATCTTGTCGACCTCGTCGATATAGACGATGCCGCGCTGTGCCCGTTCGACGTTGTATTCGGACGACTGCAGCAGCTTCAGGATGATGTTTTCGACATCCTCACCGACGTAGCCCGCCTCGGTCAGCGTGGTCGCGTCCGCCATCGTGAAGGGCACGTCCAGAATGCGCGCCAAGGTCTGCGCCAGCAGCGTCTTGCCGCAGCCGGTCGGCCCGATCAGCAGAATGTTCGACTTGGCCAGTTCGATGTCGGTCTTGGAGCCGTGGTTCAGACGCTTGTAATGGTTGTGCACGGCCACGGACAGCACGCGCTTGGCATGCTCCTGCCCGATGACGTAATCATCCAGCACACCGCAGATTTCCCGCGGGGTGGGCACGCCGTCGCCGGACTTCAGACCGCTGGTCTTGGTCTCTTCGCGGATGATGTCCATGCACAGTTCGACGCATTCGTCGCAGATGAACACGGTCGGTCCCGCAATCAGCTTGCGGACCTCGTGCTGGCTCTTGCCGCAGAAGCTGCAATAGAGCGTGTTCTTGCTGTCGCTGCCGGACTGGTTCGCCATCGTCCATTTCCTTGACTGCCGTCCCGCAAGGACGCGGGGCGGGCGACGGCGGGATCGGGTTTCCGCGCGCCGCATCTTCGGGTTTCCGCGGCGGATCGGCCGCCGCGGGTCATTCACGCCATGTTACGGGCCAGTCCGGCCCGTCACAATCCCCATCAAAGCTATTTCTTTTCCGGGACGGCCTTGCCGCGCGGAGCCACGACCTCGTCGATCAGGCCCCAGTTCTTCGCCTCGTCCGCGGTCATGAAGCGGTCGCGCTCCAGCGCTTCCTCCACCTCGGTCAGGGATTTGCCGGTGTGATGGACATAGATCTCGTTCAGGCGACGCTTCAGCTTTTCGGTTTCGCGTGCGTGGATCAGGATGTCGGTGGCCTGGCCCTGGTATCCGCCCGACGGCTGGTGGACCATCACGCGGCTGTTCGGCAGCGAATAGCGCAGCCCCGGCTCTCCGGCCGCCAGAAGAAGCGAGCCCATGCTGGCCGCCTGCCCCACCACCAGCGTCGAGACGCGCGGCTTGATGTACTGCATGGTGTCATAGATCGACAGACCCGAGGTCACGACACCGCCGGGACTGTTGATATACATGCTGATATCCTTGGACGGGTTCTCCGCCTCAAGGAACAGCAACTGCGCGCAGATCAGCGTCGACATCCCGTCGTGGACGGGACCCGAGACGAAGATGATGCGCTCCTTCAGCAGACGCGAGAAGATGTCATAGGCCCGTTCCCCGCGCGAGGTCTGTTCGACCACCATCGGCACCAGGGTGTTCATGTAGAATTCTGCCGGATCGCTCATCTTCTGTCCTTGCCTGTTCGCCCCTGTCCCCGCGATTCGACCGGGCACTTGTCCCTGTCTTACCCGCGAAGTGTTGACAGAGTCTTAGTAACGGGCAAGGACAGCCGCAAGGGATGGAACGCAAATCGCCCCGGCGGGCGGACAGGAGGCAGCCGTGAAGCTGATCGTGGGGCTGGGCAATCCCGGCGCGAAATATGCGGCCAATCGTCACAACATCGGGTTTCTCGCCTTGGACCGGATCGCCGCGGACCACGATTTCACCCCTTGGCGCGCCCGGTTTCAGGGCATGGCCGCCGATGGCCGCCTTGGCGAAACGCGGGTGACGCTGCTCAAGCCTCAGACCTTCATGAACTTGTCCGGCCAGTCCGTCGGAGAGGCCGCGCGCTATCTGAAGCTGACGCCCGCCGACGTCATCGTGCTGCATGACGAACTGGACCTGGCGCCCGGCAAGTGCCGCGTCAAGCAGGGCGGCGGGCATGCGGGCCATAACGGGCTGCGCTCGATCCACCAGCATATCGGCGCGGAATACGGACGGGTGCGGTTGGGCATCGGGCATCCAGGGCACAAGGACAAGGTCGCGTCCTATGTGCTGTCCGACTTTGCCAAGGCAGAGCAGGACTGGCTGGACGACCTGTTGCGCGGCATCTCGGACGGCGCCCCGGCGCTGGCGGCCGGCGATGGCGGCCGGTTCCAGAATGCGGCGGCGAACCGCACCGCACCGGCGCGCAACAGCGGGACCGAGGCCCCGACCCCGAAACCCGCACCCCCACCGGCGCCGAAACCGGACCCCGCGCCCCAGCCCGTCACCCTGACCGACCGCCTGCGCGCGCTGAGCGACCGGTTCAAGTGACGGTCGCCGCGACCTTTGCCCATCAGGCCCGCGCCTGTGCCGCGCTTGGCTCACCGCTGACGGCACAGCTGTGCCGGACCCTGCCCCAGGTTCTGGCCGACGGACCGGTCGCCGACCGCGTGCTGGGCTGGACGGGCGATCCGTCCACCGCGGCGGATTCGCTGCCCCTGCGCCTGTGCGGGGCGCTGCATGCGCTGGTGCTGACCGGGCAGGCCCCTGACCTTGCACGCGCTTATGACGGCGGCGTTGTGGACCCGGCCCTGCTGCGCCGCGTGCTGGACGATCATGCGGAAACCATCCTGTCATGGCTGGACAGCCCCCCGCAGACGAACGAGGTCGCCCGTGCCGCGGCCCTGATCGCCGCGGCACGGTTCCTCAGCGCGGTGTCGCCCCTGCCACTGCGGCTGCTGGAGCTGGGGGCATCGGCCGGATTGAACCTGAATTTCGACCGCTATCACCTGGGTACGGGGGAAACCGGCGTGGTGCTGACACCCGAATGGCGGGGCGCGATGCCGCAAGGGTCGGTGACGGTTGCCAGCCGTCGCGGCGTCGACCTGAACCCGCTGGACCCGGATCGCGACGGGCTGCGGCTGATGGCCTATTGCTGGGCCGATCAGCATGACCGCATGGCGCGCCTGCGGGCGGCGCTGGTCCTGGCCCGGCGGGACCCGCCGCAGGTCGACCGTGGCGATGCGGGCGCCTGGCTGGCCGACCGGTTGGCCAAGCCGGTGCCGGACCGGCTGACGCTGGTCTATCACACCGTCGCGGCCCAGTATTTTCCGCCCGCGACGGCGCAGGCCTGCACTGACGCACTGTCCCACGCAGGCCGGACCGCGACCCCGTCGGCCCCCGTGGCCCATCTGCGGATGGAGGCCGATGGTGGCGAGGGCGCGGCGCTGGACCTGACGCTGTGGGACGGCACCCGGCGCGACTGGTCGCTTGGCCGCGCGGATTTTCACGGGCGCTGGATCGACTGGCAGCCGAAGCAGTTGTGACTTTCCCCGGCGCCCGGCTGGGCCTAGGCTGGGCGCAAAGGAGACCCCATGGACGCTTCGATCAATGTGCTGGGCGGCGTCTTGCAGCCCTGTTCGACCAAGCCGATGACCGGATTCTTTCGCAACGGCTGCTGCGACACCGGGCCCGAGGACCGGGGCAGCCACACGGTCTGCGTGATCCTGACCGACGAATTCCTGGCGATGTCGCGCTATCTGGGCAATGACCTGACGACCCCGCGGCCGGAATACGGCTTTGCGGGGCTGAAGACCGGCCAGCGCTGGTGCCTGTGCGCCAGCCGCTTTCTGCAGGCGGCACAGGAATTCGCCGCGCCGACCGTGGTGCTGGAATCCACGCACAAACGCGCGCTGGAGATCGTGCCGCTGGAGTTGTTGAAGCGCCATGCCGGGACCGATGCGGACTAGGACGGCGATCCTGATCGCGGCACTGGCCGCGACACCCGCCGCGGCCTTCGGCCCCGACCTTGCACCCATCATCCGCGCCGAAGACCGCATCCGGCTGGAATACGTCGATACGGTGGCCGGACGCACGCTGAGGGGCGCCCTTGCGCAGGGAACCCCGGACGATCTGGCCGTGCTGATGCAGGGTCTGGCAGGCCGCCCTCTGCCCGCCGATCAGGCCGCGGCCCTGCTGCCCGGCGACTGGTCGTGCCGGATGCTGAAGCTGGGCGGCGGGTTGCCTCTGGTTGTCTATCAGCCGTTCCGCTGTCGCATCGACACCGACGGCGGGTTCGTGAAACTGACCGGGTCACAGCGGATGCAGGGCATGATCGGCGATCTGGACGGGGCACAGGCCTATCTGGGCACAGGCTACATCGCCGGCGATACCGCCCTGCCCTATGCCGACCTGCCCGACAGCATCGACCCCGCGGCCACGCCGCAGCGCGTCCCCGAGGTCGGCATGGTCGAGGTCGTCAGCCCGACGCAGGCGCGCATCCTGATGCCCCTGCCGATGCTGGAATCGGACCTGAACATCCTGCTGCTGACGCGCTGATCAGGTCTTCAGGTCCTGGCCCAGATGCTTGGCAACGGTGAAGATGTCCTTGTCGCCGCGCCCGCACATGTTCATCACGATGATGTGGTCGGCGGGCAGGTCCGGCGCGATCTTGATGACATGCGCCAGCGCATGGCTGGGCTCCAGCGCGGGAATGATGCCTTCCAGCGCGCAGCACAGCTGGAACGCGCCAAGCGCCTCGTCGTCCGTGATGCTGACATATTCGGCGCGGCCGATGTCCTTCAGCCAGGCATGTTCCGGCCCGATCCCCGGATAGTCCAGGCCCGCGCTGATCGAATGACCCTCCAGGATCTGGCCGTCATCGTCCTGCAGCAGATAGGTGCGATTCCCGTGCAGGACGCCCGCGCGGCCGCCCGACAGGCTGGCGCAATGCTCCATCCGGTCGTCCACGCCCTTGCCTCCGGCCTCGACGCCGATGATGCGCACGTCCTTGTCATTCAGGAACGGATAGAACAGGCCCATCGCGTTCGACCCGCCGCCGATGGCCGCGATGATCGTGTCGGGGAAACGCCCCTCGCGCGGCATGATCTGCTCACGCACCTCCTTGCCGATGATCGACTGGAAATCGCGCACCATCGCCGGATAGGGATGCGGCCCCGCGACCGTGCCGATGCAATAGAACGTGTCGCGCACGTTGGTCACCCAATCGCGCAGCGCGTCGTTCATCGCGTCCTTTAGCGTGCCGCGCCCCGACGTGACCGGGATCACCTCGGCCCCCAGCAGGCGCATGCGGAAGACGTTGGGCGACTGGCGTTCCACGTCATGCGCGCCCATGTAGACCACGCATTTCAAGCCGAACCGCGCGCAGACGGTGGCCGTCGCGACCCCGTGCTGGCCCGCGCCGGTTTCCGCGATGATGCGCGTCTTGCCCATGCGGATCGCCAGCAGAATCTGGCCCAGCACGTTGTTGATCTTGTGCGCGCCGGTGTGGTTCAGCTCGTCGCGCTTCATGTAGATCTTGGCGCCGCCCAGGTGCTGGGTCATGCGTTCCGCGAAATAGAGCGGGCTGGGCCGGCCGACGTAATGCGTCCACAGGTCGTCCATCTGCGCCCAGAAGGACGGGTCGGTCTTGGCGCGTTCGTATTCCGCCTCCAGGTCCAGGATCAGCGGCATCAGCGTCTCGGACACGAAGCGGCCGCCATAGATGCCAAAGCGCCCTTGTTCGTCGGGGCCGGAGGTAAAGCTGTTCAGCAGATCGTCGGCCATGGGATGCGCCTTTGGGTTATTTGCGTGTCTGGGCAACCGGAATGCCCCTTGCCCCCGTTCTAGCCGCCATCGCGCGCAGGGTGAAGCCCGTGCAGGCAGGCGGCCCGCGAAACCGCCCGATTTGCGCGCGACGTCGTGACGCGGACAGGTTTGGCGGTTGACGCCCGGCGGATGACGGTCAAAACCTGCGCCCGACACGCCACACCGGAGGGATGATGCCCAAGGCCCGCACCCTGTCGCTGAGCGATCACCACGTCGCCAGCGTCGCCCCCGCCGAGGGGCTGCTTTACAACCCCGCCTGGCGGATGCTGGAGGATGGCGACCTGGACGCGCTGGCCCTGCGGCTGACGCAGGGGCGGACGGGCCCGATACCGATCTTCGCCTATGGGTCGCTGATCTGGAATCCGGGCTTTGCGGTTCAGGATCGCCGCCGCGCCACGGCGATCGGCTGGCACCGCGATTTTTCGCTGACGCTGGACCATTTCCGCGGAACGCCGGAACGGCCCGGCCTGATGCTGGCGCTGGCATCGGGCGGAACCTGCGAGGGGCTGGTGCTGGACATCGCCGAAGGGACCGAGGTCGAATCCATGCGCGCCATCCTGCGCCGCGAACTGGTCGCGCACGAGCTGGCCGCGAATGCCTGCTGGATCCAGGTGCGCACCGATCGCGGGGTCGAATCCGCGCTGACCTTCTATGCCGATCCGGTCGACGCCCCCGTGGCGCGCCTTCCGGTCGAGGAGCAGGCGCGGCTGCTGGCGACCGCTGCAGGCGCTGCGGGCTCGGGCGCCGAATATCTGCTGCGCACCGCGCGCGGACTCGCCGAATGGGGCATCGAGGACGATTACATCTGGACGTTGCAGCACCTGGTCGCCGAACGGATCGAGGCCGAGGCGGGCTTTGTGCCCCCGACTGGCCGCTAGCCCATCCCGCGCCCTTTGCGCAGATAGCCGTGGGGCTCTCATGATCCCCTAAAGCGGCGACAGCAGGTGGCCGCCATCGGCCACCAGGACCGATCCGGTCATGAACGCCCCCGCGTCAGAGGCAAGCAGCAGCAGCGGCCCGGCCAGATCGCCGGCCTGCCCCAACCGCCGCTGCGGAATGCGGCGGATCTGGGCCTGGCCATGGTCGGTGGCAAAGAAATCGCGGTTGATGTCGGTCTCGACATAGCCGGGGGCCAATGCGTTCACGCGGATGCCGTGGCGCGCCCATTCCAGGGCGTGCTGTTTGGTCAGCTGGATCAGTGCGGCCTTGGACGTGGCATAGGCGGAGACCCCCGCGCCCTGCCGCAGCCCCAGGATCGAGGCGACATTGACGATGGCCCCGGGCCGCCCCGCCTCGACCAGCCTTGCGGCCACCGCCACCGACATCCGCCGTGCCCCGTCCAGATTGACGCCCATCACCCGCGCCCAGTCCTGGTCGGACTGTTCCAGCGACGCACCGGGAATGGCAATGCCGCTGTTGTTCACCAGCAGGTCGACCGGGGTGCCGGCCCAGGCCTCGGCCCCGTCTAAGGCGCGACGCACGCTGTCCGGATCGGTCACGTCCAACGCGACGACATGCACATCGGTCAGCTGCCGCGCCAGCACCTGCATGGCCTCCACCCGCCGCGCGGCCAGGACCACCCGCGCGCCGGCATCGGCCAGGACGCGCGCGAATTCCGCGCCAAGCGCGCCCGATGCCCCGGTCACCAACGCCACGCGCCCGTCCAGGCGGAAACGATCCATGCTCATGCGCGCTCCTCCGCGGTGGTGGGGTCGGTGATCCAGGCGCGCAGCCGGGCGGCGGCCAGCAGGCGGGCATGCAGGTCGGCGTCATGGTCATGCGCACCCGCCCGGATCGCGGCCACGTCGGCGGCCACGTCCTGCGACGGGCGGGCCAGCTCTCGCTGCACCATGGCAAGGGCATTGGCAGCCAGCAGTGCGTGGTATCGTGCATCCGGCCCGCCAGGGGCGATGTCCCGGCGCAGGGTCGTCTCGGCCTCTGCGATCAGGTCCAGTGCGTCGCTCATGCGGCCTCCGGCGCGGTCATCTGCAGCAGGCGGTATTCCAGCGTGTCGGCGATGCGCCCCGTCAGCGCCAGGTGCAGCGAGCGTTCGGCCCCGCTGTCGTGGCGGTCGCCCTGCTGGAGGGCGATCACGGCCCACCGGATATGGGCCATGACCTCCCACCACCGCACACGGTCGGGGTCGGGGACCGTGCCCCCGGCGGCGGCATAGCCCGACAGGACGGCCGCACGGCTGGCGATGCCGCCACCCTCCAGATCGGGGCGCGAAAACCGCCAGCATTCCGCGCAGAACCACCCCAGATCGCAGGCCGGGTCCGACCAGGCGGCGAATTCCCAATCCAGAACGGCCGTCAGCCCATCGGCATCGACCAGGAAATTGCCGGTGCGGAAATCCTGATGTGTCAGGGTCACCCTGTCGGGCGCCGGCGCGTGGCGTTCGGCCCAACGCAGCGCCCATTCCAGGCCCGGTCGCGGCGCGGGCCGCGCATCCAGCCAGCCGCGCAGCCCCGCCACCGCCTGCAGGGCCGGATCGGCGGGGCGCGGCCCCAGGACCCTTGCCAGCGCCGGGTCGGGATCGATCCTGTGGATCAGCGCCAGCTGGCGACCCAGGTCGCGACCCAGGGCCTCGCGGTCGCCGCCCAGGCTGGCGTCGCGCACGACCTTGGGGCCATAGCCGGTGCCGCCCACCCAGGCCATCGCCGCGAAGGGCGCGCCGATGACCGAGGCGTCATCGCAGAAGCCTAGGGGTTCGGGCACGCGCACACCCGCGCGGTGGGCCGCGGCGATGATCGCATATTCCTCTGCCCGAGACCGGCTGGCGGCGATGGTCGCGGGGGCGTCGCGCCGGATCACCAGGCGGCGCAACATCCCGTCCGCCGTGACCGTCACCGCCCAGTTCTCCTGGATCGCGCCGCCAGACAGCTTGTCCGCGGCGGTGACCCGCGCGCCGGGCAGGTCCAGCGTCATCGCCAGCCAGGCGTCAAGTGCGGCGTTATCCGTCAGGCTCATGCGCCCCAGCCCCAGAAGTCGTCCCCTTCGCGCGCGTAGGCATCGGCCAGCACCATCCGGTGCACCTCGGAGGCGCCGTCGACCAGCCGCGCCTGCCGGGCATAGCGATAGATCCATTCCAGCACCGTGTCGCGGCTGTATCCCCGCGCGCCGTTCAGCTGGATGGCCACGTCGGCGGCCTGATGCAGCGTGTCGGCGACATGCAGCTTGGCCATCGACACCTCCTTGCGGGCATGGCTGCCCTGGTCCAGCGCCCAGGCCGCATTCATCGTCAGCAGCCGCCCGATCTGAATGTTCAGCGCCACGCCGCCCAGCATCAGCCGCACCGATTCCCGGTCGGCCAGCCGGATGCCGAAGCCCTCGCGCGCGTCGACATAGGCCTGCGCCTCGGCCACGGCGCGCTTGGCCAGGCCCAGCCAGCGCATGCAATGGGTCAGCCGCGCGGTGCCAAGCCGGATCTGCGTGACCTTCAGCCCGTCGCCCACGCCCATCAGGCGGTTCTCGTCGGGGATCTCAAGCCCGTCGAATTCCAGCTCGCAATGGCCGCCATGCTCCTCGGGGCCCATGATGGCGATGCGGCGCAGGATCTTCCAGCCGGGCTGGTCGCGGTGGAACAGGAACGCCGTCAGATGGCGGCGGCGTTCGTCGGGGTTGGGGTCGGTGCGCGCGATCAGGATGAAATGTGCCGCCCCCTCGGCCCCGGTGATGAACCACTTGCGGCCCGTCACGCGCCAGACATCGCCATGCCGCACGGCGGTCGTGCCGATCATGCCGGGGTCGGACCCGCCACCCGGCGCGGGTTCGGTCATCACGAAGCTGGACCGCACCTCACCCGCGACCAGCGGCGCCAGCCAGCGCGCCTGCTGATCGGGGGTGCCCACGCGGGCCAGGATATCCATGTTCCCGTCATCGGGGGCCGCGCAGTTGAAGACCGCAGGGCCGAAGATCGAGCGGTTCGCCTCCTCGTACATCACCGCGCGGCCGGTGACGGGCAGGCCCATGCCCCCCAGGGCCTGCGGCACCTGCGGGCACCACAACCCCGCCGCCCGCGCGCGCGCGCGCAGCGCCTGCAGGGGCGCGTCGGCAATGTTGTCATGATCGTCCCAGTTGGCGCGGTCGGCCTCGACCGGCAGGATATGGGTGTCCACGAAATCACGGGTAAGGCGGCGGATGTCCTCCAACCGGGGGTCCAGGGTGAAATCGATCATGTCAGTCATCTCCTCGCGCCATCCGCGTCCTGCCGGGGCCCACCATCCACCAGCCTCCGCGCGATGTCGATGCCGGGCGATCCAGACCCGGCGCCGCGTCAGATCAGCAGTTGCTGACCCAGGACGATCACGCGGCTGCTGGGCAGATGATAGAAGTCAGTGGCGTTCGCAGCGGATTTGGACAGGGACACGAACAGCGTCTCCTGCCAGGCGGGCAGTTCGCGCGTCTTGCCGGGGCGGAACGTGCGGCGGCTGAGGAAGAAGGACGTCGACATGATGTCGAAGCGCACGCCTTCCTTGCGGGCCAGGGTCAGCGCCTTGGGCAGGTTCGTCTCCTCCATGTAGCCGAAACACATGTCGATGCGGATGAAGCGGTCGGACAGGCGCGTCACCGTCAGGCGATCGTTGTCGGCGACATAGGGGCGCGTCGCCATGGTCACGCAGACGATGATGTTCGTCTCGTGCAGGACATGGTTGTGCTTGAGGTTGTGCAGCAGCGCGGCCGGCGCGATGTCGGGTTCCGCGGTCAGGAAGACGGCGGTGCCGGGCACCTCGACCAGCCGGTCAGACCGGGCCAGCATCTCGATCAGCGCGGCCGTGGGGGTGGCGCTGCGCCGGGCCTGGGCCTGGACGTGACGGGTGCCGCGGATCCAGGTCCACATCAGCACGATCATCACGGCGGCCATCATGATCGGCACCCAGCCCCCGTTCGGGATCTTGATCGCGTTCGATCCTAGGAACAGCAGTTCCAGCGCCAGCAGCGGCGTGACCACCACGGCGACCACCATCAGGGGCCAGCGCCAGACCCGCAGGAACACGACCGAGGCCAGGATGGTGGTGATGACCATGTCCCCCGTCACCGCGATGCCGTAGGCCGCAGCCAGGTCCGAGGACGATCCGAACACCACCACCAGCACGACCACGCCGATGGCCAGGATCGCGTTGATCTTGGGCAGGTAGATCTGCCCCTCCTGGGTCTCGGAGGTGTGCAGGATCTCCAGCCGGGGCAGCAGGTTCATGCGCACCGCCTGCTTGATCATCGAAAACGCGCCCGAGATGACCGCCTGGCTGGCGATGACCGTGGCCATCGTCGCCAGGATCACCAGGGGCAGCAGCGCCCAGGGCGGCGCCATCAGAAAGAATGGATTCGTCACCCGGTCGGGATGGGCCAGGATCATCGCCCCCTGCCCCAGATAGCTGAGCGTCAGGGCGGGCCAGACCAGCAGCACCCAGGCCATGCGGATCGGGCGACGCCCGAAATGGCCCATGTCGGCATAAAGCGCCTCTCCTCCGGTGACGGCCAGGAAGACCGATCCCAAGACGATCAGCGAGGCCAGCTTGTTCGTGACCAGGAACGCCCCGGCATGCACGGGGCTGAGCGCGCGCAGGATCGACCAGTCGTCGCCGATATGGGACAGCCCCATCACCGCCATGACGACGAACCAGGTGACCATGATCGGCCCGAACAGGATCGACACCGCCCCCGTGCCCCACCGCTGGACGATGAACAGCCCGGTGATGATGGCCAGCGTGACGGGCACCACGTAGGGGCCGAAGGCGGGGGCCACGATGGTCAGCCCCTCGACCGCGGACAGGACCGACATGGCGGGTGTGATGATCGCGTCCCCGAAAAACAGCGATATGCCGATCATCCCCAGCACCATCAGCCAGACGGGCCGCTTGCCCAGTGCCTGCTGGATCAGGGTCACCAGGCTCAGCGTGCCGCCCTCGCCCCGGTTGTCGGCGCGCATGATCAGCGCCACGTACTTGAAGCTGACGATCGAGATCAGCGTCCAGATCAGCAGCGAGATCACCCCCACCACATCATCCGGCGACAGCCCGTCGCGCGACGCGGCATGCAGCGATTCGCGCATCGCATAGATCGGAGAGGTCCCGATGTCGCCATAGACGACCCCGATCGCCCCCAGGACCAGCCCGCCCAGGTTGCTGGAACCATGCTGCCCCGCGGTGGGAAGATCGGACAGGTGCGCCGATGCGGCGGCAGGTTGCGCCGGACCGTCGGGGGTGACGTGATCGCTCATGTGTCGACAACTCTCTTGGCAGCGCCGTGGCCTGCAGGCGCTGCCGCCTCTAGCAGGCACGCGTCGCATTGAGAAGAACGGCCCGCGTTCATCTGACATCCACGAAGGCGATCACGTCAAACCCTAGCCCGGCAAGACCGGCACCATGCGTGCCGCCTGCCCATCGTTCAATCAGAACGGCACGATTCTGCCAAGCTGGATCGGGTGGCAGGTTCGATCTGTCGTTGGGTCACATCGTTAGGGGCCGAAACACGCCTGTCCCCGGCGCGACGCGTGCAGGCATAGCCGGACGTCGCCCGGCTGCCAGAGGTGCATCAACCCGTCTTCTGCGGGCGACCGGCGACATAGGTCTGGGCCACCGCGCGGTCGTCGCCCATGATCTGCAGGATGAACAGCTCCTGCGCCAGGGTCTCGGCCTTTTCCATCCGCAACGCCATGGCGGGGGTGGCACGGGCGTCGAGGACCACCAGGTCAGCGGCGCTGCCGGGGGCCAGGGTGCCGATCTCGGCCTCCATGCCCAGGGTCAGCGCGTTGCCGCGCGTGGCCCAGTGGAACGCCGCCAGCGGATGCAGTTTCTGCCCGCGCATCTGCAGGATCTTGTAGCCCTCGGCCAGGGTCTGCAGCATCGACCAGCTGGTGCCGCCGCCCACATCCGTCGCGATGCCGCTGACGATGCCCGCGGCGCGCAGCCCGTCGGCGTCGAACAGCCCGGACCCCAGGAACAGGTTCGAGGTCGGGCAGAACACCGCATGGCTGCCGGTCTCTGCCATCCGGGCGATTTCGCGGGGTTCCAGATGGATCGAATGGCCCAGCAGCAGCTTGTCGGACAGCAGGCCGTAGCCCTCGTAGATGTCCAGATAGTCGCGCGCCTTGGGATAGAGCGACAGGGTGTATTCGATTTCGTCGACGTTTTCCGACAGATGCGTCTGGACGTGGCAGTCGGGATGGGCGCGGGCCAGTGCGCCGGCCGCTTCCATCTGTTCGGGGGTCGAGGTGATCGCAAAGCGCGGCGTAATCGCATAGCGCTGGCGGCCCTTGCCGTGCCACGCCTGGATCAGCGCGGCGCTGTCGTCATAGCCCTGCTGTGGCGTGTCCAGTACGGCGGCCGGCGCATTGCGGTCCATCATCACCTTGCCCGCGATCATGGCCATGTCGCGATCATGGGCGGCAGCGAACAGCGCCTCGGCGCTGGCCTTGTGGCTGGAGCAGAAGGCAACGGCGGTGGTCGTGCCGTGCGCGGTCAGCTGGTCCAGGAACAGCCCCGCCATGCGGGTGGCATGCGCGGGGTCGGCGAATTCCGCCTCGGCCGGGAAGGTATAGGTGTTCAGCCAGTCCAGCAGCTGCGCACCCCAGCTGGCAATGACCTGCAACTGGGGAAAATGGATATGCGGGTCGATGAAGCCCGCCAGGATCAGATGTGGGCGATGGTCGATCTCCTCCAACCCGTCGCGGGTCAGTTCGGCATGATCGCCGACGGCGACGATGCGCCCGTCATCGACCAGGATGGCCCCGTCTTCCCAGAAGCGATGATTGTCGGCCGTGTCGTGGGGGTCGGCATAAAAGTCGAGGACGCGGCCCCGGATCAGCTGGTGCATGGGTATTTTTTCAAAGAAGAAGAGGTGAGGCGCGCCATCAGTTCAGCGGCGGTGAAGGCGGCGATGATTTCGGGGCGCTTGTCGCGCGAGAAGCCCGCCCCGATGGGACAGGTCAGGCCGGCGGCGTCGATCCCGCGCGAGGCGGCGAAGCGTTCGAACTGGGCCCGCTTGGTGGCGCTGCCGATCATCCCGACATAGGCCAGGTCGGTGCGGGCAAGCGCCTCGGCCGCCAGCAGGAAATCCAGTGCGTGATCGTGGGTCACGATCACCACGGACGTGCCGGGCCGGGCTGCGCGGATCTGCGCCTCGGGCAAGGGGGTCAGCAGGGTCGGGCCGCTGGCCTGCGCCAGCTCCTCTGCCCGGCTGTCGATTAGCAGGGCGTTGACCGGCAGCGGTTCCAGCGCCCGGGCCAGGGCGCGCCCGACATGGCCCGCGCCAAAGATCAGCGCGTCGGCGTATTCCTGTGGCGCAGGGCCGTGCCGGTCCAGCGTCAGCACCACCCGCCCGCCGCAGCACTGGCCGATCTGGGGGCCCAACGGCACGTCCATGGTGGCATCGGCCTCGTCCCGCGCCAGCATCTGCCGCGCGCGGTCGATCGCCATGTATTCCAGCTGTCCACCGCCGATGGTGCCGGTGACCCGGTCGGGGGTCACGAACATCTCGGCCCCCGCCTCTCGCGGGGTCGAGCCCAGGGCCCGGGTGACGCGGACGCGGATCATCCGCGCAGCCGCTCGACCGCCATCAGCACGCGTTCGGGCGTGGCGGGCGCATCCAGACGCGCGGGCGTGCGATAGTCGGCGACCGAGGCCACGGCCATGTTGATCGCCTCGAACACGCTGATGCCCAGGACGAAGGGCGGCTCTCCGACGGCCTTGGACCGTTTGATGGTCCGCTCGCTGGCCTCGGACCAGTCGGCCAGCGCGACGTTGAAGATGCGCGGGCTGTCGCTGGCAAGAGGCACCTTGTAGGTCGACGGCGCATGGGTGCGCAGACGGCCCTTGGCATCCCACCACAATTCCTCGGTCGTCAGCCAGCCGGCACCCTGGACGAACGCGCCCTCGACCTGACCGCGATCCAACACCGGGTTCAGGCTGCGGCCCACGTCGTGCAGGACGTCGGCGCGGTCGATGACGTATTCGCCGGTCAGCGTGTCCACCGACACCTCGGCCACCGCGGCGCCATAGGCGAAATAGTAGAACGGCCGCCCCTGCCCCGTCGTTCGGTCCCAGTGGATCTTGGGCGTCTTGTAGAAGCCTGCCGCCGACAGCTGGATGCGCGCCATGTAGGCCGCGCGGATCACCTGGGCAAAGGGGATCATCTGATCGCCCGCCCGCACGTGACCCGGCACGAAGGCCACCTGGTCGGGGGCGACCTGCCATTTCTCGGCCACGAAGGTTACCAGGCGCGCCTTGATCTGTTCCGCCGCATCCAGCGCCGCCATGCCGTTCAGGTCGGTCCCCGACGATGCCGCCGTGGCCGAGGTGTTCGGCACCTTTTCCGTAGTGGTCTTGGTGATCTTGATGCGGCTCAGGTCGCACTGGAACGCCTCGGCGACCACCTGGGCCACCTTGGTGTTCAGACCCTGCCCCATCTCGGTCCCGCCGTGATTCAGATGGATCGAGCCGTCGGAATAGACATGGATCAGCGCCCCTGCCTGGTTGAACCAGGTCGCGGTGAAGCTGATGCCGAACTTGACCGGGGTCAGCGCGATGCCCTTGCGGATCACCCCACCCTTGGCGTTCCAGTCCAGCACCGCCTGCCTGCGGGCGTGATAATCGCTGCTGGCCTCCAGCTCATCGAAGATGCGCGGCAGGATCTGGTCCTGCACCGTCTGGTGATAGGGCGTCAGCTGGCCGTTCTGGTACAGGTTGCGCTTGCGCACCTCCAGCGGGTCCATGCCCAAGGCATAGGCGATCTCCTCGACCATGCGTTCGGCCACGATGGCGCCCTGGGGGCCGCCGAAGCCGCGAAAGGCGGTGTTGCTGACGGTGTTCGTCTTCATCGGGTGGCTGCTGATGCGCACGTCGGGATAGAAATAGGCGTTGTCGGCGTGAAACAGCGCCCGGTCCGTCACCGGCCCCGACAGGTCCGCCGAAAATCCGCAACGGGCATAGAAATCGCCCTCCACCGACCGGATGCGGCCGTCATCGTCAAAGCCCACGGCGTAATCCACCACGAAATCGTGCCGCTTGCCCGTGGCGATCATGTCGTCGTCCCGGTCGGGGCGGATCTTGACCGTCCGGTTCCAGCGCTTGGCCGCGACGGCCGCGACACAGGCGAAAAGGTTCATCTGCGTTTCCTTGCCGCCGAAACCGCCGCCCATGCGCCGCACGTTCACCACAACCGCGTTGCTGGGCACCCCCAGGACGTGGGCCACCATGTGCTGCACCTCGGACGGGTGCTGGGTCGAGACGTGCAGGACGACCTCGTCATCCTCGCCCGGCACGGCCATCGCGATCTGGCCCTCCAGATAGAAGTGGTCCTGCCCGCCGATGGCAAAGCGACCCTCGATCCGGCGCGGCGCGGCGGCCATCGCCGCAGGCGCATCGCCGCGCTTGAGGGTCAGGGGGTCGGTCACATAGCCCATGCCCGCGTCGCGCGCCGCGATCGGGTCCAGCGTGTGGGGCAGCACGTCATAGTCGATCCGCGCCTTGTGCGCCGCGCGGCGCGCCTGGTCGCGCGTTTCGGCGATGACCGCAAAGACCGGCTGGCCCCAGAACTGCACCACGCCTTCGGCAAAGATCGGGTCGTCGTTCTTGCCGTTGGGCGACACGTCGTTGACGCCCGGCAGGTCGGCCGCCGTCAGGATGCCCAGCACGCCCGGCTGCGCCAGCGTGTCGGTGAAATCCATGCCCGTGATGCGGCCATGGGCGCAGGACGACAGGCCCAGATAGGCGTGGATCGTGCCGGTGGGCTCGACCAGATCGTCGGTGTATTCGGCACGGCCGGTGACATGCTTGGCGGCGCTGTCATGGGCGGTGTCCTGATGGGCCTGGCCCGTGATGGTCGCGGTGTCGTCCTTCATGGCCTAGACTCCTTCGCTCTGGCGCAGCCGCACGGGCAGGCCGGGTTCGGATTGCTCCAGCCAGAACCGCCGGATCAGGTTGCGTGCGACGGTCGCGCGGTATTCCGCACTGGCGCGCATGTCGGACAGCGGCTGGAAATCCTCCGCGATCGCGCGGGCGGCGGCATCGAAGCTTGCCGCCGCGAAGGGCTGCCCCTGCAGCGCGGCCTCGGCACGGCGGGCGCGCTTGGGCGTTCCGGCCATGCCGCCGAAGGCCAGCCGCGCACGGGTGATCATGCCGTCCGCAACGTCGATGCAGAACCCCGCCGCGACAGAGGTGATATCGCTGTCGCGCCGCTTGCTGACCTTGTAGGCGGCGATGCGCGCCTGGGGCTGCGTAGGGATCAGGACCTCCTCGACGAACTCGCCCTGCTGGCGGTCCTGCTTGCCGTAGTCGATGAAGAAATCCTCCAGCGGCAGTTCGCGGCGCGTGTCGCCCCGACGCAGGACGATCCGCGCGTCCAGCGCGATCAGCAAGGGCGGCGTATCCCCGATCGGAGAGCCGTTGGCGATGTTCGCCCCGATGGTGCCGGCATTGCGCACCTGCCAGCCGCCGATGCGCGACCAGTACTCGGCGGCCTGCGGAACATGGCGGGCGATCAGGGGGGCGGCCTCGCTGTAGGTCACGCCGGCACCCAGACGGATCATGCCGTCCTCGACCGTGATGTCCTTCATCAGGTGACCGATAAAGATGGCCGGGCTGATGTCGCGCATGAACTTGGTGACCCACAACCCGACATCGGTGGCACCCGCGACCAGCGTCGCCTTGGGTTCGTCCAGCAGCAACTGGGCCAGATCGTCGGTATCGGCGGGGACCAGTGCCCGGTCCGCGCCGCGCGCAAGCGAAACCCGTGCGCCACGCATCCCGGCCAGGCGCGCGGCCACCGCGTCGCGTTCGCGGGACAGCGCGTCCTGGGCCTGCCCTCCGGCCGCGCCCGCGGCCAGGGCCGCGCGGATGATCGGCGCATAGCCCGTGCAGCGGCAGATGTTGCCCTGCAGCGCGGTCTCGATCTCGGTGGCATCGGCATCGGGATTGGTCATCCATAGCCCGTAGAGCGCCATCACGATGCCCGGCGTGCAGAAGCCGCACTGGCTGCCGTGATGGTCCACCATCGCGGCCTGGACCGGGTGCAGACCGCCATCGGGGCCGCGCAGATGCTCGATCGTGACGATATGGGTGGCATGGCACGAGGCCAGCAGCCGGATGCAGGCGTTCACCGGCTCATAGACCAGCCCCGTGGCGGTCAGGCGTCCCGCAAGCACCGTGCAGGCGCCGCAATCGCCCTCGGCGCAGCCCTCCTTGGTGCCGGTCATCCGGCGCGCAAGGCGCAGATGATCCAGCAGCGTGTCCGAAGCGCCGACCTCTGTCAGGGCGATCTCGGTGTCGTTCAGAAGAAACCGCAGCTGGGTCATGATAGCCTTTCCTTGCCTTGGTCCAAGTCTACGGCCTGGCGGTGCGTTTCGAAATCGGCTGTGATCTAGAAGACTTTACACGTTCCGTTGAAAGCGGGCCACCGTCACATGGCGTCAGGCGCGAAAGCCGCGCCATCTGCGACAATCTTCGGCAGCCCTTTCCCACGGTGGCCGGACCTTGCCGGGGGCGCAGAAAGGCGCAGCGGCCCCCCATCGAGGGGGACCGCCGCGCCCGGGGGACTGCGCCCCCGTGTCCCGCCGTTGCGCGAGCCGTTGTCACTCAGTGGGGAACGGCCCTACAGGCCCGCAACCCCCAGGGGTCCGACCTCGCGGAACCAGCGCAGGATCGCGTCGCGTTCGGCGTCCTCCATCCCGGTGACGTTCGCAGGGGGCATCGCGTCGGTCAGTCCCGCCTGTACATAGACCTGATGCGCGGCGCGGGCGATGTCGGCGGGCGTCTCCAGCAGGACGCCCTTGGGCGCGGTGCGGATACCGTCCCAGACCGGTTCGCGCGCATGGCACATCGAACAGCGGCCGATGACGGCCTGGCTGGCATCCTCGAACCCCTCGGCCTCGGCGAAGCGCGTCTCGACCGGGGTCAGGGGCCGGGCCATCGCCTCGTCATAGCTGTCCTGGTTCACGCCGATCGACGCCAGCCACATCACCCCGATGAACAGCATCGTCGTGACCGCCCAGGTCCACCACTGGTATCCCTTGCGGGCGTGCATGGTGTTGAAGAAGTGCCGGATGGTCACACCCATCAGGAAGATCAGCGCCGCGATCAGCCAGTTGTACTGGCTGGCGAAGGCCAGCGGGTAGTGGTTCGACAGCATCAGGAAGATGACCGGCAGCGTCAGGTAGTTGTTGTGTGTCGACCGCAGCTTGGCGATCTTGCCGTATTTCGGGTCGGCGGGGCGCCCGGCCTTCAGGTCGGCGACCACGATGCGCTGGTTCGGCATGATGATCAGGAACACGTTCGCGGTCATGATCGTCGCGGTGAAGGCGCCCAGATGCAGCAGCGCCGCGCGGCCCGTGAAGATCTGGTCATAGGCCCAGCCCATCGCCACCAGCGCCGCGAAAAGCAGCAGCATCAGCACCGTGGGACGGTTGCCCAGGGGCGACTTGCACAGCCCGTCATAGATCAGCCAGCCCACCGCCAGCGACCCGCCCGAGATCAGGATCGCCTGCCAGATCGCCAGGTCGGCCTTGGCGGGCTCGATCAGATACAGGTTGGCGCCGGCCCAATAGGTGACCATCAGCAGCGCAGCCCCAGACAGCCAGGTCGCATAGCTTTCCCATTTGAACCAGGTCAGATGCTCGGGCATTCGCTCGGGCGCGACCAAGTACTTGCGGATGTGATAGAATCCCCCGCCGTGGACCTGCCATTCCTCGCCATGCGCGCCCTTGGGAAGGTCGGGTGCCTTCTGCAGGCCCAGGTCCAGCGCGATGAAGTAGAACGACGACCCGATCCACGCGATGGCGGTGATCACGTGCAGCCAACGGACAGCAAAGGAGAGGAACTCCCACAGGATGGCGATTTCCGGGATCATCTCAGCTGCCCCGATAGGTGGAATAGCCGAACGGAGAGACCAGCAGCGGCACGTGGTAATGGTCGTTCTGCGACATGCCGAAGCGGATCGGGATCACGTCCAGAAAGCGGGGGCTTTCGGGAGCCACGCCCGACGCGTCCATCCAGGCGCCGGCGTGGAATTCCAGCTCGTAGGTGCCGGTGGCGAAATCGCCTGCCGGCAGGATGTGCGCATCGGTGCGCCCGTCGTCATTGGTCACCATGCGCGCGATCTCCTCGCGCGCGGGCGACAGCCGGAACAGCACGACCTGCATCCCGCGCGCAGGCAGCCCGCGCGCCGTGTCCAGAACATGCGTTGTCAGAAAACCCGACATGAAATCCCCCCGTCTTGATGGTTCCTGCGCCGTGATACCCGATTTGCCCAAGGGCGGCAGGGGCTTGATGGACAAGGCAGTCTTAAGAAACCGTGCATAATCGACCCTCAGTGATCGGCCAGCCGACCGGCCTCGGCCAGTTCAGCCTCGTCCGCGGGGGCTGCACCGTTGTAGAACCAGTTCAGCGCCACCGCGCTGACCGCGGCCAGCAGGATGCCCGAATGGATCAGCGGATGGATCGCGTGGGGCAGCCACTGCTTGAAGTTCGGCGCGACCAGCGGGATCATCGCCATGCCGATGCTGATGGCCACGACGAACAGATTGTGGCGGTTGGCGGTGAAGTCGACACGGCTCAGGATGCGGATGCCGGTGGCGGCGACCATCCCGAACATCACCAGCCCGGCCCCGCCCAGGACGGTGGTCGGCAGGCTTTCGACCAGCGCGCCCATCTTGGGGATCAGGCCCAGCACGATCATGATGATGCCGCCTGCCACGCAGACGAACCGCGACCGGATGCCCGTGACCCCCACCAGCCCGACGTTCTGCGAGAACGAGGTATAGGGGAAGGTGTTGAAGATGCCGCCCAGCATCGTGCCCAGACCGTCGGCACGCAGGCCCGCGGCCAGGCCGCGCGAATTGATCGGACGGCGGCACATGTCCGACAGCGCCAGGAACATGCCCGTCGATTCGATCATCACCACGATCATCACCAGGACCATCGTGACGATCATCACCGGGTCAAAGGTCGGGAGACCGAAATGGAACGGCTTGATGACGGCGAACCAGGCGGCCTCTCCGACCTTGTCGAACTGCATCAGCCCCATCGCCGCCGCGGCGACGCCGCCCACGGCGATGCCCAGCAGCACGGCGATGTTGGCCATGAAGCCGCGGGCAAAGCGCGACACCAGCAGGATCGTGCCCAGCACCAGCACCGCGATCAGGATGTTCGTCCCCGAAGCATAGGCGGGGTTCGGCACGGCGGGCGCCAGGCGCAGCCCCTCGGGCACGCCGCCCGCGGCGATGGCGCCGTCCAGCCAGGCCTGCTGCGCGGGATCGACCAGCAACGGTGCGGTCGGACCGACCGGCAGGCCGAAGATCCAGTTGATCCCGATGGGCATCAGGCTGATGCCGATGGCCAGGATGACCGTGCCGGTGACGACGGGCGGAAAGAACCGCAGGACCCGCCCGATCAACGGCGCCAGCAGGATAGCGATGAGGCCCGCCGCGATGATCGCCCCGAACAGCGCGCGCGCCCCGTCGGTGCCCGGCGTCTGGCCCGCGATGGCGACCATCGGCCCCACGGCCGCAAAGGTCACGCCCATCATCACCGGCAGGCGGATGCCGAAATACTGGGTCATGCCCAGGCTTTGGATCAGGGTCGCCAGTCCGCAGACGAACAGGTCGGCCGAGATCAGGAAGGCCACCTCCTCGGGCGGCAGCTGCAGGGCGCGGCCGACGATCAGCGGCACCGCGATGGCGCCCGCATACATGACCAGCACGTGCTGGAACCCCAGCGTGATCAATCGCCCCGTGGGCAGTATCTGGTCGACGGGATGGACCTGGGTCCGGGAAAGGCTGTCTGTCATGGCGGGCTCCCCTTCTGATGTCGCGTCGTGGTTGCGCGACTGACCCAGACCTAGCTTGGCCCGTCATTTTCCCGAAACGGATTTTCAGGGCGACGTCGGCCCCCTACCCCCGGCTGCCCGAAATCCCGGCACCGAATCCGCCCCTGCCCAGCCCGTGCCGGGAGCCCGCAGCGACCTAAAATGGAAATGTTTTCTAAGCGTTGGCTTTTTGGCTTGCGAGACGTCATTTTCGCCCGCATCTAAAGGCAGCATTAACAAGGGACGCATAATGGCCGACCCGACCCGCAAGCGGGGGCGCCCCCGCAAGACCCTGCCCGACGCGCCGGGCACCGTGCAGTCGCTGGACCGGGCGCTGGACCTTCTGGACCTGCTGGCGGCCCATCCCGGCCTGACCTTGTCCGAGGTGGCGGACCGATCGGCGCAGCCGCCCTCGACCGTGCACCGGGTGCTGCACACGCTGGCCGCGCGCGGCATGGCCGAAAGCGACCCCGCGACGCAGGCCTGGAACATCGGGCCGCAGGCGTTCCGCCTGGGGTCGGCCTTCATGCGCCGGTCGGGCCTTGTGGAACGCGCCCGCCCGATCATGCGCGCGCTGATGGAACATACCGGCGAAACCGCGAACCTGGGCATCCTGCAGGGCGACAGCGTGCTGTTCCTGTCCCAGGTCGAGACGTCCGAGACGATCCGCGCGTTCTTTCCCCCCGGCACCCGGTCGCCCCTGCACGCATCGGGAATCGGCAAGGCGCTGCTGGCGTTCCGGCCCGACAGCGTCGCGGCACTGGGTCCCCTGGCGCGGTTCACCGACACAACGCTGACCGACCCCGCGGCGCTGGAGGCGGACCTGGCCCGCATCCGGCACCGCGGCTTTTCCTTCGACGACGAGGAACGCAGCCGGGGCATGCGCTGCATCGCGGCCCCCGTCTTCGATCTGTCCGGAGAGGCGATCGCCGGGATAAGCGTCAGCGGCCCCACGCACCGCATCGGGGCCGAACACGTCAAGACCCTGGGCGCGGTGGTGGCCGCCGCGGCGGCCAACCTGTCCGATGCTCTGGGCGGCCCGACCCGCTGACCGGGGTCAGTGCGCGCCGAACAGCGCGAACTTTGCCACGAACAGGGCCGCGATGATCCAGGTCGCGGCATGCACCTCGCGCGCGCGGCCGGTCAGCAGCTTGATCACGGCATAGCTGATGAAGCCGAAGGCCAGGCCGTTGGCGATGGAATAGGTCAGCGGCATGGCGATGGCGGTCAGCACCGAAGGCGCGGCCTCGGTCACGTCGTCCCAGCTGACCTCGGCCAGCTCGCGCACCATCAGCGTCGCGACATACAGAAGGGCGGGCGCGGTCGCATAGGCGGGCACCGACCCGGCCAGCGGCGCAAAGAACATCGCGGCCAGGAACAGCAGGCCCACGACCACCGCGGTCAGGCCGGTCCGGCCCCCCGCCTGCACGCCTGACGCGCTTTCCACATAGGCGGTCGTCGAGGACGTGCCCAGCAGCGCACCGGCCGTGATCGCGGTCGAATCCGCCATCAGCGCGCGGCCCAGGTTCTTGTTCTTGTGGGTCGGCCCCTCGGTCAGCAGGCCCGCGCGCTTGGCCACGCCGATCAGCGTGCCGGTGGCGTCGAAGACCTCGACCAGGACCATGACCAGAACGACCTGGAAGATGCCGAAGGTCAGCGCGCCCATCAGGTCCATCTGCAGGAAGGTCGGCGCGATCGACGGCGGCATGGACATGACGCCCGAAAACTGGCTGACGCCAAGAACGATCGCCGCGACCGTCACCACCAGAATGCCGATCAGGATCGCCCCCGTGACGCGCAGCGCGTCCAGCGTCACGATCAGGAAGAACCCGCAGATCGTCAGCAGCGTGCCCGTGGCGGTCAGATCGCCCAGCGCGACCAGCGTTGCGGGGTTGCCCACCACGATGCCCGACGACTGCAGCGCGATGATCGCCAGGAACAGCCCGATGCCCGCCGCGATGGCGCTGCGCATCGACGCGGGGATGCCCGCGATCAGCCAGCGCCGGATGCCCGTCAACGACAGGAACAGGAAGATCATCCCGCTGATGAACACCGCGCCCAGCGCCTGCTGCCAGGTAAAGCCCATGACGCCCACGACGGTGAACGCAAAGAAGGCGTTCAGCCCCATGCCCGGCGCCATGCCGATGGGCCAGTTGGCCCACATCCCCATGATCAGCGAGCCCAGCGCCGCGGCAAGGCAGGTCGCGACGAAGACCGCGTCGCGGTCCATCCCGGTTGTGGACAGGATGTCCGGATTGACGAAGATGATATATGCCATCGTCAGGAAGGTGGTGATCCCGGCGATCACCTCCGTCCTGACGCTGCTGCCTTTTTCGGCAAGTCCAAAATAGCGTTCCATGCGTCCCCCCTTGGCGGACCCCCCGTCCGCCGTTGGGCCGGACAGTGGGCGGCGCGGCCTCATGCCGCAATTGTCCCCGGCGCGTAAGTCTTTCAACGCGATTTTGAAAGACCCGACCATTGTCGCGCATTCCTTGATACAGAATTCCGCCCCTGACCGCTTGTCCTTGGGCGGCCGCCGCGCTTTGCTGACGCAACGACAGGCACAAGGGGAGACAGATGCGCTACAGCCGAGACCTGACCGGATATGGCCGGACCACCCCCGATCCCCGCTGGCCGGGCGGTGCCCGCATCGCGGTCCAGATCGTCCTCAACTATGAGGAAGGCGGAGAGAACAGCATCGAGCATGGCGATCCCGCCTCGGAGGCGTTCCTGTCCGAGATCATCGGCGCCCAGCCCTGGCCCGGCCAGCGGCACTGGAACATGGAATCGATCTATGACTATGGCGCGCGGTCCGGGTTCTGGCGGATGCACCGCATGCTTTGCGACCTGCCGATCACCGTCTATGGCGTCGCCACCGCGCTGGAGCGCAGCCCCGAACAGGTGGCCGCCATGCAGGAGGCCGGGTGGGAGATCGCGACCCATGGCCTGAAATGGATCGACTATCGCAACGTCCCACGCGAGGTCGAGGCCGACCACATCGCCCAGGCCGTGGCCCTGCACACCGCCATCACCGGCGAACGCCCGCACGGTTTTTATCAGGGGCGCACGTCGATGAACACGGTGGCCTTGGGCTGCGAGGAAGGCGGGTTCGCCTATCTGGCCGACACCATCGCGGACGAACTGCCTTATTGGCACGTCCACAACGGCCGGCCGCAGCTGATGGTGCCCTATACGATGGACGCCAACGACATGCGCTTTTCCAGCGGACAAGGGTTCGGAACGGGGACCGACTTCTTCGACTATCTGCGCGACAGCTTCGACATCCTCTATGCCGAAGGGGCCGCCGGCGCGCCCAAGATGATGTCCATCGGCCTGCATTGCCGTCTGGCCGGGCGCCCCGGTCGGGCGATGGCGATCCAGCGGTTCCTGGACCACGCCCGTAGCCATGAGGGCGTCTGGTTCGCCAGCCGCCTGGACATCGCCCGCCATTGGGCGGCCGAACATCCGTTCCAGCCCCGCACGCGCCCGTCGCAGATGGACCGCGACGCCTTTGTCGCACGGTTCGGCGGCGTCTATGAACATTCGCCCTTCATCGCCGAACGCGTCTGGGATGCCGAGATGGGTGCCGTCCACGACACGCCCGGCGGCCTTGCCGGACGCATGGCACAGATGTTCCGCGCGTCAGGCGACGACGAACGCCTTAGCGTGCTGCAGGCCCACCCCGATCTGGCGGGCAAGCTGGCGCAAGCCAAGCGTCTGACCGCCGACAGCACTGCCGAACAGGCCAGTGCCGGCCTGGACGCGCTGACCGATGCGGAACGGGCCGAATTCACGCGCCTGAACGACGCCTATGTCGCCAAGCACGGCTTTCCGTTCATCATCGCGGTCCGTGACCACGACAAGGCGGGCATCCTGTCCGCCATGCAGGCGCGCGTCGACAACGACACCGCCACCGAACGCGCCACAGCCGAGGCGCAGGTCACCCGCATCGCCACCCTTCGCCTGAAAGAGATCCTGAAATGACCCAGACCGGCCCCGCGGGCGCCCCCACCGGCGACATCGCACAGCTTCCCACCGATGATGCCACCGCGCCGCGCATCCGCTATGCCGGCCCCGTGGCGGGCCTGCCGCCCCAGACGGGGATGACCACCGACACGGCGATCTTCACCGAGGCCTATGCCGTCATCCCGCGCACCGTGATGCGTGACATCGTCACCAGCTATCTGCCCGGCTGGCAGGGGATGCGGTTCTGGATGCTGGCCCGCCCGCTGACCGGATTTGCGGAAACCTTCAGCCAGTACATCGTCGAACTGGCCGAAGGCGGCGGCAGCGACACGCCTGACGACGACCCCGAGGTCCAGCACGCGATCTTCGTCACCGGCGGCGACATGCAGGTGGTGATCGACGGGACCGAGCATCTGCTGTCACCGGGCGGCTTTGCCTATATCCCGGCTGGCACGCCGTGGCGGGTCCGGAACCGCACCGCAGGCCCCGCGGGCTTTCACTGGTGGCGCAAGCGCTGGCAGCCCTTTGCCGGCACGGACAAGCCCAACCCCATCGTGGTGCAGGAACAGGACATCGCCCCGTCCATGATGCCCGACACGGACGGGGCATGGGGCACCACGCGCTTCATGGACCCGGCCGATCTGCGCCATGACATGCACATCACCGTCGTGACGTTCAAACCCGGCGGCTCGATCCCCTTCGCGGAAACGCACGTGATGGAACACGGCCTGTTCGTGCTGGAAGGAAAGGCCGTCTATCGCCTGAACCGGGATTGGGTCGAGGTTGGTCCGGGCGATTACATGTGGCTGCGCGCCTTCTGCCCGCAAGCCTGCTACGCCGGCGGCCCGGGGCCGTTCCGTTATCTTCTGTACAAGGACGTCAACCGCCACGCGACGCTGTGGCCGAACCGCTAATTCGCCGGGGCCGCGATCACTTCAGCGGATCGTGGCCCCAGTTCATCAGGGAATAGCGCCAGTCGCTGTGTTCCTTGTCCTTTTCGGGGCCACCCTGTGCCAAGTGGCGCTTGATGTAGCCCGCGACCTTGGCCATGTGCGACCAGTCGTCGTCGGTCAGGTCGGCCTTCTTCTTGTCCTTGATGCGCAGGATGTGGCGGCCTGACTTGTGGCCGGTGCTTTCGCCCTGCCCGCCGGTGTCGCCCACCGACTTGCTGTCGTCAGTGTCCAGCCAATCCTTCAGCTGGGACGGCGTCATGTTCACCAGCTTCTGCCAGTCGTCCCAAACCTGTTCATGCGATGCCATTGAATCCTCCTGCGATCGGCGGAAAAACTCTTGGCGCCAATGCGCGGTTCCAATCGGGCGGCATTCTGCTATGACCCCGCGTTGCACAGAATGCAAACTAATAACGTGGTAAACAGATGCGGATCATTGGCCTTGATGCGGCGCGAAGCCTGGCGATCGTGCTGGCGATGTCGTCGCATGTCTTTGCGGATGTGGGCCTTTACGCCCACATGTCCGAACCGCTGACCCGCGTTGCGGGATTTGCCTTCCAGATCGCCACACCGACCTTCATCCTGCTGTTCGGCACGATGCTGGAGGTGGTCTATCGCCCACGCTGGACCACGCGTCAGGCGCGCCATGGGGTTGCCATGCGGCTTTTGTCGCGGGCGTTCCAGTGCTGGGTTCTCTATGCGCTGACGATCCTGACATTGACCTTGACCGATGACGGCTACTCGGTGCCCTACAGCACCGCGACGATCCTGTTCATGGGAAATTCACCCTATACGGAAATTCTGAAGTTCTATGCCATCGTCCTCGCCATCGCGCCGATCCTGTTGTGGATCCGGGCGCGGACCGGGCTGCTGCCGCTGGCGGTCGCCGCGCTGGCCTGTCACGCGGCGTGGCCCCTACTCAGCGGCCTTCCGGACGTCCAGAACGATCTGGGCGCGCCCACCCCCGTGGCCAGCCTCATGCAGTTTCTGACCGGTTTCGGCGACCTGCCGCTTGCAGGTCCGTCCGTGCTGCACGGACTGACGCTGGTCATCGCCGGACAATGCCTGGGCCGCTATCTGACCGGCCGGTCGCCGGCGGGATCGACAGACCCCTTGGCCGATCCGGGCTTTGGCCGCCGGGTGCGTGCGCTGCTGGTCGGGGGCGCGGGGGTCGCGCTGATCGGCGGGCTGTTCGTTAGCGTCGACGTGATCGACGGCCTGGCAGATGGCAGCCTGCGCCGGGACAGCAATCCGCTCTATTTCGCAACTGGCATCCTGTCGGCCACGCTGATGACGCTGTTCTTCGTCTGGATGATCGACATCCGAAAAGTCGGAAGCATCGGGGCATGGTCCCGCGCCACCTTCTTTGGCCGCACCAGCATGTTCACCTTCGCCTGGGGCAATGTCCTGCTGTATCTGGTCGCCCCCCAGCCCACCGACGTGACCGGGGCAGTGGCATGGACCGCCGCCCTGCTGGCCGCGCTGTGCGTGATGAGCCTTGGTTTCGACCGCGCCGCGCGCCGCTCGACGACGGTGGCGACCACGCTGACGCGGCTCAGATGGCCCGCCGACTGGCTGGCCGAACGGCTGCTATGGGGGATGGGCCGACTGCGCGCGGCCTAGCTCAAACCTTGGTGGCGCTGACCGGTGGCGTGACGGTGCGGGCGCGGATGCGCGCCTCGCGCCAAGTGATATAGCTGATCGCCCCGATCATCAGACCGCCGCCCAGGATCACCCATGGGTCCAGCGGCTCATGAAAGACCAGCACGCCGATTAGGCTGGCCCAGATCAGCTGCAGGAACGTCACCGGCTGCGTGACCGTCAGCGGCGCAGCCGCAAAGGCCCGCGTCATCGTGTAATGGCCAAGCGTCGCAAAGACCGCGACCAGCGCCAGCCAGCCCAGCTGGCCCATCGTCGGCGGCACCCACTGCGCGATGGCCAGCGGTGCCAGGCCGACTGATACCGTCAGCGACATCATCGCCACGACTACCGCCGCGGGCACGCGATCCGACAGCTGCTTGGCGATCAGATAGGACAGACCGAAGGCGACAGCGGCCAGAACCTGGCTAAGATGCCCGGGGTCCAGCTCCCGCAACCCCGGCCGCAGTACGACCAGCGCGCCCATAAGCGCCACCGCCACCGCCGCGATCCGCCGCGAGGCCAGCTTTTCACCCAGGAAAAGCGCGGCGCAGATCGTCACGATGATGGGGTTCAGAAAGCCGATGGCCGTCACCTCGGCCACGGTGATGCGCGACATCGCATAGAACCACGCGACCACCGCCACCACGTGCAGCGCGCCACGCAGCGCGAACAGCCCCCAGATCCCCCGCGAAAACCCGCCCCGCAAGGCGCTGGTGATGACCGGGGCCAGAAACACCAATCCGAACAGAAAGCGGATGAACGCTGCCTGTGCCGCGGGCAGCGCGCCGTCCAGCCCGCGCACGATGGTGTTGACCGCGACAAAGCACAGCCCTGTCGCCAGCATCCATCCGATGCCGATCAGGTCGCGGCGTGTCTCGCTTTGCATCTGCATGATCTGCAATTGCCGCCTTTCCCGGCGGCGCGCAAGGCGCAAAACGCAAGACGGGCCGCCCCCGATGGGAACGGCCCGCCCGCGCGATCGACGGCGATTACAGTTGCGCCGCGATCTCTTCCGAGATGTCGAAATTGCCGGTGACGGTCTGGACGTCGTCGTCATCCTCCAGCGTGTCGATCAGGCGCATCAGCTTTTGCGCGGTCTCAAGGTCGGTGACCTCGGTGGGCGCCTGCGGCTTCCAGATCAGCTTGGCGGTGTCGGATTCGCCCAAGGACGCCTCCAATGCGCTGGACACCTCGTTCAGCGCGGTGTCGGCGCAATAGATCCAGTGGCCCTCCTCGTCGGATTCGACGTCGTCGGCCCCGGCCTCCAGCGCGGCCAGCATGACCGTATCGGCATCGCCAGCGGATGCGGGATAGACGATCTCTCCGACCCGGTCGAACATGAAGCTGACCGAACCGGTCTGGCCCATGTCGCCGCCCGACTTGGTGAAATAGCTGCGCACGTTCGACGCGGTGCGGTTGCGGTTGTCCGTCATCGCCTCGACCACCAGCGCGATCCCGTTCGGGCCGTAACCCTCATAGCGGATCTCGTCATAGGTCTCGGCGTCGCCGCCCTGCGATTTCTTGATAGCGCGGTCGATCACGTCCTTGGGGACGGACTTCGACTTGGCCTCCTTGACGGCCAGGCGCAGGCGCGGGTTCTTTTCAGGATCGGGGTCGCCCATCTTGGCGGCCACGGTGATCTCTTTCGCCAGCTTGGAGAACAGCTTGGACCGCAGCTTGTCCTGCCGGCCCTTGCGGTGCTGGATGTTGGCCCATTTGGAATGCCCTGCCATGTCGGGTCGTCCTTCGTGCGGAAACTGGAATATGGCCCGCTTCTAGTCCAGCGGGCACCCCCATCGCAATGCGAAACGCGGCCCCAGGGGGCCGCGCGGTGGTCGTCCGGTGATCGGGCGCGCCTTACAGCGCGGCGGAACCGCCCAGGATGCGGCGGACTTCGCCGTCGCGGGTCAGACCCTTGGCCGACAGTTCGGCATCGGACATCTGGCTCAGGCGGTTCAGCGCGCGCATCTGCGGGCTTGCCTCGGCCAGAGCGATCATGAAGCGGCCCACGGCACGGAACGGCGCCAACAGCGAGCCGGCCGAGAAACCGGTGGATTTGTGATCGACAGAAGCGATGGTCGCCATGTGGAAACTCCTTGCATAGGACAAAGTCGTTTCCTCCCCTGCGCCCTAGATCGGGGTTTTGCCCCCCGATCGCAACCGCCGATGCTGCATGGCAGCATTGCAGTCGCGGCAAGCGCAAGGCGTCAGGGGACCAGCGGCCACAGGATGGGGATGATCAGGCACGCCACGATGCCGCAGATGATGTCCAGCGGCACGCCCACCTTGACGAAGTCAGAGAACCGATACCCCCCCGGTCCATAGACCATCATGTGCGTCTGATAGCCGATGGGCGTCGCAAAGGCGACGGTCGCCGCGAACATGACGGCCACGACATAGGGCCGCGGGTCATGGCCAAGGGTCGTGGCCAGAGCGATGGCAATGGGCGTCAGCAGGACGGCGACCGCGTTGTTCGACAGGACCTCGGTCAGGATCAGGCCCAGGAAATAGACCGCGATCAGGGTCAGGAACGGCGGCAGGTCCATCAGGTGCGGCGCCAGGAAGTCGACGATCAGGTTGACCGTCCCCGTATGTTCCAACGCCTCGCCCACGGCCAGCATGGCGAAGATCATCGCCATCAGGCGGCCGTCCACGAAAGAGAACGCCTCTTCGGCGTCGACGCAGCGGGTGATCAGGATCACCGCGGCCGCCAGAAAGGACAGCGCCAGGATCGGGGCGACGTTCAGGGCCGCCAGCGTCACCACGGCCAGCAGGCAGATGATCGCGATGGGGGCGCGATTGCGCCGATAGGCCCTCGCCGAGGGGCGCGAGACGTCGACCATCTCCATGTCGGTGGCCAGGCGGCCGATATCCTCGGGCGCGCCCTCCAGCAGCAGGGTGTCGCCCACGCGCACCACCAGGTCGTCCAGCTGGCGACCGATGTTCTGGTTCCGCCGGTGCGCCGCCAGGACATAGATGCCATAGCGGCGGCGCAGGCGCAGGTCGCCAAGGCGTCGACCGATCAGATGGCAGCCCGGCGAGATCAGGACCTCGACGGTCTCGGTTGCGACCGAGCCCAGTTTGTCCAGCATCTGCAGGTTCTTGTTGTCCAGCATCTCCAGCAGGTCGGACATCTCCGACCGCAGGACGACGCGGTCGCCGGGGGCCAGCACGACCTCGGGCAGGTTGCGGCGCAGCGACGCGTCGCCCCGCAGCACATCGATCAGGCGCACCGCGTCGCGCTTGAACAGCGCCACCTCGGTCACGGTCTGGCCGACAAGGGACGAATCCTCGGGGATCGCGACTTCGGTGAAGTACTTCATCTCGCGGCGCGACCCCAGGAAGCCGGCCAGCGAGGTGCGTTCGGGCAGAAGCTTGCGCCCGATCAGCAGGAAATAGGCGATCCCGGCAAGGGTGATGGCGATGCCCACCGGGGCGATCTCGAAGATCGTGAAGGGCTCCATCCCGCGTTCGCGCGCCACCCCGTCGACCAGCAGGTTTGTCGAGGTGCCGATCAACGAGATCATGCCCCCCATCAACGTGAAATAGCTAAGCGGCATCAACAATTTGGACGGCGTTGTTCCAAGCCGCAGCGCCAGCTGGATGCAGATCGGGATCATCACCGCGACGACCGGCGTGTTGTTCATTACCGCCGATGCAACGATCACGAAGCCGAACAGGCTGGCCACCGCCAGCATCGGATTGGTGTCGGCGCGGGCCGACACGATGCTGGACATCAGGTCCAGCGCGCCCGTCCGCATCAGGCCGCCCATCAGCAGGTACATGAAGGCGATCGTCCAGGGTGCGGCATTCGAAAGCACCCCCGCCGCATCCTCGACCGGCAGCAGCCCCAGCACCATCATGGTCGCCGCCGAGGCGATGGCGATGACCTCGGGCGGGTGCTTTTCGCGGATGAAGAGGACAAAGGTGATGCTGACGATGATCAGCATGGCAACGGAAGCGGTCGTACCGGTCAGTTCAAAGCCAAGCATGAAGATCCTGTCTCGTCACACGGCCCGGATGCGGCCCCGACATCGGGGTGTAGAGCAGTTTTCTGCGCTGCCGCAAGCGAAAGTTGAAACGGTGCCGGCGGGTCAGGCCGGATGCGTGGCCGCCAGCCGACCGCCGTCGCGCACCGGCTGGACGCTGCGCGCCTGCCCCGTGCGGTCGTCCGTCTCGACCAGCACGCCGGACAGCGTCGCCTCGCCATCGGCGGGCACGAAGCGGTCGCGAACCATGCCGGTGATGAAGCGGCGCAGCGGCTCTGCCTTGTCCATACCGATCACGCTGTCATAGTCGCCGCACATTCCCGCATCGGTCAGATAGGCCGTGCCGCGCGGCAGGACCTGCGCATCGGCCGTGGGGACGTGGGTGTGGGTGCCCACCACCAGGCTGGCGCGCCCGTCGCAGAAATGACCCACGGCCATCTTCTCGCTGGTCGCTTCGGCATGGATGTCGACCAGGGCGGCCTGCACCATGCCGCCCGGCGGATGGGCGCGCAGCACGCCGTCCAGCGCCGAGAACGGATCGTCATAGGGACGCGACATGAACACTTGGCCCAGGGCCTGCACGATCAGCGCCTTGCGCCCGCGCTGGTCGCTGATGATCGTGTGACCGCGGCCCGGCGCCTCGCGCGCGAAGTTCAGCGGGCGCACGATCCGCGGTTCGCGGTCGATGAAGGCCAGCATGTCCTTTTGATCAAAGGCGTGGTCGCCGAGCGTCAGGCAATCGGCCCCCGCCTCCAGCAGCAGCTGCGCGTGACCCGCGGTCAGGCCCCGCCCGCCGCTTGCGTTCTCCGAATTGACCACGACAAGATCGGCCTTCAGCCGGGCGCGCAGCCCCGCCAGCCGTTCGGTGATCGCCCGACGGCCCGAACGGCCCATCACATCGCCAAGAAACAGAATTTTCATGGGGGTCTGCTATGCCAATCTGCGTGCGGCCTCAAGCGCGCACATGCAAAAAGGGCTGCCTTGCGGCAGCCCTTTCATATCGTCGCCGTAAGGCGTCGGATCAGACGAACTGAACGTTCGTTGCCGATTCGCGACCGTCGCGGCCACGCTCCAGCTCGAACGTCACCTTCTGGCCGTCGGCCGGAGCCGACAGGCCCGCGCGCTCGAGAGCCGAGATGTGCAGGAAAACGTCCTGGCGGCCGCCTTCCGGTTGAATGAAGCCGAAGCCTTTGGTGCTGTTGAACCACTTCACGGTGCCGTTGGCCATCGTGAGATCTCCTGTCTTAGTGTTCCACCCGCAGTATGCGGTGGCTTGGCCGTCAGATTAACAAAGCAGACTGAAGGCAGAAGCAGACAGGATGCAGAGAATTTAACGTAGCCATGCCTAGATAGGGCGGACAGGGCCTTAATGCAAGGGAAACTTGGTGCCGGCTGAGGGATTTGAACCCCCGACCCCCTGATTACAAATCAGACGCTCTACCACTGAGCTAAGCCGGCATCGTCGTCCGATTACCAAGCCGCCCGATGTTACGCAAGCGGCGGCTTCGTGTGCCTTGCACCGCCCAGGTTGGTGCGCGCCAGAAGCGCGACCGCGGCCAGCCCTACGGCCATCACCAGCAGTGCCGCGGGCGCGGCGTTGCCCAGATCCTCCAGGCTGGCGCGTTCGTGGGTGCGGGTGGCCAGCGTCTCGAAGTTGAACGGGCGCAGCAGCAGCGTTGCGGGCAGTTCCTTGACGCAATCGACGAAGACCAGCAGCAGCGCCGCCCCCACCGACCCGCGCATCATCGGCAAATAAACCGCGCGCAGCACTCCGGCATTGTCGCGCCCCAGCGACCGCGCCGCCATCGGCAGCGACGGCGGCACCCGCGTGAAGGCCGCGTCGATCGCCCCCTGCCCGATCGCGAAGAAACGGACCAGATAGGCCAGCACGATGGCCGTGCCCGTGCCCGTCAGGATCAGCCCCGGATCGGTGCCCGTCACCGCCAGCCAGCCATCCGCGACCCAGTGGTCCAGCGCGGCCAGCGGGATCAGCAGGCCCACCGCCAGCACCGCCCCCGGCGCGGCATAGCCGATGGTCGTGACCGGCATCAGCAGGCGCGGCAGCGCCCGCCCCGACAGGCGCGTGCCATAGACCATGATCAGCGCCATCAGCACCGTCAGCACCGCGGCGATACCGCCCAATGACACCGTGTGCCACGCGGCCCGCACCAGCCCCGGCGACACCCAACCCTGCGGATAGGCCAGCGCATAGGTCGCGATCACCCCCACCGGCAGGACGAACCCCATCGCGAAGGGCAGCGTGCAGGCCAGCGTCGCCAGGACCCCCGGTAGGGCACGCAGGCGCTGGCGCTGGATCGGCCGCGGCTGCCGGGCGCTTTGGTGATAGCGCGCATTGCGGCGGGCAAAGCGTTCCCACAGCGACAGAAGCACGATGATGGCAAGCATCGCGCAGGCGATCTGGGCGGCACCGCCGGCGTTCCGACGCTCCAGCCAGGTGGTGAAGATGCCGGTGTTCAGGGTCTGGACCCCGAAATAGCTGACGACGCCGTAATCGGCGACCGCCTCCATCATCGCGATGGCCGATCCCGCCACGATGGCCGGGCGCGCCAGCGGCAGGCCAACGCGGGCGAACAGGCCCCAGGGGCCGGTGCCCAGGGCGCGTGCGACCTCGTATGCGCTGCCCGACTGTTCGTGCAGCGCGGCGCGCGTCAGCAGATAGACATAGGGATAGAGCGCGGAGGCCAGCACCACGATCGCCGCCTCCAGCGAGCGGATGCGGGGGAACCAGTAGTCGCGGGCCGTCTCCCACCCGAACCAGCCGCGCAAGGCGATCTGGACCGGGCCGGAATAATCCAGGAAATCGGCCAGTGCATAGGCGCCGATATAGGCGGGCACCGCCAGCGGCAGCAGCAGCAGCCACTGCAGCACGCCGCGGCCCGGAAAGTCGTACATGCTGACCAGCCAGGCCGCCCCGGTGCCCATCGCCGCGGCCAGCAGTCCCGTCCCCACCGCCAGCGCGACCGTGTTGCCGAAATAGCGGGGCATGACGCTGGACAGCAGATGCGGCCAGATGTTGTCGGTGGGATTCAGCGCCAACCAGACGACCGACAGGACCGGCATCAGCACCAGCCCCGCGACCAGGACCGCGGCGACCGACCATCCGCGTCCGCCCCCCTGGCGCAGGGCATGATCGTGACGGCGGCTGCGGGTCGGTTCTGGGGCTGTCCGGGTCATGCCCAAGGGCGATATGCCAAAGCGGTTTGACTGTCCACGCCGGACGGTTAATCTGCGCGCCACAACCAGGGTGGGCTTGCCCGCCGCAAGGCCAAGAAAAGACGGGACAGTTCAGATGCAGATGGTTTTCCACCTGGGGGTGCACGGCACCGACCGCGACCGCCTGCTCAAGACGCTGCTGAACAACCGCGCCGCCCTGCAGGGCATCGGCACCGAGGTGGTCACCCCGAACCGCCACCGTGGGCTGTTCGACGAGGCGCTGGCATCGCTGAACGGCGGCACGGCCACGCCCGAGATGGAACAGATCATGATGGACGCGATGCTGGAAAGCGACGATCCCAAGCGGATTGTGATGTCCACCTCGACCTTCATGGGTGCGCCGGGCCGGGCCGTGGGGCGCGACGGGCTCTATCCGCAGATAGGCATGCGCGCGGCCGCGCTGTCGCGGCTGTTCCCGTCGGCGCAGACCGAGTTCTTTTTGGCGATGCGCAATCCAGCCACCCTGCTGGCCGAGGTCCTGCCCCAGTTCAGCGGCGGCGGCTATGACGACCTGATGCAGGGCAACCACCCGCTGCAGCTGCGCTGGCGGCTGGCCATCCAGAAGCTGGTCCGATCGGTTCAGGGCCGCCGCCTGGTCCTGTGGTGCCACGAGGATGTGCCGCTGATCTGGCCCGAGGTGGTGCGGCTGATCGGCGCATTGCCCGACGGCGTGCCGCTGGCGGGAAACATGCCCTACATGTTCGACCTGCTGGGCCCGTCCGGGATGGAGAAGCTGCGCGCAGCGATGGCGGGCCGCGACCAGACCAATGTCGCGCAGCGCCGCCAGATCTATTCCGACGTCCTGGCCGCCCATGCCCTGCCCGAGGTGCTGGAGCAGACCGTCGACCTGCCGGGCTGGACGCAGGAGCTGGTCGATCAGGTGACGGAAAACTATCGCGCCGACGTGGCCGAGATCGCGGTCCTGCCGGGCGTCGAGTTCATCCTGCCCTAGGGCCGCGCGGGCGGCCCCGGGACGGGTGCGTCAGACCATGCCCAAGGCGGCCTTGTACATGTCCAGGATCGCCTCTTCCTCGGCGATGTCGTCCTTGTCGCGGCGGCGCAGGGCGATGATCTGCTTCATCACCTTGGTGTCGTATCCGCGGGCCTTGGCCTCGGCCATCACCTCTTTCTGGCGTTCGGCGATGTCCTTCTTTTCGGCCTCAAGCTGCTCGAACTGTTCGATGAACTGGCGCAGCTCGTCCGCGGCCACCCCATAGGCTTGATCGTCCTGCATCGGATTCGTCCCTTCTTGCGCGTTTGCACCGGGTGTTAGGCGGTCTTGTTGCGGGGTGCAATCGCCGCTAGGGGACGGTCGCGAAACCCCGCTTTGCGCAAGGAGACGACCATGACCCTGTTCGACTGGATCATCTGGAGCGGCGCGGCCCTGACCCTGTTCGGGCTGGGCGCCCTTGTCTGGTGCATCTGGACCGTCAGCCGCGCCCGCGCGCGGGGCCTGGACGACGCGGCGCTGCGCGAGAAGATGCGCGGCGTGCTGGCCGTGAACATGGGCGCGCTGGCGGCATCGGTCATCGGCCTGATGATGGTCGTGATCGGCATCGTGCTAGCCCGGTGACCCGACGATGAGGGTCCTGATCCAGCGCGTCACCGAAGCCCGCGTCACCGTCGACGCCCAGATCGTGGGGCAGACGGGGCCGGGCCTGCTGATCCTGGCCTGCGCCATGCGGGGCGACGACGACGCGACCGCCGCGGCGCTGGCCGGGCGGGTAGCGCGGCTGCGCATCTTCCGCGACGATCAGGGGCGGATGAACCGGTCGGTGCTGGACACGGGCGGCACGGCGCTGGTCGTCAGCCAGTTCACCTTGGCCGCCGACACCCGCAGCGGCAACCGCCCCGGCTTCTCCTCGGCCGCCGCGCCTGACGATGGCCGGCGCCTGTACGAACGCTTCGCTCAGGCGCTGTGCGACCTGGGGGTCGCCACCGAAACCGGGCGCTTTGGCGCGGATATGCAGGTGGCTTTGGTCAATGACGGGCCCGTGACGATCTGGATGGACAGCGCCGACCGCGCCTGACCATCCAAGGGCCGTGCCTGACGGGGCTTGACTTTCACGTCATTTCCGCCCATCTGACCCCCATCGCCGTCCGCTGCCGCGTGAGCAGCCTTGGGCCCCTGCCCGACGACGCCGACACCCAATCCAGTTTCCCATTCACGCGGGGAGGCAGCAGGCATCCTCGTATCGCGCCTGCACCCCTGCCACTGGCCGCGCCTTGCGCGGGGCCCCTGCCTTTGCGTCCGATACGGGGGACGGAAGGGACGAAAGATCCTGATGGAACAGAACAACACCCGCCGCCGCCCCAACCGTGGCGGCAAGTCCACCCCCGCCCGCCCGCCGATCCAGGCCAACGAAGGCCGCCGCGCCCCCGCCCGCGAACCCGTCATCACCGGTCCCTTCGCGGATATGGGGATCGACCACCGCATCAACGCCAACATCATCGCGATGGGCCTGACCACGCCCACCCCGATCCAGGAACAGGGCATCCCCGCCATCGTGCAGGGCCGCGACGTGCTGGGCCTGGCCCAGACCGGCACCGGCAAGACGGCGGCCTTCGGCCTGCCGATGCTGACCCGCCTGATCAACTATGGCAAGAAGCCCGACCCCAAGACCTGCCGCGCGCTGATCCTGGCACCGACCCGCGAACTGGCCACCCAGATTGCGACGAACATCGACGCCTATGCCGAGGGCACGCCGATCCGGTCGTTCCGCGTCGTGGGCGGCGCCTCGATCAACACCCAGACCGAGCGGTTGTCGCGCGGCGTGGACGTGCTGATCGCCACCCCGGGCCGCCTGATGGACCTGATCGAGCGTCGCGCGATCAGCCTGGAGGCCACCACCTATCTGGTGCTGGACGAGGCCGACCAGATGCTGGACATCGGCTTCATCCACACGTTGCGCAAGATCGCGCGGATGCTGCCCCGTGAACGCCAGACGCTGATGTTCTCGGCCACCATGCCCAAGCTGATGTCGGAGCTGTCGGACACCTACCTGACCAACCCGGTCAAGGTCGCCGTGAACCCGCCGGGCCAGGCCGCCAAGAAGATCGAACAGGGTGTCCACTTCGTCAGCCAGGGCGACAAGGCCACCCTTCTGGCCGAATACATGTCCAAGCACACCAACGAGCTGGCCATGGTGTTCGGCCGCACCAAGCACGGCTGCGAAAAGCTGGCCAAGCTGCTGGAAAAGTGGGGCTTTGCCGTCGCCGCGATCCACGGCAACAAGAGCCAGGGCCAGCGCGAGCGTGCGCTGGAGGCCTTCCGCAAGGGAGAGACCAAGGTGCTGGTCGCCACCGACGTGGCCGCCCGCGGCCTGGACATCCCCGAGGTGGCGCATGTCTACAACTACGACCTGCCGAACGTCCCCGAGAACTATGTCCATCGCATCGGCCGGACGGCGCGTGCGGGCCGTGACGGTCGCGCCGTGGCCTTCTGCTCGCCCGCCGAACTGGGAGAGCTGCGCGCCATCGAGAAGGCCATGAAGAACGCCATTCCGGTGATCGGCGGCGACGTGCCCTCGGCCGCCGCGGCCGCAGCGGCGGGTCCTGCCGGCGGTGCACAGCGCGGACGCGGCAAGCCGATGGACGGGGGCGCCCACAAGCGTCCGGCACGCCGCCCGTCGCGCGCGCCCAAGAGCCGCACCGCCTGATCGCTGCCGCAAGGCGGAATGGGTATCTGGACAACGAACAGGCCGCCGGGGCGCAATCTCCGGCGGCTTTCGCTTGTCGCGCGTCATGCGCGCGGGTATGGGCCGGGCACCATGGCAAAGCTGTATTTCAACTATTCGACGATGAACGCGGGCAAGAGCACGCTGCTGCTGCAGGCGTCCTACAACTATCGCGAACGCGGGATGGAGACGCTGCTGCTGACCGCGGCGCTGGACGACCGCGCCGGCAGGGGGCGCATCGCCAGCCGGATCGGCATCGCCGACGAGGCGCTGTCCTTTGACAGCGGGTCCGACCTGCTGACGCTGGTGGCGCAGACCGCGCCGCGCCCCGCCTGCGTGTTCGTCGACGAGGCGCAGTTCCTGACCGCGGACCAGGTCTGGCAGCTGGCCCGCGTGGCCGACGACCTGGGCATTCCGGTCATGTGCTATGGGCTGCGGGTCGATTTCCGGGGCATGCTGTTTCCGGGATCCGCTGCCCTGCTGGCGCTGGCCGACGACATGCGCGAGGTGCGCACCATCTGTCACTGCGGCAAGAAGGCCACCATGGTCATCCGCCGCAACGAGGCGGGACAGGCGATCACCGAGGGCGCACAGGTGCAGGTTGGCGGGAACGAGACCTATGTCTCGCTCTGCCGCAGGCACTGGCGCGAGGCCACGGGAAACTGATCACGATTGCCCCGCCCCGGCCATGGCGCGTTGCGGGGCGGATTGGGTTGATGTAACCATCATGGAAAACAACCTAGGGGGACTTATCATGCGCGGATTCCTGATCTGGGTGGCGGCCGTGCTGGCCATGACGGCCCCCGCCAGGGCCTTTGACACGACAGCATCGGCCGCGTGGGTCTATGACGTCCAGACCGGCACCGTGCTGATGGAGAAAAACGCCGAGACGCCGCTTCCCCCGGCCTCGATGTCCAAGCTGATGACCCTGACCATGCTGTTCGAGGCGCTGCGCGACGGGCGCGTAAGCATGGACACGACCTTTCCGGTGTCCGAGAAGGCCTGGCGCATGGGCGGGTCCAAGATGTTCGTGGAACCAGCCGACCGCCCCTCGGTCGAGGATCTGATCCACGGCATCATCATCAATTCCGGCAACGACGCCTGCGTCGTCGTGGCCGAGGGCCTGGCCGGGACCGAAGAGGCCTTTGCCCGCCAGATGAACGAACGAGCGGCGCAGCTGGGACTGACCCACACGACGCTGACGAACGCCTCGGGCTGGCCCGATCCGGGACATCGCATGTCGATGGAGGATCTGGGTCTGCTGGCCACCTACATCATCACGGAATTCCCGGATCTCTATCCGAACTTCGCCATGACCTCGTTCAACTACAAGGGCCGTGTGCCGTCGAACGCGGGCAACCGCAACCCGCTGCTGTCCATCGGCACGGGCGAATGGACCGCCGACGGGCTGAAGACCGGCCACACCCAGGAGGCTGGATACGGCCTGGTCGGGTCGGCCATCCAGGACGGGCGTCGCATCATCTTCGTCATCACCGGCCTGACAAGCGACCGTGCCCGGGCCGAGGAATCCGAACGCCTGGTCAACTGGGCATTCCGCGAATTCAGCATGCGCACCCTGGTCCCCGCCGGAGAGGACGTGGCGCAGGCGCCCGTCTGGCTGGGCACCCTGTCGCGCGTCGGCCTGACCACCCAGAACGGCGTCAACGTCCTGGTTCCCGCCGGCGTCCAGGACCAGGTCAAGGTCGAGGTCGTCTACGACTCTCCCGTTCCAGCGCCCATCGCGCGGGGGGACCGCCTTGGCCAGTTGGTCGTGACCATCCCAGGCACGCGCGACACCGTCACGCCCCTGATCGCCACGCAGGACGTCCCCGAGGCCGGGCTGGTGGGCCGCATGAAGGGGGCCGTGATGCAGCTTGGCCAGCGTGCCATCACCGCCGTCACCGGCTGATGCTGATCAGCCTGGAAGGCATCGACGGCTGCGGCAAGTCCACCCAGTCCCGCCTGCTGGCCGACGCGCTGCGGGCGCAGGGCCGCGAGGTTGTGCTGACCCGAGAGCCGGGCGGCAGCCCCGGCGCCGAGGAGATCCGCCGCCTGCTGGTCGAGGGGGCGGGCGAACGCTGGTCGCCCGAGACGGAATGCCTGCTGTTCACCGCCGCCCGGCGCGATCATCTGGAACGCACGATCCGACCCGCGCTGCAGGCCGGGCAGGTCGTCGTGACCGACCGGTTCGCCGACAGCACCCGCGTCTATCAGGGTGCGGCGCGGGGCGACCTGCGGGACATGGTGGACCGGCTGCACGCGCTGATGATCGGGGTCGAGCCGGATCGGACCTTCGTCATCGACATCGACCCAGAAACGGGGCTTGCCCGTGGCACTGCGCGCGGCGGGGCCGAGGACCGCTTTGAAAGCCTGGGGCTGGCCTTCCAGCAGCGGCTGGCGACAGGCTTTCGCGCGCTGGCCGACGAATATCCCGACCGCGTGCGGCTGATCGACGGCAAAGGCAGCGCCGCGGACGTGTCCGCCCGCATCATGGCCGCGTTGTGAAGACCGAGGCCGCCGACATTCCCGAACCCGACCGGGTCCCGGGCGCACCCCATCCGCGTCACACGACGCGCGTGATCGGTCAGGACGCGGCTGCGGCGGCGTTCCTGCAGGCCGCGCAGGGCGACCGGCTGCATCACGCCTGGCTGCTGACCGGGCCACGCGGGGTCGGCAAGGCGACGCTGGCCTGGGCCATCGCGCGCTGGCTGCTGGCCGAGAGCGGGCGGGCCGACCTGGCCGTCGACCCCGACATGCCCGAGGCCCGCCGCATCGCCGCCCTGTCCGAGCCGCGCCTGGCCCTGATCCGCCGCCCCTGGGACGATAAGACCGGCCGCCTGCGCGCCGAGATCACCGTGGACGAGATCCGCAAGCTGCTGTCCTTCTTCCACCTCTCGGCTGCCGAAGGCGGTCGCCGCGTGGCGATCATCGATGCCGCCGATGATATGAACATTCCTGCCGCCAACGCCCTTCTGAAAGTGCTGGAGGAGCCGCCGTCGGATGCGCTGATCCTGCTGATTGCGCATCAGCCCGCACGCCTGCTGCCCACGATCCGGTCACGCTGCCGCACGCTGCGCCTGTCGCCGCTGCCGCCGCGACAGATGTCGGCGATCCTGTCCGACATGGGCCTGAACGAGGATGCCGAGGCGCTGTCGGCCCTGTCCGACGGATCGGTCGGAGAGGCGCTGCGGCTGGCCGGCCAGGGGGGGCTTGACCGCTATCAGGACCTGGTCGACCTGTTCGCCACCCTGCCCCGGCTGGACCGGCTGGCGGCATCCAAATTCGCCGATGGCGCGGCGGGGCGCGCGGGCGCCGATGGCGACCCGTTCGATCTGACCATCACCGTGCTGGACCGCTTCGTTACCCGGCTGGCGCGGGCGGGGCTGATGGGCGCGCCGCTGCCCCAGGCCGCGCGCGGCGAAGGGGCTTTGATGGCGCGGCTGTCACCCGACGACCACGCCGCCCGCATCTGGGCCGAGGCGCAGGCCCGCCTGTCGGCGCGTGCCCGCACGGGACGGGCGGTCAACCTTGACCCTGCCGCGCTGGTCATGGATATGGTGCTGGAACTGGCGCAGCTGCCGCCCGCGCAAGCGTCCCTGACCAAGGCCTGACCGATGACCGATGCGGCCCTCCGGCTGACCGACAGCCATTGCCACCTGGATTTTCCCGATTTCGACGGCGAACACGCAGCCCTGATCGATCGTGCCCGTGCCGCGGGCGTCGGGCGGATGGTCACCATCTGCACCCGCCTGCGCCAGGAACCCGCCGTGCGCGCCCTGACCGAGGCCCATGACGGCGTCTTCTACGCCGCCGGCACCCACCCGATGAGCGTCGCGGACGAACCGATGGTCACCGTCAATCAGCTGGTGGCCTTGGCCGATCACCCGAAATTCGTGGCCATCGGCGAGACCGGGCTGGATTACCACTACACCGCCCAAAGCGCGCAGGCGCAACAGGACAGCCTGCGTATTCATATCGAAGCCGCGCGGCGGACGCGCCTGCCCTTGATCATTCACGCCCGCGACGCCGATGACGACATGGCGCGCATCCTGGCCGAGGAACACCGCACCGGCGAATATACCTGCGTCATGCACTGCTTCAGCTCGACCCCCGCGCTGGCGCAGGCGGCGCTGGACCTGGGGTTCTACCTTTCGATGTCGGGCATCGCGGCCTTTCCGCGGTCGTCCGATCTGCGCGACATCTTCAAGGCCGCGCCGCTGGACCGCATCCTGGTCGAGACCGACAGCCCCTATCTGGCCCCGCCCCCGCATCGCGGGCGCCGGAACGAACCCGCCTATGTCGCCCATACCGCCGCGGTGGGCGCGGACCTGTTCGGCCTGTCCCTGCCCGATTTCGCCGCGCGGACCGAGGCCAATTTCGAACGCCTGTTCTGGAAGGCCGCCCGATGAGCGACACGATCCGCGCCACGATCCTGGGCTGCGGATCGTCCGGCGGGGTGCCGCGCCTTGGCAACCGATGGGGCGCCTGCGACCCGGAAAACCCGCGAAACCGCCGCCGCCGCTGTTCGCTGCTGGTCGAACGCGACGGGCCGGACGGCACCACCCAGGTGCTGATCGACACCGGCCCCGACCTGGTCCCGCAGATGCTGGACGCGGGCGTGGCGACGCTGGACGCCGTGGTCTATACCCATGCCCATGCCGATCATGTCCACGGCATCGACGACCTGCGCCAGCTGGTCTTCAACGCGCGCCGCATCCTGCCGGTCTGGGCCGATCAGCCCACGGCCGAAGCGCTGACGACCCGCTTCGGCTATGTGTTCGAGACGCCCGAGGGCAGCCTCTATCCGCCGATCTGCGCGCTGCATGCGATCGACGGCCCGATCACCATCGACGGCCCCGGCGGCCCAATGACGCTGACCCCGTTCCGCGTCCAGCACGGAGAGATCAGCGCCCTGGGCTTCCGCATCGGCGGTCTGGTCTATCTGCCCGACGTCTCGGACATTCCCGACGCCGCATGGCCGCTGATCGAGGATGCGCCGGTCTTCGTCATCGACGCCCTGCGCCATGAACCCCATCCCAGCCATGCCCACCTGGCCCTTTCGCTGGACTGGATCGCCCGCGCGCGCAGCCCCCGCGCGGTGCTGACGAACATGCATATCGACATGGACTATGCCGCAGTCGCAGCCCAGACCCCGGACCATGTCGAGCCCGCCTTCGACGGCATGCAGATCACCGTGCCCGCCGCGACATGACGGCGCTGTTCACGATCATCCTGCCCGTCTTCCTGATCGTGGGCTTCGGCTATCTGGTGGCATGGCGGGGCTGGTTCTCGGCCAGCGGTGTCGACGGGCTGATGAATTTCGCGCAGAACTTCGCGGTCCCCACGCTGCTCTTCGTGTCGATGGCGCGCCTGGACCTGGGCACCGAGTTTCGCGCCCAGTTGCTGATCCCCTTCTATGCCGGCGCCTTCGCGGCCTTTGCGGCGGGTTGGGGGGGCGCCCGGTTCCTGTTCGGCAGGGCGCCGGTGGACTGCGTGGCGATCGGGTTCGTGTGCCTCTTCTCGAACACGCTGCTGCTGGGTGTGCCGATCACGGAACGCGCCTACGGCCCGGATGCGCTGGCCGGGAACTGGGCGATCATCGCGATCCATTCGCCGATGCTCTACACCTTCGGGATCACGGTGATGGAGTTCACGCGCGCCCGCGGCAGTGGCCTGTCGGTCGGGCGCGTGGCCCTGCGTGCGCTGACGGGGGTGCTGCGCACCTCGCTGGTCATCGGCATCATCGCGGGCCTGTCGGTGAACCTGCTGTCGCAGGCGGGGCTGGCCCTGCCACAGGGGTTCTGGGACGCTGCCGACATGATCGCGCGCGCTGCCCTGCCCGCCGCACTGTTCGGTCTTGGCGGCGTCCTTTATCGCTATCGTCCCGAAGGCGACATGGCGACCATCGCCTTGTGCTGCGCCGCATCGCTGATCCTGCATCCGGCGATCACCTTCGGCACAGCCTGGGCGCTGGATCTCGACCGCGACGGCATGCGCTCGGCCGTGCTGACGGCGTCGATGGCCCCGGGCGTGAACGCCTATCTGTTCGCCAATGTCTACGGCGTGGCCAAGCGTGTCGCAGCCTCCAGCGTGCTGATCGCCACGGCGCTGTCCACGCTGACGATCTGGATGTGGCTGGCGTTGCTGCCCTGAGGCGTCGCGGGGGTCCGGGGGGCCGCAGGCTCCCCGGCGGGGGGTGCGGGGGGCCGGCCCCCCGCCGTCGCGGGACGCAACCTGCCTCAGATGGGTACGCGAAGCGCCCCCAAAGGCTCCTCCAGCGCCCGCTCCTCGTACCCGAAATGCGACCGGATCGCCCGGTCCAGCGCCGCGAACCGCTCCGCACACAGATCGAGCGCCGCTGGCCCCCGATCCGCGACAAGCGCCTGTGCCGCCTCGTTCAACGCGCCGATCAACCTGTGGATCACCTCATGCTCGGCCTTCAGCCGACGGATCACCGGGGCCAGTGCCGACCCGCCCCGCTCCGCAAGGGCCGGAAACATCCACTGCTCCTCGATGTCGTGATGGTTCTGCAAAAGCGCGCAGTCGCGGCCGCAGGCAGTGCCGAACTGCGCCATGTTGCGCGCCAGCGCCGTCCCGGCCACCGCCGGTGCGACCAAGGACGGATCGGCCTGCGCGGCCCGGACCTGAACCAGCAGCCGCTGCACGCCGTCCAGTTCGGCCCGGTACATGTCATGGATGGCGGCCAGGCGCCGGCCATGTGCGCGCTCGGCCCGCGTGATGGCGGGATAGGACGGGGGCGCAGGACGCGCGCCCTCGTCCTCCAGCTCTTCGGGCGTCATCGGGGCGTGACGCCCCGGATACGCTCGGACCGCCGGCGCAGCAGTTCCACCGTGGTCAGCAGCGCGATCGAGAAGATCACCAGCAGCGTCGCCACCGCCAGGATGGCCGGGCTGATCTGTTCGCGAATGCCGTTCCACATCTGGCGCGGAATGGTCTGCTGATCGGGACCGGCGATGAACAGCACCGCCACGACCTCGTCGAACGAGGTGACGAAGGCGAACAAGGCACCCGACACCACGCCTGGAAGGATCAGCGGCATCGTCACCTTGAAGAAGGTCGTGCGCGGATTGGCCCCCAGGCTGGCCGCCGCGCGGTTCAGCGACTGATCGAACCCCACCAGTGTCGCGGTGACGGTGATGATCACGAAGGGAATACCCAGGGTCGCGTGGGCCAGGATGACCCCCAGATAGGTTCCCGCCAGCCGTCCGCATTCCGGCGACAGCCCGACCAGCGCCAGCAGCTCGCAGGGGTTCGAGTAGAAGAAGAACATCCCCGTCGCCGTGATGATCAGCGGCACGATCATCGGAGAGATCAGGATCGCCATGATCGCCCGGCGGAACGGCATCTCGGGCCGCGACAGGCCCAGGGCCGCCAGCGTCCCCAGAACCGTCGCCACGATGGTCGAACATACCCCGATGATGATCGAGTTCTTGGCCGCCTGCACCCATTTCGCATTCGCCCAAGCATCCGACCAGAAGGCCCAGCCCGTCGAATCCGGGTTCTGCATCCCGAAGGTCAGCAGGCTGGAATACCATCGCATGCTGTAGCCGTCGGGGTCGAGCGACAGCATCCGGTCGGTGAAGGTGAAATATGGCTCGGCGTTGAACGACAGCGGGATGATCACGATGATCGGCGCGATCAGGAACACGAAGATCAGCGCGCAGACCGTCAGGTAGGTATAGTGCCAGACACGCTCCAGCGGGCTTGCATAGGTCGGAACAGCCATTCGCTTACCCCAGTTTCAGGTTGTCGACGCCGACAAGGCGGTCGTAGAGCCAATAGAGGATCAGCACCGACCCCAGCAGCAGGGCCGCCAGCGCCGCCGCCATCGACCAGTTCAGCGTGCCGGTCATGTGCTGTGCGATCATGTTCGAGATCAGCTGCCCCGACGATCCGCCGACCAGCGCGGGCGTGATGTAGTATCCGACCGCCAGGATGAAGACCAGCATCGCCCCCGCCCCCAGGCCCGGCAGGGTCTGCGGGAAATAGACCCGGCGGAACGCGGTCCAGCTTGTCGCGCCCAGGCTGCGCGCGGCGCGGACATAGGCGGGGTTGATGGTCCGCATCACCGAATACAGCGGCAGGATCATGAAGGGCAGCAGGATATGCGTCATCGCGATGATCGTGCCGGTCTGGTTATAGATCATCTGCAACCGCTGCCCGCCGCCGATCACGCCCAGCCAGACCAGGATGTCGTTCACCACGCCCTGCTGCTGCAGCAGCACCATCCAGGATGTCGTGCGCACCAGAAGCGACGTCCAGAACGGCAGCAGCACCAGGATCATCAGCAGGTTCGACTTGCGCATGGGCAGCGTCGCCAGCAGATGCGCGATGGGAAAGCCCAGGATGAAGGTCAGGCCGGTGATCACCGCCGACAGCCAGAAGGTGCGCCAGAACAGGGTCAGATAGATCCGCTGCTGTTCCGCGACCTGCTGGATGTTGCCGGCCTCGTCCCGGGTGCGGTCGACTGCTGCCAGATAAAAGTTCGCCGTGACCGGCGTCGATGCCGATCGCATGACGGACCAAAGGCGCGGGTCGCCCCAGTCCTCGTTGATCTCCAGCAGGGCCTGTTGATAGGGCGGCTCCAGCCCGCGACGGACCTGGCGCCCGGTCGCAGTGAACAGCGACCGCGTTCCTGGCATGTCATAGTTGATCCGCGTGCCCACCACCCCGATGCTGCGCGCATCGGCGCTGGCGATCAGGTCCTGGGCCAATGCGGTCCAGGCCGCGTCGTCGGGCGCGGTGCCGGGCTCCGTCGATGCGAACCAGGCCGAGACCTGCGGCATGTTGGCGGAAAAGCCGTCATTGTGGAACGACCGCGCCAGCATCTGCCCGATCGGGACCACAAAGGTGATCAGGATGAAGGCCAACAGCGGCAGAACCAGCAGAAAGGCCCGCCGTCGCGCCCGGCGCTGGCTGTGCGCCAGGGCGCGGGCCAGCGGCATTCCGTCGGCGGTCGTCAGCGTGCCAGACCCCACACCGGATGCGGTGGTGGCGATGGCGGCATGTGGATCAAGTGCGGCGTCGGCCATGTCGTCCCCCGGGCAGTCAGGTCCGCCGCCCCCGGATGCGGGGGCGACAGGGTGTCAGTTCAGGACGCGGCCAGCCAGCTGTTGAAGCGTTCGGTCAGTTCCGCGGAATGGTCGGCCCAGAATTCCGGATCGTCCGTCACCGCATTGGCCAGCGCTTCGGGGCTGGTCGGCATGTGCGGCGCCATCTCGGTCACGCCGTCCTGGTACAGCCCGACCAGTTCGTTCGACGATTTCCGCGCCGGGCCATAGGCGATGTATTTCGCCTGATCGGCCAGACGCTGCGTGTCGGTCGCGAATTTCAGGTATTCCATCGCCGCGTCCGGGTTGGGCGCATCGACCGGGATCACGAACATGTCCATGTCCAGGTACTGGCCGTCCCAGATGATCTCGAAGGGCTGCTTTTCGGCCACCATCGCGTCAAAGGCGCGACCGTTATAGACGGTGGTCATGCTGACCTCTCCGTCAGCCAGCAACTGCACGGGCTGGGCGCCGGCCTCCCACCAGACGGTGTCGGCCTTGATCGTGTCCAGCTTGGCAAAGGCGCGGTCCACGCCCTCGGGGGTGGACAGCACGTCATAGACCTCGGCCGCGGGCACGCCGTCGGCGATCAGCGCCAGATACAGGGTGCGCTTGGGGTTCTTGGGCAGGCCGCGCTTGCCCGGGAAGGTCTCGGTGTCGAAGAAATCGGCCGCCGTGCTGGGGGTCTCTCCCTCGAACTTGGTCGTGTTGAACGAAATGACCGTGCCCCAGACGATGTTGGCGACCGCGCAATCCTGCAGCGCGCCGGGCACGAAATCATCTGCCGCAGCGGTGCCGTCGGGCGCACTGGGCAGGTCGGCGGGGTCGATCTCGACCAGCGCACCCTCGTCGCACAGGCGGATCGCGTCGCTGACCTCGACGTCGAAAACGTCGCCCGTGACGTTGCCGGCCTCGACCTGCGCGCGCAGCGGCGTCGCGGGGTTGTCGGCGGCGATCATGTTGACGGTGATGCCGGTCTCAGCGGTGAAGGGCTTGTTATAGGCCTCGACCTGGCTGACCTCGTAGGCGCCGCCCCAGGACACGACGTTGACCTCTTGCGCCATCGCGCCAAAGGCCACGCCGCACAGGGCGGTCGAAAGGATCAGGGTGGATTTCACGTTGGTTCTCCCGGTTGGTTGGTCTCGGGCATTTTCGCCCGTTGTCATTGGCCCCGTTGGCGGGGCGCAGACCGGGCGGGACGAATCCCTCCCGGTCCGAACTGGATCAGCTGGCCAGCCAGCTGTTGAAACGCTCGATCAGCTCGGCGTCGCGGTCGACCCAGAAATCCAGGTCCGATGCCAGCGCCCCGGCCATGTTCGCGTCGAAGGTGGGCAGGTTGGGGCCCATCGGCTCCTCGGTGCCGTCGATGTTGCCGACCATCGCGGCGGCGGACCGGCGCGGCGGACCATAGCTGATGAATTCGGCGGCGCGGGCCTGGGGCGCGGGCGCGGTGGTCCAGGCCACGAATTCCATCGCCTGCTCCAGGTTCGGCGCGCCCTTCGGCACGACCCAGCCCTCCATCTCATAGATCTGGGCGTCCCAGATGATCTCGAAGGGCTGTCCGTCGGCCTGCGCCGCGTTGAAGATGCGGCCGTTGAAGGCATAGGCCATGCTGACCTCACCATCGGCAAGCAGCTGCGGAGGCTGGGCGCCCGCCTCCCACCAGATCACCTCGGACTTGATCGTGTCCAGCTTCGCAAAGGCGCGGTCCACGCCCTCCGGGGTGGACAGCACGTCATAGACCTCGGCGGCGGGCACGCCATCGGCCATTAGCGCCAGCTCAAGATTGAACTTGGCGCCCTTGCGCATGGTCCGCTTGCCCGGAAACGCTTCCAGATCGAAGAAATCGGCAGGGGTCGCGGGCTTGGCCTCCGGGAACGCGGTCTCGTTGAACGCCAGGACCATCGAATAGACGTCGGTCGCCACGAAGCATTCGGTCACCGCGCCATCGATGAAATCGTCGGCCGCGGCCGTCCCGTCCTCGGCCGGCAGCAGGATGGCGGGGTCGATCATCTCCAGCGCGCCCTCGTCGCACAGGCGCACCGCATCGGCATATTCGACCGACGCGACGTCGACGCTGACATTGCCTGCCTCGACCTGCGCCTTGATCGGGGTCGCGGGGTTGTCGGCGTCCGACATGACGACGTTGATGCCCGTTTCCGCCGTGAACGGCTTGGCATAGGCCTCCAGGTGGCTGTTGCCATAGGCGCCGCCCCAGGACAGCAGGTTCACATCGGCCAGGGCCGGCCCGGCGACCAGGCCCATCGCGGTGCTGAGTGCAAGAAAACGCTTCATCGAAGTCTCCGGTTGGGAAAAGGGATCAGATCGGGTCCAGCGCGCGGGCATCCTGGGGATGCCAGCCGATGCGGATGACCTGGCCGGCGTCCAGACGGGTCTGGCCGATCGTGTTGCGCATTTTCATGACGAAATTGTCGCTGCCGGCGACCTTCAGCCGGGCGCGCAGGATGTCGCCCATATAGATGACCTCCATCACCTGCGCCTCGATCGTGTGGGCGCCCTGGGACATCATCTCGGGCTTGAACTCGACCCGTTCGGGGCGGATCGACACGGTCGTGCGCTGACCCCTCTCGCGGATGTTCACGGCGGTGGCGTCGATCACCCCGCCCCCGTCCAGCCGCACCAGCGCCTTGTCTCCATCCAGCTGCTCGATCGTGCCGGCCAGGGCGTTGTTCTCTCCGATAAAGCTTGCGACGAAGCTGTTCTCGGGGCGCTCGTAGAGGTCGGACGGCGGGGCCAGCTGCTGGATGCGCCCGTCGTTGAAGACCGCGATGCGGTCCGACATGGTCAGGGCCTCGCCCTGGTCATGGGTCACATAGACGACGGTGATTCCAAGTTTCTCGTGCAGATGCTTGATCTCGAACTGCATATGCTCGCGAAGCTGCTTGTCCAAGGCGCCAAGCGGCTCGTCCATCAGCACCAGTTCGGGGTCGAACACCAGGGCGCGGGCCAGGGCGATCCGCTGCTGCTGCCCGCCGGACAGCTGCGCCGGACGCCGGTTCGCGAACTTGCCCATCTGGACCATGTCCAGCGCGCGGGCGATGCGCGTCTGGCGTTCGTCCTTGCCCATCCCGCGGACCTCCAGCGGAAAGGACAGGTTCTCTCCGACGGTCATGTGCGGAAACAGCGCATAGTTCTGGAACACCATGCCGATCCCGCGCTTGTGCGGCGGCACCTGGTTGATCGGACGCCCGCCAAGACGGATCTCTCCGTTCGTCGCAGTCTCGAAGCCCGCCAGCATCATCAGGCAGGTCGTCTTGCCGGAACCGGACGGCCCCAGCATCGTCAGAAATTCACCCCGTCCAATCGACAGATTCAAGTCTTTGACGACAAGTGTCTGTCCATCATAGCTTTTTTGCACATGCTCGAAGGCGACGAATGCGTCGCCGTGGCGGTCGTCCAGCAAAAGCGCTCTCCCTGTTATGTCGTTGGTTATTCAGCGCAAGGATCAGGTTAAGCGTCGCCCTGCCCGACTGGCAATATCAATTGCGACATTCCATGCCCCGAACGCGTCGCGCCCGAAACCCCGCAAGGGAGCTTCGGGCGCGAGGGCCATGTGGATTGCAGAGCGTGCAGGGCACACTGCCTGTTTGTCAGGCAGTTGCTTGGCCCCGCGGGCAGTTGCCGGTCAGGCGGGCCGCTTGGGTCCCTTGCGATGCGCCTTGGGGGCGCCCGCCTTGTCGCCGGCGGGCCTAGACTTGGCCCAGGCCGGCTTGGGGCCCTTGCCAGCGTCGGCCGACGACTTCTTCTTCCACGACTTCACGGCCGCATGCGGTCCGGTCTCGCGCGGTTCGGCGGGGGCATCATCGGGCAGCCAGCCGCCGCGGGCGGACTTGACGCGGGCGTGGTGACCCTCGTCCGACGCGGCGTGCTTGGCACGCGGCGCGGGCTTGCGACCCTCGGAACGGTTGTCGGTGCGCGGGGCGCGGGGCGCCCGCTCGATCGGCGCGTCCAGGTCGGGGGCGCCGTCCATGCGGCGCATGGTGACCTCCGGGGTGATCTCGATGAAATCGCCGAACTTGGCGGCGACTTCCGACGCGATCTGGATATAGGACAGGTCCTGCTTGACGCGGATCGCGCCGATGCTGTCGCGGGTGATCCCGCCCGCATCGCAGACCTTGGGCAGCAGCCAGCGCGCCTCGGCCCGACCGGAATGACCGACCGACAGCGTGAACCAGACCGAAGGGCCGAACTCGCGCTGCGCACGGGGGGCCATCGGCGCGGGGGGCGCATGCGCCTCGGACAGTTCCTCGGCGGCGGGGCGGCCTTCGCGCCACAGGCGCAGGAAGGCGGCGGCGACCTGTTCGGCGCTGAACTGCTCCAGCAGCTGCGCGGCCAGGGCGGCGTCGTCGCCCACGGGTTCATGCAGGCCGGGATGGTCCAGCATGCGCTGATCATCGCGCGCCCGCACCTCGTCCGCGGTCGGCGCGTCCAGCCATTCGGCCGAGACCTTGGCGTTCTGCAGCAGACGCTGTGCCCGACGATAATCGGCCGACGGCACGATCAGCGCGGACACGCCCTTGGAGCCCGCGCGCCCGGTGCGGCCCGACCGGTGCAGCATCGTGTCGGGGTTGGTCGGCAGGTCCGCGTGGATCACCAGCTCCAGCCCCGGCAGGTCGATGCCGCGCGCGGCCACGTCGGTGGCGATGCAGACGCGGGCGCGCCCGTCGCGCAGCGCCTGCAGGGCGTGAGTCCGCTCCTGCTGGGACAGCTCGCCCGACAGGGCCACGCATTTGAAGCCCCGGTTCGACATGCGCGCCAGCAGGTGGTTCACGTTGGCCCGCGTCTTGCAGAAGACGATGGCGGTCTGCGCCTCGTGGATGCGCAGCAGGTTGAAGATCGCGGGCTCGCGGTCGCGCGCGGTCACGGTATAGGCGCGATAGGCGATGTCGCCGTGCTGGCGCGCCTCGCCCATGGCAGCGATGCGCAGGGCGTCGCGCTGGAAATCACGGGCCAGCTTCTCGATCGCCGACGGCACCGTGGCCGAGAACATCAGCGTGCGGCGCTCGACCGGGGCGGCGCCCAGGATGAACTCCAGGTCCTCGCGGAAGCCCAGGTCCAGCATCTCGTCGGCCTCGTCCAGGACGGCCGCGCGCAGGTCCGACAGGTCCAGGCTGCCGCGGTCGATATGGTCGCGCAGGCGGCCGGGCGTGCCGACCACGATCTGCGCGCCGCGCTGCAGGGCGCGCTTTTCGTTGCGATAGTCCATGCCGCCGACGCAGGTCGCGATCTGCGCGCCGGTCCCGGCATAAAGCCATTCCAGCTCGCGTGCGACCTGCAGCGCCAGTTCGCGCGTGGGCGCGATGGCCAGGGCCAGCGGCAGCTCGCCCGCGATGATGCGGTCGCCGTCCAAGAGGTCCGCGCCCATCGCCAGGCCAAAGGCCACGGTCTTGCCCGACCCGGTCTGGGCCGAGACCAGCACGTCGCGGCCCGCGGCTTCGGGCGCCAGTACCGCCGACTGCACGGCAGTCAACGTCTCATAGCCCTTGTCGGCCAACGCCGCCTGAAGCGGCGCGGGGAAATTCAGTTCAGTCATGTGATTCGCCAAAATGCGGGGGCCGTGAGCGACCCGATGAGCGGCACCTATCGTCGCTGCGACCGGCCCACCCTGCACCCGCCGCCCCGGACTAGCAGGGCCAAAGGCGGTTCCCTACGCGGTTTGGATCGCAAAGTCCACGCCCAATCAGGGGGTGTTCGACGCGGCCTCCTGGCGGGCCGCGATCTCGCGCCGCATGGTGCGCCTGACCTCGGCCGACCGCCAGCGCTGGCGGTCGATGTCGTCCTCAAGCTCGGGCTTGGGGACCGGCACAGGATGGCCGCGTTCGTCGACCGCGACCATGGTGAAATAGCAGGAATTGGTATGCCTGCGGGTGCCGCGGCGGATGTTCTCGGCCTCGACCCGGATGCCGACCTCCATCGAGGTGCGGCCGGTATGGTTCACCCGCGCGCGAAAGGTCACCAGCTCTCCCACGTGGATGGCCTCCTTGAAGGTCACCTGGTCGACGGACAGGGTCACCGCATATTCTCCCGACCAGCGCGACGCGCAGGCATAGGCCACCCGGTCCAGGCAGGCCAACAGCGCGCCGCCATGCACCTTGCCGCTGAAATTCGCCATGTCCGGCGACATCAGCACCGTCATCTCCAGCCCGCGCCTGTCCATCTGTCCCCCGTCCGCTGCCCCGCCATCCTGCGACAATCGCGCGGGCGCGAAAAGCCCCCCTTGCGCCCCGCGTCCGCCGCGCCTAGCCTTGGGGGGCAAACCGTTGGGGTGTCCCGTCACAGGGGCTGAGAGGCGACAGCCAACCCATCGAACCTGATCCGGGTCATACCGGCGGAGGGAACGGTGCAGATATCCGCGCGGCCATCGGCCCGCCCTGTGTCCCCACCCCTTTGCCCGGTCACGACCCGCCACATTACGGGGGACGACGTGACAGCACCCATTGCCCTGACCATCGCCGGGTCCGATTCGGGCGGCGGCGCCGGCATTCAGGCGGATCTGAAGACCTTTTCGGCCCTTGGCTGCTATGGCGCCAGCGTGGTGACCGCGCTGACGGCGCAGAACACCCGCACCGTGGCCTTGGTCGAACCCGCCAGCCCCGCGATGATCGCGGGGCAGATGCGTGCCGTTCTGGACGATCTGGACGTCCGGGCGGTCAAGCTGGGCATGCTGGGCGGGGCCCAGGCCATCGCCACGGTGGCCGGCGGCCTGGACGGCTGCGGCCTGCCCATCGTGCTGGACCCGGTGATGGTGGCGAAATCGGGCGACCGCCTGTTGCCGCCCGATGCCATCGACGCGCTGCGTGCCCTGCTGTCATGCGCAACGCTGCTGACCCCGAACCTGCCCGAGGCCGCCTGCCTGCTGGGTTGTGCCCCGGCCACCACCCCGGCCCAGATGGCCGAACAGGGCGCCGCGCTGCGTGCCATGGGCGCGGGGGCCGTGCTGATGAAGGGTGGGCATGGCGACGGCGCGATCTGCACCGACCTTCTGGTGACCGCGCAGGGGGCGACGCCCTTCAGCGCCCGACGCCTGTCCACCCGCAACACGCATGGCACCGGCTGCACGCTGTCGGCGGCCATCGCAGCCGGCCTGGCACACGGCCTGCCGCTGGAGCAGGCGGTCGGGGTCGCACACCGCTATCTGCAACGTGCGATCGCGGCGGCGGACGATCTGTGCGTGGGGTCGGGGCACGGGCCGGTGCATCATTTCCATGCGGTCTGGTCGCATGGCTGACGTCACCATCATCGGCGCCGGCGTGGCCGGGCTGTTCGCGGCCCATGTGCTGGTGCAGCGCGGGCTGACACCGCGCATCCTGGACCGCAACGGCGCGCCTGGCCCACACGGCTGCTCATGGTGGGCCGGCGGCATGCTGGCCCCGCAGTGCGAGGGCGTGACCGCCGACCCCGTGATCACCCGCCTTGGCGCAGAAGCCGCCGATGCCTGGTCAGTCGTTACGCCCGTCACGCGGCGCGGCACGCTGGTCCTGGCGCTGGACCGCGATCGGGCGGAACTGGCCCGCTTTGCGCGCCGTGCCACGGCGCATCACCCCTGCGACAGCGCCGATCTGGAACCAGACCTGCAGCCCCGGCCCGGCCTGATCTTTCCAACCGAGGCGCATCTGGACCCCCGACGTGCCTTGGCGGATCTGGCCGCGTGGCTGGCCGCGCGCGGCATCGGCATCGAATGCGCGACCGCCGAGCCCGGCGACGTCGCAGGCCCGGTGATCGATGCCCGCGGACTGTCCGCCGCCCTGCCCGACCTCCGCGGCGTGCGCGGCGAGATGGTCGTTCTGCACGCGCCCGACATCGCCCTGACGCGGCCGGTCCGCCTGCTGCATCCGCGTCATCCGCTGTACGTCGTGCCGCGCGCGGGCGGCCTGTTCATGCTGGGCGCGACCCAGATCGAAAGCGCATCCCGTGCGCGGCCCACCGCCCGGTCGGTGCTGGAACTGCTGTCGGCGGCCTATGCGCTGGATCCCCGCTTTGCAGAGAGCGCCATCGTCGAGATGGGTGCCGATCTGCGCCCGGCATTTCCCGACAACGTCCCGCGCGTGACCGTCCAAGGTCGGGTGCTGCACCTGAACGGGCTGTTCCGTCACGGATACCTGATGGCGCCCGCGCTGGCGCGCCAGGCGGCCGATTACATGATCACCGAAACCCAGGGAGAACTGGTCCATGAGGATTGAGGTCAACGGAACCCCCCGCGACATCGCAGCCGCCACCGTGGCCGACGCGCTGTCCGAACTGGGCTGGGGCGAGGCCCGCGTGGCCACGGCGCTGAACGGTGTTTTCCTGCCCGCCGCGTCCCGCCCGACGCAGGCGCTGCGCGACGGCGACCGGCTGGAGGTCCTGGCACCCATGCAGGGAGGATAGGCGATGCGTGATTTCTATGGCGTCACCCTGCCCAACGCGCTGATGCTGGGCACCGCGCAATACCCGTCCCCGTCGATCCTGCAGGAAGCGTTCCGCGCCAGCGGTGCGGGCGTGGCCACCGTGTCGCTGCGCCGCGAGGCCGGCCAGGGCCAGGCCTTCTGGTCGCTGATCCGAGACATGGGCGTGCGCGTTTTGCCCAACACCGCCGGCTGTCACAGCGCGCGAGAGGCCGTGACCACGGCCCGCATGGCGCGCGAAGTCTTTGAGACCGACTGGATCAAGCTGGAGGTGATCGGCCATGCCGACACGCTGCAGCCCGACCCCTTCGGCCTGCTGGAGGCCGCGACGACGCTTTGCGCCGAGGGATTCCAGGTGTTCCCCTATACGACCGAGGATCAGGTTCTGGCCGCCCGCCTGCTGGATGCGGGGTGCCGGGTGCTGATGCCCTGGGGCGCGCCCATCGGGTCTGGCCTTGGGCTGAACAACCGCCACGGGCTGCGCATGCTGCGCGCGGCCTTTCCCGACGTGCCGATGGTGATCGACGCGGGCCTTGGCCTGCCCAGCCATGCGGCGGAGGCGATGGAGATGGGGTTCGACGCGGTCCTTCTGAACAGCGCGGTGGCACAGGCGGGCGATCCGGTCGCGATGGCCCGCGCCTTTGCACTGGCCGTGCAGGCGGGCGCCTTGGCGCGCGACGCCGATCCCATGGGGGTGCGCGACATGGGCGCGCCCTCCACCCCCCTGATCGGGAGGGCCTGGCTGTGACGCTGCCGCGCTTCTATCCGATCTTCGATGATGCCGCGTGGCTGGGCCGCGTTCTGCCCCTGGGCGTCCGGCTGGTCCAGCTGCGGCTGAAGGACCGCGACCCCGCCGACGTCCTCGACCAGATTGACCGCGGGCTGCGCCTGGCGCGCGCACATGGCGCGACGCTGGTCGTCAACGACCACTGGCAGGCGGCGATCGATCTGGGCGCCGACTGGCTGCACCTGGGGCAGGAGGACCTGGACGACGCCGACCTGCCCGCCATCCGCCGCGCCGGGCTGCGGCTTGGCGTCTCGACCCATGACCGGGCGGAACTGGACCGTGCGCTGGCGCTGGCCCCCGACTACGTGGCCCTTGGGCCCGTCTGGCCCACGATCCTGAAACAGATGCGCTGGCATGAACAGGGGCTGGACCGGGTCACCGAATGGAAGGCGCTGGTGGGCGACATTCCGTTGGTCGCGATCGGCGGGCTGACCCCCGATCGCGGTGCGCAGGCGCTGGCGGCGGGGGCGGACATCGTATCGGCCGTGACCGACATCACGCTGAACCCCGACCCCGAGGCGCGGATCGCCGACTGGCTGGCGGTGACGGCATGAACCGCTATGCCCGCCAGATGGTGCTTCCGGGCATCGGCGCCGCGGGCCAGGATCGGCTGACGCAGGCCCACGTGCTGGTCGTGGGCGCAGGCGGGCTGGGATGCCCCGTGCTGCAATACCTGGCCGCCGCGGGAGTGGGTCGGATCATGCTGGTCGATCCCGACCGCGTGGAGGAGACGAACCTGCATCGCCAGCCCCTGTACCGCATGGACCAGGTCGGCCGACCCAAGGCCCAGGCCGCGGCGGCCGCATTGGCGGTATTGAACCCCGACTGTCAGGTGGTGCCACGTGTGGAATGGCTGACCCCGGCCAACGCGGGCGATCTGGTGCAGGCAGCCGACGTGACGCTGGATTGCGCCGACAGTTTTGCGGTCAGCCTGACGCTGTCGGATGCCTGCATGGCGGCGGGCAGGCCGATGATCACCGCCTCTGCGCTTGGCCTGTCGGGCTATGCCGCAGGCTGCTGCGGCGGGGCGCCCAGCCTGCGCGCGATCTTTCCCGACCTGCCCGCGCAGGCCGCCAGCTGTGCCAGCGCGGGCGTGCTGGGCCCCGTCGTCGGCATGATCGGCGCGCTGCAGGCGCAGATGGCGCTGGCCGTGCTGCTGGGCTTGGAGCCTCGGCCATTGGGGCGGCTGATCAGCTGGGACGCAGGCGGATGGCGGATGGGCGGGTTCCGCTTCGACATCGCGCCCGAACCCGCCAACCCCCTGCCCTTCATCGCCCACGCCCAGATCTCCCCCGGCGACCTGCTGATCGACCTGCGGACCGAGGCCGCGCCCATCGCCGGCGCCCGCCACCTGCCCCCCGACCGCATTGCGCATCTGGACCCCGGCCCTGCCACGCGGGTGGTGCTGGCCTGTCGCACCGGCCTGCGCGCGCACAATGCCGGGCAGGTGCTGCAATCACGCTGGCCGGGGCGCATCGCCCTGCTGGCCCTGACCGATGACGACCTGAAAGGACGCCCATGAAGACGCTGACCCTGGCGCTGGCCGTGCTGGCCCTGCCCGCCCATGCCGAAACCCGCCTGACGGTGATGCTGGACTGGTTCGTGAACCCCGACCACGCGCCCATCGTGCTGGCTCAGGAACTGGGCTATTTCGCGGATGCCGGCCTGGCGGTTCAGACCGTGGCCCCGTCCGACCCCAACGATCCGCCGCGCATGGTCGCCGCCGGGCGCGTCGATCTGGCCGTCAGCTATCAACCGCAGCTGCACCTGTCGCGCCACCAGGGCCTGCCGGTGACCCGCGTCGGCACGTTGGTGGAAACGCCGCTGACCTGTCTGGTCGTGCTGGCCGACAGCGGTATCACCACCCCTGCCGACCTGTCCGGCCGCAAGGTCGGCTTTGCCGTGGCGGGCGTGCAGGAGGTGATGCTGGACGCCATGCTGACCGATGGCGGGCTGGCCCCCGAGGATGTCGAACAGATCAACATCGGCTGGTCCATCGCGCCTGCGCTGATGTCGGGACAGGTGGACGGCGTCATCGGCGCCTTCCGAAACTTCGAGCTGAACCAGCTGCGGCTGGAGGGGTTCGAGGGCCGCTGCCTGAACCCCGAGGATCACGGCATCCCCGCCTATGACGAGCTGATCTATCTGGCCGATCCCGCCCGCATGGACCGCGCCGCCGTCGCGGCCTTCCTGGAGGCCACGGAACGTGCGACGGCCTTCATCAAGAACGACCCCGACGCGGCGTGGCGGATGTTCGCGGAGACCGCGGCCGAACTGCGCACCCCCCTGAACGAGGCCGCATGGGCCGACACCTGGCCCCGCTTTGCCGGGCGTCCCGCGGCACTGGACGCGGGCCGCTATCTGCGGTTCGAGGCGTTCCTGGCCGACCAAGGCGCCACGCCGGGCGGACAGTCGCTGTCCGATCTGGCCATCGACGTGACCGCACCATGAGTGCGCCCGACTATGGCCGCGCCTTCGCGCTGTGGCGGGACGCGGCGGGGCATCACTGGGACGCCTATGTGAACCATGCCTTCGTCAGGCAGCTGGCGGCGGGCAGCCTGCCCCGCGACAGCTTCCTGCACTATCTGCGGCAGGATTACGTCTTTCTGCTGCATTTCGCGCGGTCCTGGGCGCTGGTCTTTGCCAAATCGGACCGCATGTCCGAGATGGCGCTGGCCTCCTCCATCGCCCACGGGTTGCTGCACGGAGAGATGCCGCTGCATGTCGCGATCTGCGGCCGCGAGGGCATCACCGAGGCGATGCTGCAGGACACCCCGGAATCGCCTGCGAACATGGCCTATACGCGCTTCGTGCAGGCCACGGGCTATGCGGGCGACATGCTGGACCTGCTGGCGGCGCTGGCGCCTTGCGTTTTCGGCTATGGCCAGATCGGGCTGGCGCATGCGGACAGCGGCGGCCCCTATGGCGAATGGACCGCGACCTATGGCGGCGCCGACTATCAGCGCGTCTGCCATGATGTCGGCGCGCTGATCGACGCGGCGCTGGAGGCGCGGTTGGGCCCCGACTGGCCCGCCCTGCCCCGCGCGCAGACGCTGGCGCGCCACTTTACCCAGGCCACCCAACTGGAGGTCGGGTTCTGGCAGATGGGGCTGGACCGGACATGATCCGCATCACGGGCGATCTGATCATGGACGGGCGGGTGCTGCTGCCGCATCTGGCGCTGGACTGTCCTCCGGGGCGCTGGACGGCGCTGATGGGGCCGTCCGGGGTGGGCAAGTCGACCCTGGGCCGGATCGTGGCGGGCCTGCCCGTGGCCGCGCGACTGGCCGGGGCGGCGGATGTCGCGGGCCCGGTCACCCTGATGGGCCAGCAGGATCAGCTGCTGCCCTGGGCCGATGCGCTGGCCAATGTCACCATCGGCGCGCGGCTGCGCGGGCAGGCCCCCGACCGGGCCCGCGCCCGTGCCCTGCTGGCCGATCTGGGCCTGGCGGGTTTGGAGGCGCGCCGCCCCGCCCAGCTGTCGGGCGGCCAGCGTCAGCGCGTGGCCCTGGCCCGCACCCTGATCGAGGATCGGCCGGTCGTCGTCCTGGACGAGCCCTTCTCGGCGCTGGACGCCGCCACGCGGGCGCAGATGCAGGAGCTGGCGGCGCGGCACCTGGCCGGGCGCACGGTGATCCTGATCACCCACGACCCGCTGGAGGCGGCGCGGCTGTGCCACGCGGCCTTCCTGCTGGATGCCCAAGGAATCCGCCCGCTGGCCCTGCCCGCGACGCCCACGCCTCGCGCGCTGGAGGATCCGCAGGTTCTGGCGGCCCAGGCCGCGCTGTTCCGCAGCCTGATGCCATGCGCGGCCTGATCGCCGTCCTGGTCGCGCTGTCGGTCTGGCAGGGCGTGGTCTGGGCCAGCGGCGTGCCGCCCTTCATCCTGCCCGGTCCCGCGCGGGTGGCGCAGGCGCTGATGGATCACGCCGCGATGCTGGCGGTGAATGCGCGTTTTACGCTGGCCAATCTGGCGGCGGGGCTGGCCTTGGGGGTCGCGCTTGGGGTCGGGACGGCGGTCAATCTGGCGCTGTCGCCCGCGGCGCGGTGGCTGCTGCGGCCGATGCTGATCGCGGCGCAGGCGGTGCCGGTCTTTGCGCTGGCCCCCATCCTGACGCTGTGGCTGGGCTACGGCGCGCCCAGCAAGGTCGTGATGGTGGCGCTGGTGGTCTATTTCCCGGTGGCGTCGGTGCTGTTCGACGCGCTGATGCGCCCGCCCGCGGCGCTGGACGATCTGGCGCGGTCAATGGGCGCGCGGCCTTTGCGGCGGTTGACGCTGATCCAGCTGCCCGCCGCCCTGCCCGCGCTTGGGTCGGGGCTGCGGCTGGCGGCGGTGCAGGCGCCGCTGGCGGTGATCGTGGGCGAATGGGTCGGCTCCAGCCGGGGCCTGGGCCATGTGATGCTGATGGCGAACGGGCGGGGTCAGACCGACCTGATGTTCGCAGCCCTGGCCATGCTGACGGCGATGGGACTGGCGCTGTTCGCCGCGGCGGGCGCGGTCCAGCGTCTGACGGAAAAGGGCCGCCCCGAAGGACGGCCCCAGGCGATCACCACGAGGTGATGACGGCCCCGTCGTATTTCTCGTCGATGAAGGCCTTGACCTCGGGCGACTGATAGGCCTCGACCATGGTTTTGACCCAAGGCTCTGCCTCGCGGCCCTGCTGGACGACCAGGATGTTCACATAGGGGCTGTCGGCCTTTTCCATGGCGATGGCATCCTCGCGCGGGGACAGGCCCGAGGCCAGCGCATAGTTGGTGTTGATCACCGCGATGTCGGCATCGGCCAGCGCGCGGGGCAGCTGCGCCGCATCCAGCTCCAGGAACTGCAGGCCCTTGGGGTTGTCGCTGACATCCAGCGGGCTGGGGACCAGGCCCGTGTCCTCGGCCAGGGTGATCAGGCCCAGATCCTGCAGGATCAGCAGCGCGCGGCCGCCATTGGTCGGATCGTTCGGGATCGCGACCTGCGCGCCCTCGGGCAGGTCGGCGATGTCCTCGACCTTGTCAGAATAGATCCCCATCGGCGTGGTGATGGTGGTGCCGACCTCGACCAGCTCAAAGCCGCGGTCCTTCATCTGGTTCTCCAGATAGGGGCGATGCTGGAAGCTGTTGGCATCCAGATCACCATCCGCCAGCGCCTGGTTCGGCACGACGTAATCGGAGAACTCGATGACCTCGATGGTCAGGCCCAGGGGTTCGGCGACCTCGGCCACCTTCTCCATGATCTCGCCATGTTCGCCGGGGGACACGCCGACCTTGATGTCTTCGGCCATGGCGACGGAGGCCATGGCGGCGGTGGAGAGGGCGATGGCGGATACGAAGGTTGTCAGACGCAGCATGGGATTCGTCCTTTCTTGTCTGCGGGAAATTCAGGCGCCGCGGTTGCGGGGCGCGCGGCGGTCGACGCGGGCCGCGATCCATTCGCCAAGCGATTGGACCAGCTGCACCAGCACGATCAGGATGACGACGACGGCGGCCATGACCTCGGGCATGAAGCGCTGGTATCCATAGCGGATGCCCAGATCGCCCAGGCCCTGCCCGCCGACCGCGCCGACCATCGCGGAATAACCGATCAGGCTGACCACGGCCAGGGTCAGGCCCAGAGTGATGCCGGGCAGCGCCTCGGGGATCAGCACCTTGCGGATGATCTGGAACGGCGTCGCACCCATGGCGCGCGCGGCCTCGATCAGGCCGGCATCGACCTCGCGGATGGCGTTTTCCACCAGCCGCGCGATGAAGGGGATGGCGGCCAGGGTCAGCGGCACGATGGCCGCGTCCGTGCCGATCGACGTGCCGACCACGGCCCGCGTGAAGGGGATGATCGCCACCACCAGGATGATGAACGGGACCGAGCGCGTGGCGTTCACCACCAGCCCCAGCACCTTGTTGATCCACGGCGCGCTCAGCAGTTCGCCCCGCTGAGAGCAGGCCAGGAACACGCCCAAAGGCAGCCCGCCTAACGTGCCCAGGATCGCCGAGATGGCGACCATGTAGAGCGTCTGCAGCGTCGCGTCCCACAGGATCGGGATCAGGTTAGCGGACATGGCCCAGCACCTCCGTGGTCAGACCGTGTTGCTCAAGAAAGGCGCGGGCCTGATCGCCGCGGTCCTGGGGGACCGAGATCAGCAGGTTGCCGAAGGGGCGCGTGCCGATCTCCTCGATGGTGCCGCCCAGGATGTTGGCGCTGATGCCCAGATCGGTCGCCAGACGCGCCAGCATCGGGTCGGTCGCATGCGTACCCGCAAACGTCACGCGGATCACCTGGTCGCCCGGCGGATCGGTCTGCAGCCGCGCCGCGACGAAGGCCGGCAGCGTGGCCCCGGTGACGCCGGACAGGAACCGCCGCGTCGTCGCGTGCTGCGGCCGGGCAAAGATGTCGTAGGTCGGACCGGCCTCGACGATGCGGCCCGCCTCGATCACCGCCATGTGGCTGGCGATGTCGCGTAGCACGGCCATCTCATGCGTGATCAGCAGGACGCTGACGCCCAGGTCGCGGTTGATCTGCGCCAGCAGGTCCAGGACCGTCTGCGTGGTCTCGGGGTCCAGCGCGCTGGTCGCCTCGTCCGACAGGAGGACCTTGGGGCCAGTGGCCAGCGCGCGCGCGATGCCCACGCGCTGCTTCTGCCCGCCCGACAGTTCCGCAGGATAGCGGTCGGCCAGCGCGCCCAGGCCCACCTGTTCGATCAGCTGATCGACGCGGGCGCGGATCTGACCGCGCGGCGTGCCCGCAACCTCCAGCGGCAGGGCGATGTTGCCCCGCACCGTGCGCGAGGCCAGCAGGTTGAAGTGCTGGAAGATCATGCCGACATCGCGCCGGATCGCGCGCAGCGCGGATCCGGTGGCGGTGCCCACGTCGCGACCAGAGACGGTGACGCGGCCCGTCGTCGGCCGCTCCAGCCCGTTCACCATGCGGAGCAGCGTGGATTTGCCCGCGCCGGACCGGCCGATGATGCCGGTGATGCTGCCCTCAGGGACCGACAGGGTGATGTCGGCCAGCGCCGTCACCTGCCCTTCCGCCTTGGGAAAGGACTTGCCCAGCCCCTCGAATGTGATCGCCGCGCCGGTCATCCGCATCCTGCATGCTTGCCAAAAGTCAGGGCGCGGTCCTGCCCGAAACGGCCGCCGGGCGCAAGCCGTGCCACAGCCGCACCGTGATCCCGCCCGGAACGGCCGTTCGCGCGCCGCGCAGCCTGCCAGAACGCAGGCCCTGCCCCGGCCGATGCGCACGGACCGCGGCGGTCGGGACGCGCATCGGGCAGGACGGCGTCCTTATTCCGCGGCGTCCTTATTCCGCGGCGTCCGGCACCCCGCGCGCCAGAAGCGCGGTCAGGATCGTGCGCAGCGTGTCGGGGCGGAACGGCTTTTCGATCAGCGGCGCATGGTCGAACCCCTGCGGCAGGTTCTCACGGCCATAGCCCGACACGAAGCAGAACGGCACCGAAAGGCTGTCGAACAGGGCCGCGACCTCGTCCACCGGCTCTCCCTTCAGGTTGCCGTCCAGCAGGGCCAGGTCGATGGGCCCGTTTCGGGCAGCGGCCATCGCCTCGGGGACGCTGCGGGCGACGCCGGTGACGGTGGCTCCGGCATCCTCCAGCTCATAGCGCAGGTCCAGCGCGACCAGCGGCTCGTCCTCGACCAGCAGGACGCGCGCGCCCTCCAGCGTCGATGCGCGGATGACGGGTTGGCCGATCAGCGCCTCGGCGGCGGCTGCCTGGCCCGCCAGCCGGGTCACGCCGTCTGTCAGGCGGATGGTCCAAACGACCCCGTCGGGGTTCCAGTCGGCGCTGACCGCGGCCGCATCGCCGCCGCCGGCCGCCCCGATCAGCGTCATACCGAAGCCCATGCGCGACGGCGCGGTGACGGCCGGGCCGCCCGTCTCGCGCCAGGTCAGGACCAGGCGCTGCCCCTCAAGGCGCCAGGCGATGTGCACGATCCCGCCCGGAACCGACAACGCACCGTATTTCGCCGCATTCGTGCCCAGTTCGTGCAGCGTCAGCGCAAGGCGCAGCATGGTGTCGGGGGCCAGTTCCACCGGTGGGCCGTCGCGGCGCAGCCGGTCGCCGTCCAGCGTACCCGAACTGATCTGGTCGTCGATCAGCTGATCCAGCGGCGCGCTGGCCCAAGTCGCATCCGACAGGATCGAATGGGCGCGGGCCAGCGCCTGCAGGCGTCCGCCAAAGCTGGTCTCGAACTCGGGCAGGCTGCCGGATTGACGCAGGCTTTGGCGGGCAATGGCCTGAACGTTGGCCAGGGTGTTCTTGATGCGGTGGTTCAGCTCTCCGATCAGCAGGGCGCGGACCTCTTCGGACTGCTTTCGTTCGGTGATGTCCTGGACCTGCAGCGACAGCGACTGGCGGTTCAGACCCTCGGACAGGACCGATCCATAGACCTCGCAGCAGATCGGGCCGATATCGGCGTGATCCAGGCTGATCTCGGCCGAGAAGCGCGGCACGCCGTCCTGCTGGCTGTCCAGCCAGCCGGTCAGCAGCGCGGCCCCCTGTTCGTCCAGCCAGCCCGCCGCGGTGGCGGTCATGCCCAGCATGTCGCCCGCGGGCCGCCCGAACATGCGTTCGGCCCCCTTGGACCAGCTGCGCACGCACAGGTTCCGGTCCAACGTCACAAACGCCAGCGGCGAATTGTCGGCATGCGCCTTCAGCTGCGCCATCGCGCGGTCGCGGTGCAGCGCGATGTCCTGCATCTCGTCGCGCTGGCGCTGCAGGTCCTTGGCCTGGCGGCCGATGCGGAAGAACACCTCGGCCTTGGATTTCAGCACCACGGGGTCGATGGGCTTGAAGATATAGTCGACCGCCCCCGCCTCGTACCCGCGGAACCTGCGGGCCTCGTCCATCTCGGCGGCGGTGACGAAGATGATGGGCACGCCGCGGGTGCGTTCGGTGGACCGCATCAGCTCCGCCAGCTCATAGCCGTCGGTGCCGGGCATCTGCACGTCTAGGAAGGCCAGCGCGTAATCATGCTGCAGCATCAGTTCCAGCGCCTCGGTCGCGGACCGCGCGGTGTCGACCACCAGCCCGTCGCGCCGCAGCAGCGCCTCCAGCGCCATGATGTTTTCCGCGATGTCGTCGACGATCAGGAAACGGATGGGTCTATCGGGCATGAACAGTCTCCTGGTCGGCATTCCGGCGCCAGATCCGGTCCGGTTCGGCAAAGGCCGCGAAGGACGCGGCATGGGTGGAAAAGCGCAACGTCTCGTGAGAGCCGAGGCCAAGAAAGCCGCCCCGCGCCAGCGCCTCGGCGAACAGGCCCACGGCGCGGTCCTGCAGCGTCCCGTCGAAATAGATCAGCACGTTCCGGCACGACACCAGCTGGACCTCGGAAAAGACCTGGTCGGTGGCCAGGTTGTGCTCGGTGAACACCGTGCGCGACCGCAGGCCCCGGTCAAAGGCCGCGCGCCCATAGGCGGCGGTATAGTAATCCGACAGCGACCCCAGCCCCCCCGCCCGCTGATAGTTCTGCGAGAAGACCGGCAGGCGGTCGATGTCATAGATGCCGGCCTCGGCCCGGGCCAGGGCGCGTCGGTTGATCTCGGTCGCATAGAACATCGTGCGGTCGAACAGCCCCTCCTCGCGGAACAGGATGGCCAGCGAATACAGCTCCTCGCCATCGGCACAGCCCGCCACCCAGACCTTGAGCGAGGGGAAGGTCCGCAGATGCGGGATCACCTCGCGGCGCAGTGCAAGGTAATAGGCCGGATCGCGGAACAGCTCGCTGACCTGCACGGTCATCGCGTCGATGATGTCGGGCAGCACCGCGGGATCGTGCAGCAGGCGGCCCTGCACCTCGGACAGGGTCGCGCAGCCAAGCCTTTCGCGCGCCAGTTTGGCGCGACGGGCCAGCGATGCGCGCGAATAGGACCTGAAGTCGTAATGGTGGCGCCGGTTCAGCGCCTCCAGGAACAGGTCCAGCTCGATCGCGTCGGCCGCGCGCAGGGGGACGGGATCGACGCTCATCGCGGCATCCAGACCCGGGTCAGCGACAGTAGCTTGTCGACATCCAGGGGCTTGGGCAGATAATCGTTCGCCCCCGCCGCCAGGCACTGGTTCTGATCCTCGGCCATCGCCTTGGCGGTCAGCATGATGATGGGCAGGCCCTTCCAGCGGTCGATCTTGCGGATCTCGCGCGTGGCGGTCAGGCCGTCCATCTCGGGCATCATCACGTCCATCAGCACCAGGTCGATCTTGGGCGCGGCACCGTCGTTGATGCGGCCCAGGGCCTCCAGCGCCTCGCGGCCGTTCCGGGCGATCTGCACGGTCGCGCCATGCGGCTCGAACACGCCGGTCAGGGCATAGACGTTGCGGATGTCGTCCTCGACCACCAGGATGCGGCGCCCCTCCAGCTGCGCATCGCGATTCAGCGACGCGGCCAGCATGTCGCGCTGTTTCTGCGGCAAATCGGACACGACCTGATGCAGGAACAGCGTGACCTCGTTGATCAGGCGCTCGGGCGATTTTGCACCCTTGATGATGATCGATTTCGAATAGCGGCGCAGGCGCTGCTCCTCGGCCTCGGACAGGGCGCGTGCAGTATAGACGATGACCGGCGGGAAGGACGCAGTGCCGTCCCCGTCCAGCTGCTCCAGCACCTCGAACCCCGATGCATCCGGCAGCGTCATGTCCAGGACGATACAGTCGACCGTCTGGCTGCGGCAGATCTGCAGTGCCTCGGCGGCGGTACCGGCGCCCACCGTCTCGACCCCGTCGCTGGTCAGCAGCGCCTTGAGCCCCAGCATCTGCGCGGGATCGTCCTCGACGATCAGCACGCGGCGCAGGCGCTGTTCCAGGCGGGTCTCCAGGTTGCGGATCGCCGTGGCCAAGTCGTCGCGCCGCACCGGTTTCATCATATAGCTGATGGCGCCCTGTGCCAGCGCCTCCTTGGTGTAATCGTCGGCCGAGACCATGTGCACCGGGATGTGGCGCGTGGTCGTATCGCGCTTCAGCCGGTCCAGCGCGGACAGGCCCGAATGGTCGGGCAGGCCCACATCCATCACGATCGCCTGCGGCAGGAAATGGCGCGCCGCACGCACCGCGTCATCCGCCCGGCCCACGCAGACGCAGCGGAAGCCCAGCTCCTGCGCCAGACCGTAGAGGATGCGGGCGAATGCCGGATCGTCCTCGACCACCAGCATCACCCGCTCTCCGGCGCCGATGTCCGCGCGGTCGTCTTCGACCCCCGGCAGGGCGTCCAGCATCATCGGCGCGGGTTCGGGCATCGTGGGCGCGGGCAAGGACCGCCGCGCAGGCGCCGGCGATTGCAGCGCCGGGGCGGCGGGCAGGATCAGCGTGAAGGTGCTGCCCTTGCCGGGCGCGCTGGTCAGCGTGATGCGCCCGCCCAGCAGATCGGCCAGTTCACGGCAGATCGACAGGCCCAGCCCCGTTCCGCCAAAGCGGCGGGAGATGGTGCCGTCCGCCTGCCGGAACGCCTCGAACACGGTCTCCTGCTGGCTGGCGTCGATGCCGATGCCGCTGTCCTGCACCGACAGCGCGATCCCCTGCGCCGCCGGGGAAATGTGCAGCACCACCTGCCCCCGTTCGGTGAATTTCAGCGCGTTCGAGATGAAGTTCCGCAACACCTGTTCCAGACGCTGCCGGTCGGAGGAAAACGCCGCGACTTTGGGATCGACCTGCGCCGACAGGGTCAGCCCCTTGTCGCGGGCCTGCGCCTCGAAGGCGCGCACCAGCTTGTCGGCCAGCGCCTGCGGTTCGACCGTGTCGCGCGACACGTCCATCTTGCCGAATTCGATCTTGGACAGGTCCAGGATGTCGTTGATCAGCGCCAGCAGATCCTTGCCCGATGCCTCGATCGTTTCGGCCCAGCGGACCTGCTCCTCGGACAGGTTGCGGCCGCGGTTGTCCGACAGCAGCCGCGACATGATCAGCAACGCGTTCAGCGGCGTGCGCAGCTCGTGCGACATGTTGGCGACGAATTCGGACTTGTAGCGGCTCTCCTGCGCCAGCTCCTGCGCCTGATCCTCCAGCATCCGGCGCGACCGGGCCAGCGCATCGCGCTGTTCCTCCAGCTCCTGCGTCTGGCTTTCAAGCTGGGCGTTCTGTTCTTCCAGCTCTGATTGCTGTGCCTCCAACCGGCGCTGGCTGTCCTGCAGGGCGCGGGTCTGCTCCTCCAGCTCCTCGTTGGACGCCGCAAGCTCCTCGGTATGGGCGCGCAACTCCTCGGCCTGACGGCGGGTCTCCTCCAGCAACTCCTGCAGCTGCTGGCGGTACTGGGCGGATCGCAGCGCAATGCCCAGCTTGTCTCCGATACGCTCGAACAGGTCGATCACGCGAGGCGGCGGGGCGGCATCCAGCCCGAACTCCAGCACGCCGTTGATCAGCTGCCCGTCCCGCATCGGCACGATCAGCGCATGCGCCGTGCGCCCCCGCGCCAGTCCCGTCGCCCAGCCCAGCGCCTGGTCCGGCGCCAGGGACATCTGCAGGATGCGACCTTCGGTGACGGCGCGACCCAGATGGCCTTCGTCATCCGCCACGCGTTCCGCCAGGGCGTCACCGTCGGTGCCCCATTGCGCCAGCCGCAGGTGGCCATGTCCATTGCGGGCATAGGCGACGGCGGCCCGCGCACCGATCCGGTCGGCCAGCACCTGCAGGACCTGGCGGGCCAGCTTTTCCGCGGTCAGGTCGCCCTGGACGGCACGGGACACCGCGACCTGGGTGCCGGTGATCCAGTCGGTGTCCAGCAGCTTGCCGCGGGTGACGATCAGCCTTCGCCCCAGAAATCCCAGGCACAGATACACGATCCCGGCCAAGCCGCGGTTCACGGCCGCCACGGTCGGATCGATGCCGGTGTTGTCCTTCTGGAACGCCAGCGCCATCGCCATGCAGACCAGCACGGCCGTGGCCACCGGCAGCGCGGGCCAGCGCGCGAAGACCGCAAGGCTCAAGGGCAGGATATAGATCAGCCAGACCGCCGTCCCCAACGGCACCATCAGATCAAGGGTGAACACGCCGGCAAGTGCCGCTGCGATGACGACCAGAATCGTCAGGTCTTGGGTCTTGGTCACGATCTCTCCTGGTCGGCGGCATTTTCGACGTCACCGTCGAACGCCGCGACAGGACCTTTCGTTCAACCGCCTGTGATCAATATTTGATAATCTGGTGCGACCCGACGGTCCCCGTCATTCGCGCCGCATGGCCATATCCAAACCGGGCGGTCCTGTCGAGGGCTCAGCGCGCCCGCGGCGGCCACATCCGCGCCCAGACCCCGTCGCGCCGGATCAGCACATGGTGCAGCGCCGCGCCGACATGCAGGGCCAACACCGCCATCAGCGCCCAGGCCGCCAGTTCGTGCAGGCTGCTGGCGGCGTCGGCCAGGGGCTTTGAACGGGGGACCAGCGTCGGCAGGCCAAGCGCATCCAGCCCCTCGATCGGAAAGCCGCCTGCGCGCACGCGGACGTACCCCGACAGTGGCATCACGATCATCAGCCCGTACAGCGCCAGATGCGACAGCCCCGCCACCCGCCGCTGCCAGTCTGGCATGGTCGCGGGCAGTGGCGCGGGCGGATGCGTCAGCCGCCAGACCAGCCGCAGCGCGATGATGACGATCAGCAGGCTGCCCACGTTCTTGTGAAACAGGTACAGCGCGTCGCCCAGGCCGCGGTCCAGCCCGTCCTGCACCATCAGCAGACCCACGGGGATCATCGCCAGGATCAGCGCCGCGACCAGCCAGTGCAGCATCCGCGCCGTGGTGCCATAGCCTGCGGGTCGGTGATCCATGGCGCAGCCCTCCTGTCGCGACAGGATAGCCCGGGATCGTGCTGAGGCAAGCCTGTTCAGAAGTCAGCTTGACGCGTCATGCCCCTGTCATATGTTCACCCGATGCAGATTTCCCGCCCCGACCTTGCCGATCCCACCGTCAGACCGGCCCCCGCCGCAGGCCGCCGCCTGCCCGAGGGGTTGATCCTGGCCATTCCCGCGGGGCTGGCCCTGAACCTGGGCATCGGCGTGATGGTCCTGGGCCAGGGCACGGGTGCCCTGGTCGCGGGCGTCGTCTATCTGGCGGGGGCCGCGCTGGTCTGCGTTGCGATGCGCAGGCATTATCCGCATGCCAGGCTGGGGTCGTGCAACGCGGTGACGCTGATGCGCATGGCGCTGACGACGGCGTTGATCGCGCCCCTGGTCGGCGGGGTCGCGGCGGGCTGGGCAGTGGCGGCGATCGCGACCATATCACTGACGCTGGACGGGGTGGATGGCTGGCTGGCGCGGCGCAGCGGGCTGTGCTCCGATTTCGGCGCCCGCTTCGACATGGAGGTCGACGCCGCGCTGGCCCTGATCCTTGCGCTGCACGCCCTGGCCGGCAGCCCCGTCGGACCCGAGATCCTGGCCCTTGGCGTCATGCGCTATCTGTTCATCGGGGCGGGGCTGGCCTGGCCGTGGATCATGGCGCCGCTGCCGGTCAGCTATGCCCGCAAGGCCGTCTGCGTGCTGCAGCTTGCGACGCTGATCGCGCTTCAGGTGCCGGTCCTGTCGGACGATCTGGCAATCACCCTGGCGCGGATCGCGGCAGCGGCGCTGATCTGGTCCTTTGGCCGCGACGTGCTGTGGTTGCGGGGCCATCGGTGACCCCCCGGCCCTTGTCGGTCCTTGCCGCCATTTTGCTGCTGCACGTCCTGCTGGTGCTGCCAGCGCATCCCGATCAACTGGCCTGGGCCGCGCTGGCACGCCCGGCGCCGGAACTGGCGGTGCTGATCCTGCTGGCGCTGGCCGCGGGCCGGACGGTCGCGGGGCGGCTGCTGCGCGTGGCGGCGACCCTGGCCCTGACGCTGGTCACCGTGCTGAAGGTCGCGGACCTGGCAATGCTGGAAAGCCTGGGCCGCAGGTTCAATCCGGTCGCGGACCTGCCCCTGATCGATGCATCCGTCCGGCTGATCGCCGGCAGCCTGGGCCCCTGGCAGGCGGCGGGTGCGGTTCTGGCCGCACTTCTGGCCACGTTGCTTATCGTTGCGGGCACATGGTGGGCGATGGGCGTGCTGATGCGCCAGGGCCCGCGCGCCGCCTGGATGCGGATCGCCGGTCTGGCAGCCTCTGTCGCGGGGATCGCACTGCTGGCGGTAATGCCGCCCCCGACGGCCGCCTATGCCATCGACCGCGCGCAGCTGTCGGCACGCACCGTGACAGAGCTGCGCCAGTTCAACGAACAGGCGCGCCAGGACACGCTGGCCGGGCTGCAGGATCCTCTGGCGCTGATCGATCGCGACGTTCTGGTGATCTTTCTGGAAAGCTATGGTCGCACCAGCTTTGACACGCCCTTCTTTGCCGACACGCATCTGCCCCGGCTGCGCCAGGGACAGCAGGTGCTGCAAGATCGCGGATTGGCCATGGCATCGGGGTTCCTGACGTCGCCGACGCATGGCGGACAAAGCTGGCTGGCGCATGCGACACTGGCCAACGGGCTGTGGGTCAATGACCAGACGCGCTATCAGGCGGCCATCGCCAGCGGGCGCCGCACGCTGTTCCATCACGCCGCCGATGCCGGGTTCCGCACTGCGGCCGTGATGCCCGCCATCGTCCGTCCCTGGCCCGAGGCGTCGACGATGGGGTTCCAGCGAATCCTGGCCGCGCCCGACCTGGGCTATCGCGGGCAGCCGTTCAACTGGGTCACCATGCCCGATCAGTTCACGCTGGCCGCCACCGACCGCCTGTTGCGCGACGGCAGCGACCCCCGCCGCCTGTTCGCGCAGATCGCCCTGATCTCGTCCCACGCGCCCTGGACCCCGGTCCCCGAAATGCTGCCCTGGGAGGATCTAGGCGACGGCACCGAATTCGACGCGATGGCGCAAGCGGGCGATCCGCCGAACGTCGTCTGGCGCGACCGCGATCGGGTGCGGGCCCAGTATCGTGACACGATCAACTATACGCTGCAGGCGGTGCTAGACTATGCCGCGCGGCAGGCAGAGGACGCGCCCCTGATGATCCTGGTCGGCGATCACCAGGCCGCCACCACCATCGGCCTGGACGACCGCCGAGAGGTTCCGATCCACGTCATCGGCCCGCCCGATCTGGTCGCGCGGACCGACGGTTGGGGCCTGACGCGGGGGTTGATCCCGGAACCGGGCAGCCCGGCGATGCCGATGGAAGCACTTCGCGACCGCTTCATGCGCAACTTTTCCGGGTCCCTGGACGTGCCTCCTGCATGAACGTGACACGCAGTCTTCAAATCCTGGTCGCCTTGGCGGTGATGGCGCTTCTGTGGTTCGGCCTGGACGGCCAGCAGGCGCTGCACCTGCTGGTGCGTGCCGATCCGCTGTGGCTGGCGGCCGCCGCGCTGGCCCTGACGGCACAGACGGTGCTGTCGGCAATGCGCTGGCGGCTGACGGCGCGGCAGCTGGGGCAGACGATCCCCCTGACCCGGGCCATCGGCGAATATTACCTGGCGCAGGTCGTCAACCAGTCGCTGCCCGGCGGTGTCGTGGGCGATGCCGGCCGCGCGGTCCGCGCGCGTCATCAGGCAGGCCTGCGCCGCGCCGGCGCCGCCGTCGCGATCGAGCGCCTGGCGGGCCAGGTCGCGCTGTTCCTGGTGCTGGCTGCGGGCGCGCTGACCGTGACGCTGATGCCGGGCGGGCTGACGCTGCCGTCCTGGGTCATGGGCCTGATCGGCGCGCTGCTGAGCGTCGCGCTGATCGCGATGCTGGCCATCGGCGGTGCGGGACAGCTGCCTGGGCGCGCGGGCACAGCCGCACGCGATCTGCGGGGCGCGTTGCGCGTCACGCTGCTGGCGCCGGGCGCCCTGCCGCGTCAGGTGGCGCTGAACCTAGCGATCACCGGGGCCAACCTTGCGGCCTTTGCCTTCTGCGCCGCGGCCACCGGCACGATGATGTCCCCGGTCGAGACCGCCGTTCTGGTGCCGCTGATCCTGCTGACCATGATCCTGCCGCTGACCGTCAGCGGGTGGGGTCTGCGCGAGGGTGCGGCTGCCGGGCTGTTCCCCCTGATCGGCGCCAGCGCGCAGGCGGGGCTTGCCGCCAGCCTGGCCTTCGGCCTGATGTTTCTGGCCAGCACCCTGCCGGGGCTGCTGGTCCTGCTGGCGCAGCGCCGCGTCAACCGTCCCGCCCCCGCAGCCATACAGGCAGACCCGTGACCGACCCAAAGACCCTGACCTTTGCCTTGCCGGGCGACATCACCACCCTGACCGGCGGCTATATCTATGACCGCCGGATGGTGCAGGGGCTGCGCGACCAGGGCCGGCATGTCGATGTCCTGGCCCTGCCCGACAGCTTTCCAACCCCGTCCGACAGCGACATGCGCCAGGCGCTGGACGCGCTGCAGGCGCTGCCCGCGGATCGGCCGGTGATCATCGACGGGCTGGCCTTTGGCGCGCTGGACCCGCAGGGGGTGGCCGCGATCCGCGCGCCCATCGTGGCGATGATCCATCATCCCCTGGCCCAGGAAAGCGCCCTGCCCGCCGATCTGGCCGACCATCTGTGGCGGACCGAACGCGCGAACCTGGCCCATGCGCACCACGTGATGGTGCCCAGCCCGCATACGCGCGACATGCTGGTCGACCGATATGACGTGCCCGCCGACCGGATCACCGTCGCCCGCCCCGGCACCGACCGCCCGGAACAACCCGCCACGACGCAGGACCCGCCGCTGATACTGTCGGTGGGCATCCTGCACCCTCGCAAGGGTCATGATGTCCTGATCGCCGCGCTGGCGGCGTTGGCCGATCTGGACTGGCAGGCGGTGATCGTGGGCAACCCCTGGGACGCGGCCCATGTGGCCGACCTGCAGGCGCAGATCGCCGCCAGCGGACTGGGCGGACGGCTGGAACTGGCCGGGCGGGTCGAGGCGGATCGCCTGGCGGACCTGTACCGAAAGGCCTCGATCTTTGCGCTGGCCACCCGGTACGAGGGTTACGGCATCGTCTTCGACGAGGCGCTGTCCCATGGCCTGCCTATCGTCAGCACGCGCGCGGGCGCGGTGCCGGGAACGGTTCCGGCCAATGCGGGCCTGCTGGTCGCACCCGACGATGCGCCCGCGCTGGCGCAGGCGCTGCGCCGCATGCTGACCGACCCGGCCGAGCGTGCCGCACGGGCGGCCGCCGCCGCACGGGCGGGGGCGGCGCTGCCGGGTTGGTCGGACACCGCGCGCGTGGCGGGCGGCGTTCTAGACGCGCTGGACTGACTTGCGGGGCGCGGCCCGCGCGTGCATCACTGCCCCGCAACCACGGAGGCCGCGATGAAATCCCTGTTCCACCTTGCCATCCATGTCACCGACCTGGACGCGGCCCGTCGCTTCTATGGCGACATCCTGGGCTGTGCCGAGGGTCGGTCCACCGACACCTGGGTCGATTTCGACTTTTTCGGCCATCAGCTGTCGCTGCATCTGGGCACGCCCTTTCCCACCACCCGCACCGGTCGGGTGGGCGATCACATGGTGATGATGCCGCATCTGGGGGTCGTGCTGCCGCTGGCGGATTGGCTGGCCTTGGCCGACCGCCTGGCCGCGGCGGGCGTGTCCTTCGACATCCCGCCCCAGATCCGCTTCGAGGGCCAGCCGGGAGAGCAGCGGACGATGTTCTTCTTCGACCCCTCGGGCAACCCGATAGAGGTCAAGGGCTTTGCCGATTTCGACGGTCTGTTCGCATCCTGACAATCAGTCCGGGTGGCGCGGCAGGTGCAGTTCCGCCGCAAGGCCCGGCAGCATGTTGATCAGCTCCAGGCGACCGCCCGCGGCCTCGGCGATGTCGGTGACGATGGCCAGACCGATCCCCTGACCGTCGCCGCCCTGGTCCAGCCGCACGCCGCGCTGCGCCAACCGCGCCAGCTCGGCATCGAGCACGCCCGGCCCGTCGTCGCGGATGATGACGGCCGTCCGATCGTCATCCGCACGCATCCCGACCCACACCCGCGACCGCGCATGGCGGGCCGCGTTTTCCAGCAGCGCGCCCAGGGCCTCGGTCAGGTCGTCAGGGTCGATGCGCAGCGCGACCGCCTGCGGCAGGTCGACCTGCCAGTCCAGCCCGGCACCCGCGGGCGTGCGCCGCAGCACCTGCACCAGCCGGGCGACGATCGGGGCGGGATGCGCGCGGGCCTGTGCGGCGTCGGTGCGGATGCGGGCGCGCGCCAGTTCCCGGTCGACATGGCGGCGCATCACGGTGACGACATGTTCGATGCTGTCGGCCTGTTCGGTTCGTCCCTGATTGCGCAACGCCTCGGCATCGCCCAGCAGCGCCTGCAGCGGCGTCTTGAACCCGTGCGCCAGATCGCCGGCGCGGTGGCGCGCACGATCCAGCTCTCGGTCGCGGTCGTCCAGCAGATGGTCCAGCTGGCGGGCCAGGGGCGCGACCTCGGAGGGCAGATCGTCGCCCAGGCGCCGCCTGCGCCCCTGCGCCAGCCCGCGCAGATGCGCGCCGACCTGGGCCAGCGGGCGCAGGCCAAGCGTGACCTGGACGAAGGACGCCGCCAGCAGCAGCGCCGCCAATCCCGCCAGCCAGGGGACAAGGTCGCGCAGAAAGGCCGCGCGGGCCTGCGCGGAATCCTCCATGTCCTCGGCCACGATCAGTCGGATGGGGGACGCGGTCGCGCCCTGCCCGATCAGCACCTGCTGATCCAGCGCCAGCAGGCGCTGGTCGCCCGGCCCGTCCAGCTGCAGCACCCGCCCCTCGCCCGGCGGCGGCGCATCCGCGGGCACGGGCAGCGTCACGTCCCACAGCGACCGCGACCGCAGGGGCTGGTCCCCCAGCCACACCTGCCAGTAATGCCCCGAGAATGGCAGCTGCCACGACGGGTTGCGCGGCTGGTCGCGCATCTGCGGTGGCGTGCCGGGTTCGATCACCGACAGCAGAACAAGCGCCCGATCGCGAAGGTCCGACACGGCGACGCGCTGGACATGGCGGTCGAACAACACCGCCAGCATCGTCACCGACAGCGCCATGACCAGCAGGATGGTCGCCCCGCCCAGCAGCATCAGCCGCAGGCGCAGCGACAAAGGCCTCATGCACCGCCCTCCAGCAGATAGCCGAAGCCGCGCCGCGTCGCGACGATGCCCGGACCCAGCTTGCGGCGCATGCGGGTCACGACCGCCTCCAGCGCGTTGGCCTCGCGCGCGTCATCGTCGCCGTAAAGGTGCTCCAGCAGTTCCGTGGGCGACACGACGCGGTCGCGGTGAACGGCCAGATGCGCGATCAGGCGGAACTCCAGCGGGGTCAGCGGGACCGGCACGCCATCGACCAGCGCCGTCATGCGGTTCAGATCGACGGTCAGGCGGCCCGCCTCGATCCGCGGTTCGGCACGGCCGCCTGCCCGGCGCACCAGGGCGCGGGCCCGCGCCACCAGCTCCTCCATGCGGAACGGCTTGGGCAGATAATCGTCGGCACCGGCCTCGATCCCCTCGACCCGCTCGGTCCAGGCGCCCCGTGCGGTCAGGATCAGCACCGGCGAATCGCACCCCTCGGCCCGCCAGCGTTTCAGCACGGTCAGACCGTCCAGGTCGGGCAGCCCCAAGTCCAGCACGATCAGGTCGTACCCCTCGGTCCCGCCCCGGAACCAGGCGTCCTGGCCCGATGCGGTGCCGTCCACGCGGAACCCGGCCGCCGTCAGCGCCCGGCCCAGATCGGCGGCGATCCGGCTGTCATCCTCGACCACAAGGGCGCGCATTAGTCGTCGTCTTCCTCGTATCCCAGAATCGCCCCCGTGCGGGCGTCCAGCTCTATCTCGATCAGGCGGCCCTCGGGGGTCAGCACCTCGATCTCATAGAGCCACAGGCCGTCCTCGTCTTCCAGCTCGACCTCGACGATGCGGCCGGGATGGCGCGCCTCGATCCGCGCCAGGATCTGCTCCAGCGGCAGCATGTCGCCGCGGTCGACCGCCTGGCGGGCGGTCTCGTAATCGGGGGCGATCGGCTGCGCCGCAAGGGTCAGCGGCAGCAGGATCAGCATCAGGCTGGACAGGGATCGTTTCATTTCCGCGTCCTAGCACGGCCAAGCTGACAGCCCGCTGACAGCCCCCGTCAGCCGGCTGTCAGTGGGCCCGTGATATCGCGATTCGCACAGGGCCGCCGCATGGGAGGCCGACAACATGAAAGGATCGCTTGAATGGGACGCTATAACGGAACCTCGGGTGCGGACCGGATCAACGGCAGCGCGTTGGCCGACCTGATCTATGGGCGCGACGGCAACGACGTGCTGAATGGCAACCGCGGCTTCGACCGCATCTGGGGCGAGAACGGCAACGACGTGCTGAACGGCGGCGCGGGCAATGACAGCCTGGCGGGCGGTGCGGGCAACGACCTGCTGCGCGGCGATGACGGGAACGACGATCTGTGGGGCGGCTTCGGCTTCGACACCCTGTTCGGCGGCCGGGGCGACGACGAGTTGGAGGGCAATCAGGGCAACGACCTGCTCTATGGCGGTCAGGGGCGGGACGACCTGGAGGGCGACGGCGGCAATGACCGGCTGTTCGGCAACGAGGGCAATGACGAGATCGAGGGCGATGACGGCGCCGACATCCTGCACGGAAACCAGGGCAACGACACGCTGGACGGCGGTCGGGGCAACGACATGCTGGCCGGGGGGATCGGCGCCGACCGGTTCGAATTCGACCTGGGCGACGGGCGCGACCGTATCGTCGACTTCCAGAACGGCCTGGACCGGATCGAGATCGACGACCTGGACCGCGGCCAGGTCCAGCGCGCCATCAACGGCGCGGTGCAGCAGGGCGGCGACACGATCCTGACGGTGAACGCGTCCACCGTGATCGTGCTGGAGGATTTCAACCGCGCCAACCTGGACCTGAACGACTTCACGTTCTGATCCGGACGGGGGCGCGTGACGCGCCCCCGCTCAGCCCCAGACGGCTTGAAACTCGCGCCATTCACGCGCGCCCATGCCGGCATTTTCCTGCGTGACGACCTCTCCGGCCAGGCGCCGCCGCAGCGCATCGGCGGCTTGCGCGGACAGGTTCACGGCATTCATCCGGTAATCCTGGAATGCACCAAAGGCGGCGGGCACCCAGTCGCGGGTGATGTCGCACATGATGTCGGCATAGGCCCGGATCTCGTACTGGGCATGGCTGTCGGCGCGCAGGCGCAGGAAATGCAGCAGGTTGTGCAGGTCCACCTTCCAGTACCACTGAGTATAGATGTTTGCGGGCAGGTTCATGCGCGCCAGTTCCCGCGCCAGACCCTGCTGCCCCTCCTGGCTCAGCATCGCCTCATAGCTGTCATAGCTGCGCATCGCGTCCTCGCGCAGCAGGTCCAGCACGCGCTGCGCCTCGGCGCCCTGCAGCACCTCGCCCCGGCCCTGGTGGTTCTGCGACGACTGCGCGGCCAGATGCTCGGGCGCGGGGATGTAGAATTCCCGGTCCAGGATCGAATAGCGGCCGGAATACTCGTTCACGTTGGCGGTGCGGTGACGGATCCACTGGCGGGCCACGAAAACCGGCAGCTTGACGTGGAACTTGACCTCGCACATCTCGAAGGGCGTCGAATGCCAGTGCCGCATCAGATAGCGGATCAGCCCCTCGTCGTTCTGCACCGACTTGGTCCCCTTGCCATAGCTGACGCGCGCCGCCTGACAGATCGCCGCATCGTCGCCCATGTAGTCGATGACCCGCACCAGCCCGTGATCCAGAACCTGATGCGCCACGTACAGGTGGTTCTCCATCCCCTCGGACACGGCGCGCAGCGTCTGGCGAGGCGTGGCGCGCTGGCTGTCGATCTCGGCCTGCTGTTCGGGCGTGAGGGGCATTGCGGCGGTCCTTTCAGGCGGTGCGGTGACCCTCGTCCTAAGTCAAGAACGCGACTGCGGCAACCGCCCCCGCGGGGGTTGCGTTGCGCCGGCGCCAAGACCATGTCTCCTTCAACCCAAACGTCAAAGGATACTCTATGAACATCCGCTATCTGCACACGATGGTCCGCGTGAAGGACCTGGACAAGACGATGGACTTCTTCCGCCTGCTGGGCCTGGAGGAAACGCGCCGTATCGACAACGACAAGGGCCGCTTCAGCCTGGTGTTCATGGCGCCTCCGGGCCAGCCGGAATGCCCGGTGGAACTGACCTACAACTGGGACGGCGATGACGGCCTGCCCTCGGACAGCCGCCATTTCGGCCATCTGGCCTACCGCGTCGGCAACATCTACGAGATGTGCCAGAAGCTGCAGGACGCCGGCGTCACGATCAACCGCCCCCCGCGCGACGGCCACATGGCGTTCGTGCGCAGCCCGGACAACGTGTCGATCGAACTGCTGCAGGAAGGCGATCACCTGCCCCCGCAGGCGCCGTGGTCCAGCATGGAGAACACCGGCACCTGGTAAGGCGCCAGGAAAAGGCACACCCGGCCCCGCAGGGCCGGGTTCAATTCAATAGATATAGCGGATCTGCTCGGTCCAGAACCGCTCGATGCGGCGGCATTGCAGGTTCACCTGATCCAGCGGCGGATCCTCCAGCACACCCGACATGGCCAGCCCTTCGGCGTGGCGGATGAACAGGCGCTGCACCAGGTCGCGCACCGCCTGGCCCTCGGCCGTCAAGCGCACCCGGACCGAGCGTCGGTCCATGTCGCAGCGTTCGTGATGGACATAGCCCATCGCGACCAGCTTCTTCAGGTTGTAGCTGACGTTCGATCCCTGATACATGCCGCGCGACCGCAGCTCTCCGGCAGAGACCTCGGCCTCGCCCAGATTGTACAGGATCATGGCCTGGACCGGGGTCAGGTCGCCCCGGTGCAGGCGTTCGAATTCGTCCTTGACCAGATCCAGCATCAGCCGGTGCATCCGCTCCAGCAGCTGCAGGGATTCCAGATAGGCGTCGGTCATGTCCGACAGGGGCACGTCCAGGGCCGTGGGATCGACTGTCGGATGCTGTTCGCGGGGTGCAGGTGCAAGCATGGCTTCGGGATGTCCTGTCCTGTTCGTCATGACCTCTCAATGACAGAGAAAAGACAATCTTCGGTTAATTGCCGCCTCTTCCTGCGCCAGGAATGCCGAAATTTTTAGCGATCGGCCGCAAAGCGGGTCGCGGCATGTCGCGCGATCCGATCCAGCATCGGGGTCAGCATCTGCGGTGCCTCGCGGGTGGGACCGTCGCCGATCCGCGCGGTGACCCACAGGTACAGATCCTGATCGTTCTCGGCCAGCATGCGTTCGTACAGGTCCAGATCGGGGCCGGACAGCCCGGACAGGCAATCATCGGCGAAGCGGCCCAGAATCAGGTCCATCTCCTTCATGCCGCGCCGCCAGCTGCGCATGTGCAGACGTTTCAGGCGGTTCTCGGGGGTTTCCAGCGTATCAGCCATGCGACAGTGCTTCCTCCAGACGGTCCACGCGGGCGGCGGCCTCGGCCAGAAGGCGGCGCAGATCGGCCAGCTCGGCACGCAGGGCCGCCCCCGCGCTTGCGTCTTGCGGTCCCGCGCCCTGCCCCGTCAACAGCCAAACCGGCGAGACGCCGGTGACCGTGGCGATCCGTCCCATCAGGCTGGCCGTCGGTTCGGCCTGATCGACCTCCCACCCCTCCAGCGTCTCGGGGCGCAGGCCAAGCGCATCGGCCATGGCGGCAATGTCCAGGCCCGCACCTTCGCGCGCGGCGGTCAGGCGGTCGCCAAGGGTCGCCACCGGGTCGGCATAGCTGTCGATCATGTCTCTCGTCCTTGTGAGGGCGTGCGGCGCAGCGTATGCCATGCGGGCCGACAGTTCAAACCGACAGCAGCAAGGTGTCTCATGGCGTTCATCTCGGACCGGCTGGCCCGCATCAAACCCTCGCCCACCATCGCGATGACCACCCGCGCGGCGGACCTGCGCGCACAGGGACGCGACATCATCAGCCTGTCCGCCGGAGAGCCCGATTTCGACACCCCGGAAAACGTCCGTGACGCGGCAAAGGCCGCGATCGACGCGGGCCATACCCGTTATACCGCCGTGGACGGCACGCCGTCCCTGAAACGCGCCATCGTCGACAAGTTCGCGCGCGAGAACGGGCTGGACTATGCGCCTGCCCAGATCACCGTCGGCACCGGCGGCAAGCAGATCCTCTACAATGCGCTGATGGCCACGCTGGACGACGGCGACGAGGTGATCGTGCCGGCACCCTATTGGGTCAGCTATCCCGACATGGTTCTGCTGGCGGGCGGCACGCCGGTCGTCGTGGAATGCGACCAGGCATCCGGGTTCCGCCTGACCCCCGACGCGCTGGAGGCCGCGATCACCCCGCGGGCCAAGTGGCTGATCCTCAACTCGCCCTCGAACCCGTCGGGCGCGGGCTATGACCGGGCGCAGATGGCGGCGCTGTGCGATGTGCTGCTGCGTCACCCGCAGGTCTGGGTGCTGGCCGACGACATCTATGAGCATCTGGTCTTCGACGGCTTCGAGTTCTGCACCCCCGCACAGGTCGAACCCCGGCTGAAGGACCGCGTCCTGACCATGAACGGGGTCAGCAAGTCCTATGCCATGACCGGCTGGCGGATCGGCTATGGGGCGGGCCCCGAGGCGCTGATCAAGGCGATGGCCAAGCTGCAGTCGCAATCGACCTCGAACCCCTGCTCGATCAGCCAGTACGCCGCAGAGGCCGCGCTGACCGGGCCGCAGGATTACATCACCGACAGCCGCGCGGTATTCCAGCGGCGGCGTGACCTGGTCGTGGCAGGGCTGAACGCCTGTCCGGGGCTGGACTGCCCGGTGCCGCAGGGGGCGTTCTACGTCTATCCGTCGATCGCCGGGCTGATCGGCCTGACCAGCGCCGGCGGCACCCCCATCGACAGCGACGAAGCCTTTGCGAACGCGCTTCTGGACGAAACCGGGGTTGCGGTCGTCTTCGGTGCGGCATTCGGCCTGTCGCCGCATTTCCGCATCTCCTACGCCACCAGCGACGCCGTGCTGCAGGACGCGATGGCACGCATCCGCCGCTTTTGCGAAGGCTGCAACTGACCGGTCCCGGCTTGCGTTGAACTCGTGAAAGCGAACGCAAGAAGGAGCTGACCATGCTGCCCCACAATGCCTTGGTCGTCGTCGCCGACGGCCACTCTGCCACCCTGTTCCGCAATACGGCCAAGTCCGGGCTGGAGCTGTCGGAAACGACCAAGGTGACGCAGGAGAGCCTGTCGGGCGACGGCGCGCAGATCGACGAAGGGTCACCCCGGGATGACGAGGAGGCAACCTTTGCGGCCCAGTTGTCGCGTCACCTGAACGCGATGGTGCTGAAGAACAAGTTCGAGGATATCGCCATCATCGCGGACCCGTCGACCTTGGGTGTCATGCGCAAGCACTATCACAAGGAACTGCAGCTTCGGCTGCGCAAGGAAGTCGCCAAGACGCTGACAAATTCCGACATCCAGACCATCCAGAACAGTCTGTCCTGAAGACCCCGGACAGACCAAGGGCGCCCCTCATCACGGGGCGCCCTTTCGCATCAAAAGATGCCCAGAACGTACAAGATCACGATCACAACGACCGGAACCCCCAGAAACCATGCCACAAGACCCTTCATCACCATCTCCTCACATTGTGTTGATATGGAACGGCAAGGGACGCAGCGCGGTTCCCGTCACAGGGCGGTCCAGCCCCCGTCGACGCTGATCGTGGTCCCGGTGATCTGGGCCGCGGCGTCGCTGCACAGGAAGACCGCTGTGTCGCCCAGCTGATCGGTCGTCGCGAACTCCTTGGACGGCTGGCGTTCCAACAGGACCTTTTCGATCACCTCATCCCGGCCCATGCCGTATTTCTCCATCGTGTCCGGGATCTGGCTTTCCACCAGCGGCGTCAGCACATAGCCCGGACATATGGCGTTGGCGGTGATCGCCTCGCGCGCGGTTTCCAGACCCGTCACCTTGGTCAGACCGACGATGCCATGCTTGGCCGCCACATAGGCCGACTTGTAGGGACTGGCCGTCAGTCCGTGGGCCGAGGCGATGTTGATCACCCTGCCCCATCCCGCTGCACGCATCAGCGGCAGGGCCGCCGCGGTGGTGTGGAAGGCGGACGACAGGTTGATCGCGATGATCGCGTCCCATTTCGCCGCCGGGAAATCGGGGATTGCCGCGACGTGCTGGATGCCGGCATTGTTTACCAGGATATCGCAGGCGCCGGCCTTTTCGATCAGCGCGCGGCAGTCGTCGCCCTTGGACATGTCGGCCCGGATGTAGCGGACCTTGACCCCGTGTTCGCCGGACATGCCTTCGGCCAGCGCGTGATCCTCGTCGGTGTCGCTGAAGCTGTTCAGGACCACGTCCGCGCCGGCGCGCGCCAGCCTGTGGGCCACTCCCAGCCCGATGCCAGAGTTGGATCCGGTGACGACGGCGGTTTTGCCCTTGAGGAATTTCTCGAACATCGGCTGCTCCTTGACGGCCCCGAAAGGCGGTTTTCAGGTGCAGCATGGGCAAAAAAAAACGCCCGCACAAGGCGGGCGCAAGTTATGAGGCAGGTTTCATACAGGCAAGAAACCTATCGAGCAGTGCCCTATTTATACGCGAGGAACCGCGCGAGTCCAACAGCGATCTTGCCACCTTGGTTGACGCCCCCCGGTCAAGCCTGTTGATAATGCGGCCAAACAAGAAACGACCGGGCGGCAGGCAATGCGAATCTTCGAAAACCTTAACAAATCCGCGATCAGGGGGGCTGCCTTGGGTCTGCTGACCCTGACGGGCGGTGTTGCATCTATGCCGCTGGCAACCCTTGCCGAACCTGTCCATGGCATTGCAATCTATGGAGAACCTGCCCTGCAACAGGGCTTTGCACATTTGCCCTATGCCAACCCGGACGCGCCCAAGGGCGGTACGATTCGGCTGGCGGAACCGGGCGGGTTCGACAGTCTGAAACCTTGGGTGCTGAAGGGCAATGCCGCATGGGGCGTGGGCGTTCACGTGACAGAGTCCCTGATGATGCGGTCGATCGACGAACCGTTCACCCTTTACGGCCTGCTGGCCGAGACGATCGAGGTCGCGCCCGACCGGCAATGGGTCGAGTTCACCCTGCGCGAGGAGGCGCGGTTTTCCGACGGCAGCCCGGTCACCGTCGACGACGTGATCTGGTCCTATGAGACGCTTGGGACGCAGGGCCATCCCCGCTATCTGGCGGCTTGGTCGCGCGTCGACAGGATCGAGGCCACGGGCCCACGCAGCGTGCGCCTGACCTTCACCGAACCTGACCGAGAGCTGCCACTGCTGATGGGGTTGCGTCCGATCCTGAAGAAGGCCCAGTGGGAGGGGCAGGATTTCGCCGCCTCCTCGCTCGAGGTGCCGATCGGCAGCGGCGCCTATGTCGTCGATCAGATCGAGCCGGGGCGGTCGATCAGCTTTCGCCGCAACCCCGACTATTGGGGCCGCGATCTGCCCCTGATGGCGGGAGTGAACAATTTCGACGTCATCCGCTATGACTATTTCGCCGATGCCAATGCAATGTTCGAGGCGTTCAAGGCCGGTGCCGTCACCGTCTGGCGCGAACTGTCGGCGCAGAAATGGGCCCGCGAATACGGCTTTCCACTGATGACGGACGGACGCGCGGTCCAGGCAGAGATCCCGAACGAACGCCCCTCGGGCATCGTCGGCCTGGTGATGAACACGCGCAACCCGGCCTTCGCCGATTGGCGCGTGCGGCAGGCGCTGATCGAGATGTTCAACTTCCGTTTCATCAACCAGACCCTGAACGGCGGTGCCGATCCCCGGATCACGTCCTATTTCTCGAACTCGGTCCTGGCGATGCAGGACGGGCCCGCGACGGGGCGCGTGGCGGAACTGCTGGCGCCCTTCGCGGCCGACCTGCCGCCCGGCACGCTGGACGGCTATACCCTGCCCGAAGGATCGGACCGCGCGATGGACCGCGCCGGCGTCCGCCGCGCGATGGCGCTGATGGCCGAGGCCGGCTGGACGGTTCAGGACGGCCAGCTGAAGAACGCGCAGGGCCAGCCCTTCGCCTTCGAGATACTGCTGAACCAGAACGGCACCGCGATGCGCAGCGGGTCCGAGGTTCAGCAGATCGTGAACATCTATGTCGAGGCGCTGCGCCCCCTGGGGATCACCCCGCGCATCACCCTGCTGGATTCCGCGCAGTACATCGAACGCACGAACAACTATCAGTTCGACATGACATGGTACGAACGCGGCCTGTCGCTGTCGCCGGGCAGCGAACAGCGCCTGTACTGGGGTCGCGACGGCGTGTCCACGCCCGGCAGCCGCAACTGGATGGGCATCGACAGCCCCGCGGCCGAGGCGATGATCGACGCCATGACGGCCGCCGACACGGCCGAGGATTTCACCGCCGCGGTCCGGGCGCTGGACCGCGTGCTGACGGCGGGGCGCTATGTGATCCCGGTCAGCTTTTCGCCGATCTCGCGGCTGGCCCATGCCGCGGATCTGAAATACCCAGAGGAAATACCCATGTACGGGGACTGGCCGGGCTTTTTGCCCGAAGTCTGGTGGCAGGAGACGAACTGATGCGAATGTTTTGGGTTACTGTAGCGGCTTGCACGATGCTGGCCGGTTGCAACACCGTCGCCGGTGTCGGCGAGGACATTACAGGGACGGCGCGCTGGTTCCAGGGCAGCCTTCCGACAGGAGGTTATTGATGAAGTGGCACCATGTTCAGGAAAACTGGGCGGCCTTCTATGAGGCGATCATCGACAAGTGGCCCGAGGCCGAGGACACCGAGCTGGACGAGATCGACGGCGACCAGCGCGCCTTCATCGCCTATCTGGTCGAGGTGACCGGCCAGGAGCCCGCCGAGATCCGCGAGGAGCTGCGCGAATGGCTGGTCGGAGAGATCCCGTCGGACGTCGTGATGGACCCCGTCCATGACAACCATTCGATCGCGCTGTCGTCCAAGTTCGTCAACGAGGGCGAGGACGAGTTCTCGGACGATTCACGCTTTGGCGACGACGACAGCGACAAGGACGACTGAGAGGACGTCCGCCCCCTATCCCGCGGCGGGGCGGCCGATGCCGCCCAGCTTGCCCATGTGCCGCGCCAGCAGCACATAGATCACCCCGTACAGCGCCGCGACGATCAGGCCGACCCACTGGATCTCGAACGGGGTGAAGACATAGGCGCCGACCAGACCCAGCTGCAGCAGGAAATGCAGCGGGTAATAGCGCCGGTCCCCCAACGTCTCGCGCGACCAGTTCAGGTTCGTCGAATACAGCCGGATCAGGCTGTCCAGAGAGTTCACGACGAAGACCACACCGACAGCGATCATGAACCAGTTCAACCAGCCGGGGATCACGATCCCGCCCTGGTGATAGACGAACAGCACGCTGAACCACAGCCCCAGGGGGATCGCCGGCAGGGCCACCATCGCCAATGCCAGCTGCCAGACCCTCAGCCCACCGACGAAGCGCGCGACGAACTGGCCGATCATAATCGACCACGCGAACCACCAGAACAGATAGAATTCATGGTAATCCGAAATGGGCGTGGCAAAGCGCGGCAGATGCGCGAAGTACCCGCCCAGCAGGCCGACGCTGTCGAAGAAATCGCCCAGACCCACGCGGCTGTAGACGAAGGCGATCATCGCCAGTGCGGTGAAGGCCAGCATGCCGAACCCATAGCTGGAGATGATGGCCAGCCACTTCATCACCGCCATGTTGCCGCTGGACAGGACGGCGGTGGCGATCACCACCACAACCAGCGCCCAAACCGCGCCCTGCGGCAGGTCCGGGGCATAGGTCGGCAGGTTCGACATGAACAGATAGCAGGTGAACGAGCAGGTGGCGATGACCGTCAGGTTGTAGACCCACTTGACCGCCGGGATCTGGAACAGCTGCAGGCGCGGCTCCAGCGCGATGAAATAGAAGGTGGCCACGAAATACATCAGCCAGACCAGCGGCCCCCACATGCCGAATTCCACGGCCAGCGCGTTGGTGAACCCGAAGGCGGGGTCCTCCTCATAGATCGGGAATTCCGCCAGGGGCAGCATGACCAGGCCCATGTCCAGTCCGGCGGTGAACAGCAGGGCGATCAGGGTGAACAGGCCGACGGGCTCTTCGCCCTGCAGCCGCAGGCGGGGCCAGCGGATCAGGACGAACAGCGCGCAGGCCAGAACGCTGAGATAGGCGACGGTGATGATTGGCGTCATGGGCGCAATCCTCCTTAGACAGATGAACGATCAGCGCCACAGTGCAGCCGGGCATGTGGCCCGCTGCACGCGCATGATCGCAGCCAAGTGGCCGCATGTTTCTTTGATACTCTAAGGATGCTTTATATTGAGTGACGGGTCAATCAACAAATGAAATGCGTGTCTATCCGGCAGCCGAACGCCTATTGTGCGCAAATGGCTGCAACCGTGGCTTGAGATTTCACAAAGCATCTGCGACATGCTGCGCCTCATACCCATCCCGTCCATGGCCAAGGGGACGATCTGATGTCCAGCAGCCTGAAAATCGCCGTCGGCAGCATCTTTGTCGGCTTGATCGTGCTTGGGCTGAAGACCCTGGCCTGGTACCTGACCGGGTCGGTGGCGCTGCTGTCTGACGCGCTGGAAAGCATCGTGAACGTGGCGACCGCGGTCGCGGCGCTGGTCGCGATCTCGGTGGCGCAACGACCGGCCGATCAGTCGCATCCCTATGGCCATCACAAGGCCGAATTCCTCAGCGCCGTGCTGGAAGGGGTGCTGATCATCGTGGCAGCCCTGCTGATCCTGCGCGAGGCGTGGCACGCCTTCCAGAACCCGCGCGAAATCCAAGCCGTCGGCATGGGCATGGCCATCAACGCCAGCGCGGGCGTGCTGAACGCGATCTGGTGCAGCATCCTGATCCGTCAGGGGCGGCGGCTGCGCTCTCCGGCGCTGGTCGCGGACGGCAAGCACCTGCTGACGGACGTGGTGTCGTCGGGGGGCGTCCTGCTGGGCGTGGGGCTGGCGGTGGCGACCGGCTGGTCGATCCTGGACCCGGCGCTGGCGATGCTGGTGGGGGTGAACATCCTGTGGTCGGGATGGAAGGTCATGGCGTCGTCCGTCTCCGGCCTGCTGGACGAGGCCGTGCCCGAAAAGACGCTGGTGACCATCCGCGACATCATCTCGGACAAGGCCAGCGGCGCGCTGGAGGCGCATGACCTGCGCACCCGTCATGCGGGCGCCGTCACCTTCATCGACTTTCACCTGGTCGTGGACGGCCAGACCACCGTGTCCGACGCCCATGACATCTGCGACCGGGTCGAGGCCAGCCTGAAGGCCAAACTGCCCGACGCCCAGATCACCATCCATGTCGAACCGGAACACAAGGCCAAGCATTCCGGCGTTCTGGTGATCTGACCCGCCGCCGGGCGCCGCCTGCCGTCAGGCGGCCAGGCGCACCCAGACCGGGACATGGTCGCTTGGCTTTTCACCGGCCCGCGCATCGCGGTCGACGCCCGTCTCGATCATCAGGTCGGCCGCCTGGGGCGACAGCAGCAGATGGTCGATGCGGATGCCGTTGTCACGCTCCCACGCGCTGCCCTGATAGTCCCAGAAGGTGAACGGCCCGCGCGTGGCCCAGGGGTCGCGGATGCGCACCGCATCGGTCCAGCCTTGGTTCACGATGGCACGGAACGCCGCCCGGCTTTGCGGCAGGAACAGCGCATCCTCGGTCCAGCGGTCGGGATGGGCGGCGTCGCGCGGCTCGGGAATGATGTTGTAGTCGCCCAGCATCACCACCGGCATCTCGGATGCCAGCAATTCCGCCGCGCGCAGGCGCAGGCGTTCCATCCATGCCAACTTGTAGTCGTATTTCGGCCCCGGCGCGGGGTTGCCGTTGGGCAGGTACAGCCCGGCGATGCGCACCGCGTGGGTGCCGACCACGGTCGCCTCGATATAGCGGGCCTGTTCATCGGCATCGTCGCCGGGCAGGCCGCGGGTCACGTCCTCCAACGGCAGCCGCGACAGGATCGCCACGCCGTTGAAGCCCTTCTGGCCGTGGGTTTCCACCTGCCATCCCAGGTCCTGGAAATGCTCGCGCGGGAACCCCTCGTCCACGGATTTGATTTCCTGCAGCACGACCAGATCGGCATCGGTCGAGGCCAGCCAGTCGGTCAGGGCCTGCACGCGGGCCTTGACGCCATTGATGTTGAAGCTTGCGATTTTCATGGGCGGCATCTTTAGCGCCGCCTGCGCGTTTGGCAACACGAACCGGAAAGGGGCCGCGATGATCCGACTGCTGATCCTACTGATGGTCCTGCCCGTGGCGGCCGCCGCGCGCCCGGTCACCGGGCTGTTGGAAAAGGCAAGCCCCCTGCCCGCGACGATCCCCCTGCAGGTCCGCGCCCCCGCCGACATGGATCACGCGATCATCCTGACGGATGACCAAGGCACGCCCGTCATCAGCGGCTATCTGCGCGGCGGCGCGGTTCTGCGGCTGCTGGTGCCCCCGGGAGATCACCGCCTGACGGTGGCCAGCGGGCCCGCGCAGGACTGGCAGGGTCTGCCCGACATGTTCGGCGCGCCTGCCATCGCGTTGCCGCAACCCTTGCCCTTCTTCATCGATGGCACGCGGCGCGAGGGGCAGGCGATCACGCTGTCGAAGAAGGGTGACGGCCTGCGGATCACCGACCGGCAGAACCGTGTCATTTGTCAGAACGCCGGATGGGACAGCACGCGCATCGTCAAGACGCTGCCCTCGGGGACCCAGTTCCGTTATGTGGAGCAGCGGCTGGACCCGCGCAGCATCCCCTGCGACTAGATTGAGAAGCTGGTCCCGCAGCCGCAGCTTGCCGTGGCGTTCGGGTTCTCGATCACGAAGCGCGCGCCGATCAGCTCGTCGGTGAAATCGATAACCGCCCCCGCCAGATAGGGCAGCGACACCGGATCGACGACAACCTTCTGTCCCGATTTCTCCAGGATCAGATCGTCGGTCTCGGACGCGTCCAGGCGGATGTCGTACTGGAACCCGGAACATCCCCCGCCCAGCACCGCAATGCGCAGCGGTACCGGGTCCTTGCCCGCATTGATCTGGGACAGGCGGTCAAAGGCGCGGTCGGTCACTTTGGGCGGCAGGTTCATGGGGCGTTCCCGTTTTCGTCTGGTCGCATCAAATATAGGGTCCGCCGGGTGAACCCGCAAGGAAGGCTGACCCCGTGACCGCACTCGCGCCCTATGCCTGCCATCCGCAAGACAGCCGCGGGCGATTGCAGGACGAAAGCCTGTCCACCTTCCGGTCGCCTTGGCAACGCGACCGCGATCGCATCATCCATTCCAGCGCCTTCCGCCGGCTGAAACACAAGACCCAGGTCTTTGTCGAACATGATGGCGAAGGCTATCGCGGCGATTATTTCCGCACCCGCCTGACCCATACGATCGAGGTCGCGCAGGTCGCGCGCACCATCGCCGGGGCGCTGCACCTGAACACCGACCTGGCCGAGACCGTGGCCCTGGCCCATGATCTGGGCCACCCGCCCTTTGGTCATACCGGAGAGGACGCGCTGTCCGCGCTGATGGCGCCCTATGGCGGGTTCGACCACAATGCGCAGGCGCTGCGCATCGTCACCAAGCTGGAACGCCACTATGCCGATTTCGACGGGCTGAACCTGACCTGGGAGAGCCTGGAAGGCATCGCCAAGCACAACGGCCCAGTAACCGGGCCGCTGCCCTATGCCCTGGCCGAGGTGAACGCGCTGTGGGATCTGGAACTGCACACCAATGCCAGCGCCGAGGCGCAGGTGGCGGCGGTGGCCGACGACGTGGCCTACAATCACCACGACCTGCATGACGGGTTGCGCGCGGGCCTGTTCACCGAGGACGATCTGGCGGAACTCCCCGTGATCGGCCCCGCCTTTGCCGAGGTCGACCGCCTGTATCCCGGCCTGGACCCCACGCGGCGCCGCTACGAGGCGCTGCGCCGCGTCTTCGGCGTCATGGTCGAGGATGTGATCGCCGTTGCCCAGAACCGGCTTGCCGGGCTGCAGCCGCGATCGGCGGACGACATCCGCGCGATGGACGGGGCGATCATCCGCTTTTCCAAGCCGCTGTACCAGAACATCAAAGCGATCAAGTCCTTCCTGTTCCAGCGCATGTATCGCGCGCCCTCGGTCGTCGTCGAACGTACCCACGTCACGCAGATGCTGAACGACCTGTTTCCGCTGTATCTGGATCATCCCGACCGCCTGCCCGACCAGTGGCGCGATGCGGCCATGCGCCTGAACGATCCGACCGAACGCGCGCGTCTTGTGCTGGATTACGTCGCAGGGATGACCGACCGCTATGCGATTGCGGAACATCAACGTCTGATTCAGCCACAGTCCTGAACCTTGGATGGTGTTGCCGCGTTGGGCGGGCAACACTGACCAAGGAAAAGGATGGATCACATGATTACCCGCACCGGATCGGCTGAATGGACTGGCGGCCTGAAAGAGGGCAAGGGCCAGGTCTCGACCAAGTCGGGCGCGCTGTCGGCGCAGCCCTACGGCTTCAACACCCGCTTCGAGGACAAGCCCGGCACCAACCCCGAGGAACTGATCGGCGCCGCGCATGCGTCGTGCTTCTCGATGGCACTGGCGATGATGCTGGAGCAGGAAGGCATCTCGGGCGTGTCGATCAAGACGAAGTCCGATATCTCGATGGACAAGGAAGGCGACGGTTTCGCGGTCAAGAAGGCCCACCTGACCACGACCATCACCGCTGATGCGGACCAGGCGAAGATCCTCGAAGTCGCCGAAAAGGCCAAGGAAGGCTGCCCGATCAGCAAGCTGCTGAATGCCGAAATCACGATGGACGCGTCGGTTTCCTGATGCGCGTCCGGGTCGGTCACGAGTTCCGTATCAAGGTCGAGCAGCCGACCCCCCTCATCTGCCTTGTGGCCCCCGAGGCGACACGGCACGACGATTTCACAGCCCCCGAACAGGTCACGACCGTTCCTCATGTCGACGTGCATGAGTACCGCGACCTGTTCGGAAACATCTGCCGCCGCATGGTTGCCCCTGCAGGCGAATTTGTCCTTCGCGGGGATGTCACCCTGAATGACGATGAAATGTGGGACGATGTCGATTTCGCGGCCCAGGAAACGCGGGTAGAGGATCTGCCCGACGATGCGCTGATCTACCTGATGGCGTCCCGCTATGTCGAAAGCGACGTCCTGTCCCAGCAGGCCTGGGACCTGTTCGGTCATCTGCAACCGGGCTGGGGCCGTGTCCAGGCGGTGCTGGACCATGGTCACAAGGTGCTGACATTCGACTATGGCACGGCGTCGGTCTTTCGCACTGCCCATGATGCCAGCAAGGGCGGCATGGCCGTCTGCCGCGATTTCGCACACCTGGCGCTGGCCTATCTGCGGGCGCTGAACATCCCGGCCCGCTATGTGAACGGCTATGTCGGCGATATCGGCGTGCCCAAGGTCGACGCGCCGATGGATTTCGCCGCCTGGATCGAGGTCTACCTATCTGGCCGCTGGTGGACCTTCGACCCGCGCAACAACGAACGCCGCCTTGGCCGCGTCGTCGTCGCACGGGGCCGCGATGCGGCCGATGTGGCGATGCTGGCCAGCTTTGGCCCGCATCAGCTGCTGGACTTCACCGTCTGGTGCCACCCGGTCGACGAGACCGGGCAGGAGTTGGACGGCATGGCCTTCGGTCAGGAGACGCGGCGCTAGACCATCATCTCCTTGGTCGCGGTCAGCCTCAGGTCCGGGTGATCGCGACCGATCCGGTCGATGTCCCATTGCAGGCGGGTCAGATAGACCAGATCGCCATCATGGTCATGGGCCAGATGCGCCTTGTTCGTTTCGGCAAAGGCTTCGACCACCGATTTGGCGCCACTGACCCAACGGGCGCTGGTGAACTGGCTGCCCTCGAACCGCACCGGGATGCCGTATTCCAGCTCGATCCGGCTGGCCAGCACCTCGAACTGCAGCGCGCCCACGACGCCCACGATGAAGCCCGATCCGATCGCGGGCTTGAAGACCTTGGCGGCCCCCTCCTCGGCGAACTGCATCAGCGCCTTTTCCAGGTGCTTGGCCTTCATCGGGTCCGTCGCGCGCACCGTCTGCAGCAGCTCGGGCGCAAATGACGGGATGCCCGTGAAACGCAGCGTCTCTCCCTCGGTCAGGGCGTCGCCGATGCGCAGTTGGCCGTGGTTCGGAATGCCGATGATGTCGCCGGCCCAGGCCTCCTCGGCCAGTTCGCGGTCGGCGGCTAGGAACAGGACCGGGTTCGACACGGCCATCGGTTTCTTCGTACGGACGTGGACCATCTTCATGCCACGTTCGAAATGCCCCGATGCCAGCCGAACGAAAGCCACGCGGTCGCGGTGCTTGGGGTCCATGTTGGCCTGAACCTTGAACACGAAGCCGGTCACGGTGTTCTCGTCCGGGGAAATCTCGCGCTCGGCACTATTCTGGGGCTGCGGCGGCGGGCCATAGGTGCTGATGCCCTGCATCAACTCCTGCACGCCAAAGCTGTTGATCGCGCTGCCGAACCAGATGGGCGTCATGTGCCCCTCCAAGAACGACCGATGGTCGAATGTCGGCAGCAGCTCGCGGGCCATCTCGACCTCCTCGCGCAGCTTGGCCAACAGGTCGGCGGGAACGTGATCGGCCAGCCGCGGGTCGTCCAGCCCCTTCATCGAGATCGACTGCGCCACCTTGTTGCGGTCGGCCCGGTCCATCAGCTCCAGCCGGTCGCCCAGCATGTCATAGCAGCCGATGAACTCTCGCCCCACGCCGATCGGCCAGGATGCCGGCGCCACGTCGATGGCCAGGTTCTCCTGGATCTCGTCGATGATCTCGAACGTGTCACGGGATTCGCGGTCCATCTTGTTGCAGAAGGTCAGGATCGGCAGGTCGCGCAGGCGGCAGACCTCGAACAGCTTGCGGGTTTGCGATTCGACACCCTTGGCCCCGTCGATGACCATGATCGCCGCATCCACCGCGGTCAGCGTGCGATAGGTATCTTCGGAAAAGTCGCTGTGGCCCGGCGTATCCACCAGGTTGAAGCGATGTCCGTCAAAATCGAACGACATCGCCGACGCGGACACCGAGATGCCGCGATCCTGCTCCATCTTCATGAAATCTGATCGCGTGCGCCGCGCCTCGCCCTTTGCGCGAACCTGCCCGGCCATCTGGATGGCGCCACCGTACAGCAGGAACTTCTCTGTCAGCGTTGTCTTGCCGGCATCGGGATGCGAGATGATCGCAAAGGTCCGGCGGCGGGCGATTTCGGGTGGAAGCTGGGGGCGGTTTGTCATGCCGCCGCTTTATCCTGCGCGCGCGTCCGACGCAATTCCCGGCATCATGCCGCCAATGGCGCGAATTGTCTGCATCCGGTTCTTGAACCCGCGCGTCCTTGTCGCATGATCAACCGCGAAACGGACGAGGGCGCAGATGGACGGATCATGGGACCAATTGATGCGGCTGCTGTCCAACCGCGGCCTTGAATGGCTGCGCCAGCGCATCATGGCCCTGCCCGATCCCTGCCCGCTGGATCATCCCGACATCGGCGCGCTGGCGCTGGTGGGACAGATCGCGCCGGTGCTGTCGGGCCTGCGCGGGCGCATCTCGCCGATCGAGGTGATCGTGCTGCGTCGCCTGACGCCCGATCTGGTTCGCCAGGGCGCCTTGCGCGTTCTTGACGGCGCGCGGGACGATGCGCTGGTTCGCCTGACGCTGGCGGGCGGTCTGGTCGGCCAGACCGACCCCCTGTGGCAACTGGCCTGCGAGGCGCTGGCCGACGACCCCGCCCTGCCCCTGCCGCACAGGTTAGCGCTGTCCGACGACCCCGTCCTGTTGGCAGAGGCCGAGGCCGTGCTGACAACGCTCCCGGCCTCGATCACCCCCGATCACGTGGCACAGGTGGCGCAGCTGCTGAAGCAGCTTTATCATCATGGCGCGCGGCGTCCCCGCCTGTCCCACCCGCGCGCCTATACGCTGATCTTCGACCACCTGAGAATGCTGGCAACCTGGGCACAGGGCGCGGGATGCACGGGGTCGGTTGCCCGGATCGCGTTTTGCCTGCGGCTGCTGGACGACGACCACCCGGTGGCGGACATGCTGTCCGACCTGATCCAGGTCCAGCGACCCGACGGATCATTTCCCGTCAGGCTGGGTTTTGCCACCGCGGACCAGACATTCGCGGATGCGGTCCAGCCGACGGTCCATGTGGCGATGGCGCTGCACATGGCGGCGTGGAAACGCTGGCGCGGTCCCGCGCCCGTCTGGCTGCAGCCCCATCCCGTCCAGACCACCGCCCGCCAGCTGGCCGACCGGATCGCCGCGATGGACATCCCCAAGGCGCAGGCCCTGCACGCGGCAACCAGCCTGACCCGCGCGACCGGAGAGAACTGGTTCGCCCGCCTGTCCCCCTCGCGCCAGGCGATGCCCGATGACCTGACCCGATTGGGGCGCATCTGCTTTCGCGACGCGGTCGCGGCCCGGCATCTGCGCGCATGGCTTGGCCTGACGCGTCACGGTGACCGCCCCTCCGGCCTGGACGGACCCGAGGCCGCATGGCTGACCGGGCGCATCGTGGCCATCGCGACCCCCCTGCCGGATGCCGTGATGCGGCTGTGGGACCGCGCCGCGCTGGCCGGTGACGTCGCGGCCTTCACCGACTGCGCCCGCATCGCGCAGCATCACGCGGACGGCCCGGCCAGCCCCGCAGTCCGCGCCATGACCCGCCGCCTGTGCGTCGAGGCGCTGACGCAGGATGCGCCCCTGCCCCGGATGCTGGACAGCCTGGATCGCCTGACCCTGCTGTCCCGCCTGTTCGAACCGGAAGCCAAGGAAGTGGCCGCCGCCTGATCGGGTCAGAACAACCCCTCGACCTGTCCCAGATCGTCCAGCCGGATGACCTCGGCTGCGGGATGGCGCGGCAGGCCCGGCATGGTCATGATCTGCCCGCAGATCGCCACGACAAAGCCCGCGCCCGCGTTCAGCCGCACCTCTCGCACCGGTATGACATGCCCGGTGGGCGCGCCGCGCAGGTCCGGATCGGTCGAAAAACTGTACTGCGTCTTGGCGATGCAGACCGGCATATGCCCATGGCCCGCCGCCTGCCAGGCGGCCAGTTGATCCAGGACGCCGGGACCGGGTTCGACCCGCGCGGCGCGGTGGATATGGGTGCAGACCGTCTGGATCTTGTCCCACAGCGGCATCGCGTCGGGGTAAAGCGGCGCGAATGCCGCAGGCTGTTCCGCCAGGGCGACGACCGCGCGGGCCAGATCCTCGGCACCGGCGCCACCCATGGCCCAGTGCCGCGCCAGGATGGCCTGCACCCCCTGTTCGGCGCAGTAGTCCTGCAGGGCCGCGATCTCGGCCGGGGTGTCGCCATCGAAATGGTTCAACGCCACGACGACCGGCAGGCCAAAGCTGCGGATGTTCTCGATGTGCCGGCCCAGATTGGCGCAGCCCGCGGTGACCGCCGCGACGTCTTCCGCCGCCAGATCGGCCTTGGCCACGCCGCCGTTCATCTTCAGCGCCCGCACCGTGGCCACCAGCACGACGGCCGCCGGCGCAAGCCCCGCAAGGCGGCACTTGATGTTCAGGAACTTCTCGGCCCCCAGATCGGCGCCGAAGCCCGCCTCGGTCACCACGTAATCGGACAGGCGCAGGGCGGCGCGGGTCGCGATGACGCTGTTGCAGCCATGGGCGATATTGGCGAAGGGGCCGCCGTGCACCAGCGCTGGGTTGTTCTCCAGCGTCTGGACCAGGTTCGGCTGCAAGGCGTCCTTCAGAAGGACGGTCATCGCGCCATCTGCCTGCAGATCGCGCGCGGTGACGGGTTGGCGGTCGCGGGTATAGCCCACGACGATCCGGCCAAGCCGGTCCTGCAGATCGGCCAGATCGCGCGACAGGCACAGGATCGCCATTACCTCGGACGCGACGGTGATGTCGAAACCGGTCTGGCGCGAAAACCCGTTCGCCGGACCGCCCAGCCCCACGACCACATCGCGCAGCGCGCGGTCGTTCATGTCCATGACCCGCCGCCAGGTGATGCGGCGCGTGTCCAGGTCAAGCGCATTGCCCCAGTGGATGTGGTTGTCGATCATCGCGGCCAGCAGATTGTGGGCCGAGGTGATGGCGTGGAAATCGCCGGTGAAATGAAGGTTCATCTCCTCCATCGGCACGATTTGCGCGCGCCCGCCCCCGGCCGCCCCGCCCTTCATGCCGAAGTTCGGGCCAAGGCTGGCCTCGCGGATGCAGATGGTGGCGCGGTGGCCAATCCGGTTCAGGGCATCGCCCAAGCCCACGGTCGTTGTGGTCTTGCCCTCTCCCGCAGGGGTCGGGTTGATGGCGGTGACCAGGATCAGGCGGCCTTCGGGGCCGGTCAGACCGGCCAGCGCGTCATGCGTGATCTTGGCCTTGTCATGGCCATAGGGCAAAATCTGGTCGGGGGTCAGACCAAGACGGGCGGCGATGTCGTTGATCGGCCGCTTGGTCGCGGCGCGCGCGATCTGAAGGTCGGTCTGCATGTCCTAGCGCACCACCATGACCGAGACCGGCGAATGGCGCACGACGGCGTTGGCATCGCGGCTGACCAGGATGCTGCGCAGCTCGTCCGGCTTGTCGCTGGCCATCACGATCAGGTCCGCCTTGTGCCGGGCCGCGGCCTTGAGGATCGTCTCGGCCACATGCCCGTGGCCGACATGCACCTGCACGCGCGACTGGTCGGGGAAATGCTGGCTGGCGAAATCGTCCAGCGCGCCCTTCATCTTCTGCAGGGCCTTCTGTTCGTACCCCTTGGGCAGGAAGGTCGCCACCATCGAGCTGCCGAAATCATGCACGATCCCCAGCAGGTGGATCACGCCCTCGTCCCCCGCCAGCCGCATCGCGGCCGGCAGGGCCTTTTCCCAGCTTTCGGGATGCTGAAGGTCGATCGGCAGCAGCACGACGTCATGCATGGCGCGGTCCTTTCACGGGCTGGGGGCGCGTCTCGCGCCGACGCTGCGACCAGATCACCAGCCCCATCAGCAGGAAGGCCGGGATATAGATCCAGTACCGCGACGGCGCTGCCGCCGGGGCGTTCACGGCAAGCACGGTCTGATCCCAGTCCAGCCCCGCCGCCTGCGCCGGGCTGTCGAACGCCACGTTATCGATCAGCGTGCGATCACCGTCCTGGATCAGGGTGATGCCGGCGGCCTCCAGCCGTTCCTCTCCGGTGGCGCCTTCGGGGACGGGCAGCAGGGCCGTGAACTCAACGGGGTTGCCGATGTCGTTCAGCCCGGCGATGCGCAGGCGCAGGCCGTCGCCGACCTCGCTGTCCTCCAGCGCCTGGACCAGTTCCGCGCCCGAACGCTCCTCGAACGGCGGGAAGACGTAGCCCCAGAAGAAGCCGGGCCGGAAGATGGTAAAGGCGATCACCAGCAGCAGGACCGTCTCCCACAGCTTGCTGCGGACCAGGAACCAGCCCTGGGTCGCGGCCGCGAACAGCAGCATCGCGATGGTCGCCGTGATGAAGACGAAGATCCCCTGCCCCCAGCCCACGTCGATCAGCAGCAGATCGGTGTTGAAGATGAACAGGAACGGCAGGACCGCCGTGCGCATGCTGTAGCCGAAGGCGACGACCCCGGTCTTGATCGGATCGCCCCCCGACACGGCCGCCGCGGCAAAGGATGCAAGGCCCACGGGCGGGGTCACGTCGGCCATGATGCCGAAGTAAAACACGAACAGGTGCACCGCGATCAGCGGCACGATCAGCCCGTTCTGCTGACCAAGCGTCACGATGACCGGCGCCAGCAGTGCCGAGACGACGATATAGTTCGCCGTCGTCGGCAGACCCATCCCCAGGATCAGCGACAGGACCGCGGTCAGGCCAAGGATGGCCAGCAGATGGCCGCCCGACAGGACCTCGACCACTTCGGCCAGGGCCGATCCGACGCCGGTCTGACTGACCGCGCCCACGATGATGCCCGCGGTCGCCGTGGCGATGCCGATGCCGATCATGTTGCGTGCGCCCGAGATAAGCCCGTCCACCAGATCGTCGAACCCGGCACGCAATGCGCGCCCGGTGCGGGCGTTTCCGGTGCGGTCGGACCCGCGCAGCAGCACCATCAGCGGTCGCTGCGTCAGCAGGATGAAGATCATGTAGGCGGTGGCCCAGAAGGCCGACAGGCCCGGCGACAGGCGGTCGACCATCAGCGCCCAGACCAGCACGACCACCGGCAGGATGAAGTGCAGACCCGACCGGACCGTCGGCCCCGGCAGCGGCAGTTCCGTCACCGGCGCGTTGGGATCGTCGATCTGCAGCGGCTCCTCGCGCGAGGCGACCCACAGCAGGCCGACATAGGCCGCCGTCAGGACGGCAAAGACCACGTAGGGGGCGGCCGCACCGAATGCGGGCCGGATCCAGCCCATCAGGTAATAGACCGCCAGCGACAGCGCGCAGATGCCCGCGATAAGGAAGGCCGCGAACATCAGCCGGCGCAGCAGCGGCGGCGGCGTATAGGCACGTGGCAGGCCCTGCATCCCGGCCTTCATGGCCTCCAGATGCACGATATAGACCAGTGCGATATAGCTGATCGTGGCGGGCAGAAACGCGTGCTTGACGACGTCGAAATAGGGAATGCCCACATACTCGACCATCAGGAAGGCTGCGGCGCCCATGACGGGTGGCATGATCTGGCCGTTGACCGACGACGCGGTTTCGACCGCCCCGGCCTTTTCGCTGGAAAAGCCCACCTTCTTCATCAGCGGGATGGTGAAGGTGCCGGTGGTGACCACGTTGGCGATGGACGAGCCCGAGATCAGGCCGGTCATGGCGCTGCTGACGACGGCGGCCTTGGCAGGCCCGCCGCGCAGGTGGCCCATCAGCGAAAAGGCGACCTGGATGAAATAGTTGCCCGCGCCCGCCTTGTCCAACAGCGCGCCGAACAGCACGAACAGGAACACGAAGCTGGTCGACACCCCAAGGGCGATGCCGAACACGCCTTCGGTCGTGACCCACTGGTGGTTGGCGACCTCGGCCAGCGAATTGCCGCGATGCGCGATGATCGACGGCATATAGGGGCCCAGGAAGGTATAGGCCAGAAACACCGTGGCGACGATCATCAGGGCCGGCCCAAGGCTGCGGCGCGTGGCCTCCAGCAGCAGCAGGATGCCCACGACCGCCACGATCAGGTCCGTGGTGATCGGCGCGCCGACCCGGCGGCCAAGCGCGTCGCTGTTGATAAAGACGTACATGGTGACGACCACGCCGGCCAGCGCCAGCAGCCATTCCCATGGCGGAACGCGGGTCTTGGGGCTGCCCAGCAGCACGGCCGCCACGACGCCAGCCCCGGCCAGTGCCAGCCACCACAGCGGCATCGCGGCGGGCGCGCCATAAATGAACAGCCCGGACAGGATCACCGGAACCGACACACCAAGGGCCAGCTGGAAAGGCGACTTTTCAGCAGGATAGGCCATGAAAGCCAGAAACAGCGCGAAGGCCAGATGGACCGCGCGGGCATCCGTGGCGCTGATGATGGCAAAGTTCAGCATGAAGGGCAGCGGCGAGGCGATCCACAGCTGGAACAGCGACCAGCACAGGGCCACCCCCAGGATCAGCTTGCCCACGAAACCCGGCGGAGTGCGCGCGCCCGTGTCCGACGAGGCGACCAGTTCGTCCAGTTCCTCCTGGGTCAGGGCGCCGTGGCCCGACGCCTGCATCTCGACCGCGCTGGCCTGCTGCTGGCGTTCCCTGGTCTTGTCGTCGTCGCTCATCACGGCACCCCCTGCGATGCATCTTGTTGTTCGTTGGTCATGATGAAGGGCGGCCCGATGGGGCCGCCCCGGTCAGGCCTGGATTACTGGATCCAGCCCTGTTCGCGATAGTAGCGCTCGGCACCGGGGTGCAGGGGCGCGCTGTTGCCATCGGCGATCATCTCCTCGGGGGTCAGCGAGGCGAAGGCCGGGTGCAGGCCCTTGAAGCGATCGAAGTTGTCGAAGACCGCCTTGACGACCTGGTACACCGTCTCGTCCGGGATCGCGGCCGAGGTCACGAAGGTCGCCTTGACGCCGAAGGTCTCGGTGTCGTCGTCGTTGCCGGCATACATGCCGCCGGGGATCACGACCTTTGAGTAGAACGGATTGTCCGCGATCAGCTTGTCGATCGCCTCGCCGGACACGTCGACCAGGGTCGCGTCCACGGTCGAGGTCGCCTCCTGGATCGAACCGTTGGGATGGCCCACGGTATAGCTGATGGCATCGACCTGGTTGTCGCCCAGGGCAGCCGACTGTTCGGCGGGGCGCAGTTCCGACGACAGCGCAAAGTCGTCCATGCTCATGCCCATGGCTTCCAGGACGACCTCGAACGTGCCGCGCGATCCGGAACCGGGGTTGCCGACGTTCACGCGCTTGCCCGCCAGGTCGGTAAAGGTCTCGACGCCGCTGTCGGCACGGGCCACGACGGTGAAGGGCTCGGGGTGGACGGCGAACACGGCGCGCAGGTCGGTGAATGCATCGCCCTCATAGTCCGAGCTGCCGTTATAGGCGTGGAACTGCCAGTCGGACTGGGCCACGCCCATCGTCATGCCGCCGGACCGGATCTGGTTGATGTTGTCGATGGATCCACCGGTCGCGGGCGCGGTGCAGCGCAGGCCAGTGGTCGCCGTGTCGCGGTTCACCAGGCGGCAGATCGACTGACCCACGACGTAATAGACGCCCGTCTGGCCGCCGGTACCGATGGTGATGAACTGTTCTTCCTGCGCCATCAGCGGCGTGGCACCCAGTGCCATGGCGGTGCTCAGCAGGATCGGTTTCAATTTACCCATGTCGGCGTCTCCCTAACGATGATTGGCGGGAAGGCATGACAGGCGCGTTCCCGCTGGATGGTCTTATCGTCACGGATGCGTGTGCGAAACACAAGCCCGCACGGCCACAAAGCGTCCCGGGCGTGGACCTGGCCTTGATCAGCCCAGCAGGGTCGCCACCCGGTCCCGCAGCACGGGCAGCAGGTCGGTCGCGAACCACGGATTGGCGCGCAGCCATCCGGTGTTGCGCCAGCTGGGATGGGGCAGCGGAAACACCGCGGGCGCATGGGTGCGCCAGTCCCGGACGGTCTGCGTCACGTTGCGCCCGCCCAGATGCCACCGCATCGCATGCCCGCCGACCAGCAGGGTCAGCTGCGGGTTCAGCTGGTCCATCACCTGCCGCCGCCACGTCGCCGCGCAGATGGGCGGGGGCGGCAGGTCCGACCCCTTGGCGTCGTAACCCGGAAAGCAGAAGGCCATCGGCACGATCGAGATCCGGTCGCGGTCATAGAAGGTGTCCGGCTCCACCCCCATCCAGTCGCGCAGCCTGTCGCCGGAACGGTCGGTGAAGGGCCGCCCGCTGTCATGGACCCGCGCGCCCGGCGCCTGCCCCACGATCAGGATCCGCGTTCCCGGCCGGAACCAGACCACCGGTCGGGGCGCATGGCGCGTGGCGGTCACGGCAAAGCGGTCCGCGCACAGCCTGCAGGCACGGATACGGTCGGCCAATGGGGCGTCGTGATCATACATGCGTCGCATTTATGGCGAAATTGCGGCGATATAAGGCTGGTCAGATCACAAATTATCGGGCCCGATGGCAAGACTGGACACCCCGTCCGCCCCACCCTAATGTCGCCTTGGCAGTCGAGGCACCCGGCATGGCACGCCTCGTGCCGAAACGCGTTGGTATAACAAGGCCATGCTTGAATTCGACAATGTGTCCAAATCCTTCTGGACCGGCAAGCAGCACAAGATCATCCTCGAGCAGGCCTCGTTCAGGGTCGAGCTGGGGCAATCGCTTGGCATCCTGGCCCCCAACGGCACCGGCAAGACCACCCTGGTGAACATGATGTGCGGGCTGGAAAAGCCCGACGAAGGCAAGATCCGCCGCGAATGCCGCATCTCGTTTCCCCTGGGGTTCATGGGTGGCTTGGTCACGCGCCACACCGGCAACGAGAACGCGCGTTACATCGCGCGCATCTATGGGCTGGACCCCGATTACGTCGCGGCCTTCACGCGGTGGCTGTGCGACATTCACGAATATTTTGACATGCCGGTCGGCACCTATTCCACGGGCATGCGGCAACGGTTCAACTTCTCGCTGCTGCTGGCGCTGGATTTCGACATCTACCTGATCGACGAGGGCATGCCCCAGACCACGGATGTGGAATTCAATCGCAAGGCCGGTCGCGTCCTGTTCGAGCGGCTTCAGACCGCGACCACGGTGATCGTGTCCCACCAGCCCAGCACGATCGAGAAGTTCTGCAACCGCGCCGCGATCCTGCGTGATGGCAGGTTGTATCTGTTCGAGACCCTCGACGAGGCCAAGCAATATTATGACTACACCTCCTAAAGCGCGCCGGTACAACACGCAGGCGATGGCCTCGATCACGCCCCAGACGCCCCCGCCGGCAGAACCGACCGCATCGGACAGCCCCGCGCCGCCCCGGTTGGAGGTCGCGCGCCGCAGCGATGCCCCCGCCTCTGACGCGTCCGAACGCCAGGCGCGGCTGGAACGGTTCCTGGCCACCGAACCGATCGACGACGGCCTGGGTGATTTTCGCCTGACCAAGCCCGCAGCGCCGTCCCCCGAAAAGGACATGCCGGCCGCACCCTCTGCGGATTCTGGCGACATGGAGGCGCGACTGGCCGCCATCCGCGCGGAGAAGCTGACCGAACGCCAGCTGCGCATCGCCAAGCGCATCGCCGCCCTGCACCAGATCGAGGTTTCCTCGGCCGAGGAGGCCGTGCTGCGTCTGCGCGAGCGGGGGATCGATCCGTCCCACCGCACCGCCGTCGGCAGCATCCTGTCGTCGGAGGGCACGCGCGCGCAGGCCGCCCCCTCGCCCAACGCGCCCGCCGTGCGGCAGGCCCCCGTGCCGTCGATCCTGCCCGACCGCAGCCCGGCGCCCCCCGGCCGCCCCGCCCTGCCGTCCCGCGAAGAACTGACCGAGGAAAAGCGCGCCGCCGAAATCTATCGCATCCAGCGCGACCTGGCCCGCCGCCGCCGCCGCCGCATGGCAATGCTGGCGATGCGGCTGGCGCTGTTCGTGTTCCTGCCGACCGCACTGGTCGGCATCTATTACGGCCGCTATGCCTCTCCGCTTTACGCCACGGTGTCGCAGTTCCAGATCCAGTCGGCCGAAAGCGGATCCGGCGCCAGCGGGCTCAGCGGGATGCTGGGCGGGTCGGGGTTGGGCACCAACCAGGACGCGGTCGCGGTGCAAAGCTATCTGACATCGCGCGACGCGATGCTGCGGCTGGACGAGGATCTGGGCTTCCGGCGCGCCTTCCAGGACCCGTCGGTCGATGCGATCAAGCGCCTGCCCGAGGATGCCACGAACGAGGCCACGTTCAGCCTGTACAAGGATTCCGTCAAGATCGGCTATGACCCGACCGAAGGCGTGCTGAACATGGAGGTCATCGCGCCCGACCCGCAGCTGAGCGAACAGTTCTCGCGCGCGCTGATTTCCTATGCGGAACAGCTTGTTGACGCCCTGACCTCACGCATGCGCTCCGACCAGATGGACGGCGCGCGCGAGACCTATCAGGACGCCGAGGAGAAGATGCTGGCCGCCCAGCTTCGCGTCCAGGAGTTGCAGGAGAGGCTGGGCGTCCTGGACCCCGTCGCGGAAAGCGGCGTGGTCATGGCGCAGGTCAGCATGCTGGAGGGCCAACTGGCCGAAAAGCAGCTGGAACTGGGCCAGTTGCAGTCGAATGCCCGCCCCCTGCAAAGCCGCGTCGATGCGGTGGAGGGCGACATCGCCCGCCTGCGCGACCTGATCACGCAGACCCGCCAGCAGCTGACGCAGGGCAACGACACACGCAACTCTCTGGCCGCCATCGGCGGAGAGCTGCGCGTCGCCGAGGCCGAGATGCTGACGCGCCAGGAAATGCTGGCCGCCGCCGCCGCCCAGATGGAAACCGCGCGCATCGAGGCGAACAAGCAGGTCCGCTATCTGTCGCTGTCCATCGCGCCCATTCCGCCGGATGAGGCGACCTATCCCCGCGCGTTCCAGAACACCCTGGTGGCATTCCTGGTGTTTTCGGGTATCTATCTGATGCTGTCGCTGACGGCCTCCATCCTACGCGAACAGGTATCGACATGACGACTGCCAAGCATATCCCCATCGGTTCGATCACTTGCGGCAACGACCTGCCGCTGACGGTGATCGCCGGACCCTGCCAGCTGGAAAGCCTGGACCACGCGCTGATGATCGCCGAAGTGATGGCCAAGGCCTGTACCGATGCCGGGGCGTCCTTTGTCTTCAAGGCCAGCTATGACAAGGCGAACCGCACCTCTTTGTCGGGTCGCCGGGGCTTAGGCATCGACGAGGGGCTGGAGATCCTGGCCGCGGTCCGCGAAAGGTTCGGCTGCCCCGTGCTGACCGACATCCATGACGCGGACCAGGCGGTGCGCGCCGCGCAGGTGGTCGACGTGATCCAGATCCCCGCCTTTCTGTGCCGCCAGACCGACCTGTTGCTGACTGCGGGCCGCACCGGCGCGGTGGTCAACATCAAGAAGGGTCAGTTCCTGGCCCCCTGGGACATGCCCAACGTCGCGGACAAGGTCGCCTCGACCGGGAACAGTAACATCCTGCTGACCGAACGCGGGGCCAGCTTCGGCTATAACACGTTGGTGGCCGACATGCGGTCGCTGCCGATCATGGCGCGCACCGGCTATCCGGTGATCATGGACGCGACCCATTCGGTCCAGCAGCCGGGCGGTCAGGGCGGCAGTTCTGGCGGACAACGTGAATTCGCCCCGGTCATGGCACGGGCCGCTGTGGCCCTGGGCGTGGCCGGCGTCTTCATCGAAACGCACGAAGCCCCAGACACCGCGCCGTCCGACGGGCCGAACATGATCCCGCTGGACCGTATGCCCGCGCTGATCGCATCGCTGATGGCCTTCGACCGGCTGGCAAAGGCCGACCCGCTCCCGGCATGATCCGCGTTCTGCTGATCCTGTTGGCGCTGGCGGCCCCCGTGGCCGCCCAGGTCGCCGATCCGTCAGCACCGTCGACGCCAAGCGGCGCGATCTCCACACAGGACAATCGGGCGACCGACCTGGCAATCCTGTCGAGGATTTCCAGCATCCTCGCGCAAGTCCCTGAATTCGATGGCGTCCGTGCCAGTGTCGATGCGGGGATCGTGACCCTTGTCGGCGAGGTGACCGAACAACAGACCATTTCGCGCCTTGAATCGCTGCTGGCACGTGTCGAGGGGGTCGTCGCGATCGAGGATCGGGTGACCCTGTCCACCGACCTGGGCACGCGGCTGGTTTCGGTCCGCGATAGGTTTCAGTCCCGCCTGACCGCTGTTATCGCGGGACTGCCCTTCATGGCACTGGGCTTGGCCGTGGGGGCGATAATCGTGCTGGCCGGCGGCTGGCTGTCGCGGCGGGAACGAACCCTGTCGGGGATCGCACCGAACCCGTTCATCGCCGGGTTTCTGGCACAAACGATCCGGCTAACCGCATGGATCGTGGCGCTTGTCGTGGCGCTGGACCTGATGGGTGCGCGGGCGCTGTTGGGGACATTGCTGGGTGCGGCGGGCATCTTCGGCCTGTCGCTGTCCTTTGCCGCCCGCGACACGATCGAAGGATTCGTGGCCACGATGCTGCTGTCGCTGCGCCAACCCTTCAACCCGAACGACCTGATCGAGGTGAACGGCCTGCGCGGTCGGGTGATCCGCCTGACCAGTCGCGGCACCACCCTGCTGACGCTGGACGGCAATCATATCCGCATCCCGAACCAGATCATCTACAAGGCCGTTCTAACCAATTACACGCGCAACCCCGAACGCCGGTTCATGGTCGACCTGACCATCGACCCTGGCGCCGATCTGGGCCGCGCGCGCGATCTGGTGCTCAGGGCGCTGGCGGGGATGGATTTCGTGCTGAAGCGTCCCGAACCCGTCGCCTGGCTGGATGCCCAGGGGCCGGATCACGTTGTCATCCGCGCCGGGGGGTGGGTCTCGCAGGACGGCACCGATTTCGACCTGGCGCGCGGAGAGGCGTTTCGCCTGCTGCGCCATGCGCTGGACAGCAAGGGCTATCTGGTGCCGGAACCCGTCCACCGCATCCGCCTGGAACAGCCCGAGGCGGAGGCGCGTCCAAGCCCTGCCCGCCCCTCACGCCCCGCCGATGCGCGCCTGTCCGACCTGAACCCCGACGCCGCGTTCGAGGAGATGGTCGAACGGGGTCGTATCGATGACGGGCGCGACCTGCTCAGCCCGACGCCACGGACCTAGGCGGCGCGCCCGGCGGCATCCGCTGACGCCCAGGCCCACTGAAAATTATAGCCGCCCAGCCACCCCGTCACGTCGACGCATTCGCCGATGAACGCCAGACCGGGTACTTGGCGCGCCTGCATGGTCCGCGCGTCCAGATCGCGGGTATCCACGCCGCCCAAGGTGACTTCGGCGGTGCGATAGCCTTCGGTCCCCACGGGTCGGACCTGCCACCGGTTCACGCGCGCGCCCAGCGCGTCCAGCCGGGCGTTCGGCTGATCGGCCAGCCGCGCCTGTGCCAAGCCCGCGTCCGCCGCCACGGATTGGGCAAGGCGTTCCGGCAGCATCTGGGCCAGGATGGTCGCCACCTGCGCCTTGCCGCCGCGTGCGGCCTTCAGGTCGGCGGCGATGTCGCGGTCGGGCGCAAGATCGATCGTCAGCACCTCGCCCGCCTGCCAGAAGCTTGAGATCTGCAGGATCACCGGGCCGCTCAGCCCGCGATGCGTGAACAGCAGCGCATCGCGAAAGCTGCCCCTGCCATGCGTGATCCGCGCCTCGACCGACAGTCCGGCCAGCGGACGGCACAGCGCCAGATCCTGTTCCGCAAAGGTCAGCGGCACCAGCGCGGGCCGCGTTTCGACAAGACGCAGCCCGAACTGGCGCGCCAGATCATAGCCTAGCCCCGTCGCGCCGATCTTGGGAATCGACTTGCCGCCCGTCGCCACAACGACCCGTCCCGTGCTGATCGGCCCGCCGGAGCTCGCGACCACGAACTGATCACCATCCTGGCTGACGCCGTCGATGCGCGTGCCAAGGCGCAGGTCCGCCCCAGCCATGCGGTCCAGCAGCATGTCGGTGATCTGCGTGGCCTTGCCGTCGCAGAACAACTGGCCTTGGGTCTTTTCGTGCCAAGCGATTCCCGCCCCGTCGACCAGATCGACAAAGGCCTGCGGACGATACCGCGCCAACGCACTGGCTGCGAAGCGCGGGTTGTCCGACAGGAAACGGTCCGGCCCGGTCGCGAGGTTGGTGAAATTGCACCGCCCGCCGCCGGAAATGCGGATCTTTTCGGCGGGCGTCGGCGCATGATCCAGCACCACGACCCGCCTGCCCTGCGCGACGGCAGAGCCTGCGCAGAACAATCCGGCCGCCCCGGCCCCCAGAATGACGATATCGGCGTGTTCCATGGCGCGTCGATACCGGGGCTTTGGGACGGGGGCAAGATTTCTGCATTTTTCGTCTTGCACCCATCTGCGGGCTTGGGTAATCACCCTCCACAGTTGGGGCGTGGCCAAGTGGTAAGGCATCGGTTTTTGGTACCGTGTACCGTAGGTTCGAATCCTACCGCCCCAGCCAATATCCAGAAAGTCGAATGATCAGCCGTACTTGGCGGCCATACATGATGTCGCCTACGCTGACATGATGCTGCGCACGGCCTCTGCGGCCAAGGGTGCGTTGCGGCGGCGGAACTCCTCCGGATCCCATTCCGACAGCGATCCGGCGATGTGGATCGCCGCGATCGGGCGGCCCGATGCGTCCGGGATCGCCACGCCAAGGGCCACCTCTCCCATCAGGATCTGCTCCAGCGCCAGCGCGTGGCCGGCCTCTCGCGCCAGCGCGACCTGATCGCGGATCGCGTGGGGATCGGTCAGGGTCCGGGGCGTCAGCGGCCGAAGACTGGCCTGGTCCAGGATCTGGTCGACCTCGGTCGGGGGCAGCATCGCCATGACGGCCCAACCGCCCGACGTGCAGGTCGTGGGCACGCTGTTGCCCACCAAAGTCGCAAAGAACGTCTCGCGCTTGCTTTGCATCCGGGCGGCATAGACCATGCGCTGACCATCGAACAGTGACAGGTCGACCCGTTCGCGGACGTTGCGACGCAGGTCCAGCAGGATCGGACTGGCGCGACGTACCAGCGGGTTCAGGCGCAGATAGTCGTGCGTCAGGTCCAGGATCGGCAGGTCCAGACGAAAGCCGCGACCATCCTCGGCCAACGTCAGATAGCCCAGCGTGCGAAAGGTGTGCACCAGACGCTGCGCCGCGCTGCGCGTCAGCCCGGTCCGCGTGGCGATCTGGCCAAGCGACAGTGCCCCGTCGGCATCGCGAAACGCTTCCAGAACGCTCATTCCGCGGGCAAGGGATTGGACGAACAAGGCATTCTCTGCCTGCGGACCGTCCGGATCGTGATTCTTGCGCTGCATGCAATCTCCGACATTGACATGATCAATTTTGGGTTAATACACTCGTGATACAATGCAACTGTATCGGAAGACAATACATTGCTGACCCAGACGATTCCTGCCCGTCCTTTGCGGATCGCCCTTGCGGGCTTCGTTCATGAGAGCAATTCCTTTGCCCCAAGCCCCGCCGACATGGCGGCCTTTGAACAGGGCGGCGGCTATCTGCCTCTGTGCCGCGGGGCGCAGATCATCGATCGGGCGCGGGACGTGAACCTGCCGATCGCCGGCGTCATCGCGCATGGCGAAAAGCAGGGCTGGCAGATGGTGCCTGTCGTCTGGGCCGGCGCGGTCCCATCCGCGCCGGTGACCGCCGATTGCTACGCCGCCCTGACCGAGGAGATCGTCCAGGGCCTGCGCGATGCGGGGCCACTGGACGGCGTCTTTATGGACCTGCATGGCGCGATGGTGGCCGATGGGGCGCCGGACGGCGAAGGCCTGCTGTTGGAGCGGGTGCGCCAGGCAGTCGGGCCGAATACGCCTGTCGTCGCGGCGCTGGACCTGCACGGCAACATCACGGCGCGGATGGTGGACAATGCCGACCTAATGGTGGGGTTCCGCACCTATCCGCATGTCGACATGGCCCTGACCGGGCATCGTGCGGCTCAGCAACTGGACCGCCTGATGAGCGGCGCGCCCAACGCCAAGGCATTCCGGCAGCTGGATTTTCTGATCCCGATCGCGTGGCAGGCGACCGATGCACAACCCGCAGCCGGGCTTTATGACCGGGTTGCCGCCTGCGACGGTCAGGGCTGTGCGTCGCTGTTCATGGGGTTTCCCGCGGCCGATTTCGCCGACTGCCGCCCCTCGGTCATCGCCTATGCCCAGACGCAGGCACAGGCCGACGCGATGGCCGACGGCCTGGCACAGGCCCTGCGCGAGGCCGAACCCGCGTTCCGCGGCGAATGCCTTAGCCCCGCGGGCGGGGTGGCAGAGGCAATGCGCCGCGCCACCGATCGGCCGGTGATCCTGGTCGACACGCAGGACAATCCCGGCGCAGGCGGCAATTCCGACACGACCGGCATGCTGCGCGCCCTGGTCGAGGCCGATGCCCGGGACGCGGCCATCGGCCTGATCATCGATCCGGAGGCGGCGGCGGCGGCCCATGCCGCGGGGGTGGGCGCGACCATCGATCTGGCCCTAGGCGGTCGGTCCGGCATTCCGGGCGATGCGCCATTTCAGGGCCAATTCACCGTGGACGCGCTGTCCGACGGGGCCTGCCATGCCACGGGCCCGTTCTATGGCGGCGCGCATCTGGCGCTTGGGCCGTCCGCCTGCCTCAGCGTCGGGGGCGTGCGGGTCGCCATCGCGTCGGAAAAGGCGCAGATGGCCGATCGGCAGATGTTCCGCTTCCTGGGGATCGTCCCCGAGGAGCAGGCCATCCTGGTCGTGAAAAGCTCGAACCATTTCCGTGCCGATTTCGCCCCCATCGCGGCGGCGATCCTGACCTGCGCCGCGCCCGGGCCCATGCCCGTCAGCCCGGCCAGCCTGCCCTTTCGCAACCTTGCCCCGGGCATCCGGCTGGAGCCGGGCGGCGCACCCTTCACACCCCCCGCGCAAGGCTGACGCCAAGATCACCCCGCGGACCCGTTCAACAGAGAGGACACCATGCTCAAGAAATTGACTGCCACGCTTCTGGCCTCGACCATGCTGACAGGCGCGGCCTGGGCCGAGACCACCGTCAAGGCCGTGATGCATTCCGGCCTGCGCGTGCTGGACCCCGTGATCACCACCGCCCACATCACGCGCAACCATGCCTACATGATCTACGACGTGCTGATCGCGCAGGATTCCGAATTCCAGCCGCAGCCGCAGATGGCCGACTGGACCATCTCGGACGATCAGCTGACCTATACCTTCACGCTGCGCGACGGGCTGACCTTCCATGACGGCGCGCCGGTGACGGCGGCCGATGCCGTGGCCTCGCTGCAGCGGTGGGGGCAGAAGGACGCGGGCGGACAGGTCATCATGGACCGCACCGCCAGCCTTGAGGCGACCGATGACAAGACGATCACCTGGACGCTGACCGAACCCTTCGTGCCGATGCTGGACGTGCTGTCCAAGCAGTCGGCCCTGCCCCCCTTCATCATGCCCGCCCGCGTGGCCGAGACCTCGGCCGACGAGGCGATCACCGAATATGTGGGCTCGGGGCCGTTCCGCTTTGTCGAGGCGGAGTTCCAGCCGGGGCTGATGGTCGTCTATGAGAAGTTCGACGAATACGTGCCGCGCGACGAACCCGCCGACTGGATGGCCGGCGGCAAGGTCGTCAATGTCGACCGCGTCGAATGGGTCAACATGCCCGACGTCCAGACCGCCGTGAACGCGCTGTCGGGCGGAGAGATCGACTATATAGAGGCGATGCAGGTCGACCTGATCCCGCTGCTGGAGGGTGATCCGAACATCGTCGTCGAAACGCGAGAGCCGACCGGCATGCAGACGATGACGCGGATGAACTTCCTGCACCCGCCTTTCGACAACGTCCAGGTCCGCCAGGCGGCCATCAAGGCGATCACCCAGGAACCGGTCCTGGCCGCGATGGTCGGCAACCCCGAATATTATTCGGTCTGCGGCGCCATCCTGGGCTGCGGCACGCCACTGGAGAACGCCACCGGCACCGAAACCCTGACCCAGGGCGGCGGCGCCGAGGAGGCGCGGGCGCTGCTGGAACAGGCGGGCTATGACGGCACGCCGGTCGTGCTGATGGCACCCACCGACATGGTGGCGCTGGCCACCCAGCCCGTCGTCGTGTCGCAGATGCTGCGCGAGGCCGGGTTCCAGGTCGAGCTGCAGCCAATGGACTGGCAAACGCTGGTCACGCGCCGCGCCAGCCAGGCGGCCCCGGCCGAGGGGGGCTGGAACGTGTTCATCACAAACTGGATGGTGCCGGAGATCTCGAACCCGATCTCGAACCCGATGCTGAACGGACGCGGCGACGACGCTTGGTTCGGCTGGCCGACCGACGAGACCATTGAGGGTCTCAAGGAGGAGTTCATCGACGCCCCCGACGCAGCAGCCCAGGCTGCGGTCGCCGAGAAGATCCAGGCCCATGCCCTTGAGAACGGCCTGCTGATCCCTCTGGGTCAGTACACCCTGCCGCAGGCCCGCCGCACCACGATCACCGAGATGATCAACTCGCCCGTGCCGGTCTTCTGGGGCCTGCAGAAGTCCGAGTGATCGAAAGCAGGGGGCGGTCCCGCCGCCCCCCACCCACCTGATCGGAGAAACCTGATGCTGGGGTACATCCTGCGGCGCATTCTGGCCGTCATCCCGGTGATGCTGCTGGTCGCCGTCTTCGTCTTCCTGCTGCTGCGCCTGACGCCGGGCGACCCGGCCGCGATCATCGCGGGCGACATGGCGACCCCCGCCCAGTTGGAGCGCATCCGCGAGGCCATGGGCCTGAACGACCCGCTGCACATCCAGTTCGTGACCTGGGTCGGACAGCTGCTGCGGGGCGATCTGGGCGTTTCGCTGATCTCGAACACGCCGGTGGCCACGATGGTCGCCGACCGCATCGCGCCGACCCTGTCCATCGCGGTGCTGACCATCGTGATGTCGGTCGCGATCGCCGTGCCGATGGGCGTGCTGGCCGCGTGGAAGCATCGCAGCATGGCCGATTACGCGGTGATGACCTTCTCGGTCCTGGGGTTTTCGGTGCCGGTCTTCGTGATCGGATACCTGTTCATCCTGGTCTTCTCGCTGCAGCTGGGCTGGTTCCCGGTGCAGGGATACACGCCCCTGTCGTCGGGCCTGGGCGGGTTTCTGTCGAATGCCTTCCTGCCCGCGCTGACGCTGTCGACCATCTATGTCGCGCTGATCGCGCGCATGACGCGGGCCAACATGCTGGAGGTGCTGGGCGAGGACTATATCCGCACAGCCCGCGCCAAGGGGGCCCCGGAACGCACCGTCCTGTTCCGCCACGCGCTGAAGAACGCGGCCGTGCCGATCCTGACCGTGATCGGCACCGGTTTCGCCCTGCTGATCGGCGGCGTGGTGGTGACCGAGACCGTCTTCAACATTCCCGGCGTGGGCCGCCTGACGGTCGATGCGATCCTGGCGCGCGACTATCCGGTCATCCAGGCGATGATCCTGCTGACCAGCTTCCTCTATGTGCTGGTGAACCTGCTGATCGACCTCAGCTACAGCCTCTTTGACCCAAGGATCCGTTACTGATGGCACAGGTACCGCAACCGACCTCGGCGATGCAGCCGGTCCTGCGCGCGCTGCGCCTGCCGCATCTGGGCGCAGGCAGCAAGATCGCGGCGCTGGTGCTGGCCGTCATCGTCGTCCTGACGCTGCTGGCGGGCTGGATCGCGCCGCATGACCCGCTGGCGATGAACCCCATGGCCCGCCTGCAGGGCCCGATCGAGGGCCATCCCCTTGGCACCGACAATTTCGGCCGCGACATCTTCAGCCGCGTGCTGATCGGGGGACAGCTGTCGCTGATCATCGGCATCGCCACGGCGGTGGTGTCGGTCCTGCTGGGCCTGATCATCGGCATGATCGCAGGGTTCTTCCGCACGGCCGATGCGATCATCATGCGGGCGATGGACGCGCTTATGGCGATCCCCTCGATCCTGCTGGCCATCGCGCTGGTGGCTCTGAACGGCCCGTCGGTCGGATCGGTCATCGCCGCGATCACCATCCCAGAGATCCCCCGCGTCGTGCGCCTGGTCCGCGCCGTTGTCCTTTCCGCGCGCGAGGAGCCCTATGTCGAGGCCGCGATCGCGCTTGGCACACCGATGCGCAAGATCCTGGTGCGCCACCTGGTGCCGAACACCACCGCGCCCCTGATCGTGCAGGGCACCTACATCCTGGCCAGCGCCATCCTGACCGAGGCGATCCTGTCCTTCCTGGGCGCAGGCGTCAGCACCGAGACCCCCACCTGGGGCAACATCATGGCCGAGGGTCGGCTGTTCTTCCGCATCAAGCCGGAGCTGATCCTCTATCCCGGCATCGCGCTGTCGCTGTGCATCCTGTCGATCAACCTTCTGGGCGATGCGGCGCGCGACATGCTGGACCCGCGGCTGAAGAAAAGGGCAGGCTGATGCAGTTCAAGACACGCAATTTCGACGCGGCCGACGTGGTGCTGCAGGCCCGCGACCTGACCGTGACCCTGCCCGAGACGCCGGGAAACCCCGCGGTCCTGAAGGGCATCGACGTGACCATCCGCGCGGGCGAGACCGTCTGCTTGGTGGGCGAGTCCGGGTCGGGGAAATCCGTCACCTCGCTGGCGATCATGGGGCTGCTGCCCGACGCGCTGCGCGTCGCGGGGGGCACGATCCAGTTGCAGGGGCGCGACCTGCTGCCCCTGACACAGGCGCAGATGCGCGACCTGCGCGCGGCCCGCGTCGCGATGATCTTCCAGGAGCCCATGACCGCACTGAACCCGGTCCTGCGCGTAGGCGACCAGATCATGGAGGTGATGGAGCTGCACACCGACCTGCCCGCCGCGGAACGCCGCCGTCGCGCCGTGGCGATCATGGAGCAGGTCCATCTGCCCGATGTCGAACGCATCTTTCGCAGCTATCCGCATCAGCTGTCGGGCGGCCAGCGCCAGCGGATCATGATCGCGATGGCGCTGGTTCTGGAACCCGTCCTGCTGATCGCGGACGAACCCACGACCGCGCTGGACGTGACCACGCAAAAGCAGATCCTGGCGCTGATCGACGAATTGCAGAAGGGCCACGGCACGGCGGTGCTGTTCATCACCCATGACATGGGCGTCGTCGCCGAGATCGCCGACACCGTCTATGTCATGAAGCAGGGCGAGATCGTCGAACATGGCGCGGTCGAGACGCTGCTGCGCAGCCCGCAGGCGGACTATACCCGCAAGCTGCTGAAGGCCGTGCCCAGCCTGTCGCCTCGGGAAGCCCGGCCTCAGGCGGCGGATGCCGTCCTGCGGGTCGAGCGGCTGAACAAGATCTATGGCGGCGGCGGCATCCTGCGCAAGCTTCCGCAGGCGCATGCCGCCCGCGACGTGACCTTTGCCCTGTCGCGTGGCCGTACCCTGGGGATCGTCGGCGAAAGCGGGTCCGGCAAGTCCACCGTCGCGCGCTGCATCATGCGGCTGATCGACCCCAGTTCGGGGCGCATCCTGCTGGATGATGCCGACATCGCGAACCTTTCGCGCGGCGCGTTGCGCCCGCACCGCCAGAAGCTGCAGGTGGTGTTCCAGGACCCGATGCGGTCGCTGAACCCCCGCTGGACCATCGGCGAGAGCCTGATCGAAGGGCCATTAAACTATGGCACCAGCCGTGCGGACGCGATGGCCGAGGCCGCGCGCCTGATGGGCGTCGTGGGCCTGCCCGCCGACGCGCTGGCACGCTATCCGCACCAGTTCTCGGGCGGGCAGCGGCAGCGGATCGCGATCGCCCGCGCGGTGATGATGCGCCCCGACGTGCTGGTGGCCGACGAGGCCGTGTCGGCGCTGGACGTGTCGGTGCAGGCGCAGGTGCTGGACCTTCTGGACCAGCTGCAGCGCGACCTGGGCATCGCCATCGTCTTCATCACCCACGATCTGCGCGTCGCCGCCCAGATCTGCGACGAGGTGATCGTCATGCAACGCGGCGCCGTCGTGGAACACGGCCCCGCGGCCCAGGTGCTGGCCGCGCCCGCCCATCCCTATACCCGCGCCCTGATCGAGGCCGCCCCCGGCCGGTCATGGGACTTCCAGAACTTCCGTGCCATGCCAGAGGTGAGACATGCCGAACCTGCCTGAGATCGACGCCGCCGTCCCGGAACTGACCGAGATCTTCCGTGACCTGCACGCGCACCCGGAGATCGGCATGGAGGAGGTCCGCACCAGCGCGGTCGTCGCGGCCAAGCTGCGCGAATGGGGCGTGGACGAGGTCCACGAGGGCGTGGGCCGGACCGGCGTCGTGGGCATCGTGCATGGCCGGGGCCAGGGCAACCGCCGCATCGGCCTGCGCGCCGACATGGACGCGCTGCCGATTCAGGAGGCGACGGGGCTGCCCCATGCCTCGACCCAGGCCGGCAAGATGCATGCCTGCGGCCATGACGGGCACACGACGATGCTGTTGGGGGCCGCGCAGTATCTGGCGCGGACGCGCAATTTCGACGGCACCGCGGTCCTGATCTTCCAGCCCGCCGAGGAGGGTCTGGGCGGCGCCCGCGCCATGATCGCGGACGGGCTGTTCCAGCGGTTCCCGGTCGACGAGGTCTATGGCATGCACAACCAGCCGACCGGCCAGCCGGGCCGCGCGACGCTGTGCAAGGGGCCGGCCATGGCGGGGGCGTCCTTCTTCGACATCACCGTAACGGGCAAGGGTAGCCATGCCGCCATGCCGCAGCAGTCGCGCGACGCGCTGGTCGCGGCATCGGGGCTGGTGGGGCAGTTCCAGACGATCCTGGGCCGCAACGTCGCGCCGCTGGATCAGGCCGTGCTGTCGGTGACCCAGATCCATGCGGGCAGCGCCTACAACGTGGTGCCCGAAACCGCGACCCTGGCCGGCACGATCCGCTTCTTCCGCCCCGAGGTCCGCGACCTGATGCAGGCGCGGATGCGCGCCATCTGCGAGGGTGCCGCGCAGGCCTTCGACCTGCGGATCACCTGCGACTTCCGCGAGATCTTCGACGTGCTGGTGAACGATGCCGAGCTGTCGGACGCCTGGACCCAGGCCGCCGCCGACGTGCTGGGCGCAGACAATGTGCGCGACGATTCCCAGCCCTTCACCGGGTCCGAGGATTTCGCCGACATGCTGCAGCAGGTCCCCGGCGCCTATGGCAACGTGGGCCATGCGGGAACGGTGCCGCTGCACAATCCGGGCTTCGTACTGGACGAGGGCATCCTGCCCGTCGGCGCGTCGATCTATGCGCGGCTGATCGAACGCCGCCTGCCGGTGGCGGCATGAGCGCGTTGGATCTGCCCTTCGACGCGGAGGAGATGCTGACGGGCCTGCGCCCCTGGATCGAATGCGAAAGCCCTACCTGGGACGCCGCCGCCGTCAGCCGGATGATGGACCTGGCCGCGCGCGATCTGTCCGCGATCGGTGCCGCGGTCGAGACGGTGCCGGGCACCAAGGGCTTCGGCACCTCGATCCGCGCCACCTTTCCGCATGCCGATCAGGGCAAGCCGGGCATCTTGGTGTCGGGGCACATGGACACGGTCCATCCCCTGGGAACGCTGGAGAAGCTGCCCTTCCGCGTCCAGGACGGCAAGGCCTGGGGGCCAGGCATCATGGACATGAAGGGCGGCAATTACGTCTTTCTGGAGGCAATGCGCCAGATCGCGCGGGCCGGGCTGAGCACGCCCTTGCCGGTCACGTTCCTGTTCACCCCCGACGAGGAGGTCGGCACCCCCGCCACCCGCGGCCTGATCGAGGATGCCGCCCGCGGCCAGCGCGCCGTGCTGCTGCCCGAACCCGCGCTGCCCGACGGGGGCGCGGTGATCGGGCGATACGCCATCGCGCGGTTCGACCTGCTGACCCATGGCCGGCCCAGCCATGCGGGCTGGGCGCTGAAGGACGGGCGGTCGGCCATTGCCGCCATGGCTCGCCGCATCCTGGAGATCGAGGCGATGACCACCGAGGACTGCACCTTTTCGGTGGGCGTCATCCATGCCGGGCAATGGGTGAACTGCGTGGCCTCGGAATGCCGGGCCGAGGTCCTGTCCATGGCCAAGACCCAAGACGACCTGGACCGCGGCGTCGCGGCCATGCTGGCGCTGCAGGGCGAACGGGACGGTGTGGAGTTCACCGTCACCCGCGGCGTCACCCGCCCGGTCTGGGAGCCGCAGCCGGGCACGATGGCGCTGTATGATCTGGCGCGCGACCTGTCGGCGCAGATCGGGTTCGAGCTGTCCTCGGACCGGTCGGGCGGCGGGTCGGACGGCAACTTCACCGGCGCGATGGGCGTGCCCACGCTGGACAGCATCGGCGTGCGCGGCCGCGGCCTGCACACGCTGGACGAACATATCGAGATCGACAGCCTGCCCGAGCGCGCGCGCCTGGCCGCGGGCCTGCTGACCCGGATCATCTGAGGACCCCATGACCGCATATGCCGACCTGACCGCCGCCGCGATGACCGCGGCCTTTGCCGAGCGCAGCCTGTCCCCGGTCGAGGTGACCCGCGCCGTGCTGGAGCGCATCGACGCCTGCGAGCCGGTGCTGAACGCGATGTGGACCGTCGATCACGACCAGGCGCTGGAGGCCGCCCGCGCGTCCGAGGACCGCTGGCGGCGCGGCGCGCCGTTGACGGTGGGCGCCGTGTCGCTGGACGGCGTGCCCATCACCATCAAGGAGAACATCGCCACCCGCGGCATGCCCATGCCCCTGGGCACCGCCGTCAGTGACATGACGCCGCGCACCGAGGACGCTCCCCCCGCCGCCCGCATGCGCGAGGCGGGGGCAGTCTTTCTGGGTCGCACGACCATGCCCGATTTCGGGATGCTGTCCTCGGGCCTGTCCAGCTTTCACCGGCTGGCGCGCAATCCGTGGAACACCGCCATGAACCCCGGCGGTTCCAGCGCGGGGGCGGGAGCGGCAGGGGCTGCGGGCTATGGGCCGCTCCATCTGGGGACCGATATCGGCGGATCGATCCGGCTGCCCGCCGCGTGGTGCGGGCTGGTGGGGCTGAAGCCCAGCCTGGGGCGCGTGCCGATCGACCCGCCCTTCATGGGGCGCGCGGCGGGACCGATGACGCGGACCATCACCGATGCCGCGATGGCCATGGCGGTGCTGTCCCAGCCCGACGGGCGCGACCACATGTCCCTGCCACCCGCCACGATCGACTGGATGGACCTGGACCGCGACCTGAAAGGGCTGCGCGTCGGCCTGCTGATGGACGCCGGCTGCGGCATGGCGGTCGACCCGCAGGTCAGCGACGCCGTGACCGCCGCGGCGGCCCTGTTCGAACAGGCTGGTGCCGTCATCCGGCCCATCGATCCGTGGATGACCCCCGATCTGCTGCAGGGCCTGGATGATTTCTGGCGCACGCGGGCCGGGCTGGACGTGCTGGCGCTGTCGCCCGAACAGCGGGCCCGTATCCTGCCGCTGGTGCGGGAATGGGCAGAATCGGGTCTGGGCCGGTCCGGAGAGGACGTCTGGCGCAGCTATGGCGCCACGGTCGAGATCCGTCGTCGCACCACGCAGGCCATGGCTGATCTGGACCTGATCCTGTCGCCCATCTCTCCGAATGTCAGCTTTCCGGCGGATTGGGCCTATCCGGCCGACAATGACGTGACCCGCGCGATGCAGCATATCGGCTTTACCGCGCCCTTCAACATCGGCGAACAACCGGCGATCAGCGTGCCCTGCGGCCATGACCGGAACGGCGTGCCCATCGGGTTGCAGATCGCGGGCCGCCGGTTCGACGACCTGGGCGTGCTGCGCGCCGCGCGGGCGTGGGAACGGATCGCCCCGCCCGCACGCCCCTGGCCCGTGGTCACGGGCTAGTCGTGCGAGGGCTTGTCCTGCGGAAAAAACAGGGCCGCGGCTTCCGACAGATAGCTGTCGGCGAAACCGCCTTGGGCCAGCCCGTCCAGGGCTGCCCCGACGCCGTCTGCCGCGTCATGCGCGGCGCCCACGTCCCGCGACAGCTGCCGGTAATAGGACAGGTCCTTGGCCGCATTCGCGACCGAAAAGCGCATTCCCGACGTGTCCCCCGACAGCAGGAAAGGCGCGATCCGGTCCAGCGCGGCACCGTGCCCGCCGCCCTTGGACAGCACATCGACAAAGGTCGCGTCACGGATGCCCGCCTGCCGCGCACAGGCCGCGGCCTCGCTGATCAGGGTCGCGCAGCCGATCGAGACAAAGTTGTGCAGCAGCTTCAGCGTATGGCCCGCGCCGACGTCGCCCGCGTGAAAGATGTTCTCGGCGAACGTGCCCAGCAGGGGGCGCATGCGGTTGAACAGATCACCGTCCGCGCCCACCAGCAGGTTCAGGCGGCCTTCCTCGGCCTCCTTCGGGGTGCGGGTCATGGCCGCGTCCATGAATTCCCCGCCCGCCTCGCGCGTCAGCCCCGCCAGGCGCAGGGTCGATGCCGGGATCGCGGTCGAACAGTCGACGATCACGGTTCCCGGACGGATCGCGGCCAGCAGACCGCCCGCGCCCAGCAGCACCTCTTCGACCTGGGGGGTGCCGGACAGGCACAGGATGACCGCGCGGCATTCCGCCAGGGCCTCCAGCCTGTCGAGGCGGCGCGCGCCAAGCGCCGTCAGGTCACCGACCGGCTGGTTGCCGGGATGATCCAGAAACAGCAGCGGCCACCCCTTGGCCGCAATGTTTCGCGCGATGCCGTGGCCCATCAGACCCACGCCCACCATGCCGACCGTCATCTTGTCCATCGTCTCCTCCTGTCCTGCCGGGGGGCCAGCTTGGGCGCTGGCCGTCCGGGCCACAAGGTGACCGGACGCAATTTTTCCACCGACCACAGGACCGCAGCATGATCATCGACGATCTGACCCGCATCGACACCAGCCTGATCTTCGTAGATGGCCACTGGACCCGACCCCGGGGCGGCACCCTGCCGGTCGAGGATCCGTCGACCGGCGATGCCATCGGGGTGATCGGTCGCGGCACCCCGGCCGATGTCGATGCCGCCATCGCCGCCGCCCGCGCCGCCCTGGACGGCCCCTGGGGGGCGCTGACCGCCACCGACCGCGGGCGCATCCTGACGCGGATGTCCGCCCTGGTCCTGGACCGGGCCGAGGACCTTGCGATGATCGAGACGCTGGACGTGGGCAAGCCGCTGGACCAGTCACGCCGCGATTCGATGGCCCTGGCCCGCTATCTGGAGTTCTACGGCGGTGCGGCGGACAAGCTGATGGGCAGCACGATTCCCTATCAGCAGGGCTATACCGCCTATACCCTGCGCGAGCCGCATGGCGTTTGCGGGATCATCATCCCATGGAACTATCCCATGCAGATCCTGGGCCGGGCCGTCGCGGCGGCGCTTGCCGCGGGCAATGCCGTGGTGCTGAAGCCGGCTGAGGATGCGTCGCTCTCGGCCCTGGTCTTTGCGCAGATCGCCCATCAGGCGGGTCTGCCCCCCGGCGCGTTGAACGTCGTGACCGGCCTGGGGGCCGAGGTGGGCGCGGCACTGTCCGCACATCCGGGCGTGCATCATCTGTCCTTCACCGGCTCGGTCGGGACCGGGGCCGGCATTCAGCGCGCGGCGGCGGCCAACGCCGTGCCCGTGACGCTGGAACTGGGGGGCAAGTCGCCCCAGATCGTCTTTGACGACGCCGACCTGGACCGGGCGATCCCGGTTCTGGTCGGGGCCTGCATGCAGAATGCCGGGCAGACCTGTTCGGCCGCGTCGCGCGTCCTGGTGCAGGGCGGTGTCTATGACGAGGTGCGTCGCCGCATGTCCGACATCTTCAACGGGCTGGTGGCCGGACCGGCGCCCGACAGCCACGACCTGGGTCCGCTGGTGTCAGCGCGCCAGAGGCGACTGGTGCAGGATTTCATCGATCTTGGCACCCGCGAACTGACCTTGGCGGCGCAGGGGCGCCTGCATCGTGACGCGGCGCCCGGCGGCCATTTCGTGCGACCCACGCTGTTTGCGGACGTACCCCCCGATCACGCCTTGGCGCAGCAGGAGATCTTTGGCCCGGTGCAGGTCATGATGCCCTTTGTCGATGAGGCAGAGGCCCTTCGCATTGCCAATGGCACCGATTACGGGCTGGTCGCTGGCATCTGGACCCGCGACGGGGCGCGACAGCTGCGCCTGGCGGGCCGGCTGAACTGCGGCCAGGTCTTCATCAACAACTATGGCGCGGGGGGCGGGGTCGAGCTGCCCTTCGGCGGCATCGGCAAGTCGGGGCATGGACGCGAAAAGGGGTTCGAGGCGCTGTACGGCTTCACCCGCACAAAGACCATCGCGATCCACCACGGTTGAAAGGCGGTGCGCCATGCGCCCCGCCCTGGTGATCAGAACACCGTCACCTGTGTGCCGATCTCTGCGACCGCATACAGCTTTTCGACATGCTCGTTATAGAGGCCATAGCAGCCCGACGACGACCGCCGCCCGATCTTGCGCGTATCATGGGTGCCGTGGACCAGATAGGCCGGCCAGCCCAGGTACAGGCCGAACTTGCCCAACGGGTTTTCGGGCGCGCCCCCTTCGACCCGCTGCGGCAGGGTCGGATCCTTGACGCGCATGCTGGGCGTGGGCGTCCAGGGCGGGTTGGCGACCTTGCGCACGATCTCGGTCTGGCCGCGGCGGGTCAGTTCGTCTGTCATCGGGATCGCGCAGGGAAAGACGAAATGCACGCTTTCGTCACCCGACCAGAAATGCACCGCGCGCGAGGTCACGTCGGCCAGCAGAACCCCCTTGCCCAAGGACGGATAGAAATCCTGCCAATGCCGCGCGCGGAACGACGACTGGTTGCGCTGCGGTCCCGGGTTTTCCTGGCCATAGGCCATGGCGGGGATCAGGACGCCCGTCGCCGCAAGACCCTGAAGGAAGGTTCTTCGGTCGCCGAAGGGACGATTCGTGGACATGCTGCTGCCTCGTGCTTGTATTGGCCTTTTCAGCGACAATAGCCCCGCGCGTGCCTTCCCCCAAGCCCCCGCCGCAAGGTTGCCGGCCCACCCCGGAGATTCTGCAACAGATGCAGGGGAACGCGGCCGATCACGCCTGCGGCAACGGACCCGCGGGACGCACCGCCTGCAACAGCGCATTGAGCGCCGCCCGGCTGAGCGGCTTGACCAGCGACCGGTCCATCCCGGCCTGACGAAAGCTTGCAAGGTCCTCTGGCATGGCATGGGCCGTCAGGGCCACGATGGGGCAGTCGCGGTTGGGGCCGTCACCGGCACGAATGCACCGGGCCGCATCGATGCCGTTCATGCGGGGCATGCTGATATCCATCAGGATCAGGTCGAACCGGCGCTGTTGGGCGGCGGCGACGCCGGCAAGGCCATCCTCGGCCTCGGTCACGTCGCATCCTTGGCGGCGCAGCATCTCGCGGGCGACCAGACGGTTGATGGCATTGTCCTCGACCATCAGAATGCTGAGGCCGGGACAGTCCGGACTGGCCACCGCCTGCTGGGGCACCGTGTCGGGCGCAACGGGCGCAGGCTCCAGGGGCAGCGTGATCCGGAACGCGGCCCCCCTGCCCGGCTGGCTTGAGACCGTGATCTTTCCGCCCATGGCATCGACCAGGCCCTTGACGATGCTGAGGCCAAGTCCCGTCCCCTCGACCTTGCGGTCGAAGGTCGAACCCAAGGTGACGAACGCATCGAAGATCCTGTCCAGATCGCCTGCGGGGATGCCAATACCCGTATCGGTCACGCGCAACGTGACGTGTCCCGGTGGCCCCGACGTATCGACCAGCACGGTGATATGTCCGTTCTCGGTGAACTTGATGGCGTTGCCGACCAGGTTCACGACGATCTGTTCCAGCCGCGCCGCATCGCCCAGGACCGGCGCCATATCGTCGCCGGAATATACCGCCATCAATTGGTTGCCCGCCGCCTGTGCCTGCGTCTGCAGACCCAGGATCGCCGAATCGACCAAGCTGCGCAGGTCGACCGGGTTCCGGGCCAGAACCAACTGACCGCTGCGCGCCCGCGAGGTGTCCAGCACATCGTTGACATGGCCCAGCAGCATGCGGCCGGAATGCTCCATCGCGGCGACGTACTGGCGCTGGCGGTCGTCCAGTTCGGTCAGGCTCAGCAGGTCCAGCAAGCCCAGAATGCCGTTCAGGGGGGTCCGCATCTCATGGCTCATCACGGCGATCATGCGCGTCTTGGCCTGTTCGCCCGCGACGGCGCGGTCACGGGCCTCGATCAGTTCGGCCTCCTCGGCCGCGCGTCGGGACACGTCGCGCACAAAGGCGACCACCAGCGGTCCGTCCTCTCCTCGGGCGACCGACATGGACAGTTCGACCGGGATGATCCGGCCCGACTTGTGCCGGGCGGCGGTCTGCATGATATCGGGCCCGCCGGCGCGCGGGCGGGTGGTTCCGTCACGGACCCGGGCCAGAACCTCGCGCACCTTGGCACGCCGGTCGTGCGGGGTCAGCAGGTCGACGACATCGGCGCCCACGGCCTCGGCCCGGTCATATCCGTAGATGCGCTGTGCTGCGGCGTTGAAACCCAGGATCCGCCCATCGGGGCGCGCCACCAGGATTGCGTCGATCGACGCCTCGAACAGCGAATTCAGGCGATTGCTGACCGCGGCGATGCGTCGGTTTCGTTCGCCTGCGCTGCGCACCATCGCGGCCAGTACCACGACGCTGCCCGCCAGCACCATGAACAATGGAACGACCAGCAGCGACAGGGTGGTCAATGCGCGGGCCACACCCTCGCGGCGCAGCGCGGATTTTTCGGCGAAAAGCCGCACCCCCTCCAGCGACACCTGCCTGACCAGGGGCACGGCGGCGTCGACGATGGGCATGATCCGGGGCAGACCCGCGATCAGTCCCGCGTCATCGCCGTCGATCACCGGCACGGCGGCGTCCAGCCCGGACTGGATCGCCATCAGCGCGGTCGAGATGCCGGGTTCCGCGCGCAGGTGGTCATAGGTCCGCCCCTGCTGCAGCGTCTGGATGCGCGAATAGAAGATGTCGAACCGCTGCCGCAGATCTTGCGCCTGATCCGCGCCGGCACCGGGCGCGGCCAGCAGCAGCGCGGCACGCTGCAGGGCCAGAACCTCGACCTCGGACTGGGCCAGGAACCATTGGGTGTTGTCCGTGGCGGCGGTCCCCATCTCGTCGATCTGACGGCGCGCATCGACCTGCAGCAGCCAGACGACCAGCCCCAGGGCCAGGATCACGCAACCGAAGAAGGCGGGCATCATCCTGACCGCCCGCGCGATGCGCGGGGGATGCAGGTCGGTGCCCACCGCGTTGATCACCGCACGGCCTCGATCCGGACCAGCTGCCAGATGCTGCGGGCATAGGTCACCTCGGACTGCAGCGCAGGATCGGAGTCATAGGGATAGATGACCCAGAGCGGCCCCTTGTCGCGCACGGACATCGCCTGCCCGTCCTGCTGGAACGCGACAATGGGATAATCCGCCGTCACCTCGTCCACGGGAATCTGCACCGCGTAATCGTTGATCGCCACGGCCGAGACCGTGCCCTGATCGATGCCCGCATCGGTCAGGATCGCCTGCAGCGGAACCCCGGTGAAGGTCGGCTGCCCCTCCGTCCAGATGGTCGAGGTGGCAAAGCTGACCGGCCCAAACGCCTGAAGCGCCGCCTGGTCATAGGTCTGCGTACGGTCCGGGCCGACCACGGTCAGCAACGGATCGTCGGCCAACGCCGGACCTGCCAGCGCAAGCAAAAGGGAGAGGGCTGCGATCTTCATGGGACTGCCTTCGACAAGGTTGGTCGGGGTTGCGGTGTCGCTTGATCTTGACGCCCGCTGCGCCATTCTGGCAGCGAATCCTTTCTAAAATGCTATCGACCAACCAATGCCCTTTACTGGTATGGAAGTATGGTATAAATTTACAGGAAAGGGCCTGACATGATTCCGATCCGCGCTGCCACGACCGCCCAGCAGGTCCATGACTGGTTGTACCGCTGCGTCCTGCGCGGCGACCTGTTGCCGGGCACGCGCCTGTCGGAGACCGAGATCGCGGCCCAGGTCAACCTGTCGCGCCAACCCGTGCGCGAGGCCTTCATCCGGCTTGCCGCCGATGGCCTGGCCGAGGTGCTGCCCCAACGGGGCACCTATATCGGGCGCATCTCGATGCGGGCGGTGCTGTCGGCGCGCTTCATCCGCGAGGCGGTGGAAAGCGACCTGGCCCGCCATGTGGCCGCCACCCGCCCCGACCTGACCGCGATGGCCGCCGAACTGACCGTGCAGGAACGATGCGATGTCGAAGGCGACGTGCCGGGGTTCATCGAATCGGACGACCGGTTCCACCGGGCCATGGCCCTGGCGGCGGATCAGGGCGCCGTCTGGCAGGATCTGGAACGGCTCAAGGCCCAGATGAACCGCCTGCGGCACCTGTCGATGCGCGTCTTCGACCGCAGCCAGACCATCGCCCAGCACCGTGCCGTCCTGACCGCGCTGCAGGCCGGCGACGCCGATGGCGCCGAAGATGCCATCCGCACGCATCTGCGCCAGATGCTGACCGAACTGCCGCAGATGGCCGCGGCGCATCCCGACTATTTCACCGACTGAAAGGTCCCGAAGCATGCCGCAAGCCGACCCTATCCGCATCCTGTCCATCGGCGAGGCCATGGTCGAGATGTCACGCGCCCCCGATCCGGACCTGTGGCGGATGGGCTTTGCCGGCGACACGCTGAACACGGCCTGGTATCTGCGCCGCCTGTTGGACGACGCCTGGCAGGTCGACTATCTGACGCGGGTCGGCACGGGCGACTTTTCGACCCGGATGGTCGAGTTCCTGCGGGCCGAAGGGCTGGGCACCGCCCATGTCAGCCGTCAGCCCGATGCCGAGATCGGCCTCTATGCGATCAGCCTGACGAACGGGGAACGCAGCTTCTCCTACTGGCGCGACACGTCCGCGGCGCGGCGGCTGGCCGACGACCCGACCCTGCTGCACGCCGCCCTTCAGGGCTGCGCAATGGCCTATCTGTCGGGGATCACGCTGGCGATCCTGCCGCCGCAGGGGCGCATCGGCCTGCTGCAGGCGCTGGACCGGGCGCGGCAGGCCGGCACGACGGTCGTCTTTGACACCAACCTGCGGCCGCGCCTGTGGGCCGACGTGGACACCATGCGTGCGGTCACGCAGGACGCTGCCGGCCGCGCGGACCTGGTCCTGCCCAGCTTCGACGACGAGGCCGCACTGTTCGGCGATGCCGATCCGCAGGCGACGCTGGACCGCTATCTGGCCCTGGGCGCGGGCCAGGTAGTGGTCAAGAATGGCGGTGGGCCGATCCGGTTCGGCGGGCGCGATGGTGCGGGCCACATCGACGATCTCAGCGTCGAGACCCTGGTCGACAGCACCGCCGCGGGCGACAGCTTCAATGCGGGCTATCTGGCGGCACGGCTGACGGGGGCCGATTGCGCCGGTGCCATCCGGGCCGGGCACGCGCTTGGGCGACAGGTGATCCGCCATCCGGGCGCGTTGATCCGGCAGGCGGTCGAGGCCGCGCGGCGCTGACTATAGCACCGCGCCGATCTGCCAGGGCAGAAACTCGTGGTCGCCCAGGCCTAGGGCCTCGCTTCGTGTGACCTGGCCCGAGGCGGTGCGCAGGATCAGATCGACGATCTGGCGGCCCTTGTCGTCAAGGCTGACACCGGACAGCACGTCGCCGCAGTTCAGATCCATGTCGTCGCGCATTGCGGCGAACAGCGCATCGTTCGTCGCCAGCTTGAGGGTGGGCGCGGGTTTCGACCCGAAGGCTGATCCGCGCCCGGTGGTGAACACGATCAGCTGCGCCCCCCCGGCAATCTGACCCGTGGCCGAGACCGGGTCGTAACCCGGCGTGTCCATGAAGTTCAGGCCCGGCGCGGTGATGGGTTCGGCATAATCCAGCACGGCGTTCAGCGGCGTGGCGCCCGCCTTGGCCACCGCGCCCAGGGATTTCTCAAGGATCGTCGTCAGCCCGCCCGCCTTGTTGCCGGGGCTGGGATTGTTGTCCAGCGAGGCACCGTTCATCGCGGCATACCCCTCCCACCAGCGCAGGCGGGCCAGCAGCCGGTCGGCCAATGCGGGGTCGGCGGCGCGGTCCAGAAGCAGGCGTTCCGCGCCGTGGATCTCGGGCGTCTCGGACAGCACGACCGATGCACCCTGCGCGGCCAGGATATCGCAGGCCACCCCAAGTGCGGGGTTGGCCGTGATGCCCGAAAATCCGTCCGACCCGCCGCATTGCAGCCCGATCCGCAGGGCCGATGCCGGGGCGGGTGCGCGCGTCACCGCATTGACCTGCGGCAGCATCTGGCGGACGCGGGACTTGATGGCGTCGATGGTCGCGCGGGTGCCACCGTTGTCCTGGATCGTCAGCCCGTGAAACCGCGCGGCCTGTCCCAACTCCTGTTTCATGCGGGCGATCTGCATCACCTCGCAGCCCAGCCCTACGAACAGTGCGGCCCCGACGTTCGGGTGCCCGGCATGCCCGGTCAGCACCCGCTGCAGCGCGATCCAGCCCGGACCGCTGTCGGCCATCCCGCAGCCCGATCCGTGGGCAAAGGCCACCACCCCGTCGACATTCGGATAATCGGCCAGCGCGCCCTCGGCCTGCAATTCGTCGGCGGCGCGGCGGATGACCGTCGCCGAACAGTTGACCGTCGCCACCAGCGCCACGAAGTTGCGCGTGCCGACCTGTCCGCCGTCGCGGTGATAGCCCTGAAACTGCAATTCCCGCCCGCGATGCCGGTCAAGAGCCGCCCGCGCGGCCGCAAGCCCGGCGCCGGGGGTCTGGTCGCGGTCGTGATCGCCAAAGGCCAGGTTGTGGCTGTGAACGTGATCGCCCGCCGCGATGTCGCAGGTGGCATAGCCGATGACCTGCCCGTACTTCACCACCGCCGCCCCCCGCGCGATGTCCGCGCGGGCGATCTTGTGTCCAGCAGGCGCCACGCCGCGCGCGGTCAGGATGGCGACGGTGTCCGACGGGTTCAGGACCAGCGGTTCAGCCACTTGCGGCGACCCGCGCGCCATCACGCATCAGCCGGGTCAGCGCATCGGTCAGCTCCGCGCGAAACCCCGCATCGTCGCGCAGCACGGCGGGAAAGACCTGCGACAGGGCCAGGAACCCGTCGACCGTCGCCGCCGGATCGTCGCGCCACAGCGCGGCCATCTGCGGGGCCAGCGGGTCCTTGACCTCGATCGTTCCACCCGCCTCGTCGCGCCCCGAGGCATAGCGCATCCAGGCCGCCACGGCCAAGGTCAGCCCCGGTACGGGCCGCCCGGCGGCGCGGCCTTCGGCGATGGTGCCAAGGATGCGCTGCGGCAGTTTCTGGCTGCCGTCCATGGCGATCTGCCAGGTCCGGTGACGGATCGCCGGATTGGCATAGCGCGCCGCGAGCGCGTCGGCATAGGCCGCAAGGTCGGTGCCCGGCGGCGGCGTCAGCGCCGGGATGATCTCGGACCGCCACAGACGGTCGACGAATTGCGCCATCACCGGGTCGGCCATCGTGTCGGCGATGGTCTGGTGCCCGGCCAGATAGCCCAGATAGGCCAGGCTGGAATGGGTGCCATTCAGCATCCGCAGCTTCATGTGCTCGAACGGCGTCACGTCGTCGACCAACTGCACGCCGACCGCGCCCAGGTCCGGGCGGCCGTTGCAGAACCGGTCCTCGACCACCCATTGGCGGAAGGGTTCGTGCATCACCGGGGCCTCGTCGCGCCGGTCCGTCAGGGTCTCGACCCGGTCCAGATCGGCGGGCGTGGTGGCCGGAACGATGCGGTCGACCATGGTCGAGGGGAAGGCCCCTTGCGCCTCGATCCAGGCGGCCAGATCGGGGTCGATCAGCCGCGCCAGGTCCAGCACGACGCCACGCACGACATGGCCGTTTTCCGGCAGGTTGTCGCAGCACAGCACGGTAAAGGGCGGGATGCCCGCCGCGCGGCGCGCCTGCAGGGCCCGGACCAGAAAACCCGGCGCCGATCTGGGCAGCGGATTGTCCAGATCGTGGCGGATGTCGGGGTGATCGGCGTTCAGCCGTCCCGTGGAAGGCTCATGGCAATAGCCCTTTTCGGTGACCGTCAGGCTGACGATCCGCACCGCGGATGCGGTCATTGCGTCCAGCACGGCTTCGGGGTTTTCGGGCGCGACCAGAACGTCGCGCAGCACGGTGACGACCTGTGCGGTCTCTCCCTCCGGTCCCAGCTGCAGCGCGGTATAGGCCCAGCCCTGCGGGGCCAGCCGGTCGCGCGTGCCGGGCGATTGCAACGACACGCCGATGATGCCCCAGTCGCCGCCAGAGGCCGCCATGGCCTGTTCGACATAGATGGCGCCATGCGCGCGAAAGAACGCGCCCAGGCCCAGATGAACGATGCCCGCGGGTTCGGCGGACGGGGTATGGTGCAACCTAGCGGGCAAGCCAGCCTCCATCGACGTTGAGGATCGCGCCGTTGACGTAATCGGACGCGGGCGCGGCCAGGAACACGGCGGTCTGGGCGATGTCCTCGGGGCGACCCCACCGGCCGGCGGGGATGCGCTCCAGGATGGCACGGCTGCGGTCGGGATCGGCGCGCAGTGCCTCGGTGTTGTTCGTCTCGATATAGCCCGGGGCGATGGCGTTGACGTTCAGCCCGCGCCCGGCCCATTCGTTGGCCATCAGCTTGGTCAGCCCCGCCACGCCATGTTTCGAGGCGGTATAGGACGGCACCCGGATGCCGCCCTGAAAGGACAGCAGCGACGCGATGTTGATGATCTTGCCCCTTCCCCGTGGCAGGGCGGCGCGCGCGAAGGCCTGGCAGGTGAAGAACAGCGCCTTGGCATTCACGTCCATCACCGCGTCCCAATCGGCTTCGGTGAAATCGACCGCATCGTCGCGGCGGATGATGCCCGCATTGTTCACCAGGATGTCGATGGGCTGGGCCGCGAAGACGTCGCGCGCCGCCATCGGATCGGCGAAATCCAGGGTCAGCGACCGCCCCGCCTTGTCTGACACCTGGCCCATCATCGCCACAGTCTCGGCGCAGTCGCGCCGGCCGCTGGCGATCACGTCCGCCCCGGCCTGCGCCAAGGCCACGGCGATGGCCTGACCGATGCCGGTGTTCGCGCCGGTGACCAGGGCTGTGCGTCCCTCAAGGGAAAAGGGGGTCACCGCAGGTCCTCCGGCTGGATGAAGTCCATGTCGGTGTAATCGACATTGTCCCCCGCCATCGCCCAGATGAAGGTGTATTCGCCAATGCCCGCGCCGGAATGGATCGACCAGGTCGGCGACAGCACCGCCTGTTCGTTGGCCACGAACAGGTGGCGCGTCTCTTGCGGTTCGCCCATCAGGTGCAGGACGCGCGATTCCGGCGCCATGCCGTGATAAAGGTATGCCTCCATCCGGCGGTCATGGACATGGGCGGGAATGGTGTTCCAGACCGACCCCTCCTGCAACGAGGTATAGCCCAGCACCAGTTGGCAGCTTTCCATGACCAGCGGGTGGATGAACTGTTTGATGACGCGCTTGTTCGAGGTCGCGGTCGCGCCCATCTCGACCTTCTTGGCCTGATCGACGGTGATCAGCCGATGCGGCAGCGCGCGATGCGCAGGCGCCGAGGTGATGTAGAACCGCCCCCCGCCCGAAAACGTCACCGCCCCCGCACCCATGCCCAGATACAGCACGTCGCCATTGGCCATGTCCCAGCCCTGCCCCGCGGCCTCCACCCGGCCTGGCCCGCCGATATTGACGATGCCCATCTCGCGGCGGTCTAGAAAGCTGGGCGTGCGGGTCTCGTCGATGGCGTCCAGGGTCAGGGGCGCCCCGTCCGGGACCGCGCCGCCAACCACGAAGCGGTCGTAATGCGTATAGGTCAGGCGGATCTGACCGGCGACGAACAGACCCTCGACCAGGAAATGCTGCCGCAACTGGGCGGTGTCCATGCCGCGGGCGTGGTCCGGGTGGATCGCGTGGCGGGTTTCGACATGCGTCATCAGGGGTCCTTTCACAGAAAATCGTCGCGGCGGGGGGTGAAGCTGTCGATCAGCACACCCTCCTCCAGGCACAGGCAGCCGTGTTCGGCGCCCGAGGGAATGATGAAGGCGTCGCCGGGCCCGACCTCGGACGGCTGGCCGTCGATGGTGAAGCGGTAGCGGCCCGACTGGACATAGGTCGACTGCACATGCGGATGGCTGTGCAGCGCGCCCCGGTCGCCCGCCGCAAAGGCGAAGCGGACGACCATCAGGTCCGGCGCATGGGCCAGGACGGTGCGGACGGGATCGGTCATTGCGACACCTTCATCAGCGGAACACGGAGGGCAGCCACAGCGACAGCGCCGGAACATAGGTGACCAGCATCAGCGTGGCAAAGGCCGCGCCGTAGAACGGCCAGATCGTGCGCATCGCCTGCCAGATGCTGATGCGGCCCACCGCGCAGCCCACGAACAGCACCGCGCCGACGGGCGGCGTGCACAGGCCGATCCCCAGGTTCAGGATCATGATGACCCCGAAATGCACCGGATCGACGCCGAAGGCGGTGGCGACCGGCAGAAAGATCGGCGTGGTGATGACGATCAGCGGCGACATGTCCATGAACGTCCCCAGGATCAGAAGGACGATGTTGATCATCAGCAGGATCACGATGGGGTTGCTGGACACGCTTTGCAGGATCTCGACCAGCTGTGTCGGCACGCGCAGATAGGCCAGAAGCCAGCCGAAACAGGCCGCGCAACCGATCACCAGCAGCACCATGGCGGTGGTGCGCACAGCACCCTTGGTCGCCTCGACAAATTCGGACCAGGGCAGGCTGCGATAGACCAGGGCCGTCACCAGCAGCGCATAGACCACCGCCACGTTCGAGGATTCGGACGCCGTGAACCAGCCCGACCGCACGCCCCCGAAGATGATCGCGATCAGGATCAGGCCGGGCATGGCGGACACGAACAGCGCGCCCAGCATCCGCAGGCCCGGGAACGGCTCGGTCGGATAGCCCTTCCGGCGCGCGACCCACCAAGCGGTGACCATCAGCGATACCGCCAGCAGCAGACCTGGAATGATGCCGGCGGTGAAGAGGTCTGCGATGGACAGACGGCCCCCGGCGGCGATGGAGTAGATGATCATGTTGTGGCTGGGCGGGATCATCAGCGCGATGATCGAACTGACGACCGTGATGTTCACGGCGTAATCGACGTCGTAACCGCGCGCCTTCATCTGGGGGACCATCAGGCCGCCCACCGCGCTGGCGTCGGCCGCGGCCGACCCGGACACGCCGCCGAACATCAGCGAGGCCATGATGTTGACCTGGCCCAGCCCGCCGCGCATGTGCCCGACCATCGCACCGGCCAGCGCCACCAGGCGCCGGGCGATGTCGCCCCGCACCATCAGGTCGCCCGCGAAGATGAAGAACGGGATGGCGATCAGCGCAAAGACCGAAATGCCACTGTTCAGGCGCTGGAACACCACCACCGGCGGCAGTCCCATATAGAGGACGGTCAGAAAGCTGGCCACGCCCAGGCAGAAGGCCACCGGCGTGCCGATCATCAGCAGCGTCACGAAGCTGCCGAACAGGATCCACAATTCCATGATCTCAGGTCCTTTCGCGGGGGCGCGCAGCCTTGCCGTCCAGAAGGTCATCGGCGCGCACCGCACCCGGCGCGCCGTCGACGACGCCGTCCGCGGCGTCGTCCATGTCACCAAAGCGCATCGTCTTCAGCCCCGCCGCGCGGCGCAGGATGCGTTCGATTGAAAACAGCATCAGCAGGATGCCGCCCCCGATCAGCGGCGCGAAATCCCACAGGCGCGAAATGCCGATGCCCGGCACCACGCCGCTGGCCGCGCGCGCCGCCAGTTGCCAGCCGAACCACGCCATGCCGAAACCGAAGGCCGTCACGACCACATCGGACAGGCTGTGGAACCACGGCCGCCAGCTTTCCGGCACGACCATCAGGCCCACGTCGAACGACAGGTGATAGCCTTCCTTGACCCCCACGGCGGCGCCCAGGAAGATGAACCAGCCCATCAGCATGACGGCGGCTGGTTCGGCCCAGAACAGGCTGGACCCCATCACGTAACGGAAGAACACCTGCGCAAAGACAAAGGCGGTCATCAGGACCAGCCCGATTCCCGCCAGCCACAAGGCCGCCTGCGCGACCGCGCCGGTCAGCGTGGCAAATCTGATCATCCCCTCGCGCATCGCGCATCCCCCGGAAAAGAAAAGGCCGCCCGCGAGGTCCGCGGGCGGCGTGATGTCACTGGGTCGCGCGGATGCGTTCGACCAGGTCCTTGTTCTCGGGGGTGGTCACGTACTTGTCGTAGACGGGCACCATCGCCTCGATGAACGGGGTCTTGTCGATCTCGGTGATGACCTCGGCACCGGCGGCGGTCACCTTGTCCAGCGATTCCTGTTCCTGCGCCGCCCACAGCTCGCGCTGCAGGGTCGAGGAATTCTGCGCGGCCTCGCGCAGGATCGCCTGATCTTCGGGGGTCAGCTTGTCCCAGCTGGTCTTGGACATCGCGACCAGTTCGGGAACGATCAGGTGCTCGTCCAGGGTGAAGTACTTGGCGACCTCGGCGTGGCCCGAGCTGTCATAGCTGGGAAAGTTGTTCTCGGCCCCGTCGATCACGCCGGTCTGGATGCTGGAATAGACCTCTCCATAGGGCATCGGCGTGGCGTTGGCGCCAAGCGCGTCCATCATGTCGACGAACACGTCGTTCTGCATGACGCGGAACTTCATCCCCTCGAGGTCGGCGATCGACTGGATCGGCCGCTGCGAGTTGTAGAAGCTGCGCGCCCCGCCATCATACCAGGCCAGCGCCACCAGATCGCGCTCTTCGAACGCGGCGGCGATCTCCTCGCCGATGGGACCGTCCAGGACCGCGTGGCTGTGTTCGACGGACGTGAACAGATAGGGCAGCGACATGATCTGGGTGACCGGCACGATGTCGTTGAACGACCCGAAGCTGGCGCGGACCATGTCGATGACGCCGAACTGGGTCTGCTCGATCGTGTCCTTCTCCTCGCCCAGCTGGGACGACGGGAACACCTCGATGCAGATGCGGCCGTCGGTCTTCTCGCGGACCTCCTCGGCCATGGCCTTGACGCCCTCGACCGTCGGATAGCCGTCGGGATGGGTGTCGGACGACCGCAGCGTGATCTCGCAGGCGGTGGCGAAGCTGGCCGAGGCCAGCAGGCCCGCCAGGGTTGTCATCAGCAGTTTCATGTTATCCTCCCAGATACAGATGCTCAAAGCTTGTAGGCCCGCTTGGCCAGGCCATAGGTCAGGTCGCGCGCCACCTCGGGGGCCTCGTCCTCCTCCAGACGTCCCGATGCGACCAGGTCGGCCAGCCAGGCGCAATCGACCCTGCGCGCCACGTCGTGACGGGCCGGGATCGAACAGAAGGCGCGCGTGTCGTCGTTGAACCCCACGGTGTTGTAGAATCCCGCCGTTTCCGTGGTCATCTCGCGAAAGCGGCGCATCCCTTCGGGGCTGTCATGGAACCACCAGGCCGGACCCAGCCGCAGGCAGGGCCAGACCCCGGCCATCGGTGCCAGTTCGCGGGCATAGGCGGTCTCGTCCAGAGTGAACAGGATCACCGTCAGACGCGGGTCCATGCCCACCGCGTTCAGCAGCGGTCGCAGCGCGGTCACGTAATCGGTGCGGCCAGGGATGTCGAAGCCCTTGTCGCGGCCGAACATCGCCAGCACGTCGTCGGAATGGTTGCGGCGCGACCCGGGGTGGATCTGCAGGACCAGCCCGTCGTCAAGGCTCATGCGCGCCATCTCGGTCAGCATGTGGCCGCGGAACGCGTCGGCCTCCTCTGCGGTGCAGGTGCCGCGCAGGGTCTTGGCGAACAGCGCAGCGGCCTGGTCGCGGGGCAGATCCTCGGTCCGGGCCGAGGCATGGCCATGGTCACTGGACGTCGCGCCATGGTCGATGAAGAGCGCCCGACGCGCCCGATGCGCGTCCAGGTATCCGTCCCAAGTCGCGGTGTCGAACCCGGTCTGCTGGCCCATCAGCGCGACATTGTGGGCGAACCCGGCCATCTCGGGGTCGATCACGCCGTCCGGACGATAGGCGGTGATGACCCTGCCCCCCCAATCGCTGTCGCGGATCATCCGGTGCCAGCGCAGATCGTCGGTCGCGGCCTCGGTCGTGGCGATCGCCTCGATGTTGAAACGGTCGAAAAGCGCGCGGGGCCGAAATTCGGGCCGGGCCAGGCAATCAGCGATGTGATCGTAATACCAGTCGGCCGTGTCTTCGGACAGGCGGCGGTCGATGCCGAAGACGTGCTGGAAGCTGTGGTCCAGCCACAGGCGCGACGGCGTGCCGCGAAACAGCGGATAATGCCGCGCGAACAGCCTCCAGATGGTCCGGCCATCCGTTTCGGTCGGCCCGCCATCAGCGCGGGGCACCCCCAGGTCGGTCAGCGCCACCCCCTGCGAACAAAGCATGCGGAACACGTAATGGTCGGGCGTCACGAACAGCTGCGCGGGGTCGGGAAACGCCTCGTTTTCCGCAAACCAGCGCGGATCGGTATGGCCGTGCGGGCTGACGATCGGCAGGTCGCGCACCTGTTCGTACAGCGCGCGGGCCAGATCGCGGGCGCGGCCCTGGGTCGGGAACAGGCGGTCGTCGTCCAGCAGTGTCATGTGATCCCCCTCCGACTCACTTGCCATTCCGCTAGTCGTCTAATATGCTAGTTTACAGGTTCGGTCAACGCGGGGATGATCATGTCGGTTCAGGAACTGGACAGCTTGCCACCGCTGCAGGATCTGCGCCCCCGCACCGTCACCGACCAGATCTTCGAGCATCTCTATGCACGGGTCGTCGGGCTGGACCTGCCCCCCGGCGCCAAGCTGTCCGAGGCCGAGGTCGCGGCCCGGATGGGCGTGTCGCGCCAACCGGTGCGCGACGCCTTCTATCGGCTGTCGCAGCTGGGCTTCATCCAGATCCGCCCGCAGCGGGCGACCACCGTCACCCCGATCTCGACCGAGGCGGTGATGCAGGCCTATTTCATCCGCAGCGCGCTGGAACAGGCGACCATGCGGGTCGCGGCGCTGACGTTGCAACCGTCGGACTGGGATGGCCTGGAACGTCTGATCGACCTGCAGGAGGCCGCCAGCCGGGAGGACCGGCGCAGCGATTTCCATGCCCTGGACGACCAGTTCCACCGCGACATCTGCGCGGCGGCGGGCAAGGAATTCGTCTGGAACCTGGTGCGTGACAACAAGGGCCACATGGACCGCGCGCGCTTTCTGTCGCTGTCCTACGGCGCCTCGACCGCCTTCATCGAGCATCGCGATATCCTGGCCGCTCTGCGTGCCCGCGACCCCGAGGCCGCCGCAGGCGCCCTGCGCGACCATCTGAGCCATATCGAACACATTCTGGAACGGCTGCGCATCGACCAGCCGGGCATCCTGGCCTAGCCGGCCGGTACCACCAGCACCGCCCGGAAATCGTTGACGTTGGTCAGCGTCGGCCCGGTGCGGATCAGGCTGTCCGTCGCGTCGAACAGGCTGTAGCTGTCATGCCCCGCCAAGGCCGCACGCATGTCCAGGCCCAACTCCGCGACCCGCTGCGGCAGATCGGGGCCGATGATGGCGCCTGCCGCGTCCTCGGTCCCGTCGATGCCGTCGGTGTCCGCGGCAAGCGCGTGGATGCCCGGCTGCCCGCGCAGCGCCACGGCCAGGGACAGAAGAAACTCGGTATTGCGCCCGCCGCGGCCGGGATCGCCCTGGCCGATGGTCACGGTCGTCTCTCCGCCCGACAGCAGGACCGCGGGGGCCGGGGCGGGGGTGCCATGGGCGGCGGTGGCGCGGGCGATGCCGGCCATGGCGATGCCCAGTTGCGCGGCTTCTCCCTCCAGCGCGTCGCCCAAGAGGACCGGTGTCACCCCGGCCCGTTCCGCCACGCGGGCGGCCGCCAGCAACGACATCTGCGGCGTGGCGATCAGGCGGTAATCGGCGTCGAAGGCCGCGGCGGGCTGCGGCGGCGCCATCAGCAGATCACGCGCCGCCTGCGGCAGGGCCGGGCCAAGCCGGTCGACCAGCCAGGACAGGTCCTGTCCGGCGGTGGGGTCCGGCACCGTCGGACCGGACGCGATGGCCGCCGGATCGTCGCCCGGCACATCGGAGATCGCCAGCGTCACCAGCCGTGCGGGCGCGGCCGCCTGCGCCAGCCGCCCGCCCTTGATCGCCGACAGGCGCCGGCGGACGCGGTTCATGTCCTCGATCGTCAGCCCTGACCGCAGCAGCAGGCGGTTGACCACGATCTTGTCCTCCAGCGTCAGCGGCGCGCGGGGCGCCGCCATCAGCGCCGACCCCCCGCCCGAGATCAGCGCCAGCACCAGGTCGTCCGGTCCCGCCGCCTTGGCCGCAGCCAGAATCCGTTCGGCGGCATCCTGCGACGCCGCGTCAGGCACAGGGTGGGACGCCTGGCACACGGTGATGCGCCGCGTCGGAACCTGGTGCCCATGCCGCGTGACCACGATGCCAGACAGGTCGACATCGGGCCAGGCGGCCTCCAGCGCGGCGGCCATGGCGGCGGCGGACTTGCCCGCGCCCACCACGATGCAGCGGCCCTGCGGCTTGGGCGGCAGGTGATCGGCAAGCACCTGCGCGGGATCGGCGGCGCCCACCGCCGCATCGAACATGTCGCGCAACAGCGCCTGTGCCTGGTCCTGGTTCATTCCGCCTCCGTCGGTGATCGCGTCGCCCGGGGGGCGCGCCTGTGGCGCCATCATAGGGATGGTGCCGCGGTTTGCCAGCACCGCCGCCGCTGGCCCCTGCCCCGCCGATCTGCTAGGGCGCCCCGGATTGCGGCCCCGCGCCGCCCCAACCCGCCCGAGGCCCCGGTGACCCAGCATGTTCTGCGCAGCGTCCTTCGCGACGGCACCGGCGATCTGCACGCCACGCTGGACGCGCAGGTGGGCGCGCTGGACAGCCCGCCGGCCTATCTGGCCTATCTGCGCGGCAGCCACGCGTTTCGCAGCGCCATCGATCCGCAGCTGGAGGCCGGCTCGGCCCGGATCGGCTGGCGGCCGGTGATGCTGTCGGATGCGACGGCGCGCGATCTGGCGGACCTTGGCGCAGGGCGCCCGCCCCCCGTGACCCCGCCCGCCCTGCCCGACGCCGCGTCCGTCGCGGGTGCGCTGTATGTGGTCGAAGGATCGTCCATCGGTGCGGCGCTGATCGCGCGCAGGGCGGCGGCCTTGGGATACACCGCGGGCCACGGCGCGTCCCACCTGGCGCTGCAGACGGGCGATCCGCGCCGGTGGCGGCGGTTCCTGGACTGGCTTCATGCCGCGGACCCGGACCCCGCGCGGGCGGTCAAGGCCGCACGGGCGGTGTTCCAGACCGCCATGACCGCATTTACGCAACGGTAAACGAAAAGCAATTGGACGGCTGACATGGTCCGCCTTAGAAATCCGTAATGTCCACAGCCCTGCCCAACCCTGCCGATGCCCGTGATCTGACTGTCTGCGACCGCGAACCGATCCATGTCCCGGGATCGATCCAGGCGCATGGCCACCTTCTGATCGTCGACCCGGGCGATGGCCGGATCGTCGGCGCCGCGGGACGCGCCGACGGCCTGACGCGCGACCTGATCGGCCTGACCCTGTCGCAGGCGCTTGGCGGCGTGCTGCGCAATGCGATCGACGATCTGCCCGAGATCGGTCCCGTTCCCTTGGCACCCGTGATGGTCGACGGGGCATCCTGGGACCTGTTGGCCTATCGCAGCGGTGCGCATGTCGTGATCGAGATGCTGCCCGCGCTGGATCAACCGCCGCTGGATGCACGTTTCCTGGGCCGGATGCAGGCGCTGGACGCGGTGCTGGAGCGGGCGTCGTCCCTGCCCGACCTGATGCGGAACGCGGCGGGCGTGTTCCGCCAGCTGACCGGCCACGCGCGGGTGATGATCTATCGCTTCATCGACGACGAGGCCGGGGCCGTGGTGGGCGAAAGCCGTGCCGAGGGCATGGGCACGTTCATGAACCACCATTTCCCGGCATCCGACATTCCCCGCCAGGCGCGCGCCCTCTACGTGCGCAACCGCGTGCGGGTCATCGCCGACGTGCATGCCACGATTCAGCCGATCACCGGCAGCGTTCCGGGGATCGAGGCCATCGACCTCAGCGATTCGATGCTGCGCAGCGTCTCTCCGGTGCACCTGCATTATCTGCGCAACATGGGGGTGGGTGCATCGGCGTCGATGTCGATCATTAAGGATGGGGCGCTGTGGGGTCTTGTCGCCTGCCACCACCCCGAACCGCGCGACCTGTCGCTGGCCACGCGCCTGGCCTGCCAGTCCCTGGCCGACAGCCTGGCCCGCCAGATCCGCCTGCGCGAGGAGACGGTGCTGTACCGCGAACGCATCCGCCTGCGCGCGCACGAGGATACCGTGCTGGCCCGTCTTGGTCCTGACGACCAGCTGGACCAGTTCTTCTCGCAATCCGCGGGACCGTTGGCCGAGCTGGTGGGCGCCGACGGCTTTGCCGCCGTTCAGGGCAGGGAGCTGTTCTCGTCGGGCAGCTGCCCCGATCCGGCGGCGCTGCGCCATCTGGCCGACCATGTGCGCCAGTCGGCGGCGATCACCCCCTTTGTCAGTTCCAACCTGGAACGCGTGATCCCTGCGGCGGCGGCCTATCGCGACGTTGCCAGCGGCATGCTGTCGGTCACCATGTCGACCGAGGTGCCGACGATCCTGATGTGGTTCCGCGCCGAAAAGCTGCAGGTCGTGACTTGGGCCGGCAACCCGCACAAGGACGTCCCCACGGTCCCCGGCGCCACGCTGGAGCCGCGCGCATCCTTTGCGGCCTGGTCCGACGAGGTGCGCGGCAAGTCGCGCCCCTGGACCGCCGCCGAGGTCGAGGCCGCCAGCCGCCTGGTTCGCCTGATGCTGGAGGCGCGCAGCTCGCGGCGCATCCGCCGGCTTAACGCCGAACTGTCCATCACGCTGCGCGAGAACGAGAGCCTGATCCAGCAGAAGGAATTCCTGCTGCGCGAGGTCAACCACCGCGTCCAGAACAGCCTGGCCCTGGTGGCATCCTTCCTGCGCATGCAGGGCCGCGGCGCCGATCCCCTGGTCCGCACCCAGCTGGACGAGGCGCAAAGCCGACTGTCGGCGGTCAGCCTGGTCCATCGCCGCCTTTATCAGGACGACAGCGCCCAGATCGTGGACCTGGCGATCTATCTGGACGACCTGCTGCGCGACATGAAATCGTCGCTGGACCCGGCTTGGGCCGACGCGATCCAGACCGAATTCGCGCCCATCCTGGTATCGGCGGATCGTGCGGTCAGCATCGGCCTGCTGACCAACGAGATCGTCGCGAATGCGATCAAGTATGCCTATGATGGCCAGCCCGGCCCGGTGTCGGTCGTGCTGTCGCAGACGCGCAACGGGATGCTGTTGTCCGTGACCGACAACGGCGTGGGGTCGGACGGGTCCATCAAGGGCACCGGTTTTGGCATGCGGATGGTGGCGTCGCTGGTCGAGCAGCTGGGCGGCAAGTTGCAGTCGGACACGAATGCGCCCGGTCTGCGGGTGGTGATCACCGCTCCCCTGGACTGACGCCCCACTGCGCGGCGAAGGCGGGCGAGGCCACGAAGCTGCCGGGTTCGGGCGACACGGGGGGCGGATCGCACACGCCCTCCTCCAGGTATTTCAGCGCGGCGACGAACCCCGCCGATGAGAACGGCTTGGCGATGACGCCATGCGCGCCGTCGAAATCGTCGGGGATCTTCTTCGGGTTGGCCGTGACAAAGACCACGATGGTGTCGGGCCACTGCTTCTGGATGGCGCTGTTGACCTGCAGGCCGGTACTGCCGCGTGCCAGCTGCATGTCGACCAGCGCGACGTCCGGGGCCTTGTCCGTGGGCAGCGCCATCACGTCCTGCAGCGAAGATGCCACGGCCAGTACCTGATGGCCGGCATCCTCGATCATCATCTCGATGTCCATCGCGATGATGAACTCATCCTCGACCACGAGGATCGACAGCGGCGCCTTGGGGCGGTTCATGGAATTTCCTTGTCGATGACGACGCTGACCTGAATCGACCTCTGATCGGTCCTGGACCAGGCCACGCGCGTTCGTGTCTGTGCGGCAAGCCGAGAGATGATCTGTTCGTTCACCCCGGACGGCGAATAGACCGGATCGGCCTCGGCGTCCCCCTGGCCCGGAGGTCCGAAGCCGATGGACAGCTCGACCCGCGCGGGCGTCGTCCGCGACGAGATGTCGAAGACCTGGCCCTTCGCAACGTTCTCGGGGCGGATCATGTGCGCCAGGATCTCGTTCACGATCAGCCCGATCGCCGCCGCCTGCCCCGCAGGCACCTCGGCCCGGCCCAGATCGGCGCGGATGCGGATGTCGCAATCGGCCCGGCTTTGCGTCAGGTCGGAGGCAAGGTTGACGGCATAGGATCCGATGTCGAACCGCGTCACGTCGTCGGACTGGTACAGGTGGCGATGCACCGTGGCCAAGGCGTCGATCCGGGTCATCATCGCACGCAGCATGTCGGCCGTGTCGCTGTCCGCCGCCTCGCGCAGCTGCAGGCGCAGGATCGACCCGATCATGGTCATGTTGTTCTTCACGCGGTGATCGACCTCGTGCAGCAGCAGACGCTGTGCATCCAGCGAATCGCGCAGTTCGGCGACGCGGCGTGTCACCTCGGCCTCGACCCGCGATTTCTCGCGCGCCATGCGGGACTGCACGTCGATCCGGTCGGTGACGTCCAGCTGCGATGCAAAGAAGAACCGGATGCGGCCCGCATCGTCACGCACCGGGCTGAGATACAGCGCATTCCAGAACGACGTCCCGTCCTTGCGATAGTTCAGGATATCGACCGAGATGTCGGTCCCGTTCTCGACCGCCTCGCGCAGGCGGCGGATCGTGTCCTGGTCTGTCTGCGACCCCTGCAGGAACCGGCAGTTGCGACCCATCAGCTCGTCGCGGTCGTACCCGGTCAGGCGCTGGAACGCGTCATTGGCAAAGACGATGGGATTGTCGGGCAGGCTGGGGTTGGTGATGATCATCGGCATGCGCGTTGCCCGCACCGCGGCCGCGAAGGGATCGCCGCGTCCGTGTTCATGATGCAGCGCCTCGGTCAGGTGCCAGTCGTCCCGTTCGTCCACGTCGCGTCCCTTGTAAGCCTGCCCCAGACCCTGTCGTCTGCTTCAAGGCACTGCCGCCTTGAATGGTTCCGGAATATCGGAAAAGGATCGCGGTGACAGGCCCTCAAAGGTGACATGATGACCACGACGACAGATCTTCCCGACCTGAGAGAGCGCCTGCGGACCATGGCCCGCGGCCCCGGCCGGACCATGGTCACCCTGGCGGGCCCTCCGGGCGCGGGCAAGAGCCATGTCACCGATGCGCTTCTGGCCGATCTGCCGGGGGCGGCGCTGCTGCCGATGGACGGGTATCACCTGGACGACCGGCTGCTGTCGGCACGCGGCGATCTGCCGCGTAAGGGGGCGCCCTGGACGTTCGACCTGGACGGCTTTGCGGTCATGCTGGACCGGCTGGCCGCCGATGACGGCCGCGACGTGCTGGTCCCCGTCTTCGACCGCGACCTGGAGATCAGCCGCGCCGCCGCGCGTGAGATCCCGGCCTCGGCCCGGCTGATCCTGGTCGAGGGGAACTATCTGCTGCTGGACCGGCCCGGCTGGCGCGACCTGGGGCGTCATTTCGCGCTGACCGTGATGCTGGACGTGCCGCAGGCGGTGCTGCGGGCCCGCCTGACGGCCCGCTGGCGCGACCTGCCCCCCGATCAGGCCCGCGCCAAGCTGGAGGCGAACGACCTGCCCAACATGGAACTGGTGCTGACCGCCAGCCGTGCGCCCGACCTGATCCTGCCGAACGGCTAGGCCGCGCGCCGGCGCCGCGCGACCTCATAGGCGATGGCCCCGATGACCGTGGCCACGATGATGACCAGCGCCAACGCGTTCACCGCGGGCGTCAGGCCGGTGCGGACCTTGGTCGCGATGAAGACGGTCAGGGGCGTCTCGAACCCGCGCACGAACAGCGTGGTGTTGTAGTTCTCGATCGATTGCAGAACCGCGAGGCCGGCCGACGCGATCAGCGCGGGCCGCAGGAACGGCAGCGTCACGCGGCGGAACACCATCACGCGGCTGGCGCCGAGACCCAGGGCCGCCTCCTCCTGCGTGCGGTCGAACCGCTGCAGGCGGGCCATGACCATCAGCATGACATAGCAGATGATGAAGGTGGACTGCGCCAGCACGATCAGGAACACCCCGCCGCCCACGCCCATCTGCCGCCACAGGATCAGGGTCGAGATCCCGATCACCACCCCCGGCGTCAGCAGGGGCGACACCATCACCGCATAGGCAAAGCTGCGCGCCCGCGCATGCAGCGATGTCAGGACCAGCGCCGCCGCCGTGCCCACCGGCACCACGATCACCACCACGCAGACCGCGACCAGCACGGACGTCCACAGCGACTGCCACATGGCCGCGTCCGCCCACATGGCGGCGAACCATTCCGTCGTGGTCCCCTGCCACGGGATCACCGTGGGAAAGCGGCTTTCATTGAAGCTGGCCGCGCCCATGATAATCAGCGGTGCGAACAGATAGGCCGCGAAGACCATCAGATACAGCCAGAACATGGCGCCGAAGATGCGTTCCGCTCTCATTTCGCGACATCCGTCAGGTTGACGCGAAACAGCCGCAAGGTGATCAGGACGACCGCCAAGCACAGCACCAGCAGCACCAGCGCATAGGCCGCGCCGCGGTTCCAGTCGCCGCCCTCGAAGAACCAGTTGTAGATGATCTCGGTGAACCATCGGCTGCCGGGCGATCCCAGCAGCGCGGGCGCGACATAGCTGCCGGCGGCCAGCATGAAGGTGAACACGAAACCCGTCGCGATCCCGGCCTTGGCATGGGGGATCACCACGCGGGTATGGATGCGCCAGGGCGACGCGCCCAGGTCGCGGGCGGCCTCGATCTGGGCTTTGTCCAGCGATTCGATGGCGTTGTAGATCGGCAGCAGCATGAACAGGATATAGGCATAGACCATCGCCGCCAGCACGCCTCCGTCGCCCTGCCAGCGGATCGGTGCGTCGATCAGGCCGATATTCGTCAGCACCGCGTTCAGCGGCCCGCGATAGGCCAGGATGATGAACCAGGCCAGCGTCCGCAGCACCTCGTTGATGAAGAAGGGGATGATGATCAGCATCATCGCGATGGCCAGCTGTCCCGTCGTGGCCCGCTGCGCCATCCAGAAGGCGATGGGATAGCAGACGGCAAAGGTCACCGCCGCCACCAGGCCGCTGGCCCAGATCGTCTTGAAGAAGATCGCGCGGTGCGTGGGCTCTCCGGCAAGATAAAGGATGTTCGACAGCGTATAGGTGTCGTCCGGCCCCCCAAGCGCCGCGGGCGGCAGGTTCGGCCGCAGGGCATAGTCGATCATCATCAGGTTCGGGGCCAGGACCATCACGGCCAGCCAGAACAGGACAAGGATCAGGAAGATCGTCGAAAGCCCCGGTCCGAAACGGTTTTTCAGATCACCCATCGCCCAGCACCACCGCATGTCCCGCGTCGAACCCGAACCCCGCCCGGCTGCCCGGAACCGGCGCATCGGCCAGCCGCGTCGAGGGCACCGATGCCGTCAGCGCTGTCCCGCCGTCGAACCGGCCGTGGACCAGCGCAAAGGATCCTTCGAAATCGACACGCTCTATCTGCGCCTGCAGGGGGTTTTGGTCGATACCGGGCACCAGCGCCTCGGGGCGGACATAGATCGTGCCCTGCACGCCCGGCGCGGCACCCTGTCCCGCGCGACCGGTCAGCGGGCCCAGGTCGGTCTCGATCCGGGCGGTGCCGGCCTGCACGTCGGTGATGCGGCCGGGAATGGCGTTCGTCTCGCCCACGAAGCGGGCCACGAAGGGCGTGGCAGGGTTGTCGTACAGCTCTCGCGGCGTGGCGACCTGCTGCAAGAGACCCGCCGACATCACGGCGACGCGGTCGGACATGGCCAGCGCCTCGGATTGGTCGTGGGTGATATAGATGAAGGTGACGCCCGTGCGCTTCTGGAGCGCGCGCAGTTCGGCGCGCATGTGCTGGCGCAGCTTCAGGTCCAGGGCGGACAGCGGTTCGTCCAGCAGCAGGACGCCCGGTTCCACGGCCAGGGCGCGGGCGATGGCCACGCGCTGACGCTGGCCGCCGGACAGTTCGCCCGGCATGCGGTCGCCGTATCCCTCCAGCGCGATCAGGCGCAGCAGGTCGTCTGCCTTGGCCCGGCGTTCGGCGCGGCCGACCCCACGGGCCTCCAGGCCGAAGGCGATGTTGTCGCGCACCGACATCAGCGGGAACAGGGCCAGCGACTGAAAGATCATCGCGGTCGGGCGCTGGTTGGGGCCCAGCCCCTTCATGTCCCGGTCGCCGATCAGCACGCGCCCCTCGGTCGGCTCTATGAAGCCCGCGATCATGCGCAGGATCGTGGTCTTGCCGCAGCCCGACGGCCCCAGGATGGAGAAGAACTCTCCGGCCTCGACCTTGAAGCTGACATCGCTGACGGCGCGGGTGGTGCCAAAAGTCATGCCGATGCCGGCAAGTTCGACCGAATGGGACATTGTGTCTCCTGCAGGAATTGGGGGGCGGCGGAAACCGCCCCCGGTTGGGTTCAGGCCGACAGGAAGCGGTCCTGATACTCGTTGCGCTTGGTGATGTACCAGCTTTCCTGGATCGGCCACCACCACAGCTTCTCCAGCGCGTCGCCCGGATAGGCGGCGGCGAAGAAGGCCTTGGCCTCGTCCGAGGTCAGCTGATCGGAGCCCACCGCGGTCGAGTTGATCTTGGTCGCGTTGGTGTACATCGCGCCGGCCTCGGGCGTCAGGAACCAGTTGATGAAGGCATAGGCACCGTCCAGGTTCGCCGCCCCCGTCGGGATCGACAGACCCTCCATCCAGGCCAGCGCGCCTTCCTTGGGCGCGATGAAGCCCACGGGCAGACCTTCGGACGCCAGGGCGGCTGCGGTCGAATCCCAGGTCTGGCCCACGGTGGCGCCGTTGACGCGGAACGCGCCCTGGGCCTCGTTCTCGTTGGTCCAGAACTGGATGATGTTGCCCTTGCGCGCGATGGCCTCGGCCAGGATCACGTCGAAGATCTCGATCTGCGCATCGGGATCGGTGAACGCATCCAGCAGCGGCCGCGGCAGCTTGCCCTCGGCCTCCAGCCACAGGCCCAGGCCGATCAGCGAGGAATGCCCGCGCACGGTCGCCTGCGCGCCGTCCTTCCACAGATCGCCATAGGACGCGGTGCCGTATTCCAGCGGGTTCTGTTCGGTATCGAACGCGATCGCCTCGGTGCCCCAGTCGGTCGGCACCTGGTACCGCTTGCCGTCCACGACCGCGCCCAGGTTGACCGAGTTCTCCCAGGCACTGGGCAGGACCTTGGCGACCTCGATGCGCGATTCGTCCAGCGGCTGGATCAGGCCGAACTCGACATAGTTCGGGACGCGGTCGACGGTCGGCCAGATCAGGTCGAACCCGGCGCCGTTGTTGGCACGCAGCTGGTTCAGCAGCTCGTCGTTGGTGCCATAGGGGGTGAAATTCGGGGTGATGCCCGTGGCCTCCTGAAAGGCGCCCAGGATCTCGTCGTTCAGATAGCCGGCCCAGGCAAAGATGTTCACCTGCCCCGCACCCTGCGCCATGGCGCCGCGCGCCAGGTAGGGAGAGGCCAGTGCCACGCCAGCCGTGGCCGCAGCCCCGCGCAGAAGGCCGCGTCGGTCGATCCGTGTCATAGAAAGATCCTCCATGTCGTTGTCACTCAGCCGTTTCCCGTTATCGGGCATGCGTGTCGATAAAATGACACGACGCCAAGGGCTTTGGCTTGGCCCGCAGCCTAGACCGGGGCCGCGCCAAGGCAAAGTGTCTTCTTGGTCAGCCCGTCGCGGCATGGAAGAAGGGCCGCCCCGGACGGGACGGCCCTTGCGGCGCAGCCGGCGCCGCGATCAGCGGGCGGTTTCGCGCACCAGCTGGCCCTGCGGGTCCAGTTCCAGGGTGACGGTCTCCCCGTCAGGATTGGTCGCGTCCAGCAGGACGCGCGGTCCCTCCTGGCGCATCAGGCCGAACGCGCTGTAGCCCGCCTGCGTCAGGCGCTGGTTCGCCGCGACGGTGTCGAACTGCGGCGCGGGGGGCATGTCGCCGCGCGGACCGTCACCCCGGGGGCCTTCGGCACGCGGGCCATCACCCCGGGGGCCTTCGGCGCGCGGACCGTCGCCGCGGGGACCATCGCCGTGGGGGCCGTCACCCCGCGGGCCGTGTCCGCGCGGGCCGCGATCGTGGTCACGCCCGCCGCGGCGGTCGTCGTCGCGGCCGAACCGCAGGACGGCCCCCGCCTCGTCAAAGGCCGCGCGCATGTCCTGGCCGCCGGTATCCTCGCCCTTGACCTCGAAGCGGCCGTATTCGGCCTTGATCTCCTCGATCATGCCGAACTGGGCCATGACCTCGTTGCCGCGCACGGCCTGCGGCAGGATCGCGTCGATGATCGGCTGCGGCAGGGCGGTGTCGTCGGTCTCGATCTCGATCAGGGTATTGTCGGGGGCGAACTTGACCTCGACCTCGGCGCCGTTCTCCTGCCAGCCCTTGACCTCCAGGTGGCGCGGGGTCTGCTTGATCTCCTCGAAGCGGGCGAACAGCGCCATCGCGGGCGTGCCGCGCACGGCACCGGGCAATGCGGCATCGATCAGCGGCGCGGGCAGGCTGCCGTCGTCGGCCTCGACCTTGATCAGATTGCCGGCCATGTCGAACTCGGCCTCGATCTGGGTGCCGTCCGGCAGATAGCCCTCGTATTCGCGCTGGCCGTCGCGCTTGGTCTCGAAGCTGATGCGGTCCAGGTCCAGCCCCTGCAGCATGGAGGGCAGCTCGACGCCGGGGGTCTGGGCGATGGCGGGAACGGTCCCGGCCATGACGGCGATCAGCGCGGCGGTGGATGCAAGATGCTTGCGGGTCATGTGACACTCCTTTGGGTCGATGTCGGCCGGCGGGTCCGGCCTTCTGCGAATCGTTTCTAGCCCAACGCACCCGAACGGATCGCCAACGCGCCGTTTGGTTTCCATTTCCCCTGGACAGGGCATAGTGGCCCCATGACACGTGCCCCGAATCCTCTGATCCTGGTCCTGGCCCTGATGGCGCCGCTGGCGGCCCTGCCCCAGCCTGCGCCCCCGGCCGCCCCCCCGCCGGACCCCTGGGCCACCAGCTTTCAGCCGCAACCGTTCCACCGCATGGCCGAGGCGGTCACCGCGCGCTATGACGGCCGCTTGGTCGCGGCCGAGACGCGCCCGCCCCGCCCCGCCGAACGCGCCGCGGGGGTCGAGCTGATCTATGAGTTCCGCCTGCTGACCACGCAGCGCAACATCCTCAACATCCGCGTGGATGCCCGCACAGGGCGTTTTTTGGAAGTGGCCGGACGCGGCCAGCTGGAGGCGCGCCGCGCGCCCCGCACCCAAGACTGAAGGACCTGACATGCGCGCCCTGATCGTCGAGGACGACCCCCTGCTGGCCGACCAGCTGTCCCAGGCCATGATCCAGGCCGGCTTCGTGACCGACATCGCCCCAGACGGCACCCAGGGAGAGTTCCTAGGCGCCACCGAAAGCTATGACGTGGCCGTGCTGGACCTGGGCCTGCCCGGCCTGCCCGGGATCGAGGTCCTGACCCGCTGGCGCGACCAGGGCATCGCCATGCCGGTCCTGATCCTGACCGCGCGCGGCGACTGGACCGACAAGGTGGCGGGCTTTCGCGCGGGCGCCGACGATTACGCCGTCAAGCCCTTTCGCCTGGAGGAGGTCGTGCTGCGCGCCCAGACCCTGATCCGCCGTGCCGCGGGCCATGCGCGCCCGCAGATCGCAGCCGGGCGGCTGCAGTTGGACGGCCAGCTGGGCGTCATCACCCTGGACGGGATGGCGCTGCGGCTGACGGCGTTTGAACAACGCATCATGACCTATCTGATCACCCATCAGGACCGCGTCATCAGCCGGACCGAACTGTCCGAACATCTCTACGAAGCCGAGACGGACCGCGACTTCAAGTCGATCGAGGTCGTCATCGGCCGCCTGCGCAAGAAGGTCGGCGACGGGATCATCGAGACCCGCCGCGGCGAGGGCTATGTCCTGAGGTCGGCGTGACGCGGTCGATCCGCGGCCGGCTGCTGCTGCTGGCGGCGGTCTGGCTGACGGCGGCGCTGCTGGGGGCGTTCCTGGTGATCGCGCAGCTGCTGGAGGATTTCGTCACCGACCGGTTCGACGCCGAAACCTTGGCCATCGCCGACAGCCTGATCGGCCAGCTGGAGGTCGACGACGACCGGGTCGAGCTGGACGACACGCCGCTGGACGTGCGCTTCACCCTGCCGCTGTCGGGCTGGTACTGGCAGGTCATGGCGGGGGATGCGACGGTGGCGCGCTCTCCGTCGCTGCTGGACGGGCAGCTGACCGGGCCCGCGGGCGATCTGACCGGCGCGACGGGCCGCGACGCCGATGCGGCGGGCCTGCGCGTCCTGCGCCGAGAGCTGACCATTCCCGACAGCGACGCCCTGATTGCGGTCACCGTGACCGCCCCCCTGGCCGAGATCGAGGGAAGCCTGGCGCAGATCGTGCGCCCGCTGGCGGTCGCGCTGGTGGTGCTGGGGCTGGGCCTGGCCGCCGCCAGCGTGATCCAGGTGACGCTTGGCCTGCGCAGCCTGGACCGCCTGCGGGCCGACCTGGCCCGCGTGCGCGCGGGCGACAGCGACCGGCTGGCCCGCCCCGACGTGTCCGAACTGCGCCCCCTGGCGTCAGAGATCAACGCAGCGCTGGACCAGAACGCGGCCCTTCTGACCCGGTCGCGCCAGCATCTGGGGAACCTGGCCCATTCGCTGAAGACGCCGCTGGCGGCCCTGTCGAACGAACTGCCGCCCGATCATCAGGGCCAGGCCCTGATCACGCGGATGGATCGCCTGATCGGCTGGCACCTGCGCCGTGCGCGTCAGGCCGGGCCGCGCCTGCTGGGGCAGCGGACCCCGGTCGCGCCGGTCGTCGACGACATCCTGCTGGTGCTGCGCTGGCCCTTGGCCGACCGCGGCATGACCGCCGATGTCGATTGCCCCCCGGACGCGGCCTTTCCCGGCGAACGCCAGGACCTGGAGGAGATGATCGGCAACCTGTCCGAGAATGCCGCCAAATGGGGGCGCACGCGCCTGCGGATCACCGTGCGCGTCCCGCCGGACCGCCTGATCCTGCGGATCGAGGATGACGGTCCCGGCCTGTCCCCCGACCAGGCCCCCCTGGCCCTAATGCGCGGCGCGCGGCTGGACGAACTGGGCGCCCCCGGCGCGGGGCTGGGCCTGGCCATCGTGGCCGATCTGGCGGCGCTGCATGGCGGCGAATTGCGGCTGGAACGTTCCGATCTGGGCGGTCTGGCCGCCGTCCTGGACCTGCCTGCCTGAAATTTCCGCATAGCTTTGCGGCCCATATTTTACCATTTGATAAAAAAATGGACCTGTGTCAGCCTGATTTCACCAACAGGTGAGCCAGGAGACGAAAATGTCCCAAGCGAGATTAAGCCCCGGCGTGGTGCCGGGACGACTGACCCCCGACCAGCTGGCGGCGAACTTCGTCGATGTCGCCCCGCCGCTGGACCGCCACGAGGCACATGTGGCCGCTGACCGGTGTTATTTCTGCCATGACGCGCCCTGCATCACGGCCTGTCCGACCAGCATCGACATCCCGCTGTTCATCCGGCAGATCGCGACCGACACGCCGGACGCGGCGGCGATGACGATCTTTCACGCCAACATCCTGGGCGGCATGTGCGCCCGCGTCTGTCCCACGGAACAGCTGTGCGAGGGCGCCTGTGTGCGCATGGAGGCCGAGGGCAAGCCGGTCGAGATCGGAGCGCTGCAGCGTTACGCGACCGATGGGCTGATGGCCCAAGGGTCGCACCCCTTCAAGCGCGCCGCTCCCACGGGCAAGCGCGTGGCCGTGGTGGGCGCGGGCCCCGCGGGTCTGGCCTGCGCGCACCGCCTGGCCGCCAAGGGCCATGACGTGGTGATCTTCGAGGCGCGGCCCAAGCCCGGCGGGCTGAACGAATACGGCATCGCCAGCTACAAGGCCGTGGACGGTTTCGCGCAGGCCGAGGTCGATTGGCTGATGGGCATCGGCGGGATCGAGCTGCGCCACGACCAGGCGATCGGCCGCGACATCACCATGGCCTCGCTGCAGTCCGAATACGATGCGGTGTTCCTGGGCATGGGCCTGGGCGGCGTGAACGCGCTGCGCGCAGACGGCGAGGACCGCACGCATGTGCTGGACGCCGTCAACTTCATCCGCGACCTGCGCCAGGCCAGCGATCTGGGCACCCTGCCCGTCGGCCGCGACGTGGTGGTGATCGGCGGCGGCATGACCGCAGTGGATGCCGCCGTGCAGGCCCGCCTGCTGGGCGCCGAGAACGTCAGCATCGTCTATCGCCGCGGTCAGGACCGCATGGGCGCCAGCCGCCATGAACAGGACCACGCGACCGCCAGCGGCGTGCGGATCATCTGCAATGCGGCGCCCCTGGCGGTCCATGGCAACGGCGCGGTGACCGAGGTCGAGTTCGCCTATACCCAGGACGGCCCCGACGGGCTGCACGTGACCGAGGACCGGTTCCGCCTGCGGGCCGACCAGGTGTTCCGCGCCATCGGCCAGCGCCTGGAGGGCGCGCCCGAGGGGCTTGAGCTGGCCGGGGGCAAGATCCTGGTGACCGGGCCGGGCCGCACGACGCTGGACGGGGTCTGGGCCGGGGGCGATTGCGCATCCGGCGGCGACGACCTGACCGTGACCGCCGTGGCCGAAGGCCGCGACGCGGCAGAAGACATCGACGCCCGGCTGACCGGACGTCCCGTCGAAATCCCCGGCTGAGGACGCGAGATCATGGCAGACCTGCGCAGCAATTTCATCGGGATCAAGTCCCCGAACCCCTTCTGGCTGGCCTCGGCCCCGCCGACCGACAAGGAATACAACGTCCGCCGCGCCTTCCAGGCCGGTTGGGGCGGCGTGGTGTGGAAGACCCTGGGCTCGGAAGGCCCGCCTGTCGTCAACGTGAACGGCCCCCGCTATGGCGTGATCCATGGCGCCGACCGCCGCGTCCTGGGCATCAACAACATCGAGCTGATCACCGACCGACCGCTGGAGGTAAACCTTCGCGAGATCAAGTCGGTCAAGCGCGACTATCCCGACCGGGCGCTGATCATCAGCCTGATGGTGCCCTGCGACGAGGACAGCTGGAAGGACATCCTGGCCCGGATCGAGGATACCGGCGCCGACGGGGTGGAACTGAACTTTGGCTGCCCCCACGGCATGGCCGAACGCGGCATGGGATCGGCCGTGGGCCAGGTGCCGGAATACATCGAGATGGTGACCCGGTGGGTCAAGAAATACAGCCGCATGCCCTGCATCGTGAAGCTGACCCCCAACATCACCGACGTGACCAAGCCCGCCGAGGCCGCGAAACGCGGCGGCGCCGATGCGGTCAGCCTGATCAACACGATCAACTCGATCACCTCGGTCGATCTGGACCTCTTCGCGCCCCAGCCCACCATCGACGGCAAGGGCAGCCATGGCGGCTATTGCGGCCCGGCGGTCAAGCCCATCGCCCTGAACATGGTGGCCGAGATCGCCCGCAACCCCGCTACCGCCGGCCTGCCCATCAGCGGCATCGGCGGCGTCACCACCTGGCGCGACGCGGCCGAGTTCATGGCGCTTGGCGCGGGCAATGTGCAGGTCTGCACGGCGGCGATGACCTATGGCTTCAAGGTGGTCCAGGAGATGATCACCGGCCTGCACGATTATCTGGACAGCCATGAGATGGGCCTGTCCGACCTGATCGGTCGCGCGGTTCCCAACGTGCGCGACTGGCAGCAGCTGAACCTGAACTATGTCACCAAGGCGGTGATCGACCAGGATGCCTGCATCAGCTGCGGCCGCTGCTATGCCGCCTGCGAGGATACCAGCCACCAGGCCATTGCCATGAAGCCGGGCCGCGTTTTCGAGGTGATCGAGGAGGAATGCGTCGCCTGCAACCTGTGTGTCGATGTCTGTCCGGTCGAGGACTGCATCACCATGCGAGAGCTGGAGATCGGCGAGATCGACAAGCGCACCGGCATTCCGCGCGGCGAATACGCGAACTGGACCAGCCATCCGAACAACCCGATGGCCCGCGCCGCCGAGTGATCCGATGGTCCGGGGGGCCTTGCGCCCCCCCGGGCCATCCGCAGGGTATTTGGCCAACGAAAAAGCCCCGCGGCGCCGGCCGCGGGGCTTTGTCATGCGGGACGATCACAGACCGTAGATGCGACCGAACTTCTGTTCCAGATAGTCCAGAAGCGGGTCGGGGCCGATGGGCTGGCCCGCGGCGGTCTCGATCACCTCGGTCGGGGTCATCAGGCCGCCGTGGCGCTGAACGTTCTCGCGCAGCCATTCGGTGGCGGGGGTCGCGTCGCCCTGGGCCAGGGACGCGTCCAGATCGGGCACCGCGCCGCGCAGGACCTGGTTCAGGCAGCCCGCATAGACGTTGCCTAGGGCATAGGTCGGGAAATAGCCGAAAAGGCCCACCGACCAATGGACGTCCTGCAGCACGCCGTTCGCGGGACGATCGACCGCGACGCCGAAATCCTTGAGGAAGCGCGCGTTCCACGCCGCCTCCAGGTCCTGCGTATCCAGCCGCCCCGAGATCAGGTCACGCTCCAGATCAAAGCGCAGCATGACGTGCAGGTTGTACTGCACCTCGTCCGATTCGGTGCGGATATAGCCCGGCGTGACGCGGTTGACCGTCGCGTAGAAGGCGTCGGGATCGGTGATGTTCAACCCGTCGAAGGCCTCGGACATGCGTTCGAACAGCCAGCCTGTGAAGGCGCGACCGCGGCCCAGCTGGTTCTCGTAGATGCGGCTCTGGCTTTCGTGGACGCCCATGGACACGCCGCGCCCCAGGGGGGTGAAGGCGTAATCGGGGTCTATGCCCAGCTCATAGCTGGAATGGCCGACCTCGTGGATGGTGGAGTAGAGACAGTTGAACGGATCCGTCTCGACCACCCGCGTGGTGATGCGGCTGTCCTGCCAGCGCCCCGAGCTGAAGGGATGCACGGCCAGATCCATCCGCCCCCGCGTCCAGTCATAACCGAAGGCCGTGGCACAGGCGCGGGCCAGGCGCAGCTGGGTTTCCTGCGGGAAATGGCCCTTCAGCGCCTGCGGCTGATCGGCACCCAGGACGTCGTCGCGCAGCGCGACCAGGCGCGGGCGCATCGCGTCGAACAGCGTCGCCAGACGCGCCCCGCTCATGCCGGGTTCGTAATCCTCCAGCAGCGCGTCATAAAGATCGTCGCCATCGGCCAGGCACGCAGCCTCCTCGCGCTTCAGCATCAGGACCTGATCCAGGGTCGGCAGGAAATCCGCGGGCGCGTCCTTGGCGCGGGCCTCGGCCCAGATGCCCTGCGCCAGCGAGGTCAGCCGCGCCAGCTCGGAGGCCAGCCGCGCCGGGATACGGCTGCTGCGGGCGAAATCGCGCGCGATCAGTTGGACGGCGCGGCGGTCGGCGGGGCTTTGCGGATCGGCCGCGTCCAGCCATTCGCCGATGCGCGGATCGGTGCGGCGGTCGTGCAGCACCTCCTCCATCGCGCCCATCTCCTCGGCGCGCTGTTCGGCGGCGCCGCGGGGCATCACGGTCTCTTGGTCCCAGCCCAACCGTTCGGCGACGGAGGACAGGGCTTCGGTCTGGCGCTGGAAGGCCAGCAGGTCGGTCAGCGCGGTCATCGGATCGCCCCCCGGATCGAGGTTTCAAAGGGATAGCGCGCATGGTGGCGCGCCCGCAGAATCATCGCGAACAGCACGACGGCGCCGAACTGGTGCGTCAGGGCCAGGTGCAGGGGCGATGCGTGGATCACGTTCAGGATGCCCAGCCCGATCTGTGCGGCCATCGCCACGATCATGACGCTGAAGGCGCCGCGCGTCACCGGATGGGGCGAGCGGCGCGCCCGCAGCCACACGACGACGGCGAAGATCGCCAGCAGATAGCCGGTCATGCGGTGGATGAACTGGACCAGGGCCGGGTTCTCGAAGAAGTTCCGCCAGCCCAGGGTGCCGTCCCAGATCGCAGCCGGGATCCATTCGCCGCCCATGGTGGGCCAGCCGGTATAGGTGCGGCCGGCATCGATGCCCGCGACCAGCGCGCCCAGCAGGATCTGCACGAAAGTCAGGTGCATCAGCCCCGTGGACATGCGGAACAGCTTGGCCTCTCCGGCGCGGCGCGCGCGCATCAGCTCGGCCTCGGACCGCGACAATTGCAGGACGTACCAGGTGATCAGGCCCAGGATCAGGAAGGCGATGCCCAGATGCGTGGCCAGGCGATAGGACGCGACACGCAGCATCCCCTCGTTCAGGCCCGAGCTGACCATCCACCAGCCGATCGCGCCCTGCAGGCCGCCAAGCGCCCCCAGGGACAGCAGGCGGGGCGTCCAGCCCGTGGGAATGCGCGACGTGGCCCAGAAGAAGACGAAGCCAAGTGCCCAGACCAGACCGACTACGCGGCCCAGCAGGCGGTGCCCCCATTCCCACCAGTAGATGTACTGGAATTCCGACAGCGACATGCCGCGGTTTAGCTCCTGGTACTGCGGGATCTGGCGGTAGAGGTCGAATTCGCTCTGCCAGTCGGCGGCGTTCATGGGCGGGATGGCCCCGGTCACGGGTTTCCATTCGGTGATCGACAGGCCCGACCCGGTCAGGCGCGTGGCGCCGCCCACGACGATCATCGCCAGGACCAGCACGAACAGCACGGCAAGCCAGGCGCGGATCGCGCGCCGCGCGCCGCGGGGGCGGGCATCGATCATGCCGGTGGTCTGGACGGGTCGGGCTGCGGTCGGGTCCGAGACTTCCTGGAAGACAGGTCGCTTGGCCATCGCAAGGCTCCTTTCGGGCGGAGGTTAGGGGCGGGTCAGCGCCGGGTCAACTGACGCAGGACGCCGTGCAGGATCCGCACGTCGCCCTTGGTCAGGGTCAGGCGCGACCACATGTTGCGCATGTTCAGACGCATCGACGCGGCCTTGGTTTCCGGGAAGAAGAATCCGGCCTGGGTCAGCTGGTCGTCGTAATGGTCGCCCAACCGCTCGATCTCGATGCGGTCGGCGGGGGCTTCGGCCTCGGACCGACGCAGATGGGGCGCGGGTTCGGGCGGCAGGATGTCGCGGCCGAATTCGTATCCCATCAGCAGGACGGCCTGGGCCAGGTTCAGCGACGGGAAATCGGGGTTCACCGGCACGGTGACGATGGCATTGGCCCGCGCGATGTCGTCATTCTCCAGCCCGGTGCGTTCGGGGCCGAAGATGATCGCGGAGCGGCCATCATGGGCGCGGGCCTGGGCCATCGCGGTGGCGGGCGTGAAGACGGGCTTGGTCAGTTCGCGCCCGCGCGCGGTGGTGGCATAGGCATAGTCGATGCCCTCCATCGCCAGAGCCAGCGTGGGATAGACGCGGGCCGTGTCCAGCACGCGGCCCGCCGCCCCCGAGGCCATGGCGACGGCCTTGGGGTTGGGCCAGCCGTCGCGCGGATCGACGATGCGCATGTCGGTCAGGCCGAAATTCAGCATGGCGCGGGCGGCCGCGCCGATGTTCTCGCCCATCTGCGGGCGCACGAGGATGATGACGGGTTGGCGTTCGATCTGCATGGTCCGGCAGATAGTCCGTCTGGCGGCGGCGGGCAAGCTGCGCTATCTGCGACACAAAGGAGATCGCCATGACCGACGCCCCTCAACTGTACCTGATGACCCCTGCCGGCGCCCAGGCATCCAGCCTGGCGCCGATGCTGGCCGAGGTGATGGACCGCGTGGCCCCCGCCTGCCTGCGCATCCGCGGCGGCGCCGAGGAGGACGAGCTGGGCCGCTTGGCCGACATGGCACGCGAGATCGCCCATGCCCGCGACGTGGCCGTGGTGATCGACGATCACGTCAAGCTGGCGCTGCGCCACGGGCTGGACGGGGTGCACCTGAACGACGGGGCCAAGGCCGTGCGCTATGCCCGAAAGGAGCTGGGCGACGACGCGATCGTCGGCGCGTTCTGCGGCACGTCGCGCCACGAGGGCATGAACGCGGCCGAGGCGGGTGCGGATTACGTGGCCTTTGGTCCGGTCAGCGACAGCGCGCTCTATCGTGGTGATCCGGTCGAGCTGGAACTGTTCCAGTGGTGGTCCGAGATGATCGAGGTGCCGGTCGTGGCCGAAGGCGCCATCACGCGAGAGCTGATCACCCAGCTGACGCCGATCACCGACTTCATCGCCCTGGGCCCCGAGATCTGGACCCAGGAAGACCCGGCCGCGACGCTGGCCCTGCTGTGGGGCTAAAGGACCAGGGGCGTTCGGTCGCCTGACGCGAACCGCCGCAGCACCGCCGGGTACAGGCGGTGTTCCTGCACCAGCACACGCGTGGCCAGGGTCGCGGCGTCATCGCCGGGCATGATCGGCACGCGCGCCTGACCCAGGGCCGGCCCTGCGTCCAGTTCCGGCGTGACCAGGTGCACGGTGCAGCCGGCCTCGGCGTCACCGGCGGCGATGGCGCGTGCATGGGTGTCGAGACCGGGGTATTTGGGCAAAAGAGAAGGATGGATGTTCAGCATCCGCCCCTGAAACCGCTGCACGAATTCGGGCGTCAGGATGCGCATGAAGCCAGCCAGGCAGATGATGTCGGGCCGGGCCGCCAGCAGCGGCTGAAGCAGCGCCTGTTCGAACCCCGCCCGGTCGCGCGGAAAGTCGCGGTGATCGACGGACGCGGTCGGCACGCCCAGTTCGGCGGCGCGGGCCAGTCCGCCCGCCTGCGGATCGTTCGACGCGACCAGTACGGGACGCGCCGGGTGATCGCCGGTCATGTCCTGCAGCAGGCGGATCATGTTCGACCCGCCCCCCGAGATCAGGATCGCGACCCGTTTCACGCAAGCGCGCCGGAATAGCGTACGCCCGCGCCCGCCGTGACGGTGCCAAGGCGATGCACCGTCTCTCCCTGCTGGGACAGCAGGTCGGTCAGCGCATCGGCGCGGTCGGCGGCCACGACCAGGATCATGCCGATGCCGCTGTTGAAGGTCTTGAGCATCTCGGACGTCTCAATCCCTCCGGCCTGGGCCAGCCAGGCGAAGACGGGGGGCAGCGGCCAGCTGCCCAGGTCGATGTCCGCGCCCAAGTCCTTGGGCAGGACGCGGGGCAGGTTCTCGGTCAGGCCGCCGCCGGTGATATGGGCCAGCGCGTGCACTCCGCCCGCGCGGATTGCTGCCAGGGCGGGCTTGACGTAGAGCCGCGTGGGCGTCAGCAGCGCCTCTCCCAGGGTGGTGTCGGCAAAGGGCGCGGCGTCGGACCACGCCAGACCGGCGCGTTCCGCGACCTTGCGGACCAGCGAATAGCCGTTGGAATGCACGCCGTCCGAGGCCAGGCCCAGCAGCACGTCCCCCTGCCCCACGCCCGCGGGAAGCGCCGCGCCGCGGTTCATCGCGCCCACCGAAAAGCCAGCAAGGTCGAAATCGCCGTCGTGATACATGCCGGGCATCTCGGCGGTCTCTCCGCCGATCAGGGCGCAGCCGGCGGCTGTGCAGCCGCGGGCGATCCCCTCGACCACGCGGGCGCCCTCGTCGACGGACAGCTTGCCGGTGGCGAAATAGTCCAGGAAGAACAGCGGCTCGGCGCCCTGGCAAACGAGGTCGTTCACGCACATCGCGACCAGATCCTGACCCAGACCGTCCAGATGTCCGGTGTCGATGCCGATGCGCAGCTTGGTGCCCACGCCATCGGTGGCGGCGACCAGGATCGGGTCGTCATAGCCCGCAGCCTTGAGGTCGAACAGCGCGCCGAACCCGCCAAGCGCATCCATGACGCCCGGTCGCTGCGTGGCGGCGGCGGCGGGCTTGATCCGTTCGACCAGCGCGTTCCCCGCGTCGATGTCGACGCCTGCGTCGCGATAGCTGATCCCGTTCTGTGTCATGTCGGCCCCCGGCTGATGTCGGCCCCCCGATAGCGGAACCGCACCCATTGGGCAACGCCCAAGCTTGACCTGACCGCCATGCGGCACTAGGCAATGCGTGCTGCGGGGGCCTGTAGCTCAATTGGTTAGAGCAGGGCGCTCATAACGCCTTGGTTGCGGGTTCAAGTCCTGCCGGGCCTACCATCCCCACACCGCCGACCGATCCCACGCATGGACGTCTTCCGCGCTGCGAGGTTGCGGAACCAGCGTCGTGCAGGATCGGCGTGAATCGTCCCAAGCTGAAATTATCCTGCCAAATCCGAACCAATCCGCGTAGAGCGTGTTGATCGCGCGTTCGTGAGCGGTTGGGGGATGGATGAGTTTGGTGACACGGGTGATGGTTCTGGGCGGGTCAGGGACGGGAAAGTCCTGGCTGGCGATGCGGCTGGCCGCGTTGGCCGGCCTGCCCGCATACCACATGGATCAGCTGAGCTGGATGCCGGGCTTTGTCCATCGCAGCACCGGCCAGCTTGATGCCCTGACCCGCGAGATCCATGCGCAGGAGCACTGGATCATCGAGGGCGGTCATTACGAGACGATGCATGAGCGCGCCGCCCGTGCCCATCTTCTGATCTGGGTTGATCCGTCCAGGCCGGTGCAGGTCGCCCGCGTCGCGTGGCGGTCGCTGCGTTATCACAACCGCACGCGGCCGGGCATGGGAGAGGGGTGCCGCGAGACGTTCGGCTGGCACACGCTGGATGCCATCGCCTATGCCCGTACCTCGCGGCAGTTTCATCGCGACCGCGCGACCGAGGTCATCGCCGCCGCAGGACCCCGACTGGCGCTTGCGCATATCCGGTCAGGGTGGCAGGCGCGGCGGTTCCTGCGCCGCTGCGCGCCCGTGCCGCGCACGCGGGGTTTTCTGCTGCAACCGTAAAGGATGCAGGACGGCCTTCAGCGGGCCGGCCCCACGCTTTCCGGGCTGTCGATCAGCAGGCGGCGTGCCGCCCACCAGCAGGCCGCCGCCATCGCGCCGGCGGTGGCCAAGCACAGCGGCAGCCCGCCGACCTGATAGGACAGGCCCGACAGCAGCGTCCCGATCAGGCGGCCCGCCGCGTTCGCCATGTAATAGAACCCGACATCCCGCGTGATCCGCTGTGCCTGACCAAAGGCCAGGATCAGGTATGAATGAACGGAGGAGTTAACCGCAAAGACGAAGCCGAAGACCAGCAGGCCCAGAACCAGCAGCATCGTCAGCCAAGGCGCAGGATCGCCCGCGATCACGACCGCCGCCGCCATCACGAAGGGGATGGGCACCAGCCGACCTGCCCACCGGACCGCGTCCCGGGTGATCTGCGCCTCGGGTCGGCCGGCGCCGCCCAGGATGCGCGGGGCGGCGGCCTGAACCGCGCCATAAAGGATGATCCACAGCGCCATGAAACCGCCGACCAGAAAGAAGGCCTCGCGCCGCCCTTCGGCGGTGCCATCGGACAGGACGGCCTGAAAATAGATCGGGATGCCCACCACGAACCACACGTCGCGCGCACCGAACAGGAACATGCGCGCCAGGGACAGCCGGTTCACGCGGCTGTCCCGCGACCGCCAGCCTGACCATCCTTCGGCCGCCTTCACCCGACCGGGCAGGCCCGCGGGCAGGAACAGGACCACCGCCACAAAAATCGCGGCCAGCACCGCGGCCATGCCCCAGACCGCCGCCTGGAACCCCGCAATGGCCAGCAGCGCGGCGCCCAGGAAAAAGCCCAGGCCCTTGACGGCGTTCTTGGACCCGGTCAGCGCAGCCACCCATCGGAACAGCCCGCCATCGGCGGCGGGGGCAAGGACCTTGACCGCCGATTTCGACGACATCTTGGACAGATCCTTGGCGACACCCGATGCGCCCTGCACCGCCATCACGAACATCACCGATGCCGTGACGCTCCATGCCGGGTCCAGCTGCGCCAGCGTCGTCAAGGCCGCGATCTGGATGCCCAGGCCCGCGTACAGGGTCGCCGCCAGTCCGAACCGGGCCGCCAGCCAGCCCGCGGCCAGGTTCGTGACGATCCCCGCAGCCTCGTACAGCAGGAACAGCCATGCCAGCTGGACCGGGGAAAAGCCCAGTCCGTTGAAGTGCAGCAGCACCAGCATGCGCAACGCGCCGTCCGACAGCATGAACGCCCAATAGGCCGCCGTCACCGCGGCATAGGCGCGGACCGGGTTCATGCCATCCGCCCCGCGACCATGCGCGCGACATCGACCAGCCGGCAGGCATAGCCCCATTCGTTGTCGTACCAGGCATAGATTTTGACCTGTGTTCCGTTCACGACCATCGTCGATCCCGCGTCGATGATCGCGCTGCGCGGATCGTTGACATAGTCGGTCGACACCAGCGGCCGCGTCTCATAGCCTAGGATGCCGTCCAGCGGTCCCGCCGCGGCGGCGGCGAACAGGGCGTTGACCTCCTCCACGCCTGTCGGACGCTCGACCTCGAACACGCAGTCGGTCAACGAGGCGTTCAGCAGCGGCACCCGGACCGCGTGGCCGTTCAGCCGACCCTTCAGTTCGGGATAGATCAGCGTGATCGCCGTGGCGCTGCCGGTCGTCGTGGGAATGAGGTTCATCAGCGCCGAGCGCGCGCGGCGCATGTCCTTGGCCGGTCGGTCGACGATGGTCTGCGTGTTGGTGACGTCATGGATCGTGGTGATCGACCCGTGGCGGATGCCCAGGGCCTCGTGGACGACCTTGACCACCGGGGCCAGGCAGTTCGTCGTGCAGCTGGCCGCCGTCACGATCCGCTGGCTGCCGTCATAGAGGTGATGGTTCACGCCATAGACCAGGTTCAACGCCCCGCCATCCTTGACTGGTGCGCTGACCACGACACGCGCCACGCCCGCATCGAAATAGGGCGCGATCCGGTCCGCGGTCTTGAACACGCCCGTCGCGTCGATCACCAGGTCGACCCCCAGGTCACGCAGCGGCAGGGCGTCGATGGTCCGGTGATGCGTCAGCGGAATGCGGTGGCCATCCAGAACCAGCGCCTCGCCGTCTGCCGCGACGGGTTTGGACCAGCGGCCGTGAACGCTGTCGAATTCCATCAGCAGGGCGTGCTGATCGGCATCGCCCGCCGCGTCGTTCAGCAGGACGATCCGGTCCCCCAGGCCCAGGTCGATCATCCGGCGGAGGGCCAACTTTCCGATGCGGCCCAGGCCATTCAGTGCGATTCGGGTCATGGGTTCAGTCCTTGGCAAGTTCGCGGGCATCGATCTGATCGACCCGGTTCTGAAGCGAGATTCGGTCTAGGCTGGCCACCGGCAGGGCGGCAAAGGCTTCGATCCGGCGGCGCAGGGCGGCATAGGTCCGGGCAAAGACCAGCGCCCGTTCGGCGTCCGTCCCCTGCGCCTTGACCGGGTCGGGCAGTCCCCAATGCCCGGTGATCGGCTGGCCGGGCCAGGGGGGGCATTCCTCGGACGCGGAGGTGTCGCAGACGGTGAAGACGAAATCCATCCTGGGGGCGTCTGGCGACTGGAACTCGGACAGATGCTTGGACCGCAGGGTGGTCGTGTCGTGGCCGTTGCGGTCCAGCACCTGCAGCGCAAGGGGGTTCGGATGCGTTCCCGCCCGGGTGCCTGCCGAATGGGCGATGAACCGATCGCCGCCCAGATCGCGCAGCAGCGCCTCGGCATAGAGCGATCGGGCGGAATTGCCTGAACAGATGAACAGGACATGGAAACCGGTATGCGTCACGGTCGGCTCCTTGGATTGTGGGATGCTGGTCAGAACGTCCGGGCGCGCGCGGCCAAGGTCCATTGCCAGATAGCCCAGCAGGCGGCCCGTCGCATCGACATCGATCGAATAGAGCAGCGACCGCCCCTGTCGCCGCACGGCGACAAGGCCGCATCCCGTCAGGTCGGACAGGTAGTGCGACAGGGTGTTCGGCTTCAGCCCCAGCGCCTGCGCGATCTCGGTCGGGCGGACGGCGCGGGGGGCAAAACGCATCAGAAGCCGGGCGACGGCAAGGCGCCCGGGATGGCCAAGGGTAGCGAAGGCACTGGCGGCGCGGTCATGTTCCATGATTCCCGAATAATGGAATAATGACCCCGGCGCCAGTGAAGCTTTCATGACAGGACCGCGTCACCGGGCCGACAGCAGATACCCGAAGCCGCGCTGGTTGTGGATCATCCGCTCATCACCGTCCTGATCCAGCTTCTTGCGCAGATAGGCGATATAGACCTCGACGATGTTGGTCTGCGGGTCGAAATTGTATCCCCAGACACCCTTCAGGATGTCCACGCGCGACTGAACCTTGTCGGGACGCTCTGCCAGAAACCGCAGCAGCGAGAACTCGGTCGCGGTCAGGTCCAGGTCGCGGTCGCGTCGCGTCGCGGTCTTGGTGTCCAGGTCCAGACACAGATCGCCGATGACGATGCGCGACGGGCGGTCCTCGCGCGCAGGCGCACGGCGCAGCAGGACCGCGATGCGAGCCAGCAGTTCCTCGAAGGCGAAGGGCTTGGTCATGTAGTCGTCGGCCCCTGCCCCCAGCCCCTCCAACTTCTCGGCCAGCGCATCCTTGGCGGTCAGCATCAGGATCATCACGTCATGGCCCGCCCCGCGAATCTCCTGGCACAGGTCGGCGCCGTCGCCGTCGGGCAGCATCCGGTCCAGCACGACCAGGTCATAGCCCCCGTCCCGCAACCGCTGGTCCAGCCCCGCCGCGCAGTCGGCCAGATCGACGTGATAGCCCTCGGCCGTCAGGCCACCGGCCAGCAGGGCGGCGATCTCGGTGTCGTCCTCGACCACCAGGACGCGATCGGGGCTCATGCGACGGCCCTGCGTGCCAACGGCATGGTGATCTCGACCACGGCGCCGCGGCCAGGCGCGCTGTCGATGCGGATGGCGCCGTCATGCTGGTCGACGATCCATTTCGCGATGGACAGCCCAAGGCCCAACCCGCGACCCGACCGCGGCCGCGACGGGCGCGCGCTGTAGAAGCGGGTGAAGGCGCTGCCCAGTTCGTCGCCCGTAAAGCCCGGTCCCTGGTCGCGCACGCGGATATGGGCGTGATCCTGTGACTGCGCCAGCTCCAGGCTGACGGTGGTGTCGGCGGGCGCCAAGCGGATCGCGTTGTCCAGCGCGATCAGCACGGCCTGACGCAGGCGGTCGGGGTCGCCGCGCACCTCGACCGGTTCGCTGGGCTGGCTGGGACGGATGCGCACGCCGGGGCGCATCGCCATGTTCTGGCCGTCCAGCAACACGTCACCCACGATGTCCTGCAGCACGACACGCGTGCGGTTGACCATGATCGAGCCCGATTCCGACCGTGCCAGGAACAGCAGGTCATCGATCAGCCGCCCGATCTGGTCGGTCTTGCGGACGATCTCGGACAGCACCTGCTGCAGGGTGGCGGCATCGGCGTCGGGGGTGCGGATCGCCATCTCGGCCTGGCCACGCAGGATCGTCAGCGGTGTGCGCAGCTCGTGGCTGATATCGGCGAAGAAGTTCGCGCGGCTGGCATCGACCGACCGCAGCCGATCGTTGCTGGCCACCAGCGCCTCCGACCGTTCGCGCAGTTCGCGGGTGCGCTCTTCGACCTGCTGGGACAGCGTGGACTGCGCCTGCAGCAGGCTGTCGCGCTGGTCGCGGATCTGTCCGGTCATCTGGTTGAAGCGGCGCGACAGGTTGCCCAGCTCGTCGGGCGACGGATTGTCGATCACATGCGTCAGATCGCCCCGCCCGACTGCCTCGGCCCCCGCGTAGAGCGCCGAGACGGGGCGCAGGATCGCGCGGTTCATCATCACGATGTTGGCGACGCCCAAGACCGCCACGACCACGATCAGCCCGATGGCCAGATCGACGGCGCGCTCCGACAGGCGGGACGAACTGGCCAGCGCCTCGGCAACCTCGGCACGTTCGCGCACGGTCGCCTCCTCGACCAGCTCCAGCAGCACCTGCCCCAGCTGGTGATAGATGCGCGTGTTGAACACCTGCAGCGCCTCCGCGCGCCGGCCCGCCTGCAGGTGATCCTGGATCAGCAGGCGCGACTGGTCGATCTCCTGCACCTTGATCTCCATCTGGGCGACGCGGTCCAGGCCGCCCCAGGTCGCATCGGGCTCTCCGGCCAGCGCATGTTCCTCGCGGATCAGGTCGCGCTGGCGCTGCAGCCCGGACAGCAGCGAATCGCGCGCCTCGCGGATCTCGGCGTCCTGGTCCCCGGCGACGAACAGTTCTGCGATCTGGGCGGACAGCTTGTTGGCGTCGACCGCCACCAGGTTGATGTTGCGCAGCTGCGCATAGGATGTCTGAAGCTGCCGCCGGTCCTCGCGCGTCAGGCCCAGCCCGATGATGATCGCCAGACACACAAGCGTGACCGTGACCAGGCCGGTCAAGTGACTGAGCATGATTTTCGTGCGTATTCTCATGGCTTTGCGTTCCCGGCCGGTGGCGGCACGGTGCCGCCTGAGACGGCAGACTAGCGCAACTTCGCAGCCGTAAAAACGCCGATGCGCGGCTCTAATGATCTTCTAATTTGCAGCTTTGGATCGCACGCCAATATTTTGGAAGCACGAAGACGCCGCCGTCCAATCACCTTCGCACCCCCAGATCCCGAGGGCCCGATGACCAAGATGAACCCCGCCGATCCGCTGCAATACGCCGCCGCGCTGCGCCGTCAGCGGACCCGCGCGCCGCGGGTGGTCCTGTATTCGCACGACACTCTGGGCTTTGGTCACCTGCGGCGCAACATGCTGCTGGCGCAGGCGATCCGCGACTGCGGTCACGACCCCGAGGTGCTGCTGGTGGCCGGCATGCGCGAGGCCGGGGCATTCGCCCTGCCCGCGGGCGTCGACTGCCTAACGCTGCCGGCCTATGCCAAGGCCTCGGACGGCACATATCATGCCCGCGACCTGGGGATCGGGGTCGACGCGCTGTGCGACATCCGCGCGGCGACGATCCGGGCCGCCGTCAAGAACTTTCAGCCCGACCTGATGATCGTCGACAACGTCCCCCGCGGTGCCCAGTACGAACTGGGGCCGACCCTGCGCGCACTGAAGCGGTCGGGCCGCACGCGGATCGTGCTGGGGCTGCGCGACATCATCGACCGGCCGTCCGTCATGCGCCAGCAATGGCTGCGCCAGCGCAATTTCGAGGCGCTGCAGGAGCATTACGACGACATCTGGGTCTATGGCGACCCGGCGTTCTTTGCCACGGCCGACGAATACGGGCTGGGCCCCGAACTGTCCGCCCGCGTGACCTATACCGGCTATCTGGACCAGCGGGCGCGCCTGTCGCCCGATGCGCAGGGGGCCGACCCGCTGCAGGTGACGGGGGGCGATGCGCGCCCGTTCGTTTTGTGCCAGGTGGGCGGCGGGCGCGACGGGGTGGCCCTGTGCACGGCCTTCGCCGCGGCGCCCATGCCCGCGGGCCATCAGGGCATCCTGATCACCGGCACGCAGATGCCGCCCGAGGCACGGGCCCGCGTGGCGGCGCTGGCGCAGGGCCGGACCGACCTGACCGTGGTCGATTTCGTGGCCGAACCGGTAGGGCTGGCCGCGCGTGCGGCGGCGCTTGTGGCGATGTGCGGTTACAACACCGCCTGCGAGATGATGTCGTTCGGCCTGCCGTCGCTGGTGGTGCCGCGGGTCCGGCCGCGCACCGAACAACTGATCCGCGCGCAGCGCATGCAGGATCGCGGCATCGCCGACATGATCCATCCCGATGCGCTGTCGCCCGCCGCCATCGGCGACTGGCTGGGCCGCGCGGTCACCCGGCAGGCCGGACCCCGCGGCGTGGACCTGGACGGGCTGTCGCGCGTCACCGCGATGGCCACGCGGATGCTGGCCCCCCGCAAATCCCTGCGCCGCCTGGCCTGAAGACCCGACACAAGGAACCGTCCTCCCATGTCCGCACCCAAGATCGGCTATGTCCTCAAGCGCTATCCCCGCTACTCCGAGACGTTCATCGTCAACGAGATCCTGGCGCACGAGGCCGCGGGCCAGCCGATCGAGATCTTCTCGCTACGCCCGGTCGAGGAGACGCACTTTCAGGACAACCTGGGCAAGGTCCGCGCGCCCGTCACCCGACTGACCGAACGGCTGAAGAACCCCGACGCGTTCTGGCGGCTGATGATGCGCGCCCGGGCCGGGCTGCCCGCGGCGTCATGGACCCTGCTGGGCCAGATGAAGAACAGCAGCGGCCAGGATGTCGCGCAGGCGCTGGAGCTGGCGCTGGCCTGCCGCGAACGCGGGGTGGCGCATCTGCACGCGCATTTCGGCACCGTGTCCACGACGGTTGCGCGGCTGGCGGCACAGCTGGCGGGGATCGGCTATACCTTCACGGCGCATGCCAAGGACATCTATTTCGACTACGAGGAAAACATCCGCCTGGACGAGAAGCTGCGCGACGCGGCCCATGTCGTCACCGTGTCGGATTACAATGTCGGCTATCTGGAACAGCGGTTCGGCCAGGACGCGACCAATGTCAGCCGCATCTACAACGGCCTGGACCTGGACCGTTTCGCCCATCAGAACCCCGCACCCGATGCGACCGACATCCTGGCGGTCGGACGCCTGGTCGAGAAGAAGGGGTTCCACATCCTGATCGAGGCCGTACGCCTGCTGCGCGACCGGGGCCGCAGCGTGCGCTGCACCATCGTGGGCGGCGGGGACGAGGCGTCCTATCTGGCGGCCCAGATCGCCGCCGCCGACTTGGGCGATGCGGTCACCCTGGCAGGCCTGCGTCCGCAATCCGAGGTGATCGCGATGATGCGCCAGGCTGCCGTCTTCGCCTGCCCCTGCGTGGTGGGCCACGACGGCAACCGCGACGGCCTGCCCACCGTCCTGCTGGAGGCGATGGCCCTGGGAACGCCCTGCGTCTCGACCGCCGTCACCGGCATCCCGGAACTGGTCCGCGACGGGCAGACCGGGTTCTGCGTCCCGGAAGGCGACCCCCAGGCGCTGGCCACGGCGCTTGCGCGGATGCTGGACGATGCGGACCTGCGGCAGCGGTTCTCGACCGCGGGACGCGCGTTGATCGCGCAGGAATTCGACCAGCACGTCAACGCCGCGCGGCTTCGCGCCATCTGGCACGACGCCATCGCGGGCACCGACCTTCCCCAGCAGAGGTCCGCGTGATGCACGTTGCCTATGTCACCACCGATCCTGGCATTCCGCCCTTCGGCACCAAGGGTGCGTCGATCCATGTGCAATCCGTGCTGCGGGTGCTGCTGGCGATGGGCCACCGGGTGACGCTGTTCTCTCCGTGCCTGGCGGTGGCGCCGGCGGCGGAGTTCGCGACGGTGGCGCTGCACCCCCTGCCCGGCGCGCCGCGTGGCGACGACGCGGAAGCGCGTGCCGCTTGGGCGTTGGCGCTGAACGAGACGGTCGCTGCGGCGCTGACGCAGGCGGGGCCGTTCGACCTGGTCTATGAACGCCACGCGCTGTTCGCGCATGGGGCGATAGAATGGGCCAGTCGCGGCGGTGTGCCGTCTGCCCTGGAACTGAACGCCCCCCTGATCGCCGAGCAGACCCGTCACCGCCACATGGTCCGCCAGTCGGACGCCCAAGCCAGCGCCCGCCGGGCATTCGGGGCCGCCCGTCTGGTCGCGGCCGTGTCGGCGGCGGCGGCGGATTACGCCCGCGACCTGGGGGCCCTGCCCGACCGGGTGGCGGTCATCCCCAACGGCGTCGATGCGGCACGTTTCGACGGCAGCCCTGCGCCGGATGGGCCGTTCACCTTGGGCTTCGTCGGCACGCTGAAGCCTTGGCACGACACCGCGACCCTGGTCGAGGCCTTTGCCCTGCTGCGACGGGGGCCCGTTCCCGATGCGCGCCTGCTGATCGTGGGTGACGGGCCGCAACGGGCGGCGATCCTGGACCGGTTGGACCAGTTGTCCCTGTCGGACGCGGCCCACCTGACGGGGGCGGTCCAGCCCGACCAGATCCCCGGCTGGCTGGCGCGGATGCATGTCGCCACGGCCCCCTATCGGGCCGATCAGCCGTTCTATTTCTCTCCGCTAAAGCTCTACGAATACATGGCTGCGGGGCTGCCCGTGGTGGCCAGCGACGTGGGCGATCTGGCCCAGGTGCTGGACCGGGGCCGACTTGGCGTCACCGTGGTACCGGATGATCCGGACGCCCTGGCCGCGGCCCTTGCGGGTCTGGCCCGCGATCCCGCGGCGGCCACCGCGATGGGCGCACGCGCCCGCGCCGAGGTTCTGGCCCATCACGGGTGGGACCGCATCGTGTCCCGCATCATCGCCCGTGCCGGCGCCGCAGGACAGGAGGCCGCGTGATGTCACGATCGCGTCCCGAGACGCTGACGGAATCGCTGCCGGGCCTGCGCCGCGTGCTGCGTCGGTTTGCCCCCTATCTGCGCCCGCATCGGGCGGTGCTGGCGGGGGCGACCATCGCGCTGGTCAGCGCGACGCTGATGCGGCTGCTGGAACCCTGGCCGCTGAAATTTGTCATCGACCGCGTGGTGCCGTCCGGCACGGCGGGAACAGGCGGATCGGGGGTCGCGGCGGTGGATACGCTGGACCCCATGACGCTTCTGGCGCTGTGCGCGGTTGGCTTGGTGGGCATTATCGGGCTGCGCGCGCTGTTCCAGTACCTGGCGACCATCGGCTTCGCGATCGTCGGCAACCGGGTGCTGACCCAGGTCCGCGGCGACCTGTTCCGGCACCTGCAGGGACTGTCGCTTGGCTTTCACACCCGGTCCAAGGCGGGCGATTTGACCATGCGCCTGATCGGCGACGTGGCCATGCTCAAGGAGACTGCCGTCACTGCCGCCCTGCCGCTGGCCGCAAACGTGCTGGTCCTGCTGGGCATGGTCGCCGTCATGATGGTGCTGGACTGGCAGCTGGCGCTGATCGCGCTGATTCCGCTACCGGTTCTGTGGTTCGCGTCCATCCGCGCAGGAAAGAAGATTCAGGCCGCCAGCCGCAAGCAGCGCAAGGTCGAGGGCCAGATGGCCGCCACCGCGGCCGAGGCGATGTCCTCCATGCGCACGGTTCAGGCCCTGTCGATCGAGGATCGCGCGGCCGACACCTTCTCCGGCGCGAACGGCACCAGCATGGCGGGCGACGTGCGGGCCAAGCGCATCGCGGCGGGACTGGAACGGCTGGTCGACCTGCTGGTCGCCTGCGCCATCGCGCTGGTTCTTTATTTCGGCACGTTGCAGGTGCTGCGCGGGCGGCTGACGCCGGGCGACCTGCTGGTCTTCATCACCTATCTCAAGGCAACGTTCCGGCCCATCCGGGGCTATGCCAAATACGCGTCCCGTCTGGCCAAGGCCAGCGCCGCGGGCGAGCGGGTCGTCCAGTTGCTGGACGAGGTGCCCGAGATCCGCGACCGCACCGATGCCGTGGCCGCCCCCGCCTATGCCGGCCGGATCACCTTCGACGGCCTGACCTTTGGCTATGGCGGGGGTCGACCCACGCTGGACGGGCTGACGCTGGACATTCCGGCGGGCACGAATGTGGCGCTGACCGGGCCGTCCGGGGCGGGCAAGTCCACGCTGGCCGGACTGCTTCTGCGCCTTTACGATCCGTCGGGCGGGCGCATCCTGATCGACGGGCAGGACATCCGCGACGTGACGATGACCAGCCTGCGCCGCCAGATCGGCTTTGTCCCACAGGAGACGGTCCTGTTCAGCGGCACGTTGGCCGACAACATCGCCTTGGGCGCGGGCCGCGACGTCACCCGGGACGAGATCGAGGCTGCAGCCCGCCTGGCCAACGCGCATGACTTTATCGCGGCCCTGCCCGACGGCTATGACGCCCAGGTCGCGGAGCGCGGCGCCACCCTGTCCGCAGGTCAGCGCCAGCGCATCGCCATTGCCCGCGCCGCCCTGCGCCGCTGTCCGGTGCTAGTCCTGGACGAGCCCACGACCGGCTTGGACAGCAGCAACGAGGCCACCGTGTCCGAGGCGATCTGGCGCCTGGCCAAGGGCCGCACCAGCCTGCTGATCACCCATGATCTGTCTCAGGCCGCCCGCGCGGACCGCATCGTGTTCCTGGAGGCGGGCCGGGTGGCCGAACAGGGCAGCCATGCCGACCTGCTGGCGCGCGGCGGACGCTATGCCCGTCTGTGGGCGCTGCAGGGTCGTGGTCAGGATGGGGGGGCGCTGCGTGCTGTCGCCGGCTGATCGCGCGATCTGCGACCGAGATCCGGCGCTGGTCGGTCTGCCGCTGATGCTGGACGCGCAGGCGATGGCGGCGGCCTTGGGGCGTGACGCCTTGCAGCCGGCCTATCTGCGCTACAAACCCGGGGTCAGCTGCGTCGCGTCGTTCCTGTCCGCGGACGGAGAGGCGCTGGCCGCCTATGCCTATGCCCCCGATCGGTATGCCGAGGAAAGCCGCCGGTCCCGTTGGCGCGACAACCTCGATGTCGTGATGCTGCCCGACCGCGGCGTGATCGTCATCCCGGCGCGGCTGGACCGTCATCTGCGCAGCCTTGCGCGGTTCCTGGACCCTGCACGGCGACAGGACGCCCTGCGGCGCGTGACCGGTGTGCCGCCGCATCTGGCCGCGGGCGACCTGATCCTGCTGCGCTACAAGCCGGGGCGACGGCTGGTGGCCCGCCTCGACCTTGACGGCCAGCCGCGAGGGGTTCTGAAGATCATGGCCGGGGCGGGCTTTGACCAGGCGCTTGTCGGCGCGACTGCGGCCATGGCGCATGGGCAGGCCGCCCTGCTGGGGGCCGACAGCGGCTTGCGCGCGATGATGACCGCGTGGGTGCCGGGCCGCCCCGTCTGCCCGCAGATGACCGGTCACGCGCCCGACGCGGACACCTGCACGCGGATCGGCGCGGCGCTGGCCGCTCTGCATGCCGATCCGTTCCGACCCGCCGCCGCATGGAGCGCCCAGGCTGATGCAAGGTCGGTCCTGACCGCCGCCGCCGATCTTGCGCCGCTGGATCCCGAGCTGAGCGTCCTAGCCCATGACATCGCGACCGATCTGGCCGACCGGCTGGCCCAGGCCACGTTCGATCCGGTGATGGTGCACGGCGATTTCAGCGCGGATCAGGTGGTGATGGGGGCCGATGGTCTGGTCATCCTGGACTGGGACAACGCCGGCTGCGGCGATCCGGCCCGCGATCTGGGCAGCTTCCTGGCCCGGATCGATGCGCAGGTGGTGGACGGGATCCTGTCGCGCGTCCAGGCCGATGCCATAGCGGGCGCGGTCCTGCGCGGCTATGGCGGCGGGCCCGTCACGCTGCCCCTCCACCATGCCCGCGCCCTGATGTTGCTGGTGACCGAGGGGTTTCGTGCCCGCCATCCCGACTGGACTGCGCGCGCGCGGACCCTCTTGGACCGTGCGGCCCAGGTCATGCGCGGCGTATCCTCGGACCCCGCCATGCCACAGCTGGACGCCGCCCTGGACCCAGACCAAGCGCGGCCCGCGCTGCAGGCGGCGACGGGGCTTGATCTCACGGGCCGGCCCCAACTCCTCCGCCACAAGCCAGGCCGCAGGGCACTGGTCCGCTATCCGACTGGCGGGGCGACCACGGCCATCCTGGGCAAGCTGCGTGCCAAGGGGACGGATGTCCGCATGCCCGCCATCCACGATGCCCTGCGCGGTGCCGGTCTGGACGGTCGGGCACCGCACGGGGCGGGTGTCCCGCGCGCCCGCGGCATCGTCGACACGATGCGGATGTGGTTGCAGGACGAGGTGCCCGGCCGCCCCCTGACCCTGACGGATGTCGCGGCGATGGCGCGAACCGGGATGGCGCTGGCCCATCTGCACAACGTGCCGCCCGTCACCGACCGCCGCTGGACCCACGCGGACGAGCTGTCGGTCCTGGATCGCGCCCTGACCCAGGCGGCAGAGCTGTTGCCCGCGCGAAAGGCGGAACTGCGGCGCATCCTGCACGCCGCCAGGGATCGGATGGGCCGGCTTCGCGACGACCAGCATTGCGGCATCCATCGCGATTTCTATTTCGACCAGGTGCTGATCGCCGATGCGCAGGTCTGGCTGGTCGATCTGGACCTGTATGCGGTGGGCGACCCGGCGGTGGACCTTGGCAATTTCCTGGCGCATCTGGACGAATACGCCCTGCGGACCACGGGCGACGTCGCCGCGCTGAGCGCATCGGCCCGGGCCTTCCTGGACGGCTATGCCGGCATCCGCCCCCTGCCCTGCCCCCGGCGCATCGCAACCATGCGCACGCTGTCGCTGGCCCGCCACATCCGCATCAGCCTTCGTTTCGATGATCGCAGGCACACCACGGACTCGCTGATCGAGCAGTCCCTCAGAGCCTGCGCCACCTGCCACCAGCCAACCTGATTCCCAAGAGAGACCCTGCGCATGGACCGTATCGGCCCCCTGCTGATTGCCACGACCCTGTCCCTTCCCGTCCCGGCCCTGGCCGACCCGCCCGCGATCGAGTTCCGTCGGTCGCTGCAGCTGGACCTGGCCTATGAACGGCAGACGGATGATGGCGACCGGGACCGTGAGGGGGCCGTCAGCCCGCTGTTCCGCCTGATCGGCGAGGTCGCGTCAGAGGAAACCTGGTCCGGCTTCTTCGAATTCGACGTCTTCTCCGAACGGGTCTGGGAACGCGGAGAGCCGCGCAGCACGACCAACACCGCGCGCGTCAATCAGGCGTATCTGCAGTATGACGACGGCTTTCGCATTCGCGCCGGGCGCTGGCTGTACCGCGACGAACGCGAATGGCTGATCGACGAGAACATCGACGGTGTCATGGCCCGCTTCGACGCGGGCCCGGTACGCATCGACGCGCTGGCAGGCCGCGTGGGCTGGCTGCCCCGCACCCTGTTCGAGCCGGGGTCGCGCGGCGACCGCATCGCCTATTACGGCCTGCTTGCGCAGATGGAACCCGTTGATGACCGGTTTGTCGAGGCCTTCGCCATCCTTGGCGACGACCGCGAGAGGGGCGCCGGAGAGCAGCTGTCCCTGGGCCTGCGATCCTGGGGAGAGTTAGGCGACGGCCTGACCTATTGGGCGGATGCGGGGCTGTCGCGCGGATCGGACGACGACCGCCGCCTGAAGGGATACGGGTTCGACATCGGCGCGACCCGCCTGTGGGATGATCACGACCTGCAGCCGCGCGTGACGGTGGCCTTTGCCCAAGGCAGCGGCGACGGCGACCCCGACGACGGCACCGACCGCGCCTATCGCCAGACCGGGCTGCAGTCGAACGAGGCGCGTCTTGGCGGGTTCGCCAAGCTGAAATACTATGGCGAGGCGCTTGATCCCGATCTGAGCGACATCCGCATCGCGACCGCCGGCGTCGGCCTGACCGCAAACGACGCGGTATCGGTCGATCTGCTGTACCACCACTATCGCCGCGTATCGGTGACACAGGGACAGGACAGCCACCTGGGCGACGCGCTGGACCTGGTCCTGGGCCTTCGTCCGACCGATGCACTGGAAATCGACGCAGCGATCGGCTGGTTCGCCGGGGGGTCCGACGCGGCCGATCCAGACCGCGGCATGGCTGCCCGGATCGAGATGGAATACGCGTTCTGATGCGCCTGCCAGCGGGCATGCAGGGCCAGGAAAGTTTTCGCGGAACGGAGCGAGCGGGCGGGCCGTTGATGCGGGAGCTGTGAAAACAGGCAATCGTGCGGACGACCCGTGACCGTGCGCCTGCCCAAGCAAGGACAAAGCGTATGACCAAGATCGTGTACGAGATCGTCGAGCATGACGGTGGCTGGGCCTACAAGCTGGACGACGTATTCTCGGAAACCTATCCCACAAAGGAACAGGCGACCGCCGCCGCCAACGACGTCGCCGCGCGGCAACAGTTGAGCGGCGAGTCGGAGGTCGTCCAGTACCAGGACGAAAAGGGCACCTGGCGCGAGGAGGACGTCTCGGGCGACGACCGCCCCGAGGTCGACGTCCGCGACGGCGCGAAATAAGCAGGATAGGCCTTAAAGTTGACAGCGTCGGCGCAAACCCCTGTGCCGACGCTGATATTTCCGTCGCCGCAAGACCGCTACCCTGCGACGCCCTCGTTGAGGGGCGCTAAAGTTGACTATTTTCGTTGCCGACCTGATCCGGCGGTGCTATCGGCCCCGCAACGTCATACACGATCAGGCAGCAGACCATGCACCAGCCCCCCCGATTCATCCTTGCGGCCTTGGCCTGTCTTGCAGCGCCCGCGACGCTGTGGGCCGAACCGACGCAGTATCCGCTGACGCTGGAGAACTGCGGCGTTGAGATCACCATCGAACAGGCGCCGCAGAATGCCGTGGCCTTGGGCCAGAACAGCGCCGAGATCCTGCTGATGCTGGGGCTGCAGGACAGGTTGGCCGCGTCGGCCTTCTGGCCCACCAAGGTGCTGCCCGAGCTGGAAGAGGCGAATGCCGCCGTCGAGATCTTGACCGTCGAACAGCCCACGCTGGAGGGGATCCTGACCAAAGAGCCGGACTTCGTGGCGGCACAGTTGCCGCTGCTGCTGGGCGATGACAGCAAGGTCGCCAAGCGACAGGACTTTGCCGATCTGGGCATTCCAAGCTATCTGTCGCCCGGCATCTGCAACACCCGCGACGATGCCGGCGACATCTATGGCAGCCGTGATCAGCTGTGGAACATGGATCTTCTGTACCAGGAGATCGACGAGCTGTCGCGCATCTTTGACGTGGCCGATCGCGGGCAGGCGCTGATCGCCGACTTCCGCAAGCGCGAGGCTGACCTGCGGGCGCGGTTCGACCGCGACGATGACACGACCTTCCTGTTCTGGTTCTCCAGCCCCTCTGCCGGAGAGGACGCCTATCTGGGCGGCAAGAACGGTGCATCGGGCTTCATCGCCGGCCTGCTGGGCGGCCGCAACGCGATCACGACCGAGGCGGAATGGCCGACCGTCGGGTGGGAGGGCATCATCGCCGCCGATCCGACCTATATCGTCGCCGCATCGCTGGACCGCGACCGGTGGGACCTGGACCGCGCCGACAACAAGATTGCGTTTTTGGAAAGCGACCCCTCGGTCAGCCAGATGCCCGCGGTGCAGCAGGGCCACATTCTGACCATGAACGGCGCGGCGATGAACCCGACGATCCGCACCATCTATGGCGCCGAGGAGCTGGCCCGTCAGCTGGACGCGCTGCAGGGGAAATGAGCGTTTCGGCCCATCGCGGCAGGGGCGGTTTCGCCGCCCTGCTGATGATCGCGACCGCGGCCCTGACGGTCGCGGTGGCTTTGGCCGTCAGCATTGGAGAGATGCGGATCCCGCTGGCGACCGTCGGCCTGTCGGCCACCAACCACCTGGGCTGGACCGATGCGCAGATCAGCCGCATCCAGGACAGCGTGATCTGGGATCTGCGTCTCAGCCGGGCGCTGGTCGCGGCGCTGTGCGGGGCGGGATTGGCGATCTGCGGTGCGATCCTGCAATCGCTGCTGCGCAATACCTTGGCCGAGCCCTATGTGCTGGGCGTGTCCGCCGGTGCGTCCACGGGGGCCGTGGCGGTGATCATCCTGGGCGTCGGCGCGGGCACCGTGTCGCTGTCGGCCGGCGCCTTTGCCGGGGCGCTGGCGGCCTTTGCCTTTGTGGCGCTGCTGTCGGATGGCGGGCGCGGCGGGCCGGATCGCACGATCCTGGCCGGGGTCGCGGCCGCACAGCTGTTCAACGCGCTGACCGCCTATGTTGTCACCACCTCGGGCAACGCTCAGCAGGCGCGTGACGTGATGTTCTGGCTGCTGGGCAGCTTTGGCGGCGTGCGCTGGCCGGAATTCCAGCTGCTGGCCGTGGTGATGCTGATCGGGCTTGTCGTCTGCATCTGGTATGCACACGCGCTGGATGCCTTCACCTTCGGCGACGACGCGGCCGCATCCATGGGGATCGCGGTGGGCCGGGTGCGGATCGTCCTGTTCGCGACGACGGCGTTGATCACCGCGACCATCGTCAGCATGGTCGGATCCATCGGCTTTGTCGGGCTGGTCGTCCCCCACGCGGTGCGGTTCCTGATCGGGCCGGGACACATGCGTCTGCTGCCCGCCTGCGCGGTGGTCGGCGCGGTCTTCATGGTCCTGGCCGACATCGTCTCGCGCAGCGTGATGACCCAGCAGACCCTGCCCATCGGCATCGTCACCGCGCTGGTGGGCGTCCCGTGCTTTTCACTGATCCTGTACCGCGCGAGGGCCACGGCATGAGCATCGCAGCCACCAACCTGTCCTGGGGCGTCGGGCGCAAGGCGATCCTGCATGACGTGTCGCTGCGCGTTCAGCCGGGCACGATCCTGGGGCTGTTGGGGCCGAACGGGTCGGGCAAGTCCTCTCTGCTGCGGCTGTTGGCGGGGCTGCGGCGGCCGGACCGGGGCCAGGTCACGCTGGATGGACAGGACATCGCGGGAATGCGCCGGCGCGACCTGGCACGGCGCGTGGCTCTGGTCCAGCAGCACGCGCAGACCGAAATGAACGTGACCGTCCAGGAGGTCGTGATGCTGGGACGGACACCCCACCGCGCGCCTCTGGCGGGATGTTCGACGGCCGACATGATCGCGGTCGAACGGGCGCTGGAACAGGTCGACATGACCGCGTTCCGCCATGAAAGCTGGCAGGGCCTGTCGGGCGGCGAGCGTCAGCGCGTCCAGATCGCCCGTGCCCTGGCCCAGCAGCCCCGAGAGCTGTTCCTGGACGAGCCGACCAATCATCTGGACATCCAGCATCAGCTGGACCTGCTGCGGCTGGTTTCCAGACTTGGGCTGACCAGCATCGTGGCGCTGCACGATCTGAACCACGCGGCCATGTTCTGCGACCGCCTGCTGGTGCTTGACCAGGGCCGCGTCGTGGCGGATGGTCCCCCGGCCGAGGTGCTGACGCAGGACCTGTTGGCCGACGTGTTTCGGGTGACATGCGATTTCCATCACGCGCGCGACGGACGGCGTCACATCCTGTTCCAGTAAGACCGTCGGTCGGACCGACAACCTGGACGGAAAGACATGGCGCCTTCCGCAATTAAGCGTTGAAATTAAGCGATTTTTTGCCGTTCAGCTGGGATAACCGGAACTTGACGTGACACGCGGGCGGGGTCCGTTATGCATCCCACAACGCGTGCAACGCCCTGGTGGCTGATCAAGGTGCCGGGATGCACGCATCACAGCAAAGGCCCGTGACATGACCCAACGCCGCAGCCAGCTGACAGCCCGCCTTGGGGCGCTGACCATGACCGCCTGCCTGATCGCCGCGCAGGCGGGGGCGCAGGGCAACACGGGGGGCATTCCCACTGCGCAGGACATCTGGCGGCACCTGCCGCCCCTGCCCGGCCAGGCTGCCGCGCCCGAACCGCAGCCGGCGCCCGAAGCACCCCCGGCGCCCCGACCCGAGCGGGCGGCACCGGTGGAACCCGCTCCCCGCACGCCGGTCGCCGTCGCGCCACCCAGCCCGCCTGTCGCGGCGCCGGTACCCGTGCCCGTCGCGCCATCACCGGCGCCCGTGCCGGTTCCTGTGCCTGTGCCCGTTGCGCCATCGCCGGTGCCCGTCTCACCTCCCGGTGCACCCGTGTTCACGCAACCCCCTGCCACGACAGCCCCCGTGCCGTGGAATGGCATCCCCGCGGCGACACCGTCCTTCGGATCGCGGACATTGGCGCAGGCGCGGGTCGTGATCCACTATCCCGAACGTGGCGGGTTCGAGCGTTCGCAGGAGATCAGCCGCCTTCTGCGCGCCCTGGGCACCGCCGAGGTCGAGACCCGTCCCGTCCGCTACGCGGTGGACCGCCAGAGCATCCGCTATTTTCAGGACGCCGACCGCGAGGTTTCCGGGACCATCGCCGACCTGATCGGCGGGGGTGGCCGGGCGACGGTGGCAGACTTCACCTTCTTCCGCCCCACCCCGCGGGACGGCACGATCGAAATCTGGCTGCCGTGATTGGGGGCGTCTGTATTGGCGCCTCCGGAGAGCGGAATACTTTGGCGTAAAGCCAGGGCGATCGTGACTTGCCTTTCCGGGTTGGCTGGCCTTTCCACTATAAAACAGGCCATGAAATCGCCAGCGCCTAGTACTGGGCGTCTCGATTGCGCTGGCCTGCCGATCATTTGAAAGCTCAGTATACTTGCAGTTTTCCTGAACGCTCCAGTGGTGCCGAAAGCGACAAGCTCTACTCCAATATTCGCTACATGGTTGATAGATTATTTTTCGATCAACCTTTTGGAGAATATGACTTGACCATCCATGGAGGTAAAAGAAATCAAATATGCTGTTCTATACTTCAAAGTCCGGGCAGGACTTTCCATTATGCTTATGCGCCACGGCATCAACAGATGCAACGCCGTCTGCGCTAATTACACCTAGAAGGACATTTTGAGATACCAAAAGGATTAACGTGGAGACGTACACTATTTAGTGGATATCGTTCTCAAAATTCGAAGACCATTAAATTACATGAAGTTGATTTATAATGAAAATTCCAAAAATTGCCTTGCGAATATTCTATCCCTATCCTTAACGCATCTGTCAGTCATACCATAAACACAAGCCCATACTGGTGTAATTTAAAAAATTCTGAATTTTAAGCGATCATACTAAAGACCCCTAAATAATATATATGCCACATATTGTCTCGGAGCGTCTGTAAAGGGTTCAACAGAGGCGTTCATCACGGCATCGCCATACCGCCGGACAATACCAACAATTGACATGCACTTTTCAGGGACCTGAGCAGGTGGCCGATGGACCCTCGCGCCATTCTTGTTTACCTTGGTTAACAGAGCATTTCGATTGTGTGGCATCCGTTTCGGTATGCTTGGACCTCGTGCCTTGGTGGAGAGAGCAGTGGACAACGCCTTTGATACACTGTCCTGCCCCTGCTTCGCGTCGGCACCGGGCCGGCATCAACTGTATCTGACCGAAGCGCATCGCGATCATCTGGCGATGATCAAGGCCTGGACCAAGTTCGACCGTGGGCTGCTGGTCTTGTCGGGGCCGGCCCGGATCGGGAAGACGGTCCTGACGTCGGAGTTCATCGCGCAATCCTCCGGTGACATGAAAATCGGACGGGTCACGCTGGATCGTCCGGGCATGGATCTGTCGCAGGAAGTGCCTAAGGCGTTCGGCATCAGTTCCCCTGACCCGTTGACGGAACTGACACGGCTTCTGGAGAAAGGGCGCTCGACCTACCGGAAATGTGTCCTGATCGTCGACAATGCGCATCTGTTGTCCGAACCCTCCAAGGAATTTCTGGAGGAGATCACGGCCGCCTCGGGCTTGCCGCAGCCGCTGTATGTCCTGCTGGTCGGACGTGGAGAGGCCGCCGCCCTGCTCGACCCCCCAATTCATGAGGAGTTGCGGCGCAGGATCGGGGGGCATCTGCGGATGCAGCCCCTGACGCAGGCAGAGACCGCCGACTATATCGCGCATCGCTTCCGCATCCGGAAATGCCCCTGTCACGGGGGACGCCAGCCGTTCGATGCCGGCGGGCTTTGGCTGATCCATGAGGCATCCGGCGGCAATCCCGGCCAGATCGACCGCCTGGTGCGGCACTGCCTGTCCCGGGAGCGCATGGCTCCAGGCGGCCGGATGGACGAAGTGTTCGTCCATGCCTGTCTGTCCGACTTGGCGCAGGCCGGGACCCTGCCCCACCCGTTGCCCGATCTGCCTGCAGGCGGGTACCGCGATGAAGCGGCATCCATCGAAGAACCCGCTGCACCGCCGTCTTTTCCGGAACCCTATGTCGGGACGGCGCCCGCGGGGCATGTGCCCTTGCTGCTGGAGGAGCCGCCCGCGCGTCGGTGGCAGACGCCCGCCCTGGCCGGCGCGGCCGTGATCGGTCTTGTCGCAGTCGGCGGCTATCTGCTGACCCCGGACCGGGCGCCCGTCGATCAGGACGCGGAAACTCCGGCGGTGGTTGTCCAAGCACCCGAAGCGGCGCCCCCTACACCCGCGCCCATCGCACCGGAACCCGTAGCCGAGCCCACCCCGCGGCAGGCCGCGATCGTGACGGAGGTCGAGGAGAATGCCCCGGACGCGCAGATCCTCCTGACGCAGGCGCTCGAGGCGGATATCGTCGATCAGGCGGCGGCGCTGGCGCTGTACAAGCGTGCTGCGCTGTGGGGCAACGAACGGGCCGCGTACTATCTGGGTCAGCTGTACGAGACCGGCATCGGGGTCGAGGCCGATCCGAACAGCGCCCGCGCATGGTATCGCAAGGCACCCGATATCTCGGGCGCCGTTGCACGGCTGCGCGAGCTTGATGTCGCCGATGCGTCCCCCGCAGAGGTCTCCGGCATGCCCACCCCGAACCGCCAGACCATCCTGACGGCAGGTCAGTCCGAACTGTACTGGTCCGCACCCGATGGGCCGGACCCGGTGCAGTACCGCGTGGAATTCAACGTCGAAGGATCGGAGCAGATCGAACAGATCGACACCGACCTGACAGCTGCCCTGATCGAACAGCCCGTCGCACGGTGGCGGGTCGCGGCCCTGCGCGCCGACGGTACGCCCGGCCCGGCATCGGACTGGGCGGTGCCGACGGCGCCCTGATCAGCAGCCCAGAACGGCGCAGATGTTGCGGCGATAGGCGGCGTTGGCCTCGCTGTCGGTCGGCGTCTCGGCCTCTGGCGCGACGGGGGTGCAACTGGGCACATATTCCGGGTCGATCCCCCGGTTCACGCAGGTCGAGATGTCCCAGCCCGGCGGAATGTCGGTCAGGTCGACCGACTGCCATTTTGCATGACCGTCGGAGCGTAGGGTGTCGATGTTCGACAGGATCAGCGACGAAAGGTCCGACACGCCGCGGCAGCTGGCCTGATGATAGCGGTTGCCGCGCGGATCGTATTCATAGGTCATCAGCACCGCCTTGACGGCGACCAGGTCCACCGGGTCCGGCTGAAAGGCATAGGTCCCGCCTGCCAGCGTCGCCGGGGTATAGACCGCCTGCAGCGTGTCATCCTGGATCGGCAGCAGGTGGAACTGCTCTCCGTCGATCTCGTTTTCGGCATACAGCGCGGCCGGCGCCCCCGCGACATAGAAGAAGGCATCGATGTCGCCCGCTTCCAGCTGCGGCAGCGCATCGCCGGGTGCGATGGGCAGCACCTCGGCCGGTTCGATGCCGGCCAGAGAGATCATCAGCGATGCGGTCAGATAGGTGCCGCTGTCTTCGACCCCGATGGCGACCCGCTTGCCGTTCAGCCCGCCGAAGTCGGCGATGTCGCGGCGCGCCAGGATGTGGACTTCCTCCTCGTACAGGGGAAAGGCGATCCGAACGCCGGCGATGGCCCGCGCCACGGCAGGATCATCGCTTGCGAATGTCTGCATGTACTCCAGCACGTCGTTCTGGACGATGCCGAACTGAGTGTTGGGGCGCTGACGCACGGCCAGGAAATTCTCCAGCGAGCCGGCCGATTCGACGACCTCCAGGTTCTGGCCGCATTGCTGCATCAGGCCGCTCAGGTCGCGACCGATCTGGATATAGGTGCCGGTCGGCGATCCGGTCATGATCGTCATGTCGGCGTTCTGGGCATGGCCTGCGACGGACATGCCGGACGCCACGCAGATCCCGAAGGCAAGGCGTTGCAGAAGCTTGGAAATTGGCATCGTCGTCTCTTTCCGCTTGAGGAATGTCAGCATCCGTCCAGCCCGGCCAGAAGGACAAGCAACGCTTGGCGGTTGATGGGGTTCTGGACCTCGCGCAGCGCGTCGATGGTGCACTGGCCTTCGACCAGCAGGTCGCGCAGCCGGTCGCGCGACGCCTGTGATTGCGGAAGACCGGGCGTGGTGGCCAGGATGGCGCTGACCTGATCCGCGTCCCGCGGTTGCAGAGCCAAGCCGTCGTCACCGGTGACCGCCAGTTGCGCGTCTGCCGCAGGTTCCTGCGTTGCCACGGGGGCCGGTTCGGCGGGCGCATCCGTCGGCGGCTCGGGGGCGGCTGCCTGCCCCGGCTCAGCCTGCTGTGCGGCCAGGTCGCTGCTCAGCGTCTCGATCTGCGTCTGCAGCGCTGCGGCACGCTCCTCCTGCGCGGCGATCTGTGAGGCAAGGCTCTCGGACCGGTCCAGCTCGGCCTGCATCGCGTCGCGACGCGTGGTCAGCTCCGCCAGTTCCGATTGCACTGCATTCAACTCGGCCACGGCCGCGGCCGCTTGTTCCTCCTGCTCCGCGATTTGCGCGGAGAGGTTTTCGGACTGCTCCAACTCAGCCTGCATCGCATCGCGACGCGTGGTCAGCTCTGCCAGTTCCGTCTGGAGCGCATTCAGCTGCGCCTCCGCAGCGGCAGCCTGCTCCTCTCGCTCCGCAACCTGCGTGGAGAGGCCTTCCGCCTCCTCAAGCTCCGTCTGCATCGCATCGCGACGGGCAGTCAATTCCGAGAGTTCCGTCTGAACTTCGTCCAACTGGGCCTGAGCGGCGGCCATCTGATCCTCCCGCTCTGCAACCTGTGCAGAGAGGCCTTCGGATTGCTCCAGTTCCGCCCGCGCCGCGTCGCGACGTGTCGTCAGCTCAGCCAGTTCAGCCTGCGCGGCGGCCAGCTGTGCCTCGACGGCAGCAGCCTGTTCCTGTCTCTCCGCAACCTCTGCAGAAAGGCTTTCGGACCGCTCCAATTCCGCCTGCATCGCATCGCGACGCGTTGTCAGATCGGCCAGCTCCACACGCATCGCGTCAAGCTGCGGTTCAATCTCCTGCCGCGCAGAGGTCATCTCGACACGGCTGGCGGTGGCGGCTGCTATCTCCTCCTCAAGCACGGCAAGTCTCTGTGCCTGCTCCTGCTCGGTCACGCGAAGATCTTCCGTCCGTTGAGCCAGCTCCTCCGCCTCGGCGCGCCGCGCTTCGAGGGTGGTGTTCAGTTCTTCAAGTTCCGCCTCAGCCGCCGCGATCCGGGTTCTCAGATCAGCTTCCTGCATCTCTGCACTCTCGGTGCCGCTTTGAACCGTGCCCTGGTTCTCTTGCGCGCCGGCAAGGCTCTCCTGCTCCTGCGCAAGCTGGCCGGTCGCCGCCTCGATCCTGGCCGTCAGGTCGCTCAGCTCCGTGCGCGCTGCCTCGACCTGAGGCTCCAGCTCGGCAGCCTCAAGCTCCATTTGCGCGATGATCTGACGCAAGGCCTGCGCCTGCGCGGCCAGGTCATCCGGCGTCGCCTGCGCCGATGCCAAGGGAGCCGTCCCCATAAAGCCGACCGCTGCCAGAGCGGCTATCGGAACACGAGAAAACACGAACACAATTAAAATCCTCCGTAGTTTCATAATGAAGCCACATGACGGATTGTCAAGTTTGGCCAGCCCAGACGCGGGGATTCATCTGTAGAGAAATCCCCGCAAACGCTCCTGGTAGCGCACAGCGCATCTGAGTCACTAACCGTGCAAATCCGGCGCGCTATCGCCTAATCGGAACACCGTGTTTATGGACGTACATGGCGCCGCGACACGAGAAAACCTACGCTGTCAAGGACGGGCAGTGCACGAGCTTCTGCATGCATTGAAACTTCAGCTCTACGAGATGCGAGATGACTATTTCGGAGTAGAGAAATCTGTCCGCGAACTTGGCGGCAGAGCCGCAGGTTCTATTAAGCCTAGGTACCATGCTATAGACGCACGGACAGTCATGTCCCTCCTCGGTATCTGCACATTCTCTTGCGGAGCAATGAAGCAAGTAGGACAGGTTATGATGTTACGAAACTGTCCTGTTCCCTGCGCGACAAAATGACGGCAGCGAGCGTCAGTTCTGAGACTTATCCAGCCAATACCTGACATAATGGTCTACCGACAAGCCGGCGCGCCGTGGCCACGCCGACCAGCCCAGAACCGATTCCTATCACGGGAACCGCGTCCGATTCGGACGGGTCCTTTCCGTTACTCGACCAATACCAAGTCGATCCAATTATGCCCTTGCTCGGTTCCGCCGTTGGCATCATATCGATTGGATACGGCGCAGTACGACCGGTCTTGGCGGCAGCCGACACCCGAATGACTACAACAGCCCCTGTTCCCGGAATGACGCCTCCGCATCCTTGCCGATGATGACGTGGTCGTGGACCGAGACATCGATCGCCTCACAGGCCGCTGCGACGCGGGCGGTCATGGTGATGTCCTCATCACTGGGGGTCGGATCGCCGGAAGGGTGGTTGTGGACCAGGATCACGGCGCTTGCGTTCAGCTCCAAGGCGCGCTTGGCCACCTCGCGGGGATAGACCGGCACGTGCCCGACGGTGCCGCTGCCCAGGGCCTCATCGGCGATGATCGTGTTCTTGCGATCCAGGAACAGCACCCGAAACTGTTCGGTCTCGCGATAGGCCATGCAGGTGCGGCAATAGGAGATCAGCGCCTGCCAGGACGACAGCACCTCGCGCTGCAGAACCTTGGCCTGGGCCATCCGTTGCGCGAACGCGTCCACCAGCCGCAGTTGCAGATAGACCCAACGGTCCGCGCCCTCGACCTGCCGGATGCGATGTTCGGATGCGGCGACGACTCCGTTCAGATCCCCGAATGTGGCAAGCAGGCGCTTGGCTAAGGGCTTGACGTCGATCTTGGGCACAGCATTGAACAGCAAAAGCTCCAGCATCTCGTAATCGGGCATCGGCGCATGACCGCCCTCCAGAAAGCGGGTCCGCAGCCGTTCACGATGACCCCAGTAATGCGGCCGGGCGGTCCCGTCCGTCCCTGTCACCAGCCCGCCGCCCGCCGCGGCATCGGGCTTCAGCCGGTCCGTCATGCGGAAGGACCTGGTGAACGCGGGCTCGGTCACCGCCTCGGGGGGCGGCATGCGGGCCTCGAGGTCGGCCAGACCTTTAAGCGCCTCTTCGGAGAACCCGCCCGGCGACCGGACCAGAAGCTCGACCGTATCCCGTGCCTCCTCCGTCTGCGACACCTGCACCTTGCCGCTTCGATCCCAGATCATGATGCGCCCCCGTCGTATCGAAATGCGATGCCCGGTGATTGTGTCACGCAATCCAGGCCCTCAGCCGGACACATTGCGCAAATAAGGTAAATCAATCCTTAACGGGCAACGCGACAGCTTCCGAATCCGGGGGCTATCTGCGGGAAACTTGTTGCCGATTGCTCAAGCCATGACGTGCTTTTCGTTCCCGCAGTTGGTGCTGCCGCAAAGGATCAACACCTCTCGCACAGGACTGCATCGTCGCTCTCTGTGCCGCTCAGGAGATCAGGCCCACACGCCGCCGGATGGCCTCATCGCGCAGCGAGATCTCGGCACCCAAAAACGCATCCGCATCCGGCCCGCACATCCACAGCAGTGCACGTGCGGGCCATTCCGGCGGGATATGCACCGTCCAGTCCAGCTGGCTGATCGGATTGACGCCGCTGTCGCGGATCGCCGCCTGCATGTCTGTCGCCACGGTACCCGGCGACAGGCTGATCGCCCGAACGCCGTCCGCCCGCGCCTCCTGATCCACCGCGCGCGTCAGCATCAATGCGCCTGCCTTGCTGGCACAATATGCGCTCCACCCCTCCTGAGGAGCATGGGCGGCGCCCGACCCCACCGTCAGGATGGTCCCGCCGCCGGCTGACCGCATGACCGGCAGTGCGGCACGGATCCCGTGAAAGACGCCCTTCAGGTTGATGTCGATGGCCTGTCCCCAGGCATCCGGATCGGCATCGGACATGCCGGCGATCGGTCCGATGACACCGGCATTGTTGATCAGGACGTCCAACCGGCCCGCGCGATCACAGAAGGACGCGACCGCCCGTTCCATGTCGGCGGCACGTGCGACATCGCCTTCCAAAACCATGCCGCCAATTTCGTCGGCCAGCGCTGAGATCGCGCGTGCATCACGGGACATGAGGCCGACGAGCGCCCCGGCCTCGGCAAGCACCCGCGCCGTCGCCGCACCGATGCCCCGGCTTGCCCCGGTCACCAGAACCGCCTTGCCCCTCAGATCGACCATTCCTCACTCCTGCCTTGCCATCAGTCTCACGGACACGGCCAGCAAGCCGGTCCACCAGACTATGACATTACTGCACCGCTGCGTGCATCCCAAGCCGCCTGCGCCATGCAATCGTAGGAATTTCGCAGAGCAGGTGTCACAACCTGTGCGAAAAGGCAGGTTCTCAGGACGGCGGGTGTCGGCTAGTTAAATTTGTATAGTTTATTGAGTTGGATTTTTCCCATGCACCAGAACCAGACCGATCTGCGTCCCGTCGTTTCGGCGAAAGACCTGGCGATGATCCTTTCCGCCATCGGCGCCTATTCCCACAACGCAGAGTTCCGCGACCTTCGCGACAGGCTGCAGCACCAGGCCGTCACCTGGGGCGTGTTCCGCGCAGGCTGAGCCCAGTCAGTAGGCTCAATCGACATAACTGACATGCCTTTAGAATATAGACGATAAGTCACATCACGCGGCATGCTAGTTCCGTGTGCCGTCATATTCGTGATCCAATCGCAGCCTGTCACAATCCAGACAATGCGTGGGCCCGCCGACTTCCCTTCCTGCCCACTGCACGCCTGTCCATCTATTGTCGCGTAAGAGGTTCATCATGTTCATTCGAAAGTCATCCCGCCTCCGCACCGTCACGATCGATGACGGCAGCATCCTCAGCGTCGCCGATCTGCCCGATGCCGACACGCGTTGGGTTGCCTCGCGCAAGCAGACAGTGGTGCTCGCCGTGCTGCACGGACTGATCGACAAGGATGATGCATTGCGGCGCTATGGCCTGTCGGACGACGAGTTCAACTCGTGGTGCCGTGCCAGCGCGGCTCGTGGAAAGGCAGCCCTGACGGTGACCGCACTGCTGAAGTACCGTCAGCCACAATCTGATCAATCGACTGATACTTCTGCGGACTAGCTGCAAAGGTCAGCATCGGCTTGAGCATCGGTCTTGCGATTGTTTCATCGACGGTTACGTTGTGCCAAATGGCATAGCATTTGCTCGACAAGTCATCTCCAGCTACTCAGGGGTCGACGTGTAGTTTGGCACCGACCGCGTGATGCGGCAAAGGAGTGCCTTCCGTTTCCAACGGACGTACATTCGTCGCGGCGTTAATTTGCAGATTACTTACGGTGTTCGTAGTATACCCTAGGCAGTCACAAACACATTAAAGCGCAAAATGCCGACAGCCGATATGCGTTAATTGGCTGAGAATAGTGAGGTTATTGGTGCCCGGAGACGGATTTGAACCGCCGACACGCGGATTTTCAATCCGCTGCTCTACCAACTGAGCTATCCGGGCCCCGGTGGACCCTGGCGGGTCTTGGGTAGGCGGTGTTTACGAAGCGACGGCAGAACTGTCCAGACCGAATCTGCGGTTTTTCGACGACCTGCGGCGCTTTTCGGCGCGCTGCTTAGTCGTCACCGGCATCATCGCGCGGCAGGTCCTCCAGCGGCGGGCCGGGGATGACATAGGCACCCCGAAGCCACTTGGCCAGGTCGACATCCGCACACCGCTTGGAACAGAACGGGCGATACTGCGGCTGGCTGTCCTTCTTGCAGATCGGGCAGGCCATCACGCATCCCCGCTTGCGGAGGCCAGTCGTGCCAGCGGCACGCGGTCACGCTTGCGCGTCAATTCGTAGAGACCCATGGCGGTCCAACCGACCAAGGTCGTTTCCGACCCAGCCCCCCGGAAGGCCCCCTGCAGGACCTGATCCAGCGTCGCGCGGTCTCGCTTTGGCATAGGCGCAAAATCGACCACGATCTGTCCGCCCAGACCGCGCAGCGCAAGCTGCCGGGGCAGTTCGCGGGCCAGTGCGATATTCGCCTTCAGTCCCGCGGCCAGCGAGGTGTCGTTGCCGGTGTTCACGTCGACCGCGACCAGCGCACGGGTCGCCTCGACATGCGCATCGCTGCCGCCCGGCAGTACGACGCGGGAAGACAGCAGCGCATCGACGGCGTCCAGCACGCCGCAGCGATCAAAGCTGTCTTCGCCTTCCTCGACGGCGTCGGGGGCGGGCTCGGCCCAGTCCATCCACGCCTGCTCCCACGGCGTGGGCGCGTCCAGCAGCAGTTCCGGCGCGCCCGCGGTTTCGGCGCAGACGCGATCCGCCAGTTCGATCAGGTCGTCCAACTCCGCGCGGATGTCGTCGTCCTCCGCGTCCAGGCAGACGCTGCGGAGGATCAGGCCATGATCGCGATCGCCCAAGGACGCCCGGCCGATCGCCGCCAGCTCATCCCGGCGATCCTCATCGCGGATGCTGCGCGACACGTTGACCCCCGGCGCGCCCGGCGTAACCAGCGCGTGACGGCCGCGAAACAGCAGACGCGTGGACAGGGGCACGGCCTTGCCGTCCTCGGCCACGCCCGCGACCTGGACCAGCAGCGGCTTGCCCTCGGACACGCCCTTGCGATCGCGCAGATAGCCCGTCTGGCCATCCGGCAAGCGCAGGAACACGCCGCCCTGCCCCTTCATGAAGCGGTCGGTCGAGGCACGACAGATCGCGCCGGGCGCCAGCGCGGTCAGCGGATCGCTGGCCACCAGCAGGTCGATCAGCTGACCGTCCTGCATCAGGGCTGCGGCTTCGACGCCGAACAGATGCCCCAGAACGACTTGGCGACCCTTCATCGGGCGTCTTCCTTGATCTTGGGATGGATGCCGATCGCGGCCAGCATGGCGGCGGTTTCCGACAGAGGCAGGCCGACGACGGCCGAGAACGACCCCTCCAGCCACGGGATGAAGGCGGCCGCCGCCCCCTGGATGGCATAGCCGCCCGCCTTGCCGTGCCAGTCGCCCGCATCCAGGTACCGCTCCAGCGCGGCCGGATCGATCGATCGCATGCGGACCTTGGTCTCGGCCAGGCGCAGGGCGGTGTGGGATCCGTGGCGCAGCGCGATGGCGGTCAGCACGACGTGGCGGCGCCCCGACATCAGCCGCATGAAGGCCGCAGCCTCGTCCCGATCGGCGGGCTTGCCCAGGATGCGGCGGCCCACGGCCACGGTGGTGTCGGCGGTCAGCAGCGCCTCGCCCTCGGCCAGATCCAGCGCGGCGGCCTTTTCGGCGGCCATGCGGCGGACATAGTCGCGGGGCGGTTCGGCCTTGCGGGGAGTCTCGTCGATATCGGCGGGGCGCAGCGCGTCGGGAACGATCCCGATCTGGGCCAGCAGTTCCAGCCGCCGCGGGCTGGCTGATCCCAAAATCAGCCTGGGGGGCGTATCGGCCATCATGCGGCCTCCGGTGGTGTCGGCCGTCCCGGGGGACGGCTTACTTGAAGCGGTAATTGATCCGCCCCTTGCTTAGGTCATAGGTGTTCATTTCCACCTGAACCTTGTCGCCGGCCAGAACACGGATGCGGTTCTTGCGCATCTTGCCTGCCATATGCGCGATGATCTCATGGCCGTTTTCAAGCTCGACCCGGAATGTCGCATTGGGCAGGAGTTCCTTCACGACGCCGGGGAATTCGAGCATTTCTTCCTTGGCCATGGTCACTCCGTTCTTGTCATCCCGTCAGATTCGGGACCGACGTTACATGCGACCAGAATGCGGGGAATTCAAGGAAAAAGCGCCCGGTCAGCCGCGCAGCGCCGTCAGGTCGGTGCCCGTGGCAAGCCCCAGGTCGTCAATCGACAGGCCCTGGGCGCGAAACGGGTCGGGCTGGGACAGGTCGCCAGGGGCATGCGCCGCCATCATCGCGGCTGCCTGGCCCATCACCGGGACCATGCCGTCATCTGTCGCCGCCGACGCGGGGTCGCGCAGACGGATCGCGTGGCATCCCTCGGCCTCGCCGAACTTTCCGGTGGCCAGGACCTGGCCGTCCTGCGTCTCCAGCGTGGCCTGTGTCAGACAGGTGCGCGGCAGGCTCAGCAGCCGCCCGTCCAGAAAACCCCGCAGCTCGGCCAGCGACACGCGCTTGCGGCACAGCACGCCGGTCACCGAGACGGGGGCGTCCTGCATCGCCGCGGCCAGGCTGACCCGAACGGGGGCGGCGACCGGCGGCGCCGGGGCCGCGACAGGTGCGGCATCGGGGCGCGGACGCGCCTGGTTCGCGGGCTGCGGCAAGGCCAGCAGCACGCGTCCCTCGCGCATGTCGGGCGCCCCCATCGCCAGGTGGAACGACAGGCTGCGCAGCGGCCGATCCTCCAGCATCAGGGACAGGGGCCGGGGATCGTCCAGATGAGTCAGGAACTGATAGCCGCCGACGGCCTCGAACCCCTCGACCCCCTCCATCTCGGCAGTCAGCTCTGTCAGCAGGGCGTTGATGAAGTCGGAACACAGCAGCGCGTCGCTGCGGGTGGGTCGGCGCCGCTCCAGCCCGCGCGACGTCACGCGGCCAAGGGCCTGCCATTCGACCAGCGCCGCCACCGCCTGCGGGCACAGCGCGATTGCGCCCAGCAGATCGCCCGGACCCTGCAGCACGACGACCAGCGGCAGTTCCGGCAGCAGCTCCGGCAGCTCTGCCAGCGTCAGCGCGCCGGGCTGGACGGACAGCGCCCGGACGGGCAGCTGGTACAGCCGGTCGGCGGCGCGTCCGATCGCGGTGGCGGCGGCGCGGGCCGGGGTCGGCGCGGGAGATGCGGGCAGCTGCGGGGCCCCGCCTTGGCCCAGCCTGACCTGCGCGCGCGCCTGCAGCATGCGGCGCAAGACGCCAGGGGCTTGGGTGGCGGGGTCTGCATGGGTCATGTCACGTCCGAATCAGGCTGTCGCTGCCTGTTCAAAATGGACCGTCAGGATTGAGAAAGGGTTAACCGGAGGGCACCGGCGGCCGCGCCGGCAGCTGGATGCGGAACGCCGCACCCCCCTGCCCCGGCAGATAGCTGATGTCGCCGCCCAGGGTCAGCATGATCTCGCGGCAGATGGCCAACCCCAGGCCTGCGCCACCCGCGCGGGCGGGGTCGTTCAGACGCGCGAACTTCTCGAAGATCAGCGTCTGGCGGCCGCTGTCGATGCCGCTGCCGTTGTCGACGATGTCGATGACCGCGCCGCCGCCTTCCGGATGACGGACGCGGATGATCAGCACCGGATGCGCCGCATCGCAATACTTGCGCGCATTGCTGATGACGTTGATCAGCACCTGTAGCAGGCGGTCCGCATCGGTGATCAGGCCCAGATGTTCCGATGGCAGGTCGCGGTCGATCAGAAAGCCGCGTTCGGGCCGCGTGGCCGACGCCGCGGCCAGCGCGCGCGTGATCAGGTCGTGCAGGTTCGCGACCGAGATCGTCAGCTGCGCCCGCCCGCTTTCCAGCACGGACAGATCCAGAAGGTCGTCCAAGAGCCGCGTCAGGCGGCCGGCTTCGTCATGGATGATGCCTGCGAACTTGCCGCGCTCCTCGGCGGTCAGGTCGGGCTCCTTGAGGATCTCCGAGAACGCCCGGACCGAGGTCATGGGCGTGCGCAGCTCGTGGCTGATCTGGCCTAGGAAGGCGTCCTTCTGGACCGACAGAGCGGTCAGCTTGTCATTGGCCTCGCGCAGCTGGCGGGCGGTGCGGGTCAGCTCGGCCTGCGCGGCCTCAAGGCGCTGCGTCTCCTCCTTGGCGCGCTGCGCCTCGTCCGCGACCTGCAGAAGGTCGGCCACCGTCAGCGCGACGCCCCCCGCCACGCGGTCGATCATCGCATGCGCCGTGGCCGACCCGATCGACCCCGCCAGCCGCCGCTCCAGCCGGGTCAGGAACCGGGGCGTCAGGTCGGGCAGATAGCCCGTCTTGCCCTGCGCCCGCGCCTCGGCTTGAAAATAGCGCAGCGCGGCGTCCGGGCCCCAGACCCGCCGCGCCATGGCCAACAGCGGCTCGGCCCGGTCGTCGGCGCGCAGCATGCGGCTGTGGCGGATCGGCTCGACTGCGGACACGAAGGACAGGCCCTGCAGGCGTTCCACCGGGTCCGGGAACCCGAAGATAGACACTCCGATGAAGGCCAGCGTGTTCAGCGTCAGGGACAGCGCCACGGCGGCCGTCCAGGGATCGACCCCCGGCGGCACCGGCAGATCGCCCCCCACCCCCACCGACGGCAGGAAGATCAGCGCCATCCACAGGACCGATCCTGTGCCGATGCCGGCATAGGCGCCCTTGCGGTTTGCGCCGCGCCACAACAGCCCGCCCAGCATCGCGGGCAGCACCTGCGCCATGCCGGTGAAGGCCACAAGCCCCATCGCGGCCAGTGCCGCCGTGCCCCCCGACGCCTGGTGATAGACCCAGCCCGCCGCGACCACCGCCAGGATCGCGACCCGCCGCGCGTTCAGCACGAAGCCGCGCAGATCGTCGGTCTCGTCCGGGGCGGGGATGCGGCGTAGCGCCAGCCAGGCGGGGACCAACCAGTGGTTCGACACCATCGTGGCGACCGCGATCGCACACATGACGACCATCGACGTCGCCGCAGAAAACCCGCCCAGGAACACCAGCAGCGCCAGCATGTCCTGGCCCGCCGCCGCGGGCAGGGTCAGCACATAGAGGTCCGGGTCCGACCCCGCGGGCAGCAGTTCACGCCCCATCACCGCAATGGGCAGCACGAACAGCGACATCACGAACAGATAGGCAGGAAAGGCCCAGCCCGCGACATGCAGGCGCTCCTCGTCCGCGGCCTCGACCACCATGACCTGGAACATGCGCGGCAGGGTTAGGATGGCGGCGGCGGACACCAGGATCAGCGCGGTCCAGCGGTCGGGCTTGAGCAGCCAGCCCTGCGCCACGTCGGGATCGGCCGCGGCACGGGCGATGCGCGCCAGCATGTCCGCAGGCCCGTCGGCCAGCCCCCAGACCACGAACAGTCCAAGCGCCACGAAGGCCGCCAGCTTCACGACCGCCTCCAGCGCGATCGCCGTGACGACGCCGTGGTGGCGTTCATCCGCCGCAAGGTTGCGGGTGCCGAACAGGATGGTGAACAGCGCAAGCCCCGCCGCGACCCACAGTGCCGTCCCCCCCATCGCGCCCGCATCGGCACCGTTGGGGACGTCGGTGGCGAAGATGTCGAAGGACAGGCGCACCGATTGCAGCTGCAGCGCGATATAGGGGGTCGACGCGATGACCGCGATCAGCGTGACGATGGCCGCCAGCCGGTTCGATTTCCCGAACCGGGCCGAGATCAGGTCCGCGACCGAGGTGACGTGATGCATCCGCGCCACGCGCACCAGCCGCCTCAGCCCCCACCACGCCCCGGTGAAGACCAGCGTCGGTCCCAGATAGATCGTCGCGAACTCCAGCCCGGACCGGGACGCATAGCCCACCGCGCCATAGAACGTCCATGCCGAACAATAGACCGACAGCGACAGCGTATAGACCAGCGGATGGTCCAGCCAGCGTACATGCCCGCGCGCCGCCGCCCGGTCGGCGGCATAGGCGACCCCGAACATCAGCGCGACATAGGCAAGGCAGGCGCCGACCAGCGCCTCAAAGGGCATCGGGGCCCCCCGTCGGTGCCTCGGCGCGCATGGTCGCGGCCTCTGCCCGCAGCAGGGCGCGGTGCAGCGCGCGGATGACCACGATCAGCACCGCCCACAGGCCGAACAGCCAGACCGCGCCCCCGGCATAGGACAGGCTGCCCGGCATCCACCAGACCGGCACCAGCAGCAGCATCATCGTCATCACCGGCAGCACCCGCGCCGCATCGCCAAGGCGGCGGCGATGGAACGAGGCGCGTTCCAGAAACAGCGGCCGGTCGGGCATCAGGCCAGCATCCGGCGCACCGTCGCGCGCAGTTCCTGGTTGTCGAAAGGCTTGGCCAGCACTGCATCCGCCCGCGCGCCGTCATCGCCGGTCTGCCCCCGCGCAGTCAGCATCAGCACCGGCGTCGCGGCCAGGTCGGCGTCATCGGCGGCGCGCAGATCCTGCAGGATCTCGGTCCCCGACCGGTTGGGCAGCATCAGGTCCAGGATCACCAGGCGCGGGCGTGCGGCCAGGATCGCCTCGATGCCGCCGGCGCCGTCGGGATGCAGGTCGACCGACCACCCCTCGCGCGACAGGATGAAGCGCACCGCCTCGGCGATGTTGGGCTCGTCCTCGATCATCAGGATGTCCGGCTGCATCCGCCCTCCCCGCGTGCGGCCCGGCGGGCCGGGGCGGATCATGGGCCGGATCACGGCCCCGTGTCAAAGGGACCTTTGCGCCTGCCCGCCCTGCGGCACCAGGATCGAGGGTTCGCGGCGCGCCGGACAGTCGGCACGCGGGCAGATCCGGCAGGCGGGCCCGATGGGCAGCGCATCGTCGGGGGGCGGTCCGTCGAACGGCAGGATCAGCATCAGCGCCTCGGTCAGCAGCGGGCCGTCAAGGCCCAGGGGCTGACGGCGCTGCGCAAAGGACAGGGTGCGGAACGCCCGCCCGTCCGGGGTGACGACGATCCGTGCCAGCGCCACCTGCGGCACCGCCAAGGCGTGATACAGCGGCCACAGCGCACAGCTGTCACCAGGCCGTGGCAGCGCAAATCCCAGCGCGGCGCGACGCAGGGTCAACACCCCCGATCCGTCGCAGACCAGCAGGCCCGCGCCCTGGAACCCCTCGGGGCGCAGATCGGCCAGCCGCCGGATCACCAAGTCTAGGGGCTGGCCAAGCCGCGCGGCCAGCCGAACCGGGTCGGGCGGCGTGCCCGCCGCGGGGATCGCCTCGGTCAGCGCGCGGTCCGACAGCGCGTCCCGGTCGTCCAGCATCCCGGCCAACAGATCCGCGGCCATCGCCCGCGCCGCATCCGAGGTCAGATCGCCCGGATCGGGGTCCGCAACGCCGGGTTCGGCCAGCCAGGCCTCGACCTCCTCCTGCGGGGTGGTGGCCTGACCTTCGGCCTCGAAGCTGTCCAGATAGGCGACCAGGGCCTGTGCGGTCAGCGACAGGCGCTGGCTGTCCTGGTGCAGGTTCGCATGGAACCGCTGGCGCCATTCGGCGGAAATCTCGCCCTCCTCGACCAGGATCGCCGCGGTGGAGCGGACCGAGGTCACCGCCGACAGCACCTCGTGCAGGGTGGTCAGCAGATAGGGATCGCGGGTCATGCGGTCGGACAGGTCGACCAGTTGCCGTTCCAATCCGGCGCCCCGCCGCGCATGGGCGATCAAAAGGCCCGACCAGCCCGGAAAGCGGGCCAGGAATTCGGTGATCTGGTCCAGTTCCGGCACGGTGCCCACGGCGACGGGATGGGCCGCGGCCTCGCGCAGGGCCGCAATGCGGACCTCCTCGCGGCCTTCGGCCAGCTCGTCGGGGGGAACCTCCAGAACCTCGGCCAGGCGGGCGATCAGGTCGGCGCCGACGGGGCGGCGGTTGTGTTCGATCAGGTTCAGATAGGCGGGAGAAATGCCCACGGCGCGCGCGATGTCGGCCTGGCGCCGGGCCATCGCCAGGCGGCGTTCCCGGATCCGCGTCCCCGTCAGGACGGTGGCTGCGCGCGCGGGCACGGCCTAGACCGCCAGACCGTGGCGCCCGGCAAGATCGGTGAAGAACTGCCACGCGACGCGTCCCGATCGCGCACCGCGCGTGGCCTGCCATTCGATCGCCTGCGCGCGCAGTTCATCGGGGTCGACCGACAGCCCATAGGCCGCGCAATAGCCGTCGATCATCGCCAGGAATTGGTCCTGGTCGCAGGGATGAAAGCCAAGCCACAGGCCAAAGCGGTCGGACAGGGACACCTTTTCCTCGACCGCCTCTCCGGGGTGGATGGCGCTGGCGCGTTCGTTGTCGATCATCTCGCGCGGCATCAGGTGGCGGCGGTTCGAGGTCGCATAGAGGATCACGTTCGCGGGCCGCCCGCTGATCCCGCCATCCAGCACCGCCTTCAGCGACTTGTACTGGGTGTCGTCGTGGCTGAAGGACAGATCGTCCGCAAACAGCACGAAGCGCCGCTCGGGTGCGGCGCCCAGGATCGCCAGCAGCCGTCCGACCGAATGCAGGTCGTCGCGGGCGATCTCGACCAGGACCAGCGGCAGGCCTTGGGCCACGGCCTCGGCATGGACCGCCTTGACCAGCGACGACTTGCCCATGCCGCGCGCTCCCCACAGCAGGGCGTTGTTCGCCCCCAGGCCGCGCGCGAACTGCAGCGTGTTGTCCAGAAGCGTGCGCCGCGACCGATCGATGCCGATCAGCTGGTCCAGCGGAACCCCGGCCACATGCGCCACCGGCACCAGGCGGTCAGGGTCGGCCTGCCAGACAAAGGCGGTCGCCTCGTCGAACCGGGGCACCGGAACGGCCGGCGGGGCCAGCCGTTCAAGCGCATCGGCGATGCGCGTCAGCGCAGCCGTCATTCGTCATCCTCGATCCACAGGCCCTGGGCCCGCAGGTCACGCTCGCGCACCACCTCGATGCGGCGGACGATCTGGATCGAGATCTCGTAAAGGCCATAGACGACCGAGAACAGCACCAACTGGCTGCCGACATCGGGCGGCGTCAGGCAGGCGGCCAGCGTCAGGATGATCACCACGGCATAGCGGCGCGTGTTGGCCAGCGACTGCGACGACACCAGCCCCGCCCGCCCCAGCAGCGCCAAGGCGACGGGCAGCTGGAACGAAAGGCCAAAGGCCAAGATGAACCGCGTGGTCAGGGTCAGATACTCGCTGACAGAACCCTGGAACACGATGCCGGCCAGTCGGCTTCCCTCGCCCGCCACGGCCGCCGGATCGTCCGGCAGGGCCAGCGGACCCTGCTGAAAGCCCAGGAAGAACGCGAAGACCATCGGCAGGATAACGTAATAGGCGAAGGCGGCGCCCAGCACGAACATGATGGGCGATGCCAGAAGGAAGGGCAGAAAGGCGCGGCGTTCACTTTTGTACAGGCCCGGCGCAACAAAGCGCCACAGCTGATACCCGATCACCGGAAACGACAGGATGAACCCGCCGAAGAAGGCGATGCGGATCGCGACCGAGAAGCCTTCCTGCAGCTTCAGCAGGATCAGGCCGCATTCCTGGCCCCGCTCCTCCAGCGCGGCGCAGATGGGCCGGGTCAGGAAGTTGTAGATCGGGTTCCAGACCAGATAGGCCAGGATCATCGCCACGACCAGGGCCAGCACGGACCAGATGATCCGCGTGCGCAGTTCCTTGAGATGTTCGATCAGGGGGGCCGAGCTGCCGTCGAGATCGTCGTCGATCGGGGTATGCGCTGACACTTACAGGTCCTTCGTGTCCGTCCGCCGCACGCCGGAGATGCGTCGGCGCGAATCGGGATTGGGCGCCACGTCGGCGGCAGGCTGGGTGGCCGTGTTCGCAGGCTGGACCGTCGGCGCGGCGGGCGCCGCGGGGATGGCCGCATCTGCGCCCTTGTCCGCGACCGGGGCCGCGGGGTCTGGCTGGATGCGCTGGCCCATGTTGGTCTTGGGGTCCCACTTCTCGAACTTGGTGACCGCGCGATCCAGCGCGTCCAGGCCGCGACTGTTCTTCGAGGTCATCGAGGACAGGTTCTTCATCCCCTTGGCCGCGTCGTCCAGGCCGCTGGCCTTGGCCGCATCCTCCATCGCGCTGGTGAACTCGCGTGCCATCGACCGGGCGCGCGAGGTCAGCCGCCCAAGCGTATGGAACAGCTTGGGCAGATCCTCGGGGCCGATGACGACAAGCGCGACCACCCCGATCAGCAGCAACTCGCTCCAGCCGATATCAAGCATTCGGGAACTCGACCTTGGGGCGCACGGTTCAGGTGCGGGTGTCGGTATGCGGCGTCACGTCGCGTGCATCGGTGCCCGGGACGGTGTGGACCGGTGCGACAGGCTGGGTCGGGGTGTCCAGGCTTGCCGCAGGCTTGTCGGCGGTCTGTTCGGCGGAAGGATCGTTCAGGCCCTTCTTGAAGGCGGTGATTCCCTTGCCGAATTCGCCCATCAGGGACGAAACCTTGCCGCGTCCGAACAGGACGAGGACGACGATGGCGATGACCAGAAGGGCCATGGGGGACGGTGCGTGCATTTCAGTTCTCCGTACCGGTGTCAGGCCGTTGACCTGATTTCAAGGACTGCAACCAACTATAGGCCCAGTCCGCAGCCGTTGAAAGCCCACCCGGCGCGATAAAGCCCCGCCCCCCTCCGGCGCAGCCTGCGATGACGCGATTTTGACGGCGCGTCCCGGCTTGGCAGGGGCGGCGCGGCACGCGATAAGGGCCGCATGGACCTGCAGCTGTACCTGACCGCCTTCGTCACCCTGTTCGTGGTCATCGACCCGATCGGCCTGGCCCCGATCTTCATCGCGCTGACCCCCGGCCAGTCGGGGGCGGAACGTCGCCGCATTGGCGCGCGGTCGCTGGTCATCGCCGCCGTCCTGCTGACGCTGTTCGGCCTGACGGGCGATGCGATCCTGTCGGCGATCGGCATCTCTATCTCGGCCTTCCGCATCGCGGGGGGGCTGCTGCTGTTCCTGACCGCGCTGGACATGCTGTTCGAACGCCGCACCGAACGCCGCGAGGGCCAGGCCGACGGAGACCAGCCCAGCCACGACCCCTCGGTCTTTCCGCTGGCCATGCCGCTGCTGGCCGGGCCCGGCGCGCTGGCCACCATGATCCTTCTGGTCGGAGAGAACCAGGGCGTGGGTCATGTCGTCATGGTCCACCTGATGATGCTGATCGTGCTGGGCATCTGCATGGTGCTGTTCGCGCTGGCGACGCCCCTGGCGCGCGCCCTTGGGCGCACGGGGGTGATGGTCGTCACCCGGCTGCTGGGCATGCTGCTGGCGGCACTTTCGGTGCAGTTCGTGATCGACGGGCTGCGCGGATCGGGCCTGTTCGGGTGAGCGGCGACGACATCGCCCGCCTGGCCTTCTATGCGATGCTGCTGGTCGTGATCGGCGGCGCGATGGTGTTCGAATTCGCGGGCCGGGGCGGCCGCGCCCTGCGCGCGCTGCTGATGTGGGCGGTGATCATCGCCGGTCTGGCCGCCGGATACGACTGGTGGCAGCAGACCTATGGCCCCCGCCAGCAGGTGCTGGAAAACGGCGCCCGGATCGAGGTTCCCGCAGGCCCCGGCGGCCATTTCCACCTGGAGGCCGTGTTGAACGGCACGCCCATCGACTTCATCGTGGACACCGGCGCCACCAGCGTCGCGCTCAGCCGCGACGATGCGCGTGCGATCGGGCTGGACCCCGACACGCTGCGCTTTGGTGGCCAGGCGGTGACGGCCAACGGCCGTGTGGCGACGGCCCCCGTGACGATCGCCGAATTCGCCATCGGCGATGCGGTGGACCGCGACGTGCGCGCCGTGGTGATCGACAGCGCGCTGCAGGACAGCCTGCTGGGCATGTCCTATCTGCGCCGCTTTGCCCGTGTCAGCTTCGAGGGCGACCTGCTGATCCTGGAACGCTAGCGCGGCATCGCGCCGGCCATCTGGCGGATGGTGGCAAAGATCACGTCGATGCCGCGCGCCAGCTGGGCATAGTCGGTCCATTCCTCGGGCGCATGCGATATGCCGCCCCGGCTTGGCACGAAGATCAGCCCCGTAGGCGCGAAACCCGCCATGATCATGGCGTCATGGCCCGCGCCGCTGACCATGACCCGATGCGACACGCCAAGCGCCTCGGCCTGCGCGGACAGGGCCGCGTGGATCTGACCCGACAGCGGCGTGGGCGCGGCATAAAGCTGTCGTTCCACCTGGGCGGTCAGGCCGTTGCCCTGCGCATGCGCCACGGCGCCCTGCACCATCTCGATCAGGCGCAGCACGTCCTCCTCGGCGGGGGCGCGCAGATCGACGGTGAAGGTCACCAGATCGGGAATGACATTTGCACCACCGGGCAGCACCTCCATCTTGCCCACGGTCAGCACCGATTGCCGCCCCACCTGCCGCGCCAGATCGGGCAGCAGCGACAGGATGCCGACCGCGCCCGTCAGCGCGTCGCGGCGTTGATCCATCGGCGTGGTGCCGGCATGGCCCGCCTGACCGCGCACGGTCACGCGCAGCTGCGCCAGCCCCACGATGCGGTCGACGATGGCGATGTCCTGACCCTCGGTTTCCAGCACCGGGCCCTGTTCGATATGCAGTTCCAGAAACGCATGCACCGATCCGGGCGCCAGGGCCGCCTGCCCCGCCCGTGCCGGGTCCAGTCCGTAATCGGTCATCGCCTGCGCGGCCGACACGCCCGCATCGTCGCGCAGGTCGTCCAGACCGGCCGGGTCCACCTGCCCGGTCAGCAGCCGCGATCCGAACAGGCCGCCGCCGAAGCGGGTGCCCTCCTCCTCGATCAGGGCCACCACCTCGACGGGGCGATCCGGCTGCAGGCCAAGGTCGCGGAACAGGAACGCGGTCTCGATCCCCGCCACGACGCCCGCGGGGCCGTCGAACCGCCCGCCGTTGGGCACCGAATCCAGATGCGATCCGACCAGGATCGGCGCCAGATCCGGGCGCCTGCCCTCCAGCCGGCCAAAGACGTTGCCGACGGCGTCCTCTCGGACCTCCAGCCCGGCCTCGACCATTTGGCCCGCCACGAAATCGCGCGCGGCGCGGTATTCGGGGCTGTAGGTCAGCCGCGTCGTACCCCTGCCGGGGGTTGCGTTGAAACGGTCGATGCCCTCGATCAGCGCCTCGATCCGGCGTGCATCCGCAAATCCTGTCATCCGATCAGCCCCACGAACAAACCTGCCAGCACGACCGACACCATCGTCACCGTGACAAAGCCCGCGACCAGCATCGGCGGCAGCAGATGCGCGGTCAATGCCTCGCGTTCTGCGGCATCGTCGGTCAGCGTGTCGATGACGTCCTTGGTGATGATGTAATCGGCGGGAAACCCGTACAGCGCGGTCAGCGAGCAGGCAAAGGCCATCGCGGGCGTGATGCCCAGCAGGCGCCCCACGATCCAGGACGCGATGTACATGCCCACCAGCCCGATCGCGATGATGGTGACCAGCGGCACGGCCAGCTGGCCCAGCATCTCGGGCGTTGCGCGCTTCAGCCCGTCGAAAATGAAGACCATCAGGATCAACACGGTAAAGCCGAAGGCATTGGCCTTGCGCAGCGGCTCACGCTCCAGGAAACCGACCGACGTCGCGATGACGCCGAAGACCAGGCACAGCACGAAGGGGCTGATGGTGACGACCGGCGCGGCCAGTTCGGACAGGCCCCAGGCCGCAAAGGCCACGACCCCAAGCCGCAGCATCTTGAAGTAGACGGTGTCATAGGCGGCGGGCAGACGCGCGAACAGGCGCGGCGGCATCGGCGCATCGGCGCTGTCGGCCACCGGTGCCGTTCCGTGCCAGCGGCCCGCGCGGTGCAGGTCCAGAACGCGCCGCCCTTCGCGCTTCAGCATGATGGCGGTCAGCGGATAGCCCGCAAAGCCCTGCATCACATAGATCAGGATCGCCAGAACCGACAGCGCCTGCAGGCCCGCGTCCGCCGCCGCCTGCGACATGATCAGCGACGCGACCACCCCGCCGACCAGCGGCGGCGTCGCCACGACCACCGTCTGCCAGTCCAGCAGCATCACGCCCAAGGTGAACAGCAGCGCCACGATGCCGCCGATTCCGGCCAATGCCACGACGACGGTGCGCCACTGTCGTGCCAGTTCGGCGAAGGACAGAAGCGTCCCCATGTTGGTGATCAGCAGGTACATGGCCAGAAAGACGATCGGCGTCTGGAATCCCGCGACCTGGACGATGTCCTGGGGGAAGAAGGTCCAGTAGCCCACCAGAAACAGGATCGCGCAGACGAAGACCGACGGCAGCCAGGACCGCGTCCGGGTCGAGACGACATCGCCGATCCACAGGATCAGCGCCAAGATGGAGAAGGCCAGCAATTGCGGCATGGGTCCAAGCCTTTCGGATCAGGATCTGTCAAAGAGCGGCCGCATGACGCAACAAACCCCGCGCGCCGGCCGTGATGCGCGTTACAATTGATCCATCTGGATGTATTGTGCAACGGTCAATCGTCGCCTCCGCGCGACGGCCACGACCGGAGGAGCCGATGCAGACCGACGACCCCGATGCGATGCTGGCGCAGCTGCTGGACAGCGACCTGTCAGAGCTGCTGTCGATCAGCTATGTCGTGCTGGCCAACAACCAGGTGACGAACCGCCATATCGAGCGTGCCCACGACATGCCCGTGCAATGCTGGTCCGCGCTGCTGGCGACGGTCAGCTTTCCGGGACTCCGGGCACGAGATCTGCTGCAACTGTTCCCGCGCCCGCAGAACACCGTCAGCCGCGCACTGGCCCTGCTGGAGGCGCGCCGCCTGATCGAACAGCGTCCCTGCCCTCAGGATGCGCGGGCCAAGCGGCTGTATCCGACCCCGGACGGGTCCGACCTGCTGGCCACCATCCGCCAGACCGCAAGGCTGCGTCAGGACGAAATGTTCGGCGTGCTGGATGCCGGGGAACGGGCGACCTTTCTGGCATTGTGCCGAAAGATCGCCGCGGGACCACTGCTGGTGACATCACAGGTGATGCCCGATCAGGCCAGGCGGACCGGGATGCCCTTGGACGCCGGGGTGGCCGATGCCAGATCCCCGCGCGACAGCGGCGACAGCGGGTTCAGCTCCGGAAAGTAGCCGGCCAGACAGCCGCGCGGGATGTCATAGGGGATGACGCGCAGCCCTTGGACCCGCCGCGCGATCCCGTCCTCGGCGGCCGAGGTGAGGGTGATGCGCTGCTCCGCGGCCAGCCCCGCCGCCGCCATGTCGTCGGGCGACATCATGACCAGCATCCGGTCGCCCTCGATCCCGCGCAGGCGGTCGGACATGCCATAGACGGTGGTGTTGAACTGATCATTCGACCGCAGCGTCATCAGGCGGTACACGCCTTCCTGCGCGCCAAGGCCGGTCGCGTCCAGATCGGCGGGTCGCGTGAACTGCGCGCGGCCGCTCTCGGTCTTCCAGACGCGGTTGCGGGCGGCGTTGTCGCGATAAAATCCGCCCGGCTGGTTCATGCGGGTCTCGAAATCGCGGAAATCATCGGGATAGACCGCCTCGATCAACGCGCGGATGCGGGCATGATCGCCTGCCCAATGCCTCCAGGGCATCTTGGGGTTGGGGTCCAGGGTCGCGTCGGCCATCCGGGCGACGATCTCGGTCTCGGACAGCAGATGCGGGCTGGCGGGCGTGCGATTGCCGATCGATCCGTGGATATGGCTGAAGCTGTCCTCGACCGAGACCTGCTGGTTGACGCCACCCTGCATGTCCTGTTCGGCCCGGACCAGGCAGGGCAGGATCCAGGACGCCTGTCCCGGCATCAGGTGGGTGCGGTTCAGGCGCGTCGCCACGTGGACGGTCAACGGCATCGACCGCCAGGCGTCGGCCACGCGATCGGTGTCGGGCACCGCGCGCGCAAGGTTGCCGCCCAAGCCCACGAACCCTGTGGCCCGCCCTTCCAGCAGCGCCTCGACGAAGGCGGTGGTGTTCCACCCCTCCTCCATCGGCGGCTGCATGTCGAACAGCGCGCGCAGGCGGTCGTTCGGGACAAGGTCGGGCTTTTCGGTGATGCCGACGGTGCGCTGCCCCTGGACGTTGGAATGGCCACGGACCGGGCTGCAACCCGCACCCTTGCGCCCGATATTTCCGCGCAACAGCAGCAGGTTGACCAGTGCGCCGATGGCGTCCGACCCATGGACATGTTGCGTCAGGCCCATGCCATAGACGCCGATCACGGCACGCGACCGGGCATAGATCGCACCGATCCCCTCCATCGCGGCGCGGTTCAGGCCGCTGACCTCCTCCAGTTCGGTCCAGTCGGTCGCATCGACCCAATCCATCCAGTCCTGCAACCCATGTGCATGCCTGTTCAGGAAGTCATGATCCAGCACGCTGCCCTGGCTGCGTTCCAACGCCAGCACATGCTTGGCGATACCGGTCAATGCGGCGATGTCGCCGCCCGCGCGCACCTGCAGATAGCGGTCGGCGATCTCGGTGGGTGCGCCCACGGTCATCTGCCACGGGCTTTGCGGGTTTGCGAATTCCAGCAGACCCTTCTCGCGCAGCGGGTTGATGGCGACGATGCAGCAGCCGCGCTTGGCCGCCTGCTGCAACGGGTGCAGCATGCGGGGGCTGTTCGTGCCGGGATTCTGGCCGATCTGCAGGATCATGTCGCAATGATCGAAATCCTCCAGCACGCAGGTGCCGACCGGCGATCCGACAACGGTCTTGAGCCCCACGGATGTCGTCTCATGGCACATGTTGGAGCTGTCGGGCAGGTTCACATGCCCATAAGCACGCGCATACAGCCCATAGAGGAACGACGCCTCCAGCCCCGCCTTGCCGGAGGCATAGAATGTCACGGTCTTGGGGTCCAGCGCACGCAGGCCCTGGCCGATCTCGGCAAAGGCCTCATCCCACGTGGTTTCCAGATAACGGTCGCTGGACGCGTCATAGCGCAGGGGGTGGGTCAGCCGTCCCGCCATCTCCAGATCGTATTCGGACCAGGTGGCCAGTTCGGCCACCGTGTGGTCCAGAAAGAAGTCGGGCCCGCAGCGCTCCGAGGTCAGGTCCCACAACGTCGCCTTGGCGCCGTTCTCGCAGAATTCGACGACATGCGGGTTGGGCGGCTTGCCCCAGGCGCAGGATGCGCACATCATGCCGCCCGCCTTGTTCTGGCCGCGCAAGGTCTCCAACGCGCCTGGCCCCGGCTTTGCGGCACGGGCCACCTGGGCCATCCCCTTTGCCGATCCCCACCCCCCGACGGGGCCGTCATAGGAAAAAACGCGGTCGTCGGTCTTGGGCTGGTCGTCGGACATGTCTGGCTCCTGTCAGGGGTTCGGGGGCGGCGCACCGCCCCCGCATGCGATCACGCCGCCGGGGCGAAGGGATCGGGCAGATGGGCCAGCAGCTTGTCCGGCGTCATCGGGAAATCGTGCAGACGCACGCCGCAGGCATTGTAGATGGCATTCGCCACCGCCCCCGCCGCCCCGCAGATGCCCAGTTCGCCGACACCCTTGGCCTGGATGGGCGATGCGTGCGGATCGCGCTCCTCCAGCAGGATAACCTCCATGTCGGGAATGTCCGCATGGACCGGCACATGGTATTCGGCCAGATCGTGGTTCACCAGATGACCGTCGCGGCTGTCAAAGGACAGCTCCTCGGTCAATGCACTGCCGATGCCCCAGACCATGCCGCCCAGACATTGCGACCGCGCCGTCTTGGCGTTCAGCACCCGGCCAAAGCCGAATGCCCCGGTCATGCGGCGCAGACGCGTCTCTCCGGTGAAGGCATTGACCGCGACCTCGCAGAAGAAGGCGCCATAGGTCGACTGGTTGACCTTCTCCATCAGCTTGCCCGGTTCGATCTTGCCGGTCCGCGTCAGATCCTCGGACAGAAGGTCGGTCACGGGACGCGGCTCGACGCCCTCGGCCCAGGCCTTGCCGTCCTGCAGCAGCAGGTCGTCGGACGCACAGCCAAGCGCCTGTGCCAAGGTTGCGCGGATCGCCTCGCAGGCCAGAAACACCGCCGAACCCGTCGACGACGCGCCCCAGCTGCCCCCCGAACCGGCGCCGGACGGCAGGCGGCTGTCGCCCAGACGGACGGTGGTGCGCTCGATCGGCTGGCCCAGCATCTCTGCTGCGACCTGACCCAGGATGGCATAGCTGCCGGTGCCGATATCAGTGTGATCGGTCTCGACCACCACATGGCCATCGGCGGTCAGGGTCACCCGGGCCTCGGCCTTGGCCAGGATGTTCACGCGTGCGGCGGATGCCACGCCCATGCCGATCCACCATTCACCCTCGCGCCGCGCGCAGGGAGTGGCGCTGCGCTTGTCCCAGCCAAAGGCTGCAGCGCCGGCATCCAAAGCCTCGACCAGTCTGCGCGACGAATAGGGCGTACCCTCGCCCGGCACCTCGTCGGGAAGGTTGCGCTTGCGCAATTCGACCGGGTCGATGCCAGTGGCTTCGGCCAGTTCGTCCATCGCGACCTCAAGGGCCTGCATGCCGACGGCCTCGCCCGGCGCACGGACAGAACCGGCGGTCAGACGGGTGATGTCGGACTTGCGCACTGCCAGCAGGCGGTTCTCGCCGGCGTAGAGGAATTCGGACGCCTGCGTCACCGGTTCAGAAAAGCTTTCTCCGGGCAGGTTCGACACCAGCGCCTCATGGGCAAAGGCGGTCAGGCGACCGTCGGGGCCGCACCCCAGACGGATGCGCTGTTCGGTTTCCGACCGGCGCATGATCGATTGGAACACCTGCTGGCGGCTCATGACCACACGGACCGGGCGCCCCAGTTCCTTGGCGGCAATCGCCGCGGCGACCGCCTCATGCGAGATGCCCAGCTTGGAGCCGAACCCGCCGCCGACATAAGGCGACAGCAGATGCACGTGCTTGGGATCAATCCCCAGGCTGTCGGCCAATTCTGCCACGTTATAGGTCAGCATCTGCAGGCTGCCCCACAGGGTCAGATCCTTGCCGTTCCATTCCGCGACCGCCGCATGCGGTTCCATCGCGGCACTGGCATGGCCGGGGGTCGTGAAGGTCAGATCGACGGAATGCGCGGCGTCGCGCATGGCCTTGTCCAAATCGCCCGCCTTGATCGGATCTGCGGCCGGTTCCGCATCTGCGGCGTCGGGCAGGAACTGCGCGTCGCCGGACTGGTCCTCGTATTCGATGTCCAGCGCCTTTGCGGCATTGGTCGCCTGCTCGAACGTCTCGGCGACGACCAGGGCCACCGGCTGCATCGGAAAGTCGACCTTCGAGACGTCCTGCTCGGGGGCCTCGCCCGCGGTGCCCTGCGCCGCACGGCGCAGCATCCGTTCCGAGGAATAGACGCCCAGAACGCCGGGCATCGCCATCACGACGTCGCGGTTGATCTTCCTGACCCGACCGGTGCTGATCGTCGCGCCGACCAGCACGCCCTCGGCGCAGTTCTCGCGCGCATATTCGGCGGCATAGGTCGCGGTGCCCGCCACCTTCAGCGGGCCTTCCGGCCGGTCCAGCGGCTTGCCGATCACCCCCTGGCGGGTGCGGTCCAGCATGTCGCGGGTGTCGGGGGTGTCATAGGTATCGCTCATCGTCATTCCCCCGTGGCTTCCGCCAGCACCGCCGCAAGGGCGCGGCGGACCAGCGTGATCTTGAAATCGTTGTGTCCCTGGCCGCGCGCATCTTCCAGCAGAAGGTCGGCGGCCTTGTCGAACAGCGCGGGCGTCGGGCGTTCCCCGACCAGCAGCGTCTCGACGCGGTCGTCGGTCCACGGCTTGTGGGCAATGCTTCCGAACGCCAGTTGCGCGGCGTCGATGCGGCCGTTGTCAATACGAACCGCCGCAGCCACTGACACCAGCGCAAAGGCATAGGATGCCCGGTCGCGCACCTTGCGATACAGCTGACGTCCCCCGAACGGTGCCGGCAGGCGGATGGCGGTGATGACCTCACCCGCCTTCAGCACGTTGTCGCGCGACGGATCGTCCCCCGGCAGGCGGTGGAAATCGCGCATCGGAATTTCACGGGTGCCGTCAGGACCTTCGGTCTCGACCGTGGCGCGCAGGGCTGACAGAGCCACGGCCATGTCGCCCGGATAGGTCGCGATGCAGGCATCGGACGCGCCCAAGATCGCATGGTTGCGGTTCACGCCCCCCTGCGCCGCGCAGCCTGTGCCCGGTTCGCGCTTGTTGCAAGGCGACCGCCCGTCCATGAAATAACTGCAGCGCGTGCGCTGGCACAGGTTGCCGCCCATCGTCGCCTTGTTGCGCAACTGCGGGCTGGCACCGGCCAGAATGGCGCGCGACAGCAGCGGCCAGTCGGCACGGATGCGCGGATGCGCCGCGCAGTCCGAGTTGCTGACCAGCGCGCCGATGCGAAGACCGGCACCCTCGGGGGTGATCTCCTGGAGGCCGACGCGGGTGATGTCCAGCAGGGCATCGGGGGTCGCGACCTCCAGCTTCATCAGGTCCAGCAGGTTGGTGCCGCCGGCGATCAGCATCGCGGGGCTGCCGACGGCTTGGGCCAGATCGCCCGCGCGGTCGTATTCGAATGCCTTCATTGCGCGGCCTCCGTCTGGGCCATGGCGTCGCGGATGGCGGCCAGGATGTTGTCATAGGCGCCGCAGCGGCACAGATTGCCGCTCATCCGTTCGCGGATCTCGGCATCGGCGACGGCGGGCTTGTCGGCCGGATCGGCAGTGACGGCACTGGGCCAGCCCTGCCGGATCTCCTCGATCATCGCGGTGGCCGAACAAATCTGGCCGGGCGTGCAATAGCCACACTGGAACCCGTCATGGGCCACGAAGGCCGCCTGCAGGGTCGAGAGCGCATCGGGCGTGCCGATGCCTTCGATCGTGGTGATCTCATCTTCGTCATGCATGACGGCCAGCGTCAGGCAGGAGTTAATGCGGCGACCGTTGACGATGACGGTGCAGGCGCCGCATTGACCGTGGTCGCAACCCTTCTTTGTGCCGGTCAGCCCAAGGTCCAGACGCAGGACGTCAAGCAGGCTGCGGCGGGGGTCGCCGTGATATTCATGGGATTGGCCGTTGACGGACAACCTGGCGGCGGGGCGTTGTGCCATTGGGGGCTCCTTGGACCGCGGTGCTGGGTCCAAGGCAACGTGGGCCGGGCAACCCGGTTCCCATGTCTTTTCGTCCTTACGCCACCAGGGCCGTGGCGTTCCGCCGCGCCCGGTTCTGCGCGATCATCGCGCAGATCAGCAGCTGTGCCATGTGATAGACCAGGACGGGCAGGACGGTGGCCCCGACGGTCTCGGCCGGGAACAGCGCGGTGGCGATGGGCAGGCCCGTCGCAAGGCTCTTGGTCGACCCGCAGAAGAACAGCACGATCCTGTCCTCTAGTGGCAGGCCGAAGGCGCGGCCCGCCCCGACCATCATTCCGAAGACGCAGGCCAGCAGCACCAGCATGACCGCGATCAGCGCGATCAGGGCGGTCGGCGGGATCGACGCCCACAGGCCCGACACCGTGCCCGCGCTGAAGGCCGAATAGACGATCAGCAGGATCGCGCCCCGGTCCACGACCAGGGTCAGCGTCTTGCGGTTGCGCACGAACGCCCCCACCCACGGGCGCAGGATCTGGCCCAGGACGAAGGGCAGCAGGATCTGCGTGCCGATGCGCAGCACAGCGTCCAGGCTGACGCCGCCCTCTCCGGTCTTCAACAGCACCGCGACCAGCGCCGGGGTCAGCGCCACGCCGACCAGGTTCGACAACGACGCCGCGCAGATCGCCGCGGGGACGTTGCCCCCCGCCATCGACACGAAGGCGATCGAGCTTTGGATCGTCGAGGGCAGCACCGCCAGGAACACTAGCCCCAGCGTGACCTGCGGTCCCAGCAGATCGCCGAAGATCAGCGCGAATGCCATGCCCAGCACCGGGATCATCAGATAGGTCGCGGCGAATGTCAGTCCCTGCAGGCGCCAGTTCAGCATCCCCGCCTTGACCGAAGCCGGATCCAGCTTGGCCCCGTACAGAAAGAACAGCAGCGCCACCGCCCAATAGGTCACCTGACCCAGGGCGTCGGCCGCCACGCCCCGCGCCGGCAGCACCAGGCCCACCATGACGGTGCCCAGCAGCATCAGCATGTAGCTGTCGATTCCGATGCGTTTCAGAAAGCCCATCTCCGTCTCCTTACAGGCCGATGGCCATGCCGTCCTTGCGGCTGTCCGACCCGCCTTCCAGCAGGCCGTTGCCGATGCGGATTGCCTGCGCCCCGCCCATCGGGCCGGTCAGGCGCTTGATAACATGGCCGCGCTCGGCCAAATCGTCGCAGATGTCCTGCTGCAGGGTCGGTTCCACCTGCAGCACGCCGTCGGTGGCAAAGGTCCGCGGCTCGTCCATGGCCGCTTGCAGCGACAGGCCGCGGTCGATCACCGCCGACAGGAAGGCCGCGTGGCCCGCCGCCTGGTACTGTCCGCCCATCACGCCGAAGGGCATGACCGTGCGGCCGCCCTGGGTCACCATGCCGGGAATGATCGTGTGCATCGGGCGCTTGCGCGGGCCGATCGCGTTCGGATGGCCGGGGATCAGACGGAACGACGCACCGCGGCTCTGGAACAGCACGCCGGTCGCGGGGTCCAGCCGCCCGGACCCGAAGCCGTGGAAGATCGAATTGATGAAGGACACCGCATTCCCCTCGGCGTCAACGACGCACAGATAGATGGTGTCCTTGTGCTCGGGCTCGTCCCACAGGGCCGGGGCCTGGGCGCGGGCCAAGTCGATGCGGGCGCGCAGGGCCGCGATGGCGGCCTCCGACATCAGTGCCTCGGTCAGCCCGGCGCAATGATCGGGATCGCCCAGCAGTTCGTCGCGGTGATGATAGGCAAGCTTCGTCGCCTCGGCCTGGACATGGATGCGGTCGGCCACGGACAGCGCGGCCATGTCGAACCCCTCGATGATCTTCAGGATCAACAGCGCGGCCAGCCCCTGCCCGTTCGGTGGGCATTCATGGACGTCGAACCCGCGATAGCGGGCGCTGATCGGTTCGACCCATTCGGCGCCGTCGGTGGCATCCGCGAAATCCTGCTGGGTGTGCAGCCCGCCCAAGGATCGCAGATGCGCGACCATGCATGCCGCGGTGTCGCCCTGATAGAAGGCGGCCGGGCCGTGGGCCGCGATCTCCTCCAAACGGTCGGCCAGCAGGGGTTGGGCAAAGCGGGCGCCGGCATCCGGGACAGGCAGGAAATGCGCCGCCGCATGCGGATCGCCTGCGACGGTGGCCTGCCCTTCGGCCCAGTCCTGGGCGACGCGGGGGGTGACGGGAAACCCGTCGCGGCCATAGCCGATCGCGTCGCGGAACAGGCGCGACAGCGGCAGGCGGCCCAGATCGGCATGCAGGCGGCACCACGCGGAGATTGCGCCGGGCACGGTCACCGCATGCGCGCTGGTCTGGGGAATGGTGTCGGTCAGACCCGCGGCCTGCAGCGCCTCGACCGTCGCCGCGGCGGGGGCGCGGCCCGACCCGTTCAGTGCGCGCACCGGCCCGTTTGCCGGTGCATAAAGCGCAAAGCAGTCGCCGCCGATCCCGGTCATCAACGGATCGACTACCGCCTGCACCGCGCTGGCGGCGATGGCGGCGTCGACCGCGTTCCCGCCCTCGGCCAGGATGGCCAGACCCGCCGCGCTGGCCAGCGGGTGCGAGGTGGCGACCATCGCACGACCGGCAAGGGTGGACGGCCTGCGGCCCGACAGGAAATCGAATGCGGTCATGGAACAGGCTCTCCGGCGAGGAATCACATGGTCAAGCGGCTGCGGTATGTATACATGTGGCAGGCACAGGAATACAATTGACGGAATTCCCGATGCCTGCCATCCGTTCGGCCGATCAGATCCACGATGCGCTTTCCGCGCAGATCATCGCGGGCACGCTGCGTCCCGGCGACCCGTTGGGAGAGACGACCCTTGCCGCGCGGTTCGGCTTGTCCCGGACCCCGGTGCGCGAGGCGTTGCAGCGGCTGGCCGCCGAAGGGCTGGTTGAACGCGGCCCCCGCCGGGCGTTCCTGGTGCGCCGCATGGGCAGCGACGCCCTGCGCCACCTGTTCGAGGCCCTGGCGGAACTGGAGGCGCTGTGCGCCAGCCTGTCCGCGCTGCGGATGACCCCGACCGACCATGCGCTGCTGGCGGGCATCCTGGACCGCGACGACCTGCCCGGCGCGGATTACGCCCAGGCCAACATGCGCTTTCACGAGGCGTTGCGCCAAGGCGCGGGAAACGCCGTGCTGGCCGACCTGCTGGCCGACCTGAACCGGCGCAGCCTGCCGTGGCGCAACGCGCAGTTCCAGGTCCGCGCGGCGCGCATCGAAACCTCGCGGGCGGAACATCGAGCAATCTTGGGCGCGATCACGGCGCGCGACGCGGATCGCGCGGCCGACCTGATGCGGGCGCATATGGGCACCTCGCTTGGCGTCATCCTGGAGATGATCGCGGGGCGGGAATGACCGCTATTCCGCGGGCTGAGGATCGGTCGCGGGCACGTCCCGGCGCCCGATCCGTTCGATCAGTACATAGATCACCGGCGTCAGCAGCAGCGTCAGCACGAAGGCCAGCGACAGCCCGCCCACGATGACCGCACCGATGGCGCGGCGGCTTTCCGCCCCCGCCCCCGTCGCGGTCGCCAGGGGCACGGCCCCCAGGATCGTGGCGATGGTCGTCATCAGCACGGGCCGCAGGCGCGTCACCGCCCCCTCGCGCGCGGCGGTGACCAGATCGCGGCCCTCCTCGCGCAGCTGGTTGGCGAACTCGACGATCAGGATGCCGTTCTTGGCCATGATTCCGATCAGCAGGATCATCCCCACCTGTGAAAAGATGTTCACCGACGCCCCCGTCAGCAGCAGCGTCGCCACCGCCCCTGCAAGGCCCAGGGGCACCGTCAGCATGATGGTCAGCGGCGTGCGAAAGCTCTCGAACTGCGCCGCCAGCACCAGGAACACGATCAGCAGCGCCATTCCGAAGACTGTCGCGACGCCGCCTTGGTTCTCCTGGTAATCCGCCGCCTGACCGCGCCAGACCAGCAGAGCGCCCGCCGGCAGCTCGGCCGCGGCCTGTTCGACAAGGGTGATGGCGCGGGCCAGGTCGGTCCCCTCGACCAGATCGGCCTCGGTGTTGACCGAAATCAGGCGGTCGTTCCGCGCGATCGACGGGACCGTGGCCCCGGTTGTGACATCGGCAAAGGCCGACAGCGGGATCAGGTCGCCGCGCGTGTTGCGGATCAGCACGGACAGCATGTCCTGAACGCTGTCGCGGTCTTCGGGGGCCGCCTGCAGGATGACCGGGTACTGGCGGCCGTCGCTGGTGTATTCACCGACGGTGCGGGACGCGAACAGCACCTGCAGGGTCTGGGCCACGGTTTCGCTGTCCAGGCCAAGGTCCTGGGCGCGGGTGCGGTCGATGTCCAGCGACGCGCCCGGCTGGTTGGCCGCGTAATCGACCTCGATCCCGGACAGGCCCGGCGCATCGGCCAGTCGGGCGGCCACGTCCTCGGCCCATGCGGCGGCGCGGTCCAGGTCCGGCCCGCCGATGGACCAGCTGATGCTTCCGCTGCCGCCGCCAAGGCCCAGGCCACCCGACGGGCGGATCGAGGTTGACACCTCGGTCATCGCGGACAGTTGCGGGCGCAGGTCGGCCATGACCTCCTCCACGCTGACATCGCGGCCGTCCCACGGCGACAGGTTGACGAACAGCAGCGCCCGGCGCGCATTCGCGCCAAGCCCGACGATGGCGGTGACGTTTTCCACGATGCCCTGATCGCGCAGCGGCTGGATCATCGCCTCGACCTTCCGGGTCGCCGCGTCGGTATATTCCAGGTTCGACCCCTGGGGCGCGTTCAGAATGATGCGGAAGCTGCCGCGATCCTCGTCCGGGGTCAGCTGGCGCGGCAGCGCCTGATAGACGGACACCGCCCCGGCGACCAGGAAGGCCGTGCCCGCCAGGATGACCACGGGCCGCGCGATCAGCACCCGCAGGATGCGGTCATAGCCGCGTTCCAGCCAGACGATGGCCCAGTTCATTGTGCGGGTCAGCAGGTTCGGACGATCCTCTCGCGGCATCACTCGCGCGGCCAGCACCGGTGACAGGGTCAGCGCGACAAGGCCCGACACGGCCACCGCGATGGCCAGCACGATGCCGAATTCCGCGAACAGCTGGCCCAGTTCCCCGTCCATGAAGCTGACCGGGACAAAGACCGCGATCAGCACGGCGGTGGTGGCAATGACGGCAAAGCTGACCTGCCCCGCGCCCTGCCGCGCGGCCTCGGCCCGCGACTTGCCCATGGCGCGGTGGCGCTGAATGTTCTCAAGCACGACGATGGCGTCGTCGACGACCAGGCCGATCGCCAGGATCAACGCAAACAGCGTCAGGATGTTGATCGTGAACCCCAGGGCCAGCATCCCCAATGCGGCGCCCAGGGCCGATACCGGGATGGTGACGATGGGCACCAGCGACAGCCGCAGCGACCCCAGGAACAGGAAGATCACCGCGGTGACCAGGGCCACAGCCTCCAGGAACACCTTGAGGACCTGTTCGATCGAGCTTTCGATGAACACCGCCTCGTCCGTGGTGATGGTCAGCGCCATGCCGTCGGGCAGGGTGTCGCGGATGCGGTCCAGTTCCGCCCGGACGGCGGTCGAGATGGCGACGGTGTTCGACTGCGCCTGCGGCTGGACGCCCAGGCCCAGGGCCACGGTGCCGTTGGCGCGATAGATGGTCGTGGTGTCCTCGGCCCCTTCCTCGATCCGCGCGACGTCGCCAAGACGCAAAGGGCGCCCGCCCTCGTCGCGCAGCACGACTTGGCGGAACACGTCGGCCGAGGTAAAGCGCGTCTGCGCCAGCACCTGCAGCTGTCGGGCGTTCGTCTCGATCTGGCCCGCGGGCAGTTCGACGTTGTTGGCCTGCAGCGCGCCGATGATGTCGCTGGTGGTGATGCCATAGGCGGCCATGCGCGACTGATCCAGCCAGATGCGCATCGACGGCGCGCGCTCGCCAAAGATCTGCGCATTGGCCACGCCGGGCAGGCGCGCCAGGCGATCGGTGATGAAGCGGCTGGCGTAATCGGACAGTTCCAGCGGCGTCATCGACGGGCTGGACAGGGCCAGCCGGATCACCGGGTCGCCCTCATCGTCGTTCTTTTCCACGCGGGGCGTGTCCGCGCCGTCGGGCAGGTCGTTCAGCACCCGTTCGACGGCAGCGCGCACGTCGTTGGCGGCGCTGTCGATGTCGCGTCCCGGGTCGAATGTCAGCACGCTGCGCATCCGTCCCCGGTCAGAGCTGGTGCGCATGGCGGTCACGCCGCTGACCCCGGCCAGCGCGCCCTCGATCACCGTGGCCAGCTGGTTGTCGACCACATCGGGCGCGGCGCCGGTATAGTTCACGCGGACGCTGACCTCGGCCGCCTCGACTGAGGGCAGCTCGCGGACCGGCAGGCGGGTGATGGCCACCGCCCCGATCAGCACGATCAGCAGGTTGATGACGGTTGCGAAGACCGGGCGGCGCAGGGCGAAATCAGGGACGCTCATCCGTCGGCTCCGACCAGGGGTTCGGCGGTGGCGGTCCGGTCGGGGCGCGGCGTGGCGGTGACGACGGTGCCGGCGTCGACGCGGTGCAGGTTCGACACGATGATCTGGGTGCCCAGGTCCAGGCCCGCCAGGACCTCGACCAGGCCGTCGGATTGCTGACCCACCTGGATGTCGGCCCAGGCCGCCTCGTTCCCCTGCACGATCAGGACGCGCTGGACGTCGCCCTCGACGCTCAGCGCGGATTCGGGGACCGCGGGGCGTTCGCGCTGATCCAGGACCAGCTCGACCTGCAGGAACATCCCGCCGGTCAGGGCCCGGTCGGGGTTCGGCATCTGCGCGCGCAGCGCGATCGACCGCGTGGCGGCATCGACCCGCGTGTCGATCAGGCTGATCGTCGCGTCGAAGACCCGGTCGGGCCAGGCCGAGGACCGCAGCTGGACCCCCTGCCCGACCGCCAGGCGCGGCAACAGCGTCTCGGGCACGCCGAAATCCACCTCGATCACCTCCAGGTCGTCCAGCGTGGCGATGGGGGTGCCGCTGTCCAGCATCTGCCCCTCGACCAGGTCGGTCAGGCCGATGACGCCGGAAAACGGCGCGCGCAGCAGACGGTCCTCCAGCAGGACCTGGGCGCGGTCGCGTTCGGCCTGGGCGCGCAGCTGGGCCGCGCGGGCGGTCTGAAAGGCGGCGTCCGACGACGATCCGCTGGCGTTCAGCTGTTCCTGGCGGGCAAAGGCGGCGTCGGCCTCGGCCAGGGTCGCCTCGGCGGCGGCCAGATCGGCCTGTTCGGCGCGGTCGTCCAGTTCCAGCAGGACATCGCCGCGTTCGACCTGCGCGCCGGGGCGAAAGGCGATGCGGGTGATGCGGCCGCTGGCCTCGGGCATCAGTTCGACCGCGCTGCGGGCACGCGCGGTGCCGACGGCGCGGACGCTGTCGACGAACCGCGCGGTCTGGACGGCCACGGTCTCGACCGGCACCGCCTCTCCGGCGCCGTCTGACGGGCGGCGGGCCTGTTCGGGTTCGCTCAGCAGACGGTCCGACAGCGTCATTCCCCCGGCGGCCGCGGCGATGATCACGATGGCGCCGATGGTTGCCTTGACGAAGCGCATGGTCTGTATTCTCCCGTGACGGGCCTGGGGTCGGTCGGCCTCCTGCCGCCCTTGTCGCCGGGCGGTGCTGCGCGCAGATTGCCCCTTGGTGCGCATCGTGCAACTAATAATCCCGTGTAGGGGGCCGGATACGCCCCCGTTGCCTCCGCAGGGGGCATGCGGCCCGCCCCCTGAAAGGATCCCCGATGGGTACCACCGACGACCTGACCCTGGCGATCGACGCCGCCCATGCAGCCGGTGCGCTGCTGCAGGCGCATTGGAACGACCGCGATCTGCTGACCATCGACGCCAAGCGTCAGGGCGACTTCGTGTCGCAGGCCGACCACCAGTCCGAGGCACTGCTGCGCGACCGCCTGTTGGGCGCCAACACCGACGACGGTTGGCTGGGCGAGGAGACCGACGCCCGTCCCGGCCGGCGCCGTTGGATCGTGGACCCCCTGGACGGCACGACGAACTTTCTGCGCGGGATCGCGCATTGGGCGGTGTCGATCGCGCTGGAACAGGACGGGCAGCTGGTGCTGGGCGTGGTCCACGACCCGCTGAAGGCGGAAACGTTCAGCGCCATGACTGGGTCGGGGCTGCAGCTGAACGGGCGCCGTCTGGACCCTGCCGCGCCGCCGGGCTTTGACGCGGCGCTGTTCGGGACGGGCCTGCCGTTCGGCAACATGCCTTACATCGACGATCACGCGGCCGACCTGGCGCGGGTGCTGCCGGGCACAGCGGGGGTGCGCCGGATGGGTGCCGCGGCGCTGGATCTGGCCTATGTGGCGGCCGGGCGGCTGGACGGGTTCTGGGAACGCCGCCTGCGTCCCTGGGACATCAGTGCCGGTCTGGTCCTGGTCCGCGAGGCCGGGATGCGGGTCGAAGGCTGGACCCCCGACGAACGCCCCGAAGAGACGGGGACCGTCATCACCGCCCCGGTGCCGATCTTCGACCGACTGGCCGCGGCGCTGCGTGCGGACCGCTAGGCCAGCCGCGCGTAAAGATCGCCCGACCCGCCCTGCGGGTCGAGGCCCTTCAGCCAGGCGCGCACGGCATCCGCGTCGCGCCAGTCGTCCCACAGGAACCCGCCCGCCTCGCCGGTCACCGGATTGAAGCGGTAGAGGCCCAGATCCTGCAGCCGGTCGATCACCGCCAGCGTCCGGTCGCGGAACGCCGGCAGGTATTCGACCGACAGCATCGGCAGCGGCTGGCCCAGCCCGGACAGCACGTCCAGTTCGAACCCCTCGACGTCGATCTTGACGAAATCGGGCAGGCCATGTGCCGCGATCAGCGCGTCCATAGTGGTCATCCGCACCTCTTGGCTGCGGTCCCACCGGACATGCTCGAAGCCGGGGGCAGCGGCCGCCTCGGCCGCAAAGCTGGTGCTCAGCGACGATACCGTCGGATGCAGCGACGACACCGCCATGCGGGCCACCGTCTCCGTCGGGCCGACGGCCTGCTGCACCAGCACGATGTCGCGCGGCAGGCTGCGGCGCAGAAAGCCCGCGAACGGCTCCTGCGGTTCGCAGGCCACGACCCTCGCCCCGGCGGCCCGCATGGCGCGCGCCCGGCTGCCCACATGCGCGCCGATGTCGAAGGCCAGGTCGCCCGGTTGCAGCAGCCCGCCATAGAACGCCCGCAGCTGCCTGCGCCGCAGCGGGTTGTAGTAGATGGCAAGCGACCGGATCAGCCCCAGATAGGCACGCAGTTGCATCGGGTATCCTCAGGTTTGAACAGTCGCAGCCTAGGGCCATCGGCGGCCCGCGTCCAGAAAACCGGGGCGTGCCGAAACGCAGCGCGAAACTTTGCGACATTCTGCCACAACGCCGCAACCTTTGCGGAACTGCTACGTGTTTCAAGACGTTGCGACTTGCGTGACACCTCAATTTGCAGGGACGAAGGTTGACCAATGCACGTATTTCCCCCGACCACCCCCGCTGCGCTTTCGGTCACCGCGACCGGTGATCCGCTGGCGCTGCGCACGGCCGAACGGGTTGCGCGCATGGTCTCCGATCTCAGGCTTGGCCTGCCCGTCGTGCTGCTGGGCGAGCCTGCCGCTGCACTGATCCTGCCGGTCGAGACGCTGTCGCCGGAACGGTTCGCGGCCCTTGGTTCCGGGGGCGAACTGGTGCTGACGGCCCGTCGCGCGGACGCCCTGCGCCATCGTCCCCACGAGGGTGAGGTCGCCCTGATCCCGGTTCCCGCCGGCGCACGTCTGGACTGGATCCAGGCCTTGGCCGATCCGTCGCGCCAGATGCCCGCATCGGCCGCCGTGCCCCAGGCACCGCAGCACGCCCCCGCCCCGCTGCACCGCGCCGCCATCCGTCTGGTCAAGGCGGCCGAACTGCTGCCCGCCGTTCTGGTCGTGACCGGCCCCGATGTCGTCGAGACCGCCCTGCGCAACGATCTGGGCATCCTGGCCGCCGATGACGTCCTGAACCAGATCCTGCTGCCCCGCGATCCCCGCCCCGTGTCGGACGCCCGCGTGCCGATGCTGGCGGCGCGAAACGGACGGCTGCACGTGTTCCGCGCGCCCGACGGCGGCCCCGAGCATTACGCGGTGGAGGTCGGCACGCCCGATCGCAGCCAGCCAGTGCTGGTGCGTCTTCATTCCGCCTGCTTTACCGGCGACGTGCTGGGCAGTCTGAAATGCGATTGCGGCCCGCAACTGCAGGCCGCCCTGCGCGCGATGGAGGCGAACGGGACCGGCGTCCTGCTGTATCTGAACCAGGAAGGCCGTGGCATCGGCCTTGCCAACAAGATGCGCGCCTACAGCCTGCAGGATCAGGGACTGGATACGGTCGAGGCCAATCACCGCCTTGGGTTCGAGGATGACGAACGCGATTTCCGCACGGGCGCCGCATTGCTGCGCCAGATGGGGATCGGTCGCGTGCGCCTGATGACCAACAACCCCGCCAAGATTGCCCGTCTGGACAGCGAGGGCATCGAGGTCGTGGACCGCGTCGCGCTAAAGGTAGGCCGCGGTCCCGAGAACACCCGCTATCTGGACACCAAGGCACGCAAGTCGGGACATCTGCTGGCATGACGGCCCGCGCACTCTGGTGCACCGCACCGGGCGAGGCGCAGTTGCGCCCCGCGCAGGTCGGCGATGGCATCCATGTCCGCAGCCTGTTTTCCGGCATCAGCCGGGGCACGGAGCGGTTGGTCCTGTCGGGAAAGGTGCCGTCAAGCGAACATGACCGCATGCGCGCGCCGTTCCAGGAAGGCGACTTTCCGTTTCCGGTCAAGTACGGCTATGCCAATGTCGGTCAGGCAAAAGGCGGCGCGCTTGCCGGTCGCATGGTCTTTTCGCTGTTCCCCCACCAGACCGAATTTCGTCTGCCGGAGGATGCGCTGATCCCGTTGCCCGACGGGTTGCCGCCGGAACGCGCGATCATGGCCGCGAACATGGAGACCGCGCTGAACATCCTGTGGGACAGCGGCGCGGGCGCGGGTGACCGCATCGCCGTGGTCGGTGGTGGGCTGGTGGGGCTGCTGACGGCCTCTCTGGCGGCGCGACTGCCGGGGGCAGAGGTCACAGTGATCGACCCCCTGCCCGAACGCGCCGCCATCACGCGCGACCTGCGCTGCGCCTTTACAACCCCCGATGATGCCCCCGGTGATCAGGACGTGGTGATCCATACCAGCGCATCCCGAGCCGGGCTGGTGCTGGCGCTGTCCTTGGCCGGGCCGCAGGCCACCATCGCCGAAGCCAGCTGGCACGGCGCCGAACAGGTGGCCCTGCCCTTGGGCGGCGCGTTCCACAGCCGCCGCCTGCGCATCGTCAGCACGCAGGTGGGCGGGATCCCGCCCGACCGTGCGCCGCGCTGGACCTATCGACGCCGCCTGACCAAGGCGCTGGACCTGCTTCGCGATGCGCGGCTGGACGCGCTGATTTCGGGACAGACGGCCTTTGCCGACCTGCCCGACGCCTATCCCGGCATTCTGGCGGACCCCGCCACGCTGTGCCACCGCATCATCTACTGACCCTGGAGACACCATGTTCGCCGTCGAAGTCCGAGACCACATCATGATCGCCCATTCCTTCCCATCGCCGACCTTCGGTCCGGCACAAGGGGTGCATGGCGCGACCTTTACCGTAGACTGCGCCTTCTTCGCCGCCGAGATGGATGACGAAAGCCTGGTCGTCGACATCGGCCTTGCAACCGAAGCCCTGGCTGATACGCTGGCTCCGCTGCGCTACAAGAACCTGGACGACATTCCTGAATTCAAAGGGAAAATGACCACCACAGAATTCCTGTGCAAGCACATTTTCGACCAGATGGCCGGCACCGTGCGGGCTGGCGGGCTGAAGGATGGCGGCCGCGTCAAGAAGCTGCGCGTCCTGCTGCACGAAAGCCACATGGCCCGCGCCTGGTACGAAGGGGATATCTGAGCATGGGGTTTTCGGCGGAATGGCTGGGCCTGCGCGAACCCGCCGACATGGCCGCCCGCGACGCGACCCTGATGGCGCAGGCGGCGGTTCTGGCCGGGCCGGACCCGGTCGTGCTGGACCTGGGTTGCGGTACAGGATCGACCCTGCGCACGCTTGGCCCGCATCTGCCCGACAATGCCCGCTGGCACCTGGTCGACAATGATCCAGCCCTGCTGGATCGCGCGGCGACCGAGGCGCCGGGCCGCGCCACCATCCACCAGCTGGACCTGCGCGACCTGGACGGGCTGCCGCTGGACGGCGTGACGCTGGTCACGGCATCGGCCCTGCTGGACCTGATGCCCGCCGACTGGATCGCTGTGCTGGCCACGCGACTGGCCGATGCCGGCGTGCCGTTCTATGCGGCGCTGTCCTATGACGGCATCATGACATGGGACCCAGCGCTGCCGCGCGATGCGGACGTCACGCGGGCGTTCAACGACCATCAGCGCGGCGACAAGGGACTTGGCCCCGCGCTTGGGCCCGATGCGGCCGTGACCGCCACGCAGATCTTCCGTGACGCGGGCTTCGACGTCCACACCGGCCAAAGCCCGTGGCGGATCGGCCCCGATCAGGCCCCGCTGCACCGCGCGCTGGTCCAGGGCATCGCCGAGGCCGCATCCGAGACCGGCCTGTCCGTCGCCACCGATTGGGGCCGCAGCCGGATCGCCATGGCAGGCGATAGCCGTTGCCTGATCGGGCATCATGACATGCTGGCCCTGCCCCCCGGCACGGCCTGACCCCCAGAGGAGGACCGCCCATGCATGCCGTCGATGTCACCCCTCGGGTCTGGGACCGGCTTCTGTCTGTCCGCACCGGTCAGGCCTGCGCCTGCTGCGGTCGGTTCAGCGCCGGCGAACGCGCGGCGCTTGACCTTTACGCGCCGGTCGCACGACGCGATCTTGGTCCGGTCACGATCGCGCAGATCGGTCAGTCGCTGGACGGGCGGGTCGCGACGGCCACCGGCGATGCGCGTGACGTGTCCGGCCCCGAAGGTCTTGCCCATCTGCACCGCCTGCGCGCGCTGGTCGACGGGGTGGTGATCGGGGTCAAGACCGCGCTGCACGATCAGCCGCGCCTGACTGTGCGGCTGTGCAGCGGCCACAACCCTGCGCGCATCGTCATCGACCCGCGCGGGCGGCTGCCCGACGATGCGCTTGTGCTGATGGCGGATGGTGCGCGGCGGATCATTGTCACCGGCATAAACCGACCCCGCGCCCCGGGGATCGAGGTGTTGCGCCTGCCCGCCCCGGACGGACGTCTGGACCCGGCGCAGGTGCTTGAAGGCCTGCGGAACATGGGCCTTGGATCGCTGCTGATCGAGGGTGGCGGCATCACCATCACCGGTTTCCTGGAGGCTGGCCTGCTGGACCGGCTGCAGGTGTCGATTGCACCGCTGATCATCGGATCAGGGCCGCAGGGGCTGACCAGCCTGTCCCCGGTGGACAAGCTGAAGGACGCGCTTCGCCCGGACACGCGCGTCTTCGGTATGGGCAGCGACATCGTCTTCGATTGCGCATTTGGCGATCAGGCGGCGCGGGCGATCCTGCCGCTGCATGCGCCGCAGCCGCTGGTCACCGCCGCCAGTTGAACGAACCCTCGCCCAAGGCCGGGGCGGCACCGTTTGCCACCGTCGGGCTGCGCGAAAGGGTGATGGGCGTGCGCAACCCCGCGATGCCCTCGGGCGACACGACCATGCCCCGGGCCTGCGCCTGTGGGTCGGACAGCGCCTCGGAGACACGGTTGATCGGACCTGCAGGCACTCCGGCCGCGGTCAGCGCCGCGATCAGGTCGGCGCGATCGCGCGATTCCATCGCCCGCGCCAGGGTCGCGCAAAGCGCCTCGCGCCCCGCCACCCGCTGCGCATTGGTGGCCAGTGTCGGGTCCTTCGCCAGCGCGGGCAGATCCAGCGCCAGGCACAGCGCGCGAAACTGACGGTCGTTCCCGCAGGCGATGATCAGATGCCCATCGCGAGCCGCAAAGACCTGATAGGGCACGATGTTCGGATGGGCATTGCCCAGCCGCGCGGGTTCGACCCCGCCCAGCAGATGGTTCGCCGCCTGATTGGCCAGCACCCCCAGCGCACAGTCGAACAGCGCCAGATCGACCTGCTGCCCCCGCCCCGACCGGGCCCGTTCCGCCAACGCCGCCTGGATGCCGATCACGCCATAGAGGCCGGTGAAGATGTCGATCCAGGCCACGCCGACCTTCTGCGGATCACCTGCAGGATCGCCGGTCAGCTCCATGATGCCGCCCATGCCCTGGATCATGAAGTCGTATCCCGGCTGGCTGGCGCGCGGCCCGGTCTGCCCGAACCCCGTAACCGACGCATAGACCAGCCCCGGATTGCGCGCCGAAAGCGTCGCGTAATCCAGCCCGAACCGCGCCAAGCCACCCGCCTTGAAATTCTCGATCACCACATCGGCGCCGTCGATCAGCGCGCGCAGACGCTCCAGGTCTCCCGCGTCATTGAAGTCGCAGGTGACGCTGGTCTTGCCGCGATTGGTGGCGTGAAAATAGGCGGCGACCGTCTCCACCGTGCCGTCGGCGCGGGGGCGGTCGATGAAGGGCGGGCCCCATCGGCGCGTGTCGTCGCCTTCGGGGGCCTCGACCTTGATGACCTCGGCGCCCAGATCGGCCAAGGTCTGGCCGATCCAGGGGCCGGCCAGGATGCGCGCCAGCTCGACGACGCGCAGACCGGAGAGCGGGCCATCAGGCAAAGGCCTGAAGCCCCGTCTGCGCGCGGCCCAGGATCAGGGCATGGACGTCATGCGTGCCCTCATAGGTGTTCACCGTCTCCAGGTTCTGGGCGTGGCGCATGACGTGATATTCGGCCTGGATGCCGTTGCCGCCATGCATGTCGCGCGACATCCGTGCGATATCCAGCGCCTTGCCGCAATTGTTGCGCTTGATGATCGAGATCATCTCGGGCGCGAAGCGGCCCTGATCCATCAGGCGACCGACGCGCAGACTGGCCTGCAGGCCCAGGGCGATCTCGGTCTGCATGTCGGCCAGCTTCTTCTGGAACAGCTGCGTCGCGGCCAGGGGGCGGTTGAACTGCTTGCGGTCCATGCCATAGCGATGCGCGCGGAACCAGCAATCCTCGGCCGCCCCCATCACGCCCCAGCTGATGCCGTAACGCGCGCGGTTCAGACAGCCGAAGGGACCGGACATGCCGCTGACATTGGGCAGCAGCGCGTCCTCGGACACCTCCACGTTCTCCATGACGATCTCGCCGGTGATGGATGCGCGCAAGCTCAGCTTGCCGCCGATCTTCGGCGCCGACAGCCCCTTCATGCCCTTCTCCAGGACAAAGCCGCGGATCTTGCCGCCATGCGCCTCGGATTTGGCCCAGACCACGAAGACATCCGCGATCGGGCTGTTCGAGATCCACATCTTGGCCCCGTTCAGCACATAGCCGCCTTCGGTCTTGGTCGCGCGGGTCTTCATGCCGGCGGGGTCGGAGCCTGCATCCGGTTCGGTCAGGCCAAAGCAGCCGATCCATTCGCCCGATGCCAGCTTGGGCAGGTACTTCATCCGCTGCTCCTCCGACCCATAGGCATGGATCGGGAACATCACCAGGCTCGACTGCACCGACATCATCGAGCGGTATCCGCTGTCGATCCGCTCGACCTCACGCGCGACCAGGCCGTAGGCCACATAGCCCGCGCCGACCCCGCCATATTCCTCGGGGATGGTCACGCCCAGAAGGCCGCTGGCCCCCATTTCGCGAAAGATCTCGGGGTCGGTCTGTTCGTTCAGATAGGCGTCGGTGACGCGCGGAGCCAGCTTGTCGGCGGCAAAGGAGGCGGCGGTATCGCGGATCATCCGCTCATCCTCCTCCAGCTGGTCGTCCAGCAGGAAGGGGTCCTCCCAGACAAAGGCCGTGCCCTTGTGATCGACGGTTGTCTTGTCCAGCATGGCGTTGGGTCCTGCATGTGATGACTGTTGGACACAGGGTAACCCGGCAAGCGTCGCATGAAAAACGCTATTTCCTCATGCGTTCATGCATTCTATGAATGATCTTATGCGCCAACGTCGGTTCCTGCCCAGCCTGTCCCAACTGATCGCCTTCGAGGCGGTGATGCGCCACGGGTCCGTCACCGCCGCCGCGGACGAGCTGCACCTGACGCAAAGCACCGTCAGCCGGCTGGTCGCGTCACTGGAACGGCAGCTGGGCAAGCCCCTGTTCACCCGCGACCGCAAGCGCCTGACCCCCACCCCCGAGGCCGTGACCTATGCCGCGTCCGTCACCCAGGGGCTGGACGTGATCCAGCGCGCCAGCATGGGGCTGATCGCCAATCCGGGCGGGGGGGTGCTGTCACTGTCGGTGCTGCCGACCTTCGCCACGCGCTGGCTGGCGCCGCGGATCGGACAGTTCCTGTCGGACAATCCCGGCATCTCGATCAACCTTTCGACCAAGATCCAGCGTTTCAGCTTTGCCAGCGAAGCCTTTGACGCGGTAATCTTCTTCGGCCAGCCCGACTGGCCCGACGCGCATCACCTGCGGCTGTTTGACGAACGCCTGACGGCCTGCGCCTCGCCGCAGATGCTGGCGCATCATCCGGTGGCGCATCCCTCGGACATGGCGGGCCTGCCCCTGCTGCAGCTGGAGACGCGGCCTTCGGGCTGGTCCGCGTGGTTCGCGGCCCAGGGCGGCACGCCGCCGGCGGTGTCGGGCATGGTGATGGACCAGTTCTCGATGATGATCCAGGCGGCGATCGCGGGGCTTGGCGTGGCGCTGCTGCCCAGCTATCTGGCCCAGCCCGAGATCGACGAGGGCCGCCTGCAGCCGATCCTGCGCGCAGGCGTTCCCGGCGAGGGCGCCTATTGGCTGGCATGGCCCGACCGCCGTCAGGGTGACCCGGCCTTTGCCCGGTTTCGCACCTGGATCGCGGATCAGGTCACGGCGGGGTAAGCTCGACGATCGCCTCGATCTCGACCAGCGCATTGGCGGGCAGCGAGGCCACGTTGACCGCGGTGCGGGCATGGCGTCCCGCATCGCCCCACAGGTCGATGAACAGCTGCGACGCACCATTCACGACCGCCGGTCCATCGCCATAGCCCGGCGGCGCGGCGACGAACCCGCCCAGCCGTATCACCTGCGACACCCGTGACAACGAGCCAGCCACCGCGCGGATCGAGAACAGCAAATTCAGCGCGCACATCCGCGCCGCCGCCTGCCCGTCCGCCATGTCAAAGCCGGGACCGATGGGGCCGAAATACTGCGGCACCCCTGCCCATTCGCAGATCTGGCCCGACAGGAACAGCAGGTTGCCGCTGACCCTGCCGGGCAAAAACAGCGCCCGCGACGGGGCGGATGGCGGCAGCGCGTGGCCCAGGTCGGACAGGCGCGTCTCTATGGGACAGGTCATGCGGCCTCCTGCGGTTGGCGGGACAGTTGGCAGGCCAGCGCGATAAGCGACAGGTCGGACCCGCGCGGCCCGATCAGCGACAGGCCGAACGGCGCACCGTCGACGGTTCCGGCGGGAAACACGACCTGCGGCAGCCGCGCCATGCCAGCCACGCACAGCAACCGCTGCGCATCGTGGCGAAAGCCGTCGAACACCGCTTGGGGCGCGTCCAGGCGGAACGGCGCGTCATGCACGACCGGGGCCAGCAGGACGCCATTCGCGCCAAGCAGGGCGTCCATGTGCCGCGCGAACGCCTCGCGCGCGCCGCGACCCTGGGCGATCTGGTCGGGGGTCAGCGCGTCGGCCGCGTCGGCGCGCCCGTCGATGCCGCGCACCAGCGGCATGCGCGACGCGCGGATGAAGGGCAGGATCGTTTCCTTGGCATCCGCCATGACCGCGGTCAGGAACGTCGCATAGGCCGCTTCCACCCCGTCGGGATAGACACTCACCCCGCGCGCAGGCAGATGTCCGAAGCCGGCGTGCCAGACTGCGCGCGCCTCAGGCCCCAGCAGGGCCAGCATGTCGGTGGGCACCATCAGGTCCGGCGCGGTCACGGGGGCTGCATCCGCGACCAGCACGGCGGCGGCACGGGCCAGCACCGTCCCGTCGCGCGCGAACAGCCCGCAGGCGTCGAAGCTGGGCGCCAGCGCCATCGCGACCGCCATCGGGATCAGGCCGTGCGTCGGCCGCCACCCCCATGTCGCGCAAAAGCTGGCGGGTGCGCGGACCGAGCCGCCGGTATCCGACCCGATGGCGATGTCGGCCAGCCCGCCCGCCACCGCGACCGCCGACCCCGACGACGACCCGCCGGGAATGCGATCCGGGGCGGCCGGGTTCACGGGCGTGCCGAAATGGGCATTCATGCCGTACATGGACCACGCCAGTTCGTCCGTGTGGACCTTGCCCACAAAGCGCGCTCCGGCGTCCAGCAGGCGCTGGACGCAGGGGGCGGTGTCCGCGTGGACCGGGCTTTCCGCCAGATACAGCGGACACCCCGCCCCGGTGCGGTATCCGGCGACGTGATAGATGTCCTTGACCGCAAGGGTCAGGCCCGACAGCGGGCCCTGGTGCGCATGGGGAACCGGGACGGGCGGATAGGGCAGAAAGGCGTGCCAGGGGTCGGTCATGATCTACTCTGCGGCAAGGGTTTCGCCTGCGCGCAGGCAGGCCACGCGGCGGCGGGGGCCGAGCGTCAGGACGGGCGGCAACGCCTGTCGGCAGGCCGGCAGCGCCATCGGACAGCGGGGCGCAAAGGAACAGCTGTCCGGCCGCACCTCCAGCGACGGTGGGGCACCGGGGATCGCGTCCAGCCGCGCTCCGCGCGCCACGTCATGCAGGTTCGCGGCCAGCAGCCCCTGGGTATAGGGGTGGCGCGGGTTGCGGATGACGTCGCGCGTGGTGCCTTCCTCGACGATCTGGCCGGCATACATGACCGCGATGCGTTCCGAGATTTCGACCGCGACGCCGATGTCGTGGGTGACGAAGATCACCCCCATGCCGAATTCGCGCTGCAATTCGCGCAGCAGCAGCAGGATCTGGATCTGCACGGTCGCGTCCAGCGCGGTCGTCGGCTCGTCCGCCAGCAGCAGGCGCGGACGGCAGGCCAGCGCCAGCGCGATCATCACCCGCTGCCGCATGCCGCCCGACAGTTCGTGCGGATAATTGGCCAGCCGCCGTTTCGGCGACGGGATGCGCACGCGGTGCAGCATGTCCAGCGCCACGTCCATCGCGTTCTCCCGGGACAGGCCCTTGTGGCGCATCACCGTCTCGGCGATCTGCTGGCCCACGGTATAGACCGGGTCCAGCGCCAGGCCGGGGTCCTGGAACACCATCGACACGTCGCCTCCGCGATAGGACCGCAACGCCCGCCCCGACAGGGTCATGATGTCGGTCCCGTCAAAGCGGATGTCGCCCGACAGGTCGGTGCGTTTCTCGGGCAGCAGGCGCAGCAGGGTCTTCAGCGTGACGCTCTTGCCCGACCCGCTCTCGCCCAGCAGGGCCAGGGTTTCGCCCGGCATCAGGGTCAGGGACAGGTCGTTGATGGCATGGACCGTGCGCCCGCCCTTGAAACGGACGTCCAGATTGTCGATCTGCAACAGCGGCGTCATGCGGGCACCCCCTGTCCGGCGCGCGGATGGCCGGATGCCGGGTCGTGCAAGTGGCAGGCGACCCAATGCGGCGACCCGGCGACCATCGGCCCCAGGGCGGGGTGACGGGTCTTGCAGATGTCGGCCGCGAAGGCGCAGCGGGTGTGGAACCGGCAGCCCGGCGGCGGGTCGATGGGGTTCGGCGGATCGCCGGTCAGCGGCGGCTTCTGGGTGCGGTTGTCCGGGTCCATCGACGGCATCGCGGAAAACAGCGACCGGGTATAGGGATGCGCCTGTTCGGCCCAGATCATGTCGACCGGGGCCAGTTCCACGACCTCGCCCAGATACATGACCAGGATGCGGTCCGAGATGTATCGCACCACGTTCAGGTCATGGCTGATGAAGATATAGGTCAGCCCGAATTCCGCCCGCAGGTCCGACAGCAGGTTCAGGACCTGCGCCTCGACCGATTTGTCCAGCGCGCTGACGGCCTCGTCCAGGACCACGACCTTGGGCGACATGACCAGGGCGCGGGCGATGTTGATGCGCTGGCGCTGCCCGCCCGAGAGTTCGTGCGGATAGCGGCCCGCAAAGCGGTCGGGGTCCAGACCGACCCGCGCCATCAGGCGGCGCGCCCGGCCCGCCGGATCGTCCAGGCCCTGCACGCGCGCGCCGAACGCGATGCTGTCCAGGATGGTCATGCGCGGGTTCAGCGAGGCATAGCTGTCCTGGAAGACCATCTGGATGTCGCGGCGCAGCGCGCGCAGGCTGACGTCGCGGCCAAGGGACTTGCCGCCCAGGTCGATGTCGCCCTCGTCGCGGTCCACCAGGCCGATCAGCAGTTTCGCCGTGGTGGACTTTCCGCAGCCGGATTCGCCGACGATGCCCAGGGTTTCCCCCGCGCGGACGTCGAAGCTGACGCCGTCCACGGCCTGGACCATGGCCTGGGTGCGGCCAAGGATGCCGCCCTTGATGGGAAAATGCTTCTTCAGGTCGCGGACGCTCAGCAGGGGTTTGTCAGTCGCGGACATTCATCGCACTCCTCAAACCGTCGCTGAGCAGATTGAGGCACAGCGAGGTGGCAAAGATCATCACCCCCGGCAGCGCCGCCAGCCACGGGTTCACATAGATGGCCGACCGCAGCGTGTTCAGCATCAGCCCCCATTCCGGTTCGGGCGGGCGCACGCCGATGCCCAGAAACGACAGCCCCGCCGCCAGGATCATGCAGACGGACGTCAGCGAGGTCGCATAGACGAAGATCGGCGACAGCACGTTGCCGATCACATGCACCCGGATCACCGTCAGCGCATTCGCCCCCGAGGCCCGCGCTGCGTCGATATAGTCCAAGGACCGCACGCCCGAGGTCACCGCCTCGGCCACGCGGGTCACGGGGGGCACGAACACGATGGTCAGCGACACCAGGCTGTTCAGCACCCCCGCGCCCAGGGCGCCCGAGATGGCGATGGCCAGCAGGACCGACGGAAAGGCAAAGAACACGTCCACGACCCGCATGATGATCGTGTTGGTGATGCCGCCGACATAGCCCGCGATGATCCCCAGGGTGCCGCCGATGAAGAACGCCAGCACCACCGGCATCAGCCCGATGAACAGCGTCAGGCGACCGCCATAGATCAGGCGGGACAGCATGTCGCGGCCCTGCTCGTCCGTGCCCAGCAGGTGGCCGGGCGTGCCGGGAGCCGCCAGCCGCGCGATCATGCTGCCCTGATAGGGGTCGGCCAGGCCCAGCCAGGGTGCGAAGACCGCCGACAGGATCAACAGCGCCAGCACGCCTGCGCAGATCATCGACACCGGATCACGCCGCAGCCGCGCCAGCACGCCCGACCAGTAGCCGCGCTGCGCGGGCGGGACGGCGGGGATGTTCGTGGTCACCTGAACCATGCGCTCAGTTCCTTTTCACGCGGGGGTCGATGGCGGCCTGGGCTACATCGACGATCAGGTTCATGCCGACGAAGAACATGGCCAGCACCAAGATCGTCCCCTGCAACAGCGGCAGGTCGCGCTGAAAGATCGCGTTGGACAGAAGGAACCCCGATCCGGGCCAGTTGAAGACCGTCTCGATCAGGATCGACCCGCCCAGCAGGTATCCCAGCTGCAACCCCATCACCGACAGGGCGGTGGCGGCGGCGTTGCGGGCCACATGACGCAGCACGTCACCGCGGCTGAGACCCTTGGCGTAAAGCGCCGTCACGAAATCCATGGACAGGATGTCGCCCGCCAGCGCCCGGACGGTGCGTGCGACGATGCCGATGGGCACCACCGCCAGCGTCACCGCAGGCAGGACCAGGTGGCGCAGATGCGCCCAGTCCCATTGCCAGTCCTGCGACCCGCCCGGCCCCGCGCCCATCGAGGGCAGCCAGCCCAGATTGACCGAAAAGATGATGACCAGCACGATCCCCAGCCAATAGTTCGGCACCGACACCCCAGTGATCGACAGCGCCGTCACCGCCCGGTCCAGCGCCGTGTCGCGGAAATAGCCGGCCAGGAACCCCAGGAAGGTGCCGATCGGAAAGGCGATCACCGCCGCCGCCGCCGCCAGCAGCAGCGAATTGCCGACCGCGCCGAAGACCTCGTCGGCCACCGGGCGGCCCGAGGCGATCGAGCGGCCCATCTCTCCCTGCAGCAGGTTGCCGACCCAGATCAGGTATTGCACCGGCACCGGCTTGTCCAAACCGTATGCCGCGCGCATCGCGGCCTGCTGTTCGGCGGTGGCATCGACCGGCATGATGGCCGTCAGCGGGTCGCCCGGCGCGATCTGCACCAGAGCGAAACAGACGACCGACACCCCGAAGGCCACCGGCAACACCAGGATCAGGCGTCGAAGGAAATAGCTGAGCACGTCATGCGTCCCTGGCTGGGCCGCACCCGCAACGGGCGCGGCCGGTTGCGGGTCAGTCGGCCATCGTTATGGACGAGAAGTTCAGGTACCAGTTCTGCGGTTGCACGAAGCCCTGTACCTTGGGCGACACGGCGCGGGGGGCCACGTCATGCGTGACCATCAGGAACAGCGCATCATCGACGAACTTCTCATGCGTGCGGCGCAGGACCGCGTCCTGTTCGGCGGGGTCGAAGGTCGTCTTGATCTCCTCGAACAGACCCTGCATGTCCTCGTCGCAGTAATGGCCCCAGTTGGTGCCGTTGGGTGCCACCAGGTCGCAATCCAGGTGCCGGATGAAGCCGGTGAACGGGTCCTGGATGAAGTAGGTGAAGTTGATCGACTGCGATCCCTCGACCGACGGATCGGCGGCGCCCGCGCGCCACAGGTTGATCATCTGGTTCCACTCGACGACCATGAACTCGACGTCGATCCAGGCTTGGGCCAGCGACTGCTGGATGTATTCGTTCATCGGCAGCGGCAGCATCTGGCCCGACCCGGAGGGAGAGATCAGCGCCTTGACCTTCAGCCGGTTGTCGGGGCCGAAGCCCGCTTCGGTCATCAAGGCCTGCGCGGCCTCCAGGTCATAGGTGACGTCGAAATCCGGCTCTCCGAACCACTGCGACCCCGGCGGCACGAACCCCTTGGCCGGGATCATCAGCCCGCCCAGCAGCGCGCCCATCGCCTCGCGGTCGATGGCCAGGTTCGCGGCCTTGCGCACGCGGATGTCGTTCCAGGGCGACCCCTCGACCCGGCTCAGGTGCCAGGTCCAGTTATGCGGCAGGGCGTTCTGGGTGATGGCAAAGCCGTTGCCCTGCATCGCGGGAATGGTGTCGGGGGCCGGCGCCTCGATCCAGTCGACCTGCCCCGACATCAGCGCGGCCGAACGTGCATTCGATTCCGGCAACGGGATCAGCACCAGCCGGTCCAACTTGGGGATGCGCGTCTCGTCCCAGTAATCGGCAAAGGGCACCAGCTCGGCCCGTTCGCGCGGGACAAAGGATTCCATCATCCACGGCCCCGTCCCCGACGGCTTGGCCGCGACCTGCTCCCAGTCCTTGCCCAGGGCCTCCCAGTTGGCCTTGGACGACATCATCACCCAGGCCAGCTGATAGGGCAGCGTCGCGTCCGGCTCATGCGTGATGATCTCGACCGTCAGATCGTCCACGGCGCGATAGCTGGCGATGGCGGGAATGCGCGACTTGCCCTGCGCCGATTGGCGCGGATCATACTGTTCGGCGCTTTCGTCCAGCAGCTTGTCCAGGTTCCAGACCACGTTCTCGGCGTTGAACGGGCTGCCGTCGTGGAAGGTCACCCCCTCGCGCAGCGTGAAGGTCCAGCGGGTGCGGTCGGCCTCGTCGGCCTCCCATGCGGTGGCCAGGCCCGGCACCAGGCCGGACGGCCCGTCGCCCTGCGTCAGGTCCCAGTTGATCAGCGCGTCATAGACCGTATAGCCGATGAAGCGCAGCCCCTCGCCGCCCTGATCGGGCTGGCCGGTGGTCAGCGGGATGTCGGCGGCGGTCATGCCGATGCGCAGCGTGCCTTGGGCCATGGCCGCAGGTCCGGCCAGCACCGCCACCGAAAGCGCCAATGCGGCGATGCCTTTTCTCAGATCAAGCACGGTCGTTCTCCCTGTTGGCCGGGGTCGTTGCTGCCCCGAATTGGGATCACCTTGGACCGCCGCTGCAGGGCTGCGCAGCGGCGGGCGGCCATTGTGTGGGGATCCGTTCGCAAAAAACCTGCGCGATGCACGCCGGGCGGTCAGATTGCTGACAATTCCTGCACGCAATGTTTTCGCCACCGCAGCCCGTCTTTCAGGATGGACAGCGCATCGATAAGCGGGCCACAGGCGCGGGATGATCCTGCTGGCCAATCCCAACGCGAACCCGTTCACGACCGCGGCGATGTGCGCGATCGCGGCGCCGTGGCTGGCGGGCCTTCAGGGGTGGACGGCGGCCACAGGGCCGCAGGTGATCGTAACCCCGGACCAGCTGGACCGTGCGGTCGACGGCATCGCGGCGCTGCACCCGCCCGCGGCGTGTCGCGGCGTGATCGTCGGGGCCTTCGGCGATCCGGGCGCGGATCGGCTGGCAGCCCGCCTTGCGGTGCCGGTGATCGGCATCGGGGCCGCGGCGGCGCGGGCGGCGGCGCAGGGGGGTCGCGCCTTTGCGGTCGCGACCACCACCCCTGCCCTGCGGGACCGGATCGACGCGCTGATGCGGGGGCAGAACGGCCGCTATCTGGGCTGTCACATGACCGACAGCCCCAATGTGATGCGCGATCCCGACGCGCTGGATCACGCCCTGCTGGAGGCGGTGATGCGGGCCGCGGCAGCCGGTGCCGAGGCGGTGATCATCGGCGGCGGCCCGCTGGCGCAGGCGGCGGTCCGGCTGGCGCCCCTGTCCCCCGTGCCGCTGATCCAGCCCGTCCCCGAGGCCGCGCGCGCGATGGCCCGGCTGCTGGCCCGCTGAGGTTACAGGTCCTCGATCCGGACATGGGCGCGGGTGCCGCCCAGGGACTGGAACGCCCGCTGGCGGCAGGTCAGGACCAACACCTGCTGATCGGTGGCGACGCGGTGCAGGGCGGTGAACATCGCCTCGATCCGGTCGTCATCGGTGTGGACCAGCGCATCGTCCAGGATCACCGGGACCGGCCGCCCGGCCTGCGCGAACAGGCGCGCAAAGGCCAGCCGCGTCAGGATCGCCACCTGTTCGCGTGTGCCGCCCGACAGGATGTCCAGCGGTTCGGCCTGTCCGTCACGGGTCAGCGCATGCGGCAGCAGGGTCTGGTCGTCGATCTGCAGCGCCGCGCCGGGATGCAGGATCGACAGCAGCGGCTGCAGCTCTCGCACCACCGGCTTGAAATAGGCGTCGCGCTGGCGCGTGCGCGCCTGCTCCAGCGTGTCGCGCAGGCGCGTCAGGGCGGCCATCTCGGCCGCGTAACGGTCGGCGCGGGCCTGGGCCTCGGCGCGCTGGCCGGACAGTTCGTCCAGCGTTTCCTCGATCCCCTCCTCGGCCAACAGCGCGATGCGGGTGTTCAGCGCGGCAAGGTCGCGCTCCATCGTCTCCGCGTCGCGCCGGGCCTGTTCGGCAGCGCTGGTGGCACGCGACAGCGCGGCCTGGGCGGTGGTCAGGTCGGGGGCCGCATCCGACAGGGTGGCGCACAGCCGGGCGGCCTCGGCGCTGCGGGCCGACAGGTCGGGCAGCGAGGCGGCCAGCGCGTCCAGACGCGCCGCCAGATCGTCCAGCGATCCGACCTCGGCCAGCACATCCGCCAGCGCGCGTTCGGCGGAACGGCGCTCTCCCTCGGAATCGGCACGCGCCTCCCCGGCGGCGGTCGCGGCCTCATGGGCGCTGCGCGATTGGGCCTGCGCCTGCGCCTCGGCGGTATCGGCGGCGGTCAGCAGAGGTTCCAGCACCGCGGCGTCCTCGGCATCCGCAGGGGCATCGGCGGCCTCGGCCGTGGCCAGGGCCAGCGCCTCGCGCAAAGCATCCAGGCCCAGCGGCGCCAGATCGTCCAGCGCCTGCGCCCCCTGGCGCAGCGCATCGTCCAGCCGCGTCGCGCGGTTCAGCCGGTCACGCGCATCGGCCAGATCGGCCGCCCCACAATCCTGCAGCGCGCTTGCCACGTCCCGCTGCGCCTGCGCCAGATCGGCGGCCAGCTGCGCCCCCCGCCCCGATCCCGGATCGACGCGGATCGCGCCAAAGCCCGGCAGCGTGACGTGCATCCGCCCCGGCACCGCCCATGCACCCTCGACAGAGGTTCCGTCCGCCAGCGTCGCCAGAGGCCCGTCCGCGTGAAATTCGATGATCACCGCCTGTGCGTCGGCACGCGCAGCCAGGCGGTCCAGCGCTGTCTGTGTCTGATCCAGCCGTGCCATCGCCTTGGGCGTGATGGTCAGCCGCGCACGCTGTGCCCGATCCGCGTGCAGCTGCGCCTGCAGCGCCTGCGCCCGGTCCAGCCGATGGGTCAGATCGACCACCCGAGACCGCGCCGCAAGCGCCAGCCGCGCCTGCTGTGCCCGCGACAGGCGTCCGCGCAGATCGCGCGCGATCTCGCCAGCCTGGCGGTGCGCCTCGGCCGCCTGCGAATCGCGCAGGGCCAGCGCCTCGGCGCGGTCGCGGGCGGCCACCGCGCGCGCCTCGGCCAGGCGCAGTGTCTCGCGGGCCTGGGTCACGCGGTCGGACAGCTGTCGGGTCTGGTCGATCTGCTGGCGCGCGGTCGTCTCGGCCATCCGGGCCAGCGTCAGGTCGCGTTCCGCCTGCGCCAGCCGGTCTGCATGCTTGCGGGCGGCCTGATGCGCCTCCTCGGCCTGCGTCAGGGCAGCCTGGCGGGCGCGGGCGGCCTCCGGGTCTGTCACGCGGGCCAGCATGCGCGTCAACTCGGAGCGGCGGGCCAAGTCGCCGGACAGGCGCGCGGCCTTGTCGCGAGCCTCGGTTTCGGCACGGGACAGTCGCTCGGCCTCCTCGATCGCACGCTGCCATTCGCCCCCGGCCCTGGGGCGACCGGTGGCGGTCGCCAGCCGTGCCATCTCCTGCCCGACGCGGTCCAGGACCGCGTCCATGCGCCGTCCCCCGGTCATCATGTCGATCTCTCCGGCGACGGAAGACAGCAGGTCGCGCCGCGTCCCAAGATTGCGATCGCGGTCCTGTCGGTCCGCGGCGCTGTTGCCTTCCGGCTCCAGCCCCAGCAGGCCCTGGCGGACCCACAACAGACCCGACGGTCCGGCCAGCCCCCCATCCAGCAGGCGGTCGATCCAGGCCTCGGCCTCGTCCTCCTGGGCGATCAGGCGGCCTTGCGCGTCCGTGACCCGCGCCTGCGCGCGCGACAGGAACCGCTTGTGGATGCGGAACCGCCCTTGGGTCGATTCGATCTCGACCGCCACCTCTGGCGCGCCGCCGGCATGGGGCTGCAACGCCTTGACCGGCGCGCGGCTGCTGCGGTGGCGTTCAAAGAACAGCGCGTGCAGCGCATCGAAAAAGGTGGATTTGCCGAACTCGTTCGGTTCGGACAGAACCGTGATGCCGTCGCCCAGGTCGGACAGCACCGCCCGGCGCCCGGCAAAGCGGCGAAGGTTGGTCAGCTCGATCGCGCGCAGCTTCATGCCTGCACCTCCTGCGCAAAGCTGTACAGGCGCGACAGCGCCGCGGCCGAGATGTCGCGGTCGGCCTGCGACCGCTGCGGGTCGGTCGTGTCCGCCAGCAGGGCGTCGGCGGCGTGGCGCAGCGCGCCCGCGCGGTCGATCAGGTCCAGATCGTCGGGCCGGGCCTCGACCTGCAGGGCGGACAAGTCGACGGCGAACCAGCCGTAATCGGGCGCAGCCGCCTGCAGGGCCGCGTCCAGCGCCGCACGGTCCGACAGGGCCAGCCTGCCGCCTGCCGTCACGCTGACCAGATGATCGCGTGCCCGTTCCGTCGGCAGGGCGCGCGTCAGCGCCGCCCGCACATCCGCGCCGGGCAGCAGGTCCAGGTGCGGGCGGGTCCAGCGGAACTGCCCCACGGGCACCGCCTGCACCGTCATTTGGGCGCCCAGTCCGACCAGCAGCGCACCCGCCGGGCCGTCATGCTTGAAGCTGTCGGCCTCGGGCGCGCCCGAATACCAGGTCGCGGGGCCGATCTGACGCTGTCCGTGCCAATCGCCGAGTGCCAGATAATCCAGCCCCGACCGCGCCGCACGGTCGGGCGGAATGATGCCCGTTCGCCCGTCGCCCTCGTCGAAATCCGTCACCGGGCCGTGGCCCAGGCCGATCCGCCGCGCGCCTTGCGGCGTGGCCGCGTCCATCGCCTGCGTCAGGTCGCGCCCGGCGCGACGCTGCGTGCAGGGCGCGGGCAGCAGCCAGACGTCGTCGGCCAGGGTCACCGGGCTGTCATCCATCAGGGGCTGCAGGTTCGCCGGGCCATCGGTTGCGATGCGCCGCCACAGCTCTGTCGCCGCCAGGCTGTCGTGATTGCCGGGCAGCATGATCCAGCGGATGTCTGCCTCCTCCGCCATCGCGCGAAGGGCTTGGCGCAGGGTGTCGGGGGCCGGGGTTTCCGCGTCGAAACTGTCGCCCGCCAGCAGCACGACCTGTGCACCGCCCTGCCGGGCGGCCTGGGCCAGACGCCCGATGGCGGCATGACGCGCCTCGCGCAGGCGGTTGCGGATACCCTCGGGATAGCCGCCGAAGGGCTTGCCCAAATGCAGGTCCGATGCGTGCAGAAAGCGGAATGTCATGCGTGAAAATCCTTGTCGGTCAACGGGTCGCAGTCACGGATCCAGGTCGATCCGCAATTGCAGCGGGTCGGTGCCCATGTCGAACGCGGCCTCGTCAAAGCGCGGCGCGCGTAGGCGCGGTGCAGGCCCGACAGAAATGCCCCAGCGTTCCTGCGGCATTCCCAGCACGTTGGTGTCCAGCCGCCCGTTGGCATTCGCATCATGCAGCACCGCCACCGCATAGCGTCCCGGCATCACGCCCTCGAACGTGCAGACAGCCTGGCCACCGCGCGGCGGGGACGCGTCATGGACCGCGCCCGCCCCGTCAGGGAACCCCGCGGGATCGGCATGCAGGCTGCAGGCCAGCACGCCGCGGTCATCGGGGATGCCGGTCACCGTCACCTGGATGGTGCCCGCGATCGCGGGCGCGGCCAGCGTGGTTGCGGCGACCAGGGCCGCGATCCCGATCCTGCGACGATGCTGCATCCGTTCCCCCGTGGCGGTCGTGACATGACGTGGCAGGTCACCACGAAACGCGGTGCCGGACAACCGCCGCCAGGGACTGATACGCAGATGGCCGCGCCTTTGAGGGCGCGGCCATCGACACGTCACCGTGAGGGACGATCAGATCTGGCGTTCTGGCATCTGCACGACCAGGCCGTCCAGCGCCTCGGTCACCTTCAGCTGGCAGGTCAGGCGCGACCGCTCGGGGTCAGGCTTGTAGGCAAAGTCCAGCATGTCCTGCTCCATCGGGTCCACCGGCGGCAGCTTGTCCGTCCATTCCGGCGCCACATAGACATGGCAGGTTGAACAGGCACATGCTCCGCCGCAATCGGCGTCGATGCCGGGGATGCCGTTGTCCCGCGCACCCTCCATCACGGTCATGCCGGGGCGAACCTCGACCTGATGGCGGGTGCCGTTGTGTTCGATATAGGTAATCTTCGCCATGAGTGCTTGTTCCCTTGTGTCACCCGGAATTACGGGATCGGACGGCCATTGAAAAGGGGCAGCCCCGAAAGGCCGCCCCTCTTTTGCCATGGGCCGCAGCTTATTCGACCGGAGCCGTGTCCTCGTCCGCGGGGGCGGTCTCTGACAGGGGCAGCGCCACGAACAGCGGCTCTCCGCCGCGGCGGATCAGCATCAGGACCGACCGGCGACCGGCCTCGCGGGCCTCGTCGATGCGGGCGTTCAGGTCGGCCACGCTGGCGACGGACTGCTGGTTGACGTCGGTGATGATGTCGCCGGGGGCCAGGCCCTTCTCGGCGGCCGCACCCTCGGGATCGATGCCGGTGATGGCCAGGCCGGTCGCGTCGCGCGGCGCACCCAGCTCGGCCGCCATTTCGGGCGTCAGCACCGTCACGGTCATGCCCAGGACATCGCTCTCCGACGGCTCTGCCGCCGCGGGCGATTCCGACGCGCCGTTCTGTGCCGTCTCGCGGCGACCCAGGGTCACGTCCAGCGTCAGTTCGTCGCCGTCGCGCATCACCACGACCTGCGCGGTCTCTCCCGCCGGGGCCTCGGCCACGCGGCGGACCAGGCCGCGGGTGTCCTCGACCTCGGTGCCGGCAAAGCTGGTGATGACGTCGCCCGTCTGCAGGCCTGCATCGCGCGCCGGGCCTTCGGGAACATCGGTGATCATCGCGCCGCCAGCCACGTTCAGACCCATCGCCTCGGACATTTCCGGGGTCACATCCTGGATCATGACACCCAGCCAGCCGCGGCGGGTCTCGCCAAATTCCTGCAGTTGTTCAACGACTTGCGACACGACATTCGACGCCATCGAGAAACCGATGCCGATCGATCCGCCATTGGGCGACAGGATCGCGGTGTTCACGCCGATCACTTCGCCCTTCAGGTTGAACAGCGGCCCGCCGGAGTTGCCCCGGTTGATCGCCGCGTCTGTCTGCAGATAGTCGTCATAGGTCCCCGACAGCTCGCGGTTGCGCGCCGACACGATCCCCGAACTGGCCGAAAAGCCCTGTCCCAGCGGGTTGCCAAGCGCCAGGACCCAGTCGCCCACGCGGGCGCTGTCGCTGTCGCCGAAAGTGACGAAGGGGATCGGCGTCTCGCTGGTGACCTTCAGCAGGGCCACGTCGGTGTTCGGGTCGGTACCCACCACCTCGGCGGGCAACGTCTCGCCGGAATAGAACTCGATCTCGATCTGGTCGGCGCCCTCGATGACGTGGTTGTTCGTGACGATGAACCCGTCGGCCGAGATCACGAAGCCCGACCCCAGCGCGTTGGACCGCTGCGGGCTGCGGGGCGTCGGCATCCCTTCCGGTGCACCGGGGCCGCCGGGCAGGCCGAATTCGCGGAACAGGTCGGCAAAGGGGCTGCCCTCGGGGAAGGCCGGCCCGCCGGTCGGCTGCGACACGACCGAGGTCGTGGTGATGTTCACCACCGCGGGCGAGACCTGCTGCGCCAGGTCGGCAAAGCTGCCGGGCATGACCTGGGACGTGTCGGCGGTCGCGGCGTCCGCCCCCAGCGGCTGGTTGGCCTCGGCGGCCTCCTGGGCCTGCTGGCTGACCTCGGGGAGCACGTCGTCATTGGCCGGGTCGACGGCCTGCGCGCCAGCTTGGCCAAGCCCCACCGCCAGCGCCAGTGCCGACGCGGTCAGGATATGGCGAGGGAAAAGCGGTTTCATGCGGGATGTCCTCATCTCTCGACGGCAGCGATCAGGGGCGGGTGCCCGGACTGCCTGTTGGATATGACGCCAATGTAGGGTGCCGTGGCAAATAAACCACGCTCTCGACTTGTGAACAGATCGTGATTTTCGTTGCAGAAACGGGCGAAGGTTTCCCTCCGCCCGCCTCGGGGTCGTCAGTTGGCGGGCGCGGGTTCCGCCGCCGTATCCTCGGCCGGGGCCTCGGGGGCCGGGGCTTCCTCAGCTGGCGCATCCTCGCTCTGGGCAGCGCCCTCCACCGGGGCGTCCGGCGACAGGATCTCGGACGGCTCCTGCGGGGGTGTGGCCAGATTCTCGGGCACCGGGGTCAGCTCGATCCCGGCAGATTCGCCCAGACGGTTGCCGTCGCGGTCGACTACCTCGGGAACGACTAGCTCCTCGCCTTCGGGCGTTTCGGCAGGGCCGTTCAGACCCAGCCGCTCGGCCGAATTGCCCGGCGGTACCGGCGTCGATGCGGGGTTGGCGTTCGCAGCCCCGTCGCTGGACAGATAGCTGAAGAACTCGCTGTCCGGCTGCATCACCAGCGAGCTGTTGCTGCCCTGCAGCGCGCGCTGATACGAGGTCAGCGAGCGGGTGAAGGCAAAGAACTCGGGGTCGCGGCCATAGGCGTCGGCATAGATCGCGTTGCGCTGCGCGTCGGCCTCGCCTCGGACGATCTCGGACCGGCGGCCGGCCTCGGAGGTCAGCTCGACCACGGTCCGGTCGGCGGCGGCGCGGACGCGCTGCGCAGCCTCGTTGCCGCGTGCAACCTCGTCGGCGGCCTCGCGGGCACGCTCGGCCCGCATCCGGGCATAGGTCGCGTTCAGGTTCTGCTCGGGCAGGTCGGTGCGGGTCAGGCGGACGTCGATGATCTCGATCCCCAGGCCGCCCGAATTCGAACGCGCCTCGTCGCGGATCTGGTTCATCAAGCTGGTCCGATCATCCGACAGGACCGAGGTCGAGGGCACCGTACCCAGAACGCCGCGAATGGCGTCGATCACGATCGGCTCCAGGCGCATTTCGGCGGCCTGGATGCCCTGCACGCCGACCGCCTGGCGGAACCGCACCGGATCGGTGATGCGCCAGCGGGCGAATGCGTCGACCACCAGGCGGCGGTCGTCCAGCGGGGTGACCTCCAGCGGGCTGGTCGGCAGACCCAGGATGCGCCCGTCGTACTTCACCACGTTGTCGATGAAGGGCAGCTTGAAGTTCAGGCCCGGCGTCTCCTGCACGTCGACGACCCGGCCAAGACGCAGCACCAGCGCCTTTTCCCGCTCGTCCACGATGAACAGGGCTGATCCGGCCAGGACGGCGACGACGACCACGGCCGGCAGGGCCAGGGCGGTCAGCAGGTTCTTGCGCGCAGCCATCAGTTCGTCCCTCCGCTGGTCGTGGTGGTGCCGGGCTGGGTGCCCGCCTGCGTGCCGGTGGTCTGGCCCGCGCCTTGGCCGGCGGTCGGCGCCGGGGGCGTGGCGCCGCCCTGCCCCGTGCCGCGCAGCTGGTCCAGCGGCAGATAGGGCACGATGCCCGAGCCACCCTCGCCACCGCCGATGCCCTCGCCGATGATGATCTTGTTCACGCCGCCCAGAACCTGCTCCATCGTCTCAAGATACATCCGGCGACGGGTCACGTCGGGCGCGTTCACGTATTCCTCGTAGATCGAGTTGAAGCGCGCGGCCTCACCCGCGGCGGTGTTGACCGCCTCGGCGCGATAGGCTTCGGCCTGTTCCAGGATCTGGGCCGCCTGACCCCGGGCCGCGGCCAGTTCGCGGTTGGCATAGGCGTCGGCCTCGTTCTGCAGACGGTCACGCTCCTGCTGGGCGGCCTGCACCTCGCGGAAGGCGTCGATGACCTCCTCAGGCGGGTCGGCGCGGTCCAGGTTGACGCGGATCACGTTGATCCCCGACTGATAGCTGTCCAGCGTGCTTTGCACGGCGGCGCGTAGGTCGCTGGCGATCACGCCGCGATCGCGGTTCAGGATCGGGGCCAGTTCGCTGCGCGCGATGATGTCGCGCATCGCGGCCTCGGACACGGCGCGGATCGTGTCTGCGGGGTCGGCCAGGTTGAACAGGTACATCTGCGGATCGCGGATGTTCCAGACCACCTGGTATTCCATGTTCACGATGTTCTGGTCGCTGGTCAGCATCAGGCCGCTGTCCATCGGGCCGGCCTGGCCGGTGCCGATCTCGGTCACGCGTTCGTTCGTGACGGGCACGACCTCGGCGGTGACGACGGGCCAGGGGGCAAAGTTCAGACCCTCGGTCCCCACGGCGATGGCGCGGCCGAACAGGAACTCGACCGACTGTTCGTTGGTCTGGACACGATAGAAGCTGGCAAAGGCCCACAGGCCGACCGCTGCCAGGCCCGCCACGACCAGGGTCGAGCGGTTCAAACCGAAGTTCGGACCCATCGGGCTGCGACCGCCGCCGCCACCCCCGCCCGTGCCGCCGCCGGTGCCACGACCGCCCATCAGGACGCGCAGGCGCTCCTGGCCCTTCTTCATCAGATCCTCGATCTCGGGGCGCTGCGGATCGTTGTTCGGACGACGCGGGCCGCCGGGGGGCGGCTGTTCGCCCCAAGGGCGACCGGCAGGCTTCTTGTCACGATCCCCGTCATCCCGGCCGCCGTTGCCGCCGCCGCCTCCGCCCCAGGGGCCCTGATTTGCCATCCGATAGACCTTCTTTCGTAGAAATTTCCGTTAGTTGAAAACTGGGGCGCGGGGCCGAAATGTCAACCCTGACACCCGCCCCTGGCCGCGACCCAAGGCCGCGCCCACGGGATTGTCAGCCCGCCACGCCCTGATGCCGGCGCGCGGGCTGGCGCATCGTCACCAGCTCCTCGGCCGCGGTGGGGTGGACGGCCACGGTCGCGTCGAACTGTGCCTTGGTCGCGCCCATGGTAATGGCGATCGCGGCCAGCTGGATCATCTCTCCGGCCTCGGGGCCGAAGATGTGACAGCCCAGCACGCGGTCGTCCGCCGGATCGACCAGCAGCTTCATCATCACCTTGGCGTCGCTGCCCGCGAACATCGACCGCATCGGGCGGAAGGTTGTCGCGAACACGTCGACCGGACCGCGGGCCTTGGCCTCCTCCTCGGTCAGGCCGATGCTGGCCAGCTCGTGGGGGCGCAGATAGACGGCGCTGGCGACCAACCCGTGATCGACCGTCCGCGGTCGCGCGCCGAACACCGTGTCGGCAAAGGCATGCCCCTCGCGGATCGCGACCGGGGTCAGGTTCACGCGGTCGGTCACGTCGCCCACCGCAAAGATCGACGGCACGCAGGTCTGCGACCATTCGTCGACCTCGATCGCGCCGTTGGGCTTGGTCCGAACCTCGGTCGTCTCCAAGCCCAGACCCCGCGTATAGGGGTCGCGCCCGGTCGCCATCAGCACCGCGTCGAACCGCTCATCCGTGCCGTCGTCGAAGCGCACGCGGATACCGTCGCTGTCGCGCTCCAGCGCCGCGGGCGTCAGGCCAAGGCGCAGATCCACCCCCACCGCGCTCAGCTGCAGCGTCGCCAGGTCGCGCGCCTCGCGGTCGAACCCGCGCAGCACCGCGTCGCCGCGGTAGGCCTGGACCGTGTCCACCCCCAGCCCCGCCAGGATCGTCGCGAATTCGCAGGCGATGAAGCCGCCGCCCACCAGCAGGATGCGTCCCGGCAGCTTGTCCATCAGGAACAGGTCGTCCGAGATCATCGCCAGTTCCTCTCCGGGAATGCCGATGGGCGCGGGGCGGCCCCCGGCGGCGATCAGGATGTGGCGCGCCGTCTTGGTCGTGCCGTCGGCCAGCCGGACCCGGTGATGGCCGTCCAGGGTGGCGCGCTGATCGTGGATCTCGACCCCGGCGCGGGTCAGCCCGGCGCGATAGATCACCTCCAGCCGCGACAGTTCGGCGTCCAGTTTTTCGCGAAAGATGTCCCAGTCGAACGTCCCGGCCTGCGCATCGCACCAGCCGTAACCGCGCATCTCCTCGGCCATCAGGCCGGCTTGGGACGCAAAGATCATCAGCTTTTTCGGCACGCATCCGCGGATGACGCAGGTGCCGCCCATGCGGCTTTCCTCGGCCAGGCCGACCTTGGCGCCGTGTTCGCCCGCCGCGATCCGCGCCGCGCGCACCCCGCCCGAGCCGCCGCCGATGACGAACAGGTCATAGTCGAAGGTCACGTCATTCCCCTTCCTGCGCCAGCATGTCGGCGTCGATGTCGTTGCGCGCCAGCTCGATCACGCTGCCGTCGTCGCGGCCGATGATGGCCAGGTCGCACATCCCCAGAAACAGGCCGTGTTCCACGACGCCCGGAATGCCAGACAGCGCGCGCGCTAGGGCGGACGGGTCCGGGATCACCTCCAGATGCAGGTCCAGGATCAGGTTGCCCTCATCGGTCACGACCGGGTCGCTGCCCTTCAGGCGCTGCAGGATGTCGTGTTCGCCCAGCTCCAGCCCCTCCAGCGCGCGGCGGATCAGCTTGCGCGTGGTCTCGAACCCGAATTCCAGCACCTCGACCGGCAGGGGAAAGGCGCCCAGCACCTCGACCACCTTGCCGGGGTCGGCGATGACCACCATCCGGTCGCTGGCCGCAGCCACGATCTTTTCGCGCAGATGCGCCGCACCGCCGCCCTTGATCAGGTGCAGGTGCGGATCGACCTCGTCGGCGCCGTCGATGGTCATGTCCAGCCAGCCGATGTCGTCCAGGCTCTCGATGCGCAGGCCCAGGCTCTCGGCCAGGTCCGCCGTCGCGCGCGAGGTCGCGGCACAGCGCAGGGTCAACCCCTCGGCCTGCACGCGGGCGGCCAGTTCGCGCACCATGACGCTGGCGGTCGAACCGGTGCCCAGGCCCAGCCTCATCCCGTCCTCGACCAGCGCGACCGCAGCCTTGGCGGCGGCCAGCTTGGCGGGATCGACCTGCGGTGATTGCGACATGACGACGTCCCCTGAAAAATCCGTTCGCACGCTTATAGGCCAAGCCACCGCCAAGGGCGAGAGGCCGCGACCCCTCAGCCGCGCGCCAGCCCCTCGGGCAGGATCACGGTAAAGCGGCTGCCCTGCCCCACGCGGCTTTCGATCCGCAAGCGGCCGCGGTGGCGGTTCACGATATGCTTGACGATGGCCAGGCCCAGACCGGTGCCGCCCTGTTCGCGCGACCGGTGGGTGTCGACGCGATAGAACCGTTCGGTCAGGCGCGGCAAATGCTGTTCCTCGATGCCGTCGCCGCGGTCCTCGATGCACACGGCCCAGGCCGGCCCGCGCAGCAGCGGTTCGTGCGGCAGGCGCGACAGCGTGACGCGCAGCACGCCGCCCGATCCGCCGTATTTCACCGCGTTCTCGATCAGGTTCTGGAACACCTGGGTCAGCTGGTCGCCGTCGCCCGGCAGGCGCAGGTCGATATCCAGCCCTTCGGTCGTCACCGTCACCCCCGCGGCTTGGGCGCGCGGCGCCAGCATGGCCAGCGTGCCGCGCAGCAGACCCGGCAGATCGACCCGGCCCGACGGTCGGGACCGTTCGTCGGCCTGCACCCGGCTCAGCGAAAGCAGCTCGCTGATCAGGCGGTTCATGCGCGCGGCCTCGCGCTCCATGATGTCCAGAAACCGGTCGCGGGCACGGGCGTCGTCGCGGGCGGGACCGCGCAGCGTCTCGATGAAGCCCGTCATGGCGGTCAGGGGGGTCTTCAGCTCGTGGCTGACATTGGCCACGAAATCGCGGCGCATCTGCTCGGCCTCCTCGGCCACGCTGCGGTCCAGGACGGCGACCGTCGCGCCGCGCCCCAGTGGGCTTGGCAGGGGCGCCACCGTCACCTCGGCCAGGATCTCACGGCCGTCGGCGACGCAGGTCGCGCGCAGGGTGGCGACCCCGTCCGGCGCCGTGGGCAGCGTCTGATCGGGCGTGGGCGCAGGCACCCCCTCCGGGTCCAGGACCCAGTCCACGGCCTGCACGATGGCAGGATGGCGCAGCACGGTCACGAACGGTCGCCCGACCAGGGCCGGACCGAACAGCGCCAGCGCCAGCGGATTGGCGGCGATCACCCGCGCCTCGCGGTCGACGGCCAGCATGGGCAGCGGAATGCCGTCCAGGAACCCTTCAACCCGGCGCGGCCCCGGCTCGGCCGCCATCGCGTCAGTCCCCCGCCGGCGACAGCCCGGCCCGGAACCGCGCCGCGTTGTCCCGGTACCGCGCCGCGGATGCCCGCAGCCCCGCCTGCGCATCAGCGTCCAGCATCCGGACGACGCGGCCCGGGGCGCCCATGACCAGCGCGCCGTCGGGGATCACCTTGCCCTCGGGGACCAGCGCCCCCGCCCCGATCAGTGCACCCGCGCCGATGACCGCCCCGTTCAGCACCGTCGCCCCCATGCCGATCAGCGCACCGTCGCCGATCCGGCACCCGTGCAGGATCGCACGGTGCCCGATCGTGCAATCGGCCCCGATCACCAGCGGGTGGCCCGGATCGGTGTGCAGCATGCACAGGTCCTGGACATTGCTGCCCTGCCCTACCTCGATCACCTCGGTATCACCGCGCAGAACCGCCCCGAACCAGACCGAGGCGCCCGGCGCCAGCACGATCCGCCCCATCACCTGCGCGTCCGGCGCGACCCAGGCCTGCGGGTCGATCTGCGGCGTGATCCCGTCCAGCGACCAGATCATGCGACACCTTCGGACATCAGGTCGCGGACAAAGGCGCCCAGCCCCGCCTGCCGGTCGCGGCGCAGGCGTTCCGCCGTCAGGATGGCACGCATCCGCGCCTCGGTCTGGTCCAGGTCGTCGTTGACCAGGACGTAATCGTATTCGGCCCAGTGGCTGATCTCGGATCGGCTTTTCTGCATGCGCCCGGCGATGATCGCGTCGCTGTCCTGGCCGCGGCCGCGCAGGCGGCGTTCCAGTTCGGGCAGCGACGGCGGCAGCACGAAGATCGACACGACATGCGCCCCCAGGGCCGATGCCCGGATCTGCTGGCCGCCCTGCCAATCGACGTCGAACAGCGTGTCACGCCCGGCCAGCATCGCCTGTTCGACCGGCCCGCGCGGGCTGCCGTAAAGGTTTCCGAAGACCTCGGCATGTTCCAGCATCTGCCCCTCGGCGACCATCCGCAGAAAGCCGTCGCGGGTGGTGAAATGGTAGTGCTCTCCGTCGATCTCTCCGGGCCGCGGCGCCCGCGTGGTGGCCGAGACCGAGAAGCGCAGCCCCGCGTCCCAGTCCATCAACCGCCTGGCCAGCGTGGATTTCCCCGCCCCGGAGGGCGATGACAGGATGACCATCAGGCCGGTGCGTTCGATCATGGCGGCATGTTCCCTGGCGGTTGGTCGCGATGCGTCCGGGGATGCCCCGTCGCGCCGCAGGGGTCAAGACCCGCAACCGGAAGGCATCTTAACCATTCGTTCATTAAATGACTCGGCGAGCGGGCGGGGAACGCGCTATTGTCAGGGGTGAGCAGTGACCGGCCGTGGCCGGAGAGAGTAAAGGGTTGACCGTGCCGGACCGGGAAGACGGACCAGACACCAAGCCGGGAATGCCGCCCCAGGACGCCATGGGACGGATCGTGCGCCTGCAGGACTATGAGACCTGCACGCCGGACCGCGTTCTGCGCGAGATGCGCGAATACTGGGACGGCATCCGCAAGGGCCGGGCGATCCCGGCGCGGTCGGATGTCGATCCGCGGGGCATCGCGCGCACGCTGGATTACGCGTTCATCCTGGAACGCATCGCGCCGGGCGCGGGCCGACTGCGTCTGGCGGGGCGGCACCTGATCGACCTGATGGGCATGGAGGTGCGCGGCATGCCCGTCTGCGCCTTCCTGAACACCTCGTCGCGGGGGCGGTTCTCGGACGTGCTGGAAAGCGTGTTCAAGGCGCCCCAGATGGCGCGGCTGACGCTGCAGGGCAAGCCCGACTATGGCCGCCCGCAGCTGAACGCCCAGATGCTGCTGCTGCCGCTTCGGTCGGATCTGGGCGACGTCACCCGCGCCCTGGGCTGCCTGGTGGCAGAGGGCGACACCGGCATCGCGCCCCGCCGCTTCGACATCCTGGCGGATGAGGTCATGCCGATCATCGAAGGCGGCACGACGGTCAAGCCCTCGCCCTCGGCCATCGGCTTTGCCGAAGGACGCGCCGATTTCAAGCCGCGCGGGGCCGTGCCGGACAAACCCGCAGCGGAAAAGCCCCTGCGCGGTTTCCCCCAGGCCGAAACCCCCGAGGAACGGCGCGCCCTGTTCCGGGTCATCCAGCCCCGGCAACCCGACGCCTAGCCCAGCAACCCCGGCCGCCAGCGATACAGCGCGGCCGGCGCCGGCGACGCACGCCCAAGGCTCTGCAGCTCCAGATCCTCGCCCCGCCGGAAACCAAGGTTCTTCAGGATCTTGCGCGACGCATCATTGTCGACGAAGGCACCTGCCAGAACCTCGGGGGGGTCGAACCGCGCCACCAGTTCGGCAAAGACCGCGGCGACCATCTCCTGCCCCAGGCCCTGTCCGGCATGGGCGGGGTCCAGGAAATAGTTCAGGCGCGGCGGTGGGCCTTCGGACAGGCCGACGATGCCGACGACCTGCCCCCTGTATCGGACCGCCAGCCGCAACGGCGGAAGCAGCGCGCCCTGCAGCAGCAGCGGCTGGACATCGTCCAGCGTCATCGCGGGGTCATAGCGCAGCAGCATCCGCGCCACGTCGGGCTTGGTCACGATGCGGTGCAGGGCGGGCAGGTCGTCCGGGGTCACCGCGTCGATGCGCAGGCGTGGCGTCGTCAACGCGATCGCGTGGCGCTGCTGGAACGTGTCGCGGTCCAGATGCAGCATCTCGGCCGGGACCTCGGCCCGCAGCGGGCGCGACCGAAGCACCGTCCGGCCACAGGGCCGAAACCCCAGCCAAGCCAGAAGGCGCGCTGAACGGTCGTTGCCGATCAGACAATGGGCATGCACCTCGGTCGCGCCGGAGAGGAACAGGCGCGACAGGGCCAGCACGCCCGCGCGCCGGCCGATCCCCTGCCCCTGCCGGTCCGGTGCGATCCAGATGCCAAAGACGCGGCCCGCCTGGACCATGCCGACCAGCCGTCCGTCCAGACGGATCGCATGTTCGTCCAACCCCGCGGCCGCGATGAAATCGCGCGCGTCAGCCGTGCCATAGGGCCAGGGCAGCGTGGTCAGCCAGCGCACGACGTCCCAATCGGCCAGGGCTGCCGCGATGTCGTCGGCATCCTCGGGCCAGGGGCGCGTCAGGGCGACCGGCGGGTGCATCGCCTATCCGACCGGCACGACCCGGACCGCGCCGCCCTTGGCCGACAGCGCGATCTCCCCGGCGGCCAGGCGCAAAGCGTCGCGGCCAAAGACCTCGGCCCGCCAGCCCTGCAATGCCGGCAGGTCACGGCTGCCGGTGGCCAGCGCGTCCAGTTCGGACGACGACGCGATCAGCTTGGGCGCGACGCCCGCCGCATCGGCCTTGGCCTTCAGCAGCACGCGCAGCAGGTCCGACAGGGCGGCATTGCCGGGCTTGCCGGGTTCGTCGCCCTTGGGCTGGGGCAGGTCCTTGGATTCGATCCCGGCCTTGACCGAGGCCAGGATGCCGTTAGCGATGTCGCCCTTGCGCGCCTCGCGCAGCAGCAGGCGGGACTTGCCAAGATCGGCCTCGGTCAGCGGCTTGGTCGAGGCCAGCTCGATCATCGCGTCATCCTTGTAGACGCGGCTGCGGGGGATGTCGCGGGCCTGGGCATAGCTTTCGCGGAACCGCGCCAGTTCGCGCAGGATCGCCAGGAAGCGGGGCGAGTTGGTGCGGGTCCGCACCTTGAGCCAGGCCTCCTCGGGGCGGGTGATATACGTCTCGGGGTCCTCCAGGACCGCGATCTCCTCGGCCAGCCATGCCTCGCGGCCGGTCTTCTTCAGCTCGGCCGACAGGTATTCGTAGATCACCCGCAGATGGGTCACGTCGGCCAGCGCATAGGCGGCCTGCGCATCCGACAGCGGACGGCGCGACCAGTCGGTAAAACGCGAAGACTTGTCCAGGTCGGCCCGGGCGATCTTGCGGACCAGCGTCTCGTAGCCGACCTGTTCGCCAAAACCGCAGACCATGGCCGCAACCTGGGTGTCGAACAGCGGCACAGGGAACAGCTGCGCGTCGTGATAGAAGATCTCCAGATCCTGGCGGGCGGCATGGAACACCTTGACCGTCGCCTCGTGGCGGAACAGGTCATAAAGCGGTTCCAGCGACAGCTCCTCGGACAGGGGATCGACCAGGACGGCGTCGCCCCCGCCGGTCTTGGCCGTCGATGCCGGCGGGATCGCCAGCTGGATCAGGCACAGCTTGGACCAATAGGTCCGCTCGCGCAGGAACTCCGTGTCGACGGTCACATAGGGGGCAAGCTTTGCGGCCTCGCAGAAACGGGCGAGGTCTTCGGTGCGGGTGATGGTGGGGATGTCCTGGCTCATGCGCTCTTTCAGATCGGGCGGTTCGTCCGCCAATTGGACAGCTTTACGCCCACGGCAGCGCGTTGAAAAGCCCCGTCGCCCGCCGCCGGGGCACAGGTCCTAGTCCGGTGCCTGCTCGCCCGGACGGGCGCGCAGCGCGTCGGCCACGCCGTCCTCGCAGACGGTCCGGTCGACCATCGGCACGCCCGTGCGAAAGGCCGCACGGCCGATCAGATGGGCCGCGACCGGCGCGGTCATCAGCAAGAACAGGATCGCCGCCACCGCCCGCGCGATGACCGTTCCTTCGGCGAACTGCACGGCCACGGCCATCAGGATCAGGCCCGAACCCAGTGTTCCCGCCTTGGTCGAGGCATGCATCCGCGTCAGCAGGTCGGGCAGCCGCAGCACCCCCATCCCCGCCGCGAAACAGAAGATGCCGCCGGACAGCACCAAGATCGCCACGATGATGTCATGCATTATGTCAGTTCCTCCGCCTTGAGCAGGATGCGACGCTCCAGATAGCGCGCTAGGCACACGGTCGCCAGAAAGCCGACCAGTGCCAGCACGACGGCCACGTCCAGAAAGCCCGCGCTGCCCGATAGCAGCGCCGTCAGGCCGCCGAACGAGACCAGCTGCACCGTCATCAGGTCCAGCGCCACGATCCGGTCCGCCAGGCTCGGCCCCCGCACCAGCCGGATCGCGGCCAGCACGACGCCCAGGATCACCAGGGCAAAGCCGAACAGGATTACAAATTCCAGCAGGGTCATGTCGTTCACTCCGTCGCCTCGCGGACCCAGACCTCGAACCGGTCGCGGATCTGCGCGCGGATCGCGTCCGGGTCGTCGCCGAACATTGCGTGGATATACAGCGTGCTGCGGTCCTCGGACACGTCGAGGCTGAGCGTGCCCGGGGTCAGCGAGATGAAGTTGGCCAGCAGCGTGATCTGCAGATCGGTCGTCACCGTGATGGGCACCGCGATCAGCGCGGGCTGCGACGACTGTCCTGGCGTCAGCACGTCGCGCACGACCGGGATCGAGCTGACCACCAGTTCATAGACGAACATCACGATCAGCCGCGTCCAGTAGTAGAGGCGCCGGAAATAGACCCCGGTATCGGGAAACAGCGGACGGACCAGCCACATCGCGGCCATGCCAACCAGATAGCCGGTCGTCAGTCCCCCCAGGGTCAGCCCGCCGGTCAGCGCGACCCAGGCAAAGGCCAGTACCATGTTGATGGCGAACAGGTTCATGGCTGCACCCCCAGGACGGTCGTGACATAGTCGGTCGGATCCAGCAGCTGCGTGGCCGCCCGTTCGGCGAACAGCACGAAGGATTCCGGGAACAGGCCGATGATGCAGGTCAGCGCGGCCAGCGCCACGATCGGCAGCATCAGCGCCATCCGGTCGCCCATCGGCAGGTCCGACAGGCGCGGCTTGACCCCGTCGGGATGCGCGGGCCAGAAGGCCGAGCCCCAGATCTTGGTCATCGAGAAGATGGTCAGCAGACCGACCGCCAGCGACACCCCGGCCACGAACCACATTTCCAGGTCCAGCGCGGCCTTGACGACCACGTATTTCGCCCAGAAGCCCGACAGCGGCGGAAAGCCCGCCAGCGAGAATGCCGGGATCAGGAACAGGAAGGCCAGCACCGGGGCATGGGCGTAAAGGCCGCCGATGCGCGCCAGATCGGTCGATCCGGCAATGCGCTTGGCCACGCCCGCGACGAAGAACAGGTTCGCCTTCACGATGATATGGTGGACCAGGTAGAACACCGCCCCCATCAAGCCAAGCGGCGTATAAAGCGCCAGTCCCAGGACCATGTAGCCGATCTGGCTGATGATGTGGAACGACAGGATGCGACGGAAGTCGTTCATCGCCGCCGCGCCCAGAACGCCCGTGACCATAGTCACCACCGACGCCCACAGCAGGATCGTGTGCGTGAACCCGACATCCTGGTCGAAGACCAGCGTGAACATCCGGATCAGGGCATAGACGCCCACCTTGGTCAGCAGGCCCGCGAAGATCGCCGACACCGCCACCGGGGGCGTGTGATAGGAGGCGGGCAGCCAGAAGAACAGCGGGAACAGCGCGGCCTTGACGCCGAAGGCCACCATGAACATCACCGCGACGGTGGTCAGCAGGCCGGTATTCTCGACCTCGCGGACGGCCAGGTGCAGGTCGGCCATGTTCAGCGTGCCGGTCAGGCCGTACAGTAGACCGGTTCCCGCCAGGAACATGATCGTCGAGACCAGGTTCAGCAGCACGTACTTGATGCCGCCGTCCAGTTGTTCGCGGCTGGCCCCCAGCACCAGCAGGCCGAAGCTGGAGATCAGCATGACCTCGAACCAGACATACAGGTTGAACAGGTCGCCCGTGACGAAGGCTCCGCAGACGCCCATCAGCAGCGTCTGCAGCAGGGCGTGAAAACCCAGGCGTTCCAGGCGTTCGGGAATTTCCGACAGGGTATAGATCACCGTGGCAAGGCCGGTGATGGCGGTGATGACGACCATGACCGCGCCCAGAAGGTCGGCCACCAGCGTGATGCCGAAGGGCGCCTGCCAGTTCGACATCTGGGCGGCGACGACGCCCTCCTCCAGCACCTCGGCCATCAGGACGACGCTGGCCAGCAAGAGCGCGACTGTCCCCGCGACAGAGATCCAGCGCCCGGCGGGCGATTTGCGGAATAGATAGGACAGGACCGCCGTCAGCAGCGGTATCAGGATCGGATAGACCAGAAGCCAGCTCATTTCCCGGCCTCCTTGCCCGCGTCGACGGGCTCGGCCACGCGCATCTCGTCGCTGTTGACGGTGCCCAGGGTCATGAACGCGCGATAGACCAGCGCCAGGGTGAAGGCCAGCAGGCCGAACCCGATCACGATCGCGGTCAGCACCAGCGCCTGCGGCAGGGCGTTCGCGACGACGCCGGTGGGGGCATATTCGCCCGCATCGATCAGCGGAGGCGCGCCTGGGGTCAGACGGCCGCTGGCAAAGATCAGCAGGTTGACCGCGTTCGACAGCAGCGCCAGCCCGAACAGGAAGCGCAGGATGTTGCGGTCCAGCATCAGATAGACCGACGCGGCGACAAGGACGCCGACGGACAGGGCAAGCAGCATTTCCAAATCAGATCTCCTGTTCCAGGGCAAAGACCAGGGTCAGGATTCCGCCGAAGACGGCCATGTAGACTCCGATGTCGAAGACGAGGACGGTGGACAGCGGCACATAGCTGTCGCCGTCGCGAAACAGGAACAGCCACTGTCCGGTGAAGAAGGGCTGGCCCGCGAAGGCCGCGCCGATGCCCCCCAGGGCCGCGACGCCCAGGCCCGCCATCGCCAGGTTCGACGGATCGATACGCAGCGCGGCCTGCGCCTCCTCGACCGAGGTGGCGATGGTATAGAGAATGAACGCCGTGGCCCCGATCAGCCCGCCGATGAAGCCGCCGCCGGGCAGGTTGTGCCCGCGCAGCAGCGCATAGACCGAGAACATCAGCAGCAGGGCCGCCAGCAGGCGCGTGGTGGTGGTCAGGATCAGCGACTGCATCTCAGCTCTCCTCCTCGGGCTTGCGGCGGGTGGCACCGCGCAGCAGGGCGAACGCGGCGATGGCGGCGATGGCCACGACGGTGATCTCTCCGAACGTATCCAAGGCGCGGAAGTCGACCAGGATGACGTTGACGATGTTGCGGCCATGCGCCTCGGGATAGGACGCGGCCTCGAAGAAGGACGTCAGGCGGCGGTCGAAATCGGTCGCCATCACCGACATTAGCAGGAAGGTCGTGACCAGGCCCGCGCCCCCCGCGATGACCGCGTGTCCGGTGCGGAACCGGGTCTTGGACCGGCGCGGCAGATAGGGCAGACGCAGCATGACGACGCTGACCAGCACGACGACCAGCACCTCGACCAGCAGCTGGGTGATGGCCACGTCGGGGGCGCTGAACATGATGAAGATCAGCGACACGCCGATGCCCGACGCGCCCATCCCGGCGATGGCCGTCATGCGGCTGTGCGTCCAGACGGTCAGGATCGCGCCCGCCACGATCAGGCCCAGCACCGTCCATTGGATCGGGTGCACGCCCTCGGCCGACAGGCCCGGCACGCCCTGGAACGCGCCCTTGATCAGATACGAGCCGCCGACCATCACGACGAAGGTCGCGAACATCACGGCCATGTAGCGCTGCAGGCTGCCGGTCTGGATCAGGTTGGTCTGCCAGGCGGCGAAGGCCTTGAACCCGTCCAGCAGACGGTCCCAGCCCGCGTCGAAGTCGATCGGGCTGCGCGCCTCGAACGCGGCCAGGCGGTCGCGGATCGCCTGATGGCGGCGATAGACCAGCCAGCCCGCCAGGAAGGTCAGCAGCGACAGGATCAGCGCCATGTTGATGCCGCCCCACAGGTACAGGTGCACCTCGCGGACCTCTCCGAAGACGGCATGGGTGGCAGGACCGACCAGGTAGTGGCCCAGCACCCCCGGCAGCAGGCCGAAGATCAGCGACAGTGTGCCAAGGACCAGCGGACCCGCCAGCATCGCCCACGGCCCCTCATGGGGGGTGGTGGGGGTCGGGCGCAGATCGCCGCGGAACGGCTTGAGCGCGACGATGCCGCCGACGGCGAACATCAGGACCGATGCCGCGAAGGCCATCGCGGTCACCCAGAACGCGCCGAACCCGTCCAGCCCCAGGCCGGCCTTGTACATGAATTCCTTGCCGATGAAGCCGACCATCGGCGGAATGCCCGCCATGCTGATCGCGGCCAGCGCGGCGGCAAGCCCGGTCAGCGGCATCGCCTTGGACAGGCCGCCCAGGACGCCCGCATCGCGCGTGCCGGTGGCATGATCGACGATGCCGATCATCAGGAACAGCGCCGCCTTGTAGAGCGAGTGCACCACCAGGAACAGCATCGCCGCGACGATGGCGTAATGCGTGCCCGCGCCGATGAACATCGTCAGCGTGCCCAGCGCCATCAGCGTGGTATAGGCCAGCACCTGCTTGATGTCGGTCTGGCGCAGCGCCATGACCGAGGCGAAGACCGCCGTGACCCCGCCGAACAGCGTCAGGATCCAGAACCACGCATCCGTCCCGCCCAGCGCGGGGTTCATGCGCGCCATCAGGAAAACGCCCGCCTTCACCATCGTGGCCGAATGCAGATAGGCCGATACGGGCGTAGGGGCCGCCATCGCGTTGGGCAGCCAGAAGTGGAACGGCACCTGCGCCGATTTCGTGAACGCGCCCGCCAGGAACAGCAGCAGGATGCCCAGGTACCAGGGATGCGCGCGGATCATGTCGCCCATCGTCACGATCTGCGACAGCTGCGACGTGCCCGCGACCGTGCCCAGCACGATCAGGCCGGCCAGCAGGATCAGGCCCCCCGTCCCCGTCACCAGCAGCGCCTGCAGCGCGGACCGGCGCGACGCCGCGCTGTCGGCGTTGAAGCCGATCAGCAGATAGGACGCGATGGTCGTGATCTCCCAGAATACGAACAGCATGATCAGGTTGTCGGCCAGGACCAGGCCCAGCATGCCGACCATGAACATCAGCAGATAGCTGACGAAACGCGGATAATCCGGGTGATCGCCCAGATAGCGCGCCGAATACAGCGTGACCGCCGCGCCGATCCCGGTGATCAGCAGGGCGAATGTCATCGACAGCCCGTCCAGAAGGACCGACAGCTGCACCCCCAGCGAGGGCACCCAGTCAAAGCCATAGACCTGCGGGCCTTGCGCGATTTCCGGCAGCAGTCCCAGGAAGTACAGGAACAGGATCGTCGGGAACGCGATCGAGATCCAGCCCGCAGGCCCTCCCATGACGCGGTCCACCGATGGATAGTCGTCAGCCATGTCTCGAACCCTTGTCGCGGCATGCAATTGGCGGATGGCTTAGCACCCTTGGTCGGCGGAAAACAGTCGCTTGGGGCGGCTAAATCGGCGCTGACGACCGAAAATTGCGCATCGGGGCACGGTGGCCGCCCTTACGTGCGCGCGCGCCCTGTAAATAGGTATCGGGTTTCCGGCCGCATCCGTCCGGTGACCCCGGCGGTCGACGGATTGCGACATTTTGGCGCAGCGTTTCAAGCATCGAAAATGCCGCGCCGACAGGGGCTTGCGGCCGCATGTCAGGCGCCTGTCATCTGAAGGCTTGTGCGTGCCCCCCCGTTTGGGGTCTGATGCGCGGCAACCGGGGCGCAGCAGACTGCCCTCGATTCGCGACATCTCGATGAAAGGGACATCCCATGCTGCTCGCACGCGACCGCATCGCCGAACAAAGCCTTGGCGCCAAGATCGGACTGACCCTGGCCGCCGCCGCGCTGATCGCGCTAGGCGCCAAGGTGCAGGTGCCGTTCTGGCCGGTGCCGATGACGCTGCAGACGCTGGCTGTGCTGGTCATCGCCGCCGGTCTGGGGCCGCGCCTCGGCCTGGCCGCGATGGGGGCCTACATGGCGGCGGGGCTGGCCGGGCTGCCGGTCTTTGCCGGTTCGCCGGAACGCGGGCTGGGCCTGGCCTATCTTGCGGGCCCGACCACCGGCTTTCTGATCGGCATGGCCCTGTCCATGATCGTGACCGGCGCGCTGGCGCAGGGCCGCGGCCTGGGCATGCGGGCAGTGGCGATGCTGGCCGGGACCGTGGCGATCTATGTGCCCGGCCTGATCTGGCTGTCGGCCTTCGTGCCGGCCGACCGGCTGCTGGCCGTGGGCGTCGCACCCTTCATCCTGGGCGACATGGTCAAAATCGCCTTGGGCGCGCTGGCCCTGCAGGCGGTCACCCGCCGCGGTTGAACCAGACCGCCGAATGACCGCGACGGGGCCCCATGCGGGCCCCGTTTTGCATGCTGACCCCGCGTCCGCCCCGCCATCGGGGCTTTTCCCCTGCCCCGCCCGCGCCCAGACTGCGCCCAAGCCAGCAGGAGGAGCAGCGCTTGACCCCCACCACCCTGACACCCGACACCATCGCCCGCATCGAGGACAGCTTTCGCGACCAGGGCCTGATGCGCCATCTTGGCGCCGAGATCGCGGCAATCCGCCCTGCCGAGGTCACGCTGCGCCTTCCCTTCCGGCCGGAACTGACCCAGCAGATGGGATATTTTCATGCCGGTGCGACCACGGCCTTGGCCGACAGCGCCGGGGGCTATGCCGCGCTGACGCTGTTCGCCCAGGGCGACGACGTGCTGACCACCGAATTCAAGCTGAACCTGCTGAACCCCGCGCAGGGCGACTGGCTGGAGGCCATCGGCCGGGTCGTCAAGGCGGGCCGGACGCTGACCGTGTGCCAGCTGGACGTCCATGCGGTCCACGGATCCGCGCGGACCCATGTCGCGACCGGGCTGCAGACGCTCATCTGCATCCGGGGCCGCGCCCCCGTGACACCGCCCGGCCGTTAGCGTAAACCGCGACCAAACTATCCGAAGGAGGACGGCGATGGCGCAGGCAGAAATCGGGCTGATCGGGCTTGGGACGATGGGGGCCGCCCTGGCCATGAACATCGCCGAAAAGGGCTTTCCCATCGCCGTGTGGAACCGCACGACCGAGGTCACGCACCGCTTTGCTGCCCAGGCCGGCGATCTGGCCCCCCGCGTGATCCCCACCGATTCCCTGCAGGCGCTGGTCCAGGCCATCACGCCGCCGCGCGCGATCATCCTGATGGTCCCGGCGGGACAGGCGGTCGACGATCAGCTGCAGGCGCTGGCGCCGCTGCTTGACGCCGACGATCTGGTGATCGACGCGGGCAATGCGGATTTTCACGACACCAACCGCCGCGCCGCGGCCGGCCTGCCCTTCCGGTTCCTGGGCATGGGCGTGTCCGGCGGAGAGGAGGGCGCACGCCACGGCCCCGCGATCATGGGCGGCGGCAACGCCGCGGATTGGGACCGCGTGGCGCATGTGATGACCGCCATTTCGGCCAAGGCGGATGACGGCACCCCCTGTGCCGCACGGATGGGCGACGCGGGCGCGGGGCATTTCGTCAAGATGGTCCACAACGGCATCGAATATGCCGACATGCAGATGATCGCCGAGGCCTATGGCCTGATGCGCGACGGGCTGACGCTAGAGGCCCCGGCGATCTCCGATATCTTCGCCGACTGGAACCGCGGCACGCTGTCCAGCTATCTGATCGAGATCTCGGCCAGGGTCACCGCGGCGCGGGACCCGCATACCGGGGCCGCGATGCCCGACGTGATCCTGGACCGCGCCGGCCAGAAGGGCACCGGCCGCTGGACCGCCATCGAGGCGCAGCACCTGTCCGCGCCCATTCCGGTGATCGAGGCTGCGGTGATGGCCCGCAACGTCAGCGCTCGCCTGGATGAACGGCAGGCGGGCCAGTCCCGATTCGGTGCCGCCCCCGGCGCGGTCGACCTGACGCCCGACGATCTGGAACAGGCGCTGATCGCGGGCAAGATCCTGTGCTATGCCCAAGGCTTCACGATGATCGCGGGCGCCTCGGAACGGTTCGGCTGGACGCTGGACCTGCCGGAGATCGCACGTGTCTGGCGGGCGGGGTGCATCATCCGGTCGACCATGCTGAACGACATGGCCGACGCGCTGGCGGACGATCCGGCCCGCAACCTGATCATGGCGCCGTTCTTCGCCGACCTGATCGAAGGCGCGCTGCCGGGTCTGCGCCGGGTGGTGTCGCAGGGCATCGCCGCGGGCCACGCCCTGCCCGCCCTGGCATCCGGGCTGATGTGGTTCGACATGATGCGCACCGCGCGCGGCACAGCGAACATGATCCAGGCGCAGCGCGACTTCTTCGGTGCCCACGGGTTCCAGCGCCTGGACGAGATCGACGATCCGCACGGCCCCTGGGGCAGCGCGACCTGATCAGCCGCGCGGGCGGCTGATGTCGCCCAGGGTCAGCAGCGGCGATGCATCGATGCCTTGCGCATTCAGCATCGCCGCGACGCGTTCCAGCGATGCGACCAGCATCGCCTGTTCCCAATCCTGCAGGGCCTGGAAACCGGTCACGAAATGCTGCTGCAGCGCGTCGGGCGCATTGCGCAGCGCGTCCAGCCCGGCATCCGTCAGGATCACGTGCAGCTGCCTGCGGTCGGTGCTGGACCGCTGACGCTGCGTCAGGCCCAGCTTGTCCAGCTGATCGACAAGCGCCGTCACGGTCGCTTGGCTGACGCCCATCTGGGTCGACAGCTGGGTCGGCATGGCGGACCGCGTCTCGGTTCCGGCAAGGATCTGCAGGACGCGCAGCTTGGCAGGGGTCAGCTTGGCGGCCTGGGCAAGGTCGCGTTCATAATGTTCGGTGGCGCGCAGGATCCGCCGCAGCGCGATCAGCGCGGCGTCGGTACGCGGAATGGCGGGCGGCTGGCTCATGCCCTCCTGTATGCCATCAGCGCGCGGAACAGGGCAATATGGCATGCTTTCGGAACCTGATATTTCGGCAGGCGAACCTCGCGGTCACGCGGCCGTGTCCAAATATCACGCCAGCGTAAGGTCTTAGACGAAATACCGCGTATTTTCCACGCCAAGGTTGCAACCAAGGCACGTTTTGACTAGTTAGAGGGACGAAGCAATTGAGGATCCGCCGCCCATGCCCAAAGACGTGCAAGAACTCGAACGCCCCCGCCAGCTGACGCTGCGCAAGCCCGACCCGACCGATGGCGCCGCCATCTGGGATCTGGTCCGGACCTGCAAGCCGCTGGACGAGAATTCGATGTATTGCAATCTGGTGCAGGCCGAGCATTTCCGCGACACCTGTGTCGTGGCCCTGCTGGACGACCAGATCGTGGGCTGGATCTCGGGGCACATGATCCCGAACGAGGACGCGCTTTTCGTGTGGCAGGTTGCTGTCGGACCGGATGCGCGCGGTCTGGGATTGGCCCGCAAGATGCTGACGCATCTGGTGGAACGCGACGAATGCGCCGATGCGCAGCGGCTGAACACGACGATCACCCGCGACAACGACGCGTCCTGGGCGCTGTTTCGCAGCTTTGCCCGCCAGCAGGGCGGACGGCTGAGCGACGATCCTCACTATACCCGCCACGATCATTTCGACGGACGGCACGCGACCGAGCATATGGTCACGATCACCCTGCCCCGTCACGCCGATCAGGCCCGCGCCGCCTGATCCCTTTGCCCGTCGAAGCATTCAGACTGACGCACATGATGCGAAAGGACTTCCCATGCCCAAAGACATGACCGCCACCATGCCCGGAACCGCCATCTTCGAACGCCGCGAAAGCGCGGCCCGATCCTATTGCCGGGGGATTCCCACCGTCTTCACCAAGGCCAGCGGCTCGGTGATGACCGGGGCGGACGGACGCGACTACATCGACTTTCTGGCCGGTTGCTCGTCGTTGAACTATGGTCACAACGATCCGGACATGAAGTCCGCGCTGATCGACCACATCGCGGGTGACGGGATCGCGCATGGCCTGGACCTGCATACCACGACCAAGGCGGCTTTCCTTGACGCCTTCGAACGTCACATCCTGACGCCGCGCGGCATGGATCATCGCGTGATGTTCACCGGCCCCACCGGTGCCAACGCGGTCGAGGCGGCGATGAAGATCGCCCGCAAGTCGACCGGCCGTACCAATGTCGTGGCATTCACCAACGGCTTTCATGGCGTGACGATGGGCGCGCTTGCCGCGACCGGCAACGGATACCACCGCGGCGGCGCCGGGATGGAGACGCAGGGCGTGACCCGCGTGCCGTTCGACGGCTATGCCGACGGGCTGGACAGCGCGGCCTTGCTGGACCAGATGCTGTCGGACAATTCGGGCGGCATCGACGCCCCCGCCGCCATCATGCTGGAGGCCGTGCAGGGCGAAGGCGGCCTGAACGCCGCGTCCGCCGAATTCGTCCGCGCCATCGCGGACATCGCCAAGCGCCACGGCGCCCTGCTGATCATGGACGACATCCAGGCGGGTTGCGGCCGCACCGGCAAGTTCTTCTCGTTCGAGGAGATGGGCGTGATGCCCGACCTGGTGCCGCTAGCAAAGTCGATCTCTGGCTTTGGCCTGCCGCTGGCGATGGTTCTGGTGCGCCCGGAACATGACGTCTTCGGTCCGGCCGAACACAACGGCACGTTCCGCGGCAACACCCATGCCTTCGTGACCGCCCGCGTGGCGATCGAGAAGTTCTGGTCCGACGACGCGTTCGAGGCCGACCTGGCGCGGCGCGCCGACCTGATCCAGACCCGGCTGACCGAACTGGCCGACCTGGTGCCCGGCGCCTATCTGAAGGGTCGCGGCCTGATGCGCGGCGTCGACGTCGGATCGGGCGATCTGGCGGCCGCCATTTGCAAGCGCGCCTTTGACGGCGGGCTGATCATCGAGACATCGGGCAACGAGGATCAGGTCGTCAAGGTCCTGGCCCCGCTGACCACCCCCGACACGCTGTTGTCGCGTGGCTTCGACATCCTGCTGGATGCCGCCCGCGACGTCCTTGCCACCACCAAGATTGCTGCGGAGTAATTCACATGATCGTACGTGATTTCAACAAACTGAAGGACACCGACCGTTCGGTGTCAGACGCGCAATGGAATTCGGTCCGGATGCTGCTGGCCGATGACGGGATGGGCTTTTCGTTCCACATCACCACGCTGCAGGCCGGGTCGGAGCACCAGTTCCACTACAAGCACCACTTCGAAAGCGTGTTCTGCATGCAGGGCAAGGGCTCGATCACCGATCTGGGCACCGGAGAGACGCATGAGATCACGCCCGGCGTAATGTATGCGCTGAACCTGCATGACAAGCACATCCTGCGGGCCGAGGAGACGCTGGTCATGGCCTGCTGCTTCAACCCGCCCGTCACCGGGACCGAGGTGCATCAGGAGGACGGCAGCTACGCCCCTGCCGAGACCGCGTGATGGGTCATACGGTCGAGAAGATCGGTGGCACCTCGATGTCGCGCGTGCACGAGCTGCGCGACACGGTGCTGATCGCCGACCGCGACGCGCCCTATGGCCGCATCTTCGTGGTGTCAGCCTTTGGCGGCATCACGAACCTGCTCTTGGAACACAAGAAGTCCGGAGAGCCGGGCGTCTACGCAGCCTTCGCGTCGGGCGACGGCGATCACGGCTGGCTGGCCGCGCTGGACCGCGCCAGCGACGCGATGATCGAGGCGCATCGGGTGGTTCTGGATCATCCCGGTGATCTGGAACGCGCCGATGCCTTTGTCCGCGACCGGCTGGTCGGGGCGCGCAACTGCCTGATCGACCTGCAGCGCCTGTGCTCCTATGGCCATTTCCGGCTGGAGGAACACATGCTGCACACGCGTGAACTGTTGTCGGGACTGGGAGAGGCGCATTCCGCCTTCGTCACCACCCTGATGCTGCAGCGCGTGGGCATCCAGGCACGGTTCGTCGACCTGTCGGGATGGCGCGACACGGAACAGGTCACGCTGGAGGAACGCATCACCGGCGCGATGGCCGGCGTCGATCCCGCGACCGAAATGCCCATCGTCACCGGCTATGCCCAGTGCACCGAGGGGCTGATGCGCGAATTCGACCGCGGCTATTCCGAGGTGACGTTTTCAAGGCTGGCGGCACTAACCGGCGCGCGAGAGGCGATCATCCACAAGGAGTTCCACCTGTCCTCGGCCGACCCGAACCTGGTCGGGGCGGATGCGGTGCGCAAGCTGGGCCGCACGAACTATGACGTGGCCGACCAGCTGTCGAACCTGGGGATGGAGGCGATCCACCCCAAGGCCGCCAAGACCCTGCGCCAGTCCGGCGTCCCGCTGCGCGTGACCAACGCGTTCGAGCCGCACGATCCCGGCACGCTGATCGACGACCAGCCCGCCCCCACCCCGGCGGTGGAGATCGTGACAGGTCTGAACGTCTTTGCGCTGGAACTGTTCGAACAGGACATGGTCGGCGCCAAGGGCTATGATGCGTTCATCCTGGAAGTGCTGACCCGCCACCGCGTGCGCATCGTCAGCAAGGTGTCCAACGCCAACACGATCACGCATTATGTCGACAGCAGCCTCAAGGTGCTCCGCCGCGTGGAAAAGGACCTGGCCGAACGCTATCCTTCGGCGCAGGTGTCGTCGCGGGCGGCGGCCATGGCCTCGGCCGTGGGCCGCGACTTGGAAGGCCTGGCAGTGCTCAGCCGCGGGCTGAACGCGCTGGCGGCCGCGGGGCTGGAGGCCATCGGGGCAACCCAGGGCCCGCGCCCGGTCGACGTGCAGTTCATCCTGGAACGCACGGCGCTGGCGCCCGGCATCAAGGCCCTGCACGGCGCGCTGATCGAACAGACCGCGCAACCCTTGGCCAAGGTGGCCTGAGGCACAAAACGAAACGGGCGGCCGCAAGGGCCGCCCGTTCGCATTCTGGATGACGCAATCAGCGCGCCATCGCTTCGCCGGTCGTCGGATCAACGCGCATCTCGACCTCGCGGTTGTCCTGGGTGCGGTATTCGACCTCGTAATAGCCGTCGTCGTCCCACTGGATATCCTCGATATAGCCCAACTCCGCGGAAAGGTCGGTCTCCATCTTGGCGACGATCTCGGACAGGGCCATCGCATCGGCCGGCGGGGCACCGCGCATGGCCTCCTGCGCCATCAGCGCGGTGGGCGACAGGATCAGGGCGGCGGCGGTCAGGGTGCGGAAGGTCATCGTTCTCTCCGGTTGTGGGTCTGCGGTCAAACCCGCACCCAAGGCCCGTGGTTCCGACCCCTTGCCGCATCCCTGCCGATGACCTATATCGGTGCTGTCGGAAGCAATTCCGACTATGGACATAAACGCGCTCGTAATAAGCGGATCGGACCCGGGGGCGGTACCCGGCGGCTCCACCAAACAACCCTTCATTGGGGGCGAATGGGGCCGAAACAGGATCGACGAACGTCTAAAGGGGTTATGCTTTGTCTCGGTGAGCTACTACCGTTATCGGTGCAAAACGTACAGTTGCCAATGACAACCGTGCTCCGGTCGCGCTGGCTGCGTAAGCAGTCCGCAAGATCGAAACCTAAGCCCTTGCGCCTAGCAGCGTAAGGCGGGGCCCGCAGGAGCCTGGCAACAGAATCCTGCACCTTATCCCCCCTGATATTTTTGAACCGCCCTGTCCGGTATTCAGCGTTCCTTAACGCGCGGGGTCTATTGCTGCGCTTGTCCGCCTTTGCCATGCGAAAGGATCAAGCGGTGACACACCCCGATTCCCACGACACGATCCACCTGCAGGACAGGCTGGACTTTTTGGGCCTGGACGCCCCGGCGCAGGCCCGGCTCAAGGCCCTGGCCCCCCGGATCGCGGCCAGCGTCGGCCCTGCCCTGTCCGAATTCTACACCAAGATCGCGGCGACCCCCGTCCTGCGCCGATATTTCACCGACAATGCCCATACCGAGCGCGCCAAAAGCAGCCAAGCCCAGCACTGGGCCCGCATCGCATCCGGAGAGTTCGGCGCCGACTATGCGCTGTCGGTCCGCCGCATCGGCGCAGTGCACGCACGGATCGGGCTGGAGCCGCGTTGGTACATCGGCGGCTATGGCCTTGTGCTGGACTATGTGATCCGTGACATGCTGGGCGAGCGCCGCACCTGGACCGCCGCCAGCCGCAAGCGCCTGGCCGATGACATCTCGGTCCTGATGCGGGCGTCCCTGCTGGACATCGACCTGTCGATCTCGACCTATCTGGACCAGATCGACGGTCGCCGCAAAGAGGTCGAGGATGCCCAGCAACGTGCCTTCGAGGCCCTGTCGGGCGCCCTTGGCCGTCTGGCCGAAGGCGATCTGACTACCCGGCTGGACCCGGAACTGTCGGCCCGCACCCGCTTCAACGAAACGGTCGAACAGCTGGCCAGCATCATCGGATCGGTGCGCCATTCCGCCGGCCAGATCGGCAACGGCACCGGAGAGATCGCGGCAGCCTCCGACGATCTTGCGCGCCGCACCGAACAGCAGGCGGCCAGCCTGGAGGAAACCGCCGCCGCGCTGAACGAGATGACCGAGGCCGTGCGCGATTCCGCCACGCGCAGCCGCCAGGCGGAGGAGATGGCGGCCCGCGCCCGCCAGGTCGCCGCACATGGCAGCCAGATCATGGATCAGACACGCACCGCGATGGACGACGTCTCCTCCAGCGCCGGAGAGATGGGCCAGATCATCGGCGTGATCAGCGAGATCGCCTTCCAGACCAACCTGCTGGCCCTGAACGCCGGCGTCGAGGCAGCCCGCGCCGGTGAGGCCGGCCGCGGCTTTGCCGTCGTCGCCGCCGAGGTCCGCGCCCTGGCCCAACGATCGGCCGAGGCCGTGCGCACCATCCAGACACTGATCGACCGCAGCGTCCAGCAGACGACACATGGCGTGTCGCTGGTCGGCGCGACGCACCAGGCGCTGTCCGACATCATCCTGGTCTTCAACGAGATCGAAGGGATCGTGACCGAGATGTCCTCCACCGCCCAACGCCAGTCGCTGAGCATCTCCGAGATCAACAGCGCGGTCCGGTACCTGGACGACGTGACCCAGCAGAACGCCGCGATGGTCGAGGAAGCCAACGCCACCAGCACCCTGCTGAACGCAGAGGTCAAGGACCTGACCCGCATCGTCAGCAGCTTCACGATGGCGGCCCCCCGCCCGCAGCTGCATCAGCAGACCTACCGCCAGGCCGTCTAACCTTGCACCGCGCGTCCCCACCGGGCGCGCGGTTCAGTCGTCCCGCCGCATGCCGATCCAGATCACGTGCCGCGATCCGCGGCCCGACCCGCCGGCGCGCACCCCGTGCGTGCTGACGGCAAAGCCGCACCCGGCCAGGCGTCGTTCGAACGCGGCATCCGGCTCTGCCGACCAGACGGCCAGCACGCCGCCGGGCGACAGCGCGCGCCGCGCCGCCTGCAGACCGGCCGTCCCGTACAGCGCATCGTTCCCGGTCCGCGTCAGCCCGTCGGGACCGTTGTCGACATCCAGCAGGATCGCGTCGAACGCCGTCGTGGCCTGACGGATCTGCGCGCCGACATCGCCGATCCGCACCTGAACCCGCGGGTCGGACAGGCAGCCGCCAAAGACCGCCGCCATGTGCTGCGTCGCCCATCCGACCAGTTCGGGCACGATCTCGGCCACGATCAGCCGGGCCTGGGGGCTGGCCACGACCTGGGCCGCGCGCAGGGTGAACCCCATACCCAGCCCGCCGATCAGCACCCGCGGCGCGGACCGGTCGGCCAGCCGGTCCAGCGCAAGCGTCGCCAGAGCCTCCTCGGACCCACCCAAGCGGCTGTTCATCAGCTCGTTTCCGCCCTGCAGCCTGATCGAGAATTCGTCGCCCCGCCGCATCAGCCGCAGCGTGTCGCCATCCGGCGCGATCGCGCTGGCCAGTTGCACCCAAGGCAGCATGCCGATGTCCCATTCTGCGTAACCCGGTCCTGATCTAGCCGATCGGGGCCGTGCCGGAAAGGCGCTTGGGCATGGCCACAATGCGAAACCCGCGCCGACAGGATCGGCGCGGGTCGGACATGGTGCAGGTCGCTTCGGTCAGAACTCGAACATCTGGCCTTCGCCGCGGCCACCCACGACACGCAGGGGGACCGGTTCGACCACGGGAAGCGGCGCCGATGCACGTGTGCGGACCACCTCGGGCCGGCTGGTGCCGCTGCCGATCCGGAACCCGGCGATCTCGCGGATCAGATCCTCGGACCGCTGCTGCAGCGATGCGGCGGCGGCGTTGGCCTGTTCGGCCACTGCGGCGTTCTGCTGGGTTACCTGATCCAGCTGGTTCACGCCCGTGTTCACCTCGGCCAAGCCGATCGCCTGTTCGTTGGCCGCAAGCGAGATCGCGGTGATCTGTTCCGACACCTCATGCGCCTTGGACAGGATCTGACCAAGGCTGTCGCCCGTCCGCCCCACAAGGGCGGACCCCGCCTTGACCTGCGATGCGGACTGCGAAATCAGCGACTTGATCTCCCGCGCGGAATCCGAGGCGCGCTGTGCAAGGCCCCGCACCTCGGAGGCCACGACCGCAAAGCCGCGGCCGGCCTCTCCGGCACGGGCGGCCTCGACGCCCGCGTTCAGCGCCAACAGGTTGGTCTGGAACGCGATGTCATCGATGACACCGATGATGCGGGTGATCTGGTCGGACGACGCCTCGATCCCGCGCATGGCGGTCACGGCGTCGCGCACGACCTCGGCGCTGGTTTCGGCGATGTCGCGGTTCTGACGGCTGGCCTGCTCGGCATTGCGCGCGCGTTCGGCGGTCGAGGTGACGCTGGCGTTCATCTGGTTCAGGGCCGCGGCGGACTGCTCCAGCGTAGCGGCCTGCGTCTCGGCTCGGGAGGCCAGGTCCTGCGCGGCGGAGGTGATCTCGCTTGCGCCACCCCGGACCTGATCGGCGACGTCGGTGATGCGGTTGATGGTGCCGGTCAGGTTCGACACGACGCTGTTGAACGCCTCTCTCAGCCCGTCATAGCCGGCCGGGAACGGGTCCGACGGCGGGTTCGGAATCTGCTGTGTCAGGTCCCCCTGCGCCAGCCTGTCCAGCCCGGCACCGATGTCGCGCACGACCCGGGCCTGCTGGCGGGCCTCGATATCGCGGGCGGCGGCAGCCTCGTTCTCAAGGCGGCGGGCCTCGTCGGCCACGGTGCGCGCCTCGACCGCGTTCTGGCGAAAGATCGCCAGGGCCTGGGCCAGCTGTGCCAGCTCGTTGCGACCCTCGGTTCCGCGAATCTCGACGTCCAGATCGCCCCGCGCCAACCGGTTGGTCTGGTCGACCGTCGCCGCCAGGCGACGCCCCAAATCACGCGATATCCATGCGGCAATGACTGCGCCGATCACGATCGTGGCCGCGACCCCCGTCAGCAGTGACATCACCGTGGCATCCATCACCGCCGCTGCCTCCTCCTCCAGCCGGGCAAGGCTGGACATGGCGTCGTCGCGGATCCGTTCGACGGCGGCCAGGACCTCGATCTCGGTCAGCGACAGCGTCGCCAGATGGTCGCGCACGACCAGCTCCAGCGTCCGGCTCTGCTGCGCCATCGACCAGTATTCGTCGATACCGGACAGCGTGGTTGCCAGCAGGGTACGCGCGTCATCGCCCATCACGCGGGGCTGCAGATCGGACAAGGCCTGCCGTGACCTTTGGAAGGGCGCGGCCGCGTCGTCGAAATCCTTCACGGCGCTGCCTTCCAGAAAGCGGTCGATGCGCACACGCGCGACCAGGAATTCGTTGGCGGCCTGCAGCGCGGCATAAGCCGCATCGCGATCACCACGCTGCTGGTACAGGGTCTGCAGCTGTTCCATGTTGCGGCGGTGGGTGATGCCCAGCTCGCGCATCTGTGCCGTCAGCGCAGACAGCGGCTGGAAGCTGTCGAACAACTGGTCGGCCTCGGTCACATGCCGCTCCTTCAGCGCGACCAAGGCCCCGGCATGCGGGCTGCCCAGGGCCTGCGCCTTTTCCGCCAGCACCATGACTGAGGTCATGCCGTCCTGCACCCGTTGACGATCCGCATCCGAGGCCGAAACCATGAAATCGTCCAGCGCCAGACCGGCTTGAGCCACGCCGAAATTGATGTCCGCCGCCGCCAGCGCAAGCACCTCGGCATCATGGGCCTGGACGTCGATGGCCTGCAACCGGTCCATCCGGTTCCAGGTAAAGCCGGCAAGCACCGCCAGCATCAGCAGGATCAGGCCAAAGCCTGCCGCGATGCGCGTCGCGATGCGGGTATTCTTCATCATCATGTCTTTCTCCGGAACGGGGATGGCGAGGCGCCACGAGGGCGCATTGCGGGTCGATGTGTCAGTTGGGCCGCGGCTGTCGGCGGAGGTTGGTCAGAAAAGTTCGACGTCGCCGCCACGCTGCGGCATCGGCTGTTCGCGAACGGGTGCGCGGGCCTCGCCCAGCAGGTGCAGCTGCACCCGACCGATGACGGGCCAGAACCGGATGCGCCGCGCCTGCGTGCCGCAGAGGTCGCTGGCGATCAGCGGAATGCCCTCGTCCTGCAGGAAGCGGCGGGCGGCATCGGCATTGCGCTGGCCGATGTCGGGCAGGCCGGCCATCATCCGTGCGCCGCCGAACAGCTTGGCGCGCAGGCGGCTGCGCACGGCGCCGCGGCGCATCAGCCCGTTCACCAGAACTTCCATTGCGGCGGCGGCATAGCGGATGTCGGGGCCGCCCGGGCCCGCATCGGGCAGCAGAAAGTGGTTCAGCCCGCCGATTTCCCGGTCCGCATCCATGATGCAGGCCGAGACGCAGGACCCCAGGACGGTGGTCAGGATCGCGTCAGGATCGTCGCTGATGGCATGTTCGCCCTGAACGACATGGATGACGCGCGTCGCGGCATCGCGGATCATGACAGCCTCCTCAGGCGGGCGGGTTCCCGCGTCAAAAGCGTCTGGCCGATGCGCGTGAGGGGCAGCACGTCGACCGCACCGCCAAGCTCCACCGCGACGCGCGGCATGCCCCAGACGACGGATGTGGCACGGTCCTGGGCGATCGTGTGCGCCCCTGCCCGACGCAGCGCGCACAGCCCCTGCGCGCCGTCGGCCCCCATCCCCGTCAGCAGCGCGGCGCGGATGTCCAGACGATCGGCAATCGCGGCACCGTCGGAGAACAGCACGTCCACGGACGGACGGTGCCCGGATACGGGCGGGGTCGCGGACAGACGCGCGCGGGGTCCGCCCCGCAGGGTCACGCCCAGATGCCTGTCAGGCGCGGCGGCCAGATAGACGACGCCCCGACGCAGGGGCATGTTGTCCTGCGCCGCGACGACCTGCGGCGCCAGCAGTTGATCCAGCCGGCGGATCAGCCCTTCGGCAAAGCCTGGGCGAATATGCTGCACGATCATCGTCGGTGGACAGTCGGCGCGAAATCCGGCCAGAACGGCCTCCAACGCGGTGATTCCGCCGGTCGAGGCGCCCAGCAGGATCAGCCCGGCCGCCGCGTCCGTGGGTGGTACGGGGTCTGCGGCACGGATCGGTGCGGCGCGGGCGGGCTGAAGCCCACCGAACAGGCGCGACAGCATCTGTTCCGAGCTGGACATCACCGGATATCCGCCCGCCGGCACACGCATCTGACCATAGATGACCACGCCCGCGTCGATCATTGTCAGGATGTCCGCCAATGCGTCGAATTCGATCGATTCGGCGAATTCGGCGGCCACGGCCACGCGGCGCGGGAGGTGCAGTTCGATCAGCACATAGGCCTCGCCGGGCGTGGTGGCGCCCAGCACGGTCACACCGCCCTGTTCCTCGCATCGGCGCAGCAGGGCGGTCAGGCGGGCGGGGTTCGGGTCAACGATCAGCAGGACCGGATTCGACACAGGGACACTCCTGGATGGGTCAGGGGACCATCGCCGGAAAAGATTAAAATATCGTTTCCTGTGAAAGACTTGCCAGACGAGAAATTAATCCATGGCGGCAATGGTTCCTTAACTCATGGCTGTTAGCGATGGGGACGCCGACGACAATACGAGGTAGTTGAGATGCATGCCCTGCCCCTGCCCGAGACGTTCGACCGCAAGGCCGTCTCTGCCTTTGCCCGCACCCTGCTGGACCATCGGGGCGCGGATGCGGTCCTGGATGCGTCCGGGGTCGCGCGCATGGGCACCCTTGCGGTCGAACTGCTGATCGCAGCACGCAAGCAGTGGCGGGCCGACGGCAAGACGCTGTCGATCCGTGACGCCTCGGACCCGTTTCTGACCACGATCCAGGCTGTCGGCGCCTCGGTCCAGCTTCTTCAAACCGGGGGACCCACATGACGACCCGTATCCTGGCGGTCGACGATTCGCCGACAATCCGCGCGCTTGTGTCCAAGGCCCTGCGCAATGCGGGCTTTGACGTGTTCCTGGCCGTGGACGGCGTGGACGGCGTCGGCGCGCTGAGCGAGGCCGATCCGCATCTGATCATCACCGACATCAACATGCCGCGCATGGACGGCTTCGGCCTGATCGAGAATGTCCGCGCGACCGGCGCCTATGCCGACGTGCCCATCCTGGTCCTGACCACCGAAAGCGGCGCCGACCTGAAGGCACGCGCCCGCAGCGCGGGGGCCACCGGCTGGATCGTGAAACCCTTCGAGGATGAGCGTCTGATCGCCGTCATCGACAAGGTCCTGGGGCGCTGACGATGGCTGACATGGACGAATTCCGCGACATGTTCTTCGTCGAATGCGACGAGCTGCTGGAGGTGCTGGCCACCGGCCTGCGCCAGATCGAGCAGCCCGGCTTCGACGTGGAAACGGTGCATGCCGTGTTCCGCGCCGTGCATTCGGTCAAGGGGGGCGCTGCCGCCTTCGGCCTGACCACGCTGGTCACCTTTGCCCACCGCTTCGAGACTGTCCTGGACCTGGTCCGGTCGGACCGGCTGGACGTGACACCCCAGATCATGGCGCTGCTGCACCGCTGTTCGGACTGCCTGACGGACTTGGTCGCCAGCGCCCGGTCGGGCCGCGATACGGATCAGGCCCAGGTCGACGGGCTGATGACCGAACTGGCGGCCCTGATCGACACGGAAACCCCCGAGGAGACCGCGTTCGAGTTCACGCCGATCTCGCTGGACTTCGACATGCCGCTGTCCTTCGATCCGATCCCACCACCGGCGTCGGGCCTGTTGGTCCAGATGACGCCCACCTTTCAGCTGTACCGTTCGGGCAACGATCCGATGGCCCTGCTGAACGCCCTGCGCAAGCTGGGCGATGCGGACGTCCACCTGGACTGCGCGGCGGTCGCTCTGCTGGAGGACTGGTCGCCCGAACAGCCCGCGCTGTCGTGGCGGGTCCGACTGAGCGGCGTGGCAAGCCAGCCCGATGTCATGTCCGTGTTCGAGTTCGTGGAGGATTGCTGCGCGCTGACGGTCCGCCCGCTGACCGAGGACGACCTGCCCGCGCCTACCCCCGAACCCGCAGCCGCGCCTGCAGACACCGCACCCGTCGCACAGATCGTCCGCGATGCCCCCACCACCGCTCCGCCGCGCGCGGTCCAGCAACAGGACAGCGCCCAGGCCGCACCGACCATCCGCGTGGCGCTGGACCGTGTCGATCGCCTGATGAACATGATCGGCGAACTGGTCATCAAGGAGGCGATGCTTTCCCAGGTGATCCAGACGGCGGGCCTGCACGAGCAGCCCGACGTCGTCGCCGGCCTGGATGCGATCCGGCAATTGGCAAGCGACATCCAGGAAAGCGTGATGGCGATCCGGGCGCAACCGCTGAAGCTGGTGTTCCAGCGCATGCACCGCATCCTGCGCGAGGCGGCCGACGCCACCGGCAAGCCCGTCCGCATGATCACCATCGGTGAGCAGACCGAGGTCGACAAGACCATGATCGAACGCCTGGTCGAACCGCTGACGCACATGATCCGCAACTCGGTCGATCACGGGCTGGAGGACAGCGTGACGCGCCAGCGTCGCGGCAAGCCCCAGGAAGGCACGATCACCCTGTCGGCCGCCCATCGGTCCGGTCGGGTCCAGATCGAGGTGTCGGACGATGGCGGCGGCATCAACCGTGCCAAGGTGCGTCAGATCGCCGAGGATCGCGGCCTGATCGCGCCCGGCGCCAACCTGTCGCCCGCCGAGATCGATCAGCTGCTGTTCCTGCCAGGCTTCTCCTCCAAGGACGAGGTGTCGGCCCTGTCCGGTCGCGGCGTCGGCCTGGACGTGGTGCGCCGCGAGATCATGAACCTGGGCGGCCGCGTGATGATCCAGTCGACCGAGGGTCAGGGCACGACCTTCTCGATCGCGCTGCCGCTGACGCTGGCGGTCGTCGAGGGGATGCTGATCCAGCTGGGCGACCAGACGATGGTCCTGCCGATCACCGCGGTCCAGGAAACGCTGCGCCCCGAGAACACGATGCTGCACGGCGTGGGCCACGGATCGCAGCTGCTGTCCAACCGCGGAGAGCTGATCCCGATCATCGACCTGTGCACCAGCTTCGGCGTCACCAGGCCCGCGGAGGGTCCCGACACCGGCGTGCTGATCGTGGTCGAGACCGACAGCCGCAGGCGCGCAGCCTTCCGGGTCGACGCGATCTTCGATCAGCGACAGGTGGTGATCAAAAGCCTGGAACAGAACTACGGCCGCGTGCCGGGCGTGTCGGCCGCCACGATCCTGGGCGACGGAAAGATCGCCCTGATCATCGATCCCGAAGAAATCCTTCTTTCCATGTCCAACGACCAGGGCCGCCGCATGGCCGCCATGGCATCGAACGGGTGACGCATGCTGCAATCCATCTCGCATAATTCCGTCGGCAAAAGCGACGTCGTGGCCTTCAAGCTGGCCGACCAGGACTTCTGCATCGACATCGGCCTGGTCCGCGAAATCCGCGGCTGGACCCCCACGACCATGCTGCCCCACGCCCCCGACTACGTCAAAGGCGTGATCAACCTGCGCGGATCGGTCGTGACGGTCGTCGACCTGTCGGCGCGGCTCGGCTTCGGCGCCGCGACGCCGTCCCACCGCCATGTCGTCATCATCGCGATGCATGCCGGGCGGATCGTGGGGCTGCTGGCGGACCTGGTGTCCGACATCCTGCCCATCAACGACGATCACATCCAGGCGGTGCCCGACATTGCGTCGAACCCCGCGCGCGAGTTCATCGTCGGCATGATCACGCTGGAGGACGGCCGCATCCTGCGCAAGATCGACCTGGCGCAGCTGCTGCCCGCGGCCCACGGGGTCGACGCGTGAGAACGGCACCCCTTTCGGCCCTCACCCCAGCGGGGCCGGTCCTGACCGATGGACAATTCCGCAAGATTGCCGCGATCGTGCATCAGGACAGCGGCATCATCCTGTCGGAATCCAAGCGCAGCCTGCTGATGGCGCGCCTGAACCGCCGCCTGCGGGTCCTGACGCTGCCCGATTACGGTGCTTATTGCGACCGTCTCGAAGGGCCTGACGGACCGCAGGAACGCCGCCACCTGCTGTCGGCCATCACCACCAACGTCACCGCGTTCTTTCGCGAAGGTCACCACTTTCAGGCCTTGGCGCAGGAGGTCCTGCCCCCGCTGATCGCGCAGACCCGCGCCGGACGGCGGCTGCGGCTGTGGTCCGCGGCCTCCTCCTCGGGCGAGGAGCCCTATTCGATGGCCGTGACGCTGCTGGACGCGTTTCCCGATGCGGCGCAGCATGACGTTCTGATCCTGGCCACCGACATCGACCCCGAGATGGTGGACCGCGCCCAGCAGGGCCGCTTTGCAGCCGATGCGCTGGCACCGGTCCCCCCTGCCCAGGTCAAGCGGTATTTCCAGCCCCATGCCGCGGGCTTCGAGGCCAAACCAGAGGTCCGGCGCATCATGCGGTTCGGCGAACTGAACCTGCATGACGACTGGCCATTTTCCGGCAGGTTCGACGTGATCTTCTGCCGCAACACCGCGATCTATTTCGACAGTGCCGCGCGCCAGCGCCTGTGGCTGCGCTTCGGTGGCGCCCTGAACGAGGGCGGCGCGCTGTTCATCGGTCATTCGGAACGGCTGGACGGCCCGGCCGCGGGCCTATTCGCCGCAACAGGCACAACCCAATACCGGCGCAATGCGACGTCGGACTCTGCCAGGACGTGAAAGGGACAACATGGCACTGAAATCGAACCTTCATGTGATGGTGGTGGACGACATGACCATCAGCCGCTCGCTGATCGAACAGGCGCTGGACTGGGCCGGCCTGGTAAACGTCCAATACGAGGCGAACGGAGAGACGGCGTTCCGCAGACTGGCCGCGGCTCCGGTTCATCTGGTCATCTCGGATTACAACATGCCCGGAATGGACGGCCTTGGCCTGCTGGAGGCGCTGCGTCAGAATCCCAGCACCCAGCGCATCGGTTTCATCCTGATCACCGGCACCGCCACGCGCGAGATGATCGAGCGGGGCCAGCGCGCCGGCATGAACAACTTCATCGCCAAGCCCTTCACCAAGGAGGCGTTGCTGCGCTGCATCGAATCGGTGACGGGCAAGCTGCAATGACGGCGACGCCCGATCCTTGCCTGAACGCGGCCCTGCATCGCGCCGCCGCCGAGGCGCATCGCATCGCCCAAGGACTGGGGCGGATCGATGCCGCCCTGGGCGCGATGCTGCAGGTGACCGATGCGGCGGCCCAGTCGCTGCAGGCCGCCGACCTGCTGCGTCAAGAGGTCGAGGGGCTGTCGCGGTTTCTGGGCGTGCTGGCGCAGCAGACCCCGCCGGGGCAGCCCTGCGACCCAAGCCAAGCCGCGGCTGGCCTGGATCTGCGGGCGCAAGCCGTTCGCCTTGGCGGAATGACGCCGGCGGCTGAAGGCCCTCCGACAATCGACCTGTGGTAGCGGACGCGACAACACCTGCACGTTCATGGGATATACTTGACATAAATAATAAACAATAATAACCCACGCCTTGCCAGCATCTGCCAGCCTCGTGATCCCACGGCCCATGGCCGCACTCCGAGGCGCAGATGACCTTTTCCGACCCGTGCCTGTTGGCTGTCCGACATCCTGACCAAGCAGGTCCGGGGGCCGGCACCCTGCCCGATCCTTGCCCTGCGTCTGACGCGCAGGGCATCGCCGATCTGGCCAGCCTGCGCGCGCTGCTGATCTGCGACAGGCGCGAGCTGGGCGGCGGGTGCGATCTGGTCCCGGTCGCCGGCGGCTGGCTGGAGGTCGTGACCGATGCGCCGATGGCATCGGGCCTGCCGCGTATCCGCGGGCTGATCCGGCACGGGCCGGACGGATCGCGCCCCATCGACCCGGACCTGGCGCTGTCGTTGATCCTGGACCGACTGACAGGCGATCACGGACCTGCAGGCGCCGCCTTGGCCCGCCGCGTGCAGGCCAGCCGTCATCGGATCGCCACGATCTGCGGACAGCGCCTGGCGCGGCCGCACCCCGCACCCGACTGGTTGACCGCCGAACAGGCGGTGATCTTCGGCCACTGGATGCATCCCTGCCCCAAGGCGTTGTCCGGCATGTCCCTGCCCGAGGAACGCGCGATGACCCCCGACTGGTGCGGCGCGTTGCACCTTGTCGGCCTGTCGGTCCGCAAAGACCTGATCGCAGGCACCGACCCTGACCGTGTGCGCGATCTGCCGGGCATGGATCTGGACCCCGGTCCCGGACGCATCGTGCTGCCCGCGCATCCGCTGACCTGGGACCGCGCCCGCCGCGATCCGGCCATCGCCGCGCTGCTGTCGCAGGGTGCCATCCGCGAGCTGGGACCGGTGGGACCGGCATGGTGGGCGACATCCTCGGTGCGGACGTTGTGGCGCGGCGACAGCCCGTGGCAGGTCAAGGTGTCGCTGCCGGTCACCATCACCAACTCGCAGCGCGTGAACAAGCGTCACGAACTGCTGGCGGGCGCGGCGATGTCGGCCCGCATCGGCGCGCTGCAGGGGCGGTTCGGGCGGCTGCGGTTGATCGATGACCCGCATTGGCTGACCCTGGCCCTGCCCGGTCGCGCCGAATCCGGGCTGGAGGTGATCCTGCGCCGCAACCCGTGGCGCGGGGGACGCGGGGGGCAGGTGATGCAGGTCGCGGGCCTGGTCGCCGAACCCCTGCCGGGACGGCCGTCGATGCTGGCGCAGGTCATGGCGGGGCACGACCCGGCCGCCTGGTTCGACGCCTATCTGGACTGCACCGTCGCCCCCCTGCTGCGCCTGTATGACGCCACCGGCATCGCGGTCGAGGCACATCAGCAGAACGCCCTGCTGGACCTGTCCCAAGGTCTGCCGCGCCGCTGCGACATCCGCGACAACCAGGGCTTCTATGTGGCCGACGACATGGCCTGCGCCGCGTTGCGCGCCATCCCCCACCTGGTCTATCCGCGCGCCGAGGCAGAGGACGCGCTGACCTATTCGCTGATCGTGAACCAGGTGTTTGGCGTGGTCCACCGCATGGCGCGGGACGGAATCTGGCCAGAGCGGCGGGCGCTATCCGCGCTGGCAGCCCATCTTGGCGGTCTGACCCGCCTGCCGGGTCATGGCGGCGCCTTGGCCCGCCGCTGGCTGACGCAGCCGCATCTGCCCGCCAAGGGCAATCTGCTGACCCAGCTGGGCGGTGTGGACGAACTGCTGATCCCCGGGGAACGCGCACCGATGATCCGCGTGCCGAACCCCCTGCCCGCGCTGGCCCATGCCGGGATGCTGTCCGATGTCGCCTGAGACCCGCGCCCTGCGCCAGACGATAGAGGCTCTGGCCTTCGAACGCATCCTGCGCCCGGCGCAGGGCGGCTGGACGGTGGACGGCCTGGCCATCCAGGCGCCATATCGCCTGCAGGCCAGCGGCCGTGTCAGGCTGTTGGACGACCTGCGCGATGCCACCGGCGGATTGCTGAAACCGGACGACCTGGAACGCGCGCTGGCCAGGGCCGGCCACGATCCCGCGGCGCTGATGACCGCCATGCGGCGCAGCGCGCATTTCCTGCGCGCGGCGGGGCCGGTTCGCGACAACCGCCTGTCGCTGACCGGCCCGGCGCTGGAGGCGAGCCTGATCGAGGGGCATCCGTATCATCCCGGCTTCAAGTCCCGCGCCGGGTTTTCGGACACTGACAATGCCGCCTTCGGCCCCGAAGGCGGCAGGACCATCGTGCCGGTCTGGCTATCGGTCGACCCCGCAATCGTGACGCGTGCAGGAACGGACCCCGCGCAGGGCTGGGCGCCGCCGGGGGCCATCCCGATCCACCCGTGGCAGTGGCGGCGCCTGCAACGTGACCCGGCGGTGCAGGCGCTGATGGCGCGCGGGGCCTTGAAGGTGCTGCCGGCGGAGGGGCCGCGGATGCAGGCCACGGCGTCGCTGCGGACATTGGCCGCCTGCGACGGGGGCGATCACCTGAAGCTGTCGCTTAGCGTGGGGGTGACCTCCTCGGTCCGCGACCTGATGCCGTGGTCGGTGGCGGTGGCGCCGGCCATATCGGACTGGCTGGGACGCGTGGTGGCGTCCGATCGGCACCTGGCCGGGCTGACGATCCTCCCGGAACATGGCGCGGCCATCGTCGCACGCGACCTGCTGGGCGGCAGGCTGGCCGCGATCCGGCGCAGCCCCCCGCCCCCAGGTGCCATGCCCCTGTCGGCCCTGTCGCTGACCCAGCCGGACGGGCGCGCACTGATCGCGCCCTGGCTGGCCGCGCATGGCACCCAGGCGTGGACCGCGCGGCTGCTGACGATCCTGCAGCCCGTCTGGCGCCTGATGACCCATCACGGGATCGCGCTGGAGGCGCATGGCCAGAACCTGCTGATGACCCATGACGGCGGCTGGCCGACCGGGCTGGTGGCCCGCGATTTCAGCGAAAGCCTGGAGTACCTGCCGGACCGGCTGAGCCTGCCCGCCCCGGACCTTGCGGCCATCGAACCGGCGATGGCGGGGGCACCGGACGGCACCTATCACCGCATGGGCCGGGCCACCGACCTGCGCGATCTGGTCGCCGACTGTCTGGTTACCCACGTGCTGTCGGATCTGGCGGATCTGCTGCACCGCACCGGCCATCTGCCCGAAGCGATATTCTGGCGGCTGGCCCGCGCCGCCCTGCCCCATGCTCCCAGCCTGTGCACCGACGCCGCAACCGTTCCTGCGGAAAGCCTGGCCGCGGGGCTGCTGGGCCGCACCGAAACCCACCCTGCGCCGAACCCGCTGAAGGAGCCCGCCATGACCCGCCTGTTCCACCTGAACGACACGCTGATCGATCCGTTCGGCCCGGACGCCCCCGACCTGCTGGCCGGCCGCGACCCCGACCGCACGCGCATCGCACTGTTGATGACTGACCGCGCGGCCTGCCTGACGCAGATCCTGCGCCTGCGGGATGCGGGCGCGTCCTGTCATCCGATCCACCCGGAAACGCCCCCCGATCAGGCGCGCGATCTGGCAAGGCGGGCGGGCTGCGACCTGATGATGACCGATGCGGGTCTGCAGGGGTTGGGACAGGACGCGCCGCATGCGCCGGGTGGGGTGCTGATCCAGACCAGTTCGGGCACCACCGGCGCACCCAAGATCATCGCCCGCAGTTGGGCCGCCATCCAGACCGAGATCGACGCCTATCTGCACGCTTTTCCGCAGGCGGCCGGGATGACGCCGGTGATCGCGGCCCCGATCACCCACTCCTATGGACTGATCGCCGGGATGCTGGTCGGACAGGCACGGGGACATGCTCCGGTGGTGCTGGACCACGCCAACCCGCGCGCCATCCTGCGCCAGCTGGCCCAGTTCCGCGATCCGCTGATCTATGCCGCACCGCCGCTGCTGCATGTGCTGGCGCGGTTGGCCGGGGCGCAGGGGCTGCACGCGGTGATGTCGTCGGGGACGGTGCTGCCTCAGCCGTGGTTCGACGCGATCCGCGGGGCGGCGCGCCACTTGTTCCAGCAGTACGGCTGTTCCGAGGCGGGATGCCTGGCCATCGCCCAGAACCCCGACCGGCCCGAGGACATGGGCCTGCCCCTGCCGCATGTCCGCCTGCAGGCCGGGCGGGACGCACCCGGCCCCGTCTCCGTCCATGCCGCAGGCGCGACGGTGCAGACCGGCGATCTGGGCGTGATCGACGCCCGCGGCCACCTGATCTTTGCCGGGCGGCAGGCAGAGGTGATCGATGTCGCGGGCCTGAACGTCTATCCCGCCCAGATCGAGGCCGCGGCCCTGAGCCTGCCGGGCATCACCGACGCGGTGGCATTCGCCGTCCCGGACCCCGTCGCGCATCAGCGCCCGGCACTTGCCTATTCCGGCGACATCGCCGAGGCGCGGCTGGATGCCCATCTGGCGGCCCTGCTGTCGCCGCGCCAGCGGCCGGTGCGTCTGGTCCGCCTGCCCGCCCTGCCGCGTGGCGCGAACGGCAAGATCGCCCGCCGCGCCCTGGCCGAAACCCTGTCGGAGGCCCCCGCATGACCGACCCCCGCCCCATCCCCGCCCCGCAGGACATGCAGGACCGCATCCGCGCGATCCTGGCCGGTCCGATGGCTTGCCCGCGCATGGCGGCCTTTGGTCCCGACGCGCGGCTTGGCCATGACCTGGGCCTGGATTCGGTCGCCCTGATGACGCTGATGCTGCACCTGGACGAGGCGGGCATCACCATGGCCGAGGATACGTTCGACCGCGCCCCCGGAATGACCGTGCAGGCGCTGTCGATGGCGCTGGCGGGCGTGACCACCGCACCCGATGAACCTGTCGACATCAAGGTCCATTGCGTCGTCAGCTGCCTGTGTCAGGCGCTGAAGGACCGCGGCGGGATCGACCACCGCCCGCTGTATCTGGGCCTGTGGGACGGGCAGGTGATCGTCGACGACAGGATGCGCCTGTCCTATCACACGCCGGGGATCGATCACGGCTTCTATCTGCATTGGGCGGCGCGCCTGTTCGGACTGCAAGTGACGCGCTGGCATGAGGATGCCGCGCCGGGCGCGCGGAGCCTGGACCGGCTGCACGCGCTGCTGGCCGCATGGCGGCCCGGCCGCTACGTCATGCCGATGGTCGACATGGCGCTGCTGCCGCAGCGCGACAACAAGTTCGCCCAGGCCAGCTTTCCCCACTATGCCCTGCTGGAGCCCACGGCGGACCCCGACACCTGGCTGATGCGCGACCCGGATTTCCGGTGGGAGGGGCCGCTGCCCGCCCGCGACCTGCGGGCGGCATTCCTGGCGCCGACCGTGGCCGGAGGCTTTTCCTTCGACAATGCGGGCGCGCATCCCGCGGACGACGCGACCATCGCCGCGATGCACCACGCGACCTTCGACGCGCAGGCCGTGCCGCTGATCGACGCGATCCGCCGCATCGTGCAGGCCCATGTCGCCGACCTGCCGCGCGCCGATCTGGAACCCGCGCTGTGCGAACTGCCGGTCATCGCGATCCGCAAATACGCCTATGAGCACGCGCTGGCGATCTTCGGCGACATCGAGGGCGCCGATCACGACACGTTCGAGGAATGCTGCGACCGGATCGCGGCGCTGCATGGCGGGCTGAACGCCGCCCATCTGCGCGCGGTGGCCTTTGCCCGCGGCGGCGACGGCGACGATCTGCTGCAGGTGCTGGCCGATCTGGACCGGCTGACCCTGCTGGAACGGGGCATCAAGGCCACCGTGGGCCAGTGGTTCGACCGCTGGCAGGGGGCGCGCGCATGAGGATCAATGCCTGTTCCGTGGCCTTCCGTCACCTGGACGTGACCGCCCGCGACCTGGCCCGCTATGTCGCCCGCGAGGGGTTCGACGGGCTGGAGATCTGGGCCCCGCATGCCCGCACGCTGGCCGTCGAATGGTGTGACCTGCCGCAGCGTGCCCCGGTGCCGATGCTGGCGGGCTATCTGCCCCTGGGCACTGCCGGTTTCAGCCGCGCCGACGCGGCCGACCTGCTGGACCTGACCCGGACCTGGGGCGCGCCACGGCTGCGGCTGTTCGCGGGGGGCGTGGGGCGCGATCAGGCGGGGGCGGACCAGCGCCGCGCGATCATGCGCGACCTGGGCACGACGGCCGACATGGCCCATGACCGCGGCCTGCGCATCGCGGTCGAGACGCATCCGCAGACCCTGGCCGACAGCCTGCCCGCGACCTTGGACCTGCTGGATGCGCTGGACCATCCCGCGGTCGGCGTGAACTTCGACGTGCTGCATGTGTGGGAGTCGGGCGCCGACCCCGTATCTGCCTTCGCCGCACTGCGCGAACATGTCGATCACCTGCACCTGAAATCCGTGACCGCGCGCGACCGCCTGTCGGTCTTTCACCCGGACAACGTCCACGATCCGCGCGGCAGCCGTGACGGCATGTGCCCGCCGCTGACAGGTGCCGTCGATTATGCGGCGTTCCTGCGCGTGGTGCCCGCGGGGATGGGTGCGTCGCTGGAATGGTTCGGCCCAAAGCCCGCGGCGACCATGGCGGCCGATCTGCGCGCGTTGCGGCGCGACCTGCTGGACCGCGCGGCGTGAGGGGACGCGGAATCCACCTCCGCCCCCCTTTTCATCCCCGGTCATATCCCTATGCTTGCCGCCAAGAAAAGGTAGGGTGACGTCATGGCGCGATCGGGACTGGATTACGGCGGAATGATGCATCGCGCGATGCAGGGGCTGATCGCCGAGGTGCTGCGCCAGGTCGCCCGCGACGGTCTGCCCGGAGAGCATCATTTCTTCATCACCTTCGACACCCGCGACGACGGTGTCGAGATGGCGGACTGGCTGCGCGAACGCTATCCCGAGGAGATGACCATCGTCATCCAGCACTGGTTCGACAACCTGACGATCCAGCCCGACCATTTCACCATCACGCTGAACTTCGGCAACCAGCCGGAGCCGCTGAAGATCCCGTTCGATGCGCTGCGCACCTTCGTGGACCCCTCCGTCGAATTCGGCCTGCGCTTCGAGACGCAGGACAGCGACGACGACGAGGATGAGGACGCCGAGGCCGACGCCGAATACCAGCTGGACGCCGAGGATGACGGCGACGACACGCCCCCGTCGGGCGGCGCCGATGTCGTGCGCCTGGACCGCTGGCGGAAATAACGCCATGACCATGCGCGGCCTGTCGGCCTTTCCGATCACGCCGACCGACGCCGCGGGCCGTCCCCTGCCCGCCGACCTGCGCCGCCTGATCCTGCGCCTTGCGCGGGCGGGCGTGGACAGCATCGGCGTGCTGGGATCGACGGGCGGCTATGCGTATCTGGAGGCCGACCAGCGCCGGGAGGTGCTGGAGACCGCGCTTGACGCCGCCGGCGGCAGGGTGCCGGTGATCGCGGGCGTGGGCGCGCTGCGCAGCGACACCTCGGCCGCGCTGGCGCGTCATGCGGCAGATGCGGGGGCGACGGGCCTGCTGTTGGCGCCGATGTCCTATACCCCCCTGACCGAGGATGAGGTCTTTGGGCATTTCGAAACCGTCGCAGGGGCATCGGACCTGCCGATCTGCATCTACAACAATCCATCGACCACGCATTTCACCTTTTCGCCCGCGCTGATCGCCCGGCTGGCGTCGCTGCCGACCGTCACGGCGGTCAAGATGCCGCTGCCCGCGGGCGGGGACTTCGCGGGGCAGATCGCGGCCCTGCGCGCCGATCTGCCGCCCGATTTCGCCATCGGCTACAGCGGCGACTGGGGCTGTCCCGACGCGCTTTTGAACCATGCCGACGGCTGGTTCAGCGTGGCGGCGGGCCTGTGGCCCGACCAGACGCTGACCCTGGCCTGCGCCGCCCGTGCGGGCGACCGGCCCGAAACGGCCCGCTGGCAGGCGCGGTTCCAGCCGATGTGGGACCTGTTCCAGGCCCATGGCAGCCTGCGGGTCGTTCATGCCTGCGCCCGGCTGATGGACCTGACCGACGCGCAGCCGCCCCGACCGATCCTGCCCCTGCCCGACGCGCTGACCCCGCGCCTGCGCGCGGCGATGCATGCGCTGGACGACTGAAAGCGCTGTTTGCGCCAGCATACCGTTGCATACGAATTGCGCCCGATGGCCCGGACCGCTACAACCCGCCACGAAACCGTGAGGGAGCGACCCGATGACCAAGACCCGCACCGAAACCGACAGCTTCGGCCCGCTGGAGGTTGACGCCTCGAAATACTGGGGCGCGCAGACGCAGCGTTCGATCATCAACTTCCCGATTGGCTGGGAACGCCAGCCGGTGCCGATCATCCGCGCCCTGGGCGCGATCAAGCTGGCCGCCGCGCGGGTGAACCGCGCCTCGGGCGACCTGCCCGCCGATCTGGCCGATGCGATGGAGCAGGCCGCGACCGAGGTGTTCCAGGGCAAGTTCGACGACAACTTCCCGCTGGTCGTCTGGCAGACCGGGTCCGGCACCCAGTCGAACATGAACGCCAACGAGGTGATCAGCAACCGCGCGATCGAGATCATGGGCGGAGAGATGGGGTCCAAGAAACCCGTCCACCCGAACGACCACTGCAACATGGGCCAATCGTCGAACGACACCTTCCCGACCGCGATGCATGTGGGCATCGCCATGCTGGCGCGCGACACGCTGCTGCCGGGTCTGGAGAAGCTGGCCGCCGCGCTGGAGGCAAAGTCGGCCGAGTTCAAGGACATCATCAAGATCGGCCGCACCCACACCCAGGATGCGACGCCCCTGACCCTGGGTCAGGAATTCGGTGGCTATGCCCATCAGGTCCGCAAGGGGATCGAACGGGTCAAGGCCTGCCTGCCTGACATCTACGAATTGGCCCAGGGCGGCACCGCCGTCGGCACCGGCCTGAACACCAAGAAGGGCTGGGACACCGCCATCGCCGCGGAAATCGCCAAGATCACCGACCTGCCCTTCGTCACCGCGCCGAACAAGTTCGAGGCGCTGGCCGCCCATGACGCGATGGTCATGTTCTCGGGCGCGCTGAAGACGGTGGCCGGATCGCTGTTCAAGATCGCCAACGACATGCGCCTGCTGGGGTCGGGACCGCGTTCGGGTCTGGGCGAGCTGATCCTGCCCGAGAACGAGCCGGGATCGTCGATCATGCCGGGCAAGGTGAACCCGACCCAGGCCGAGGCGCTGACCATGGTCTGCGCGCATGTGATGGGCAACGACGCCGCCGTGGGCTTTGCCGGGTCGCAGGGGCATTTCGAGCTGAACGTCTACAACCCGATGATGTCCTACAACGTGCTGCAATCCATGCAGCTTCTGGGCGATGCGGCCTCCAGCTTCACCGACAACATGGTCGTGGGCACCCAGGCCAACGTAAAGCGCATCGACCAGCTGATGCGCGAATCGCTGATGCTGGTGACGGCGCTGGCGCCCACCATCGGCTATGACAACGCCACCAAGGTCGCCAAAACCGCGCACAGGAACGGCACGACGCTGCGCGAGGAGGCCATCGCCCTGGGCTTCGTCGACGGAGAGACCTTCGACCGCGTCGTCCGCCCCGAGGACATGATCAGCCCCAAGGGCTGACCCTCTTGACCCAAGGCCGGGGGGCGCGCCACAGTGGCGCGCCCTTCGTCGTTTCAGGGACCGCCATGACCCGCATCATCAACCTGCGCCAGGCCCGCAAGGCCCGCGACCGCGACGCCAAGCGTGCCAAGGGCGACGCGAACGCCGCCCTGCACGGAGAGGCCAAGCCGCTGCGCGACGCGCGCCAGGCCGAACGCGACCGCGCGGCCCGCGTGCTGGACGCGCATCGGCGCGACACGCCCGACGAATGATCGACCTGCCCGCCATGACGCCGCCGCTGAAGCGGTCGGTGACCATAGACGGGCACCGAACGTCGGTGTCGCTGGAAGATGCGTTCTGGAAAGCGTTGGCGACCCAGGCCGCGGCGCGCGACCTGACCCGCGCCGCCCTGATCGGACAGATCGACCATGCCCGGCCGCCGCAAATCGGACTGGCCACGGCCCTGCGCCTTTATGTGCTGTCCACCCTGCAGGCGCAGGATCCCTGACCCGCCCTTGGGTCAGTCAGCCGCCTAGCTCCGCAGGTCGGGCAGGACGTGGTCGCGGAACTGCTCCCGCAGGGTCAGCTTGCTGATCTTGCCGGTCGCGGTCAGGGGCATCTCGTCGACATAGACGACGTCATCGGGCAGCTGCCAGCTGGCCAGATGCGCGCCCAGATGGGACCGCATCTCCTCCAGCCCAGGTTGGGCGGCCCCCTTCGGCTTGATCACCAGCAGCGGGCGTTCATCCCATTTCGGATGGGGCAGCGCGATGACCGCGCATTGCGCCACGTCCGGATGGGCGACCGCCAGGTTCTCGACGTCGATCGAACTGATCCATTCGCCACCCGACTTGATCAGGTCCTTGGCCCGGTCGCGAAGCGTCAGGATGCCGTCGGCGCTGATCGAGGCGATGTCGCCTGTCCCGAACCAGCCGTCTGCGTCGATCGCGCGCGCCGTCGCACCGGCATTGTCGTGATAACCGGCGGCCACGGTGTTGCCGCGCACGAACAGCTCTCCCATGGCTTTGCCGTCATGGGGCTGGCGCGTGCCCGCGTCGTCCACGATCTTCATCTCGACACCGAATACCCGCCGCCCCTGCGCCTGCTTCAGCGCCATGCGCCGGTCGAACGGCAGATCGCGCTGCGCCGGCGTCAGCGACCCCTGGCTGCCCAGCGGAGAGGTCTCGGTCATGCCCCAGGCGTGGTTCACGTCGATACCCAGACGTTCAAAGCCCTCGGTCAGGCTGCGGGGCATCGCGCTGCCGCCGACGACGATGTGGCGCAGGGCCGCGGGCTTGGTCCCGCGGGACTGGATCTCGGCGAACAGCCCCTGCCATATGGTGGGAACGCCCCAGGCGCTTTCGACGCCCTCGGCCTGGCACAGGTCCCACAGGCTGGCTCCGTCCAGCGCCGGGCCGGGCATGATCAGGCTGGCCCCGATCAGCGGGGCCGTGAAGGGCAGACCCCAGGCGTTAACGTGAAACAGCGGCACCACCGGCAGGATGCGCGGCTGCGGTCCCAGGTCCGGGCCCAGCACCGCCGCCGTGGCCAGCGCGTGCAGCATGTTCGAGCGGTGCGAATACAGGACGCCCTTGGGATCGCCCGTCGTCCCGGACGTATAGCACAGGCCCGATGCGGTCGTTTCCGGAAGATCCGGCCAGACCCGGTCGGTCGGCTGCCCCGCCAGCAGGTCCTCATAGCACAGCGCATCCAGCGTCGTCTGCGGCATGTGCGCCGCGTCGGTCATGACGACATAGCGCATGGGCGGCAGGCGGTCGTGCAGCTTTTCCAGCAGCGGCACGAAGCTCAGGTCGGTGAACAGCAGCCGGTCGCCCGCGTGATGCGCGATGAAGACCATCTGGTCGGCCGACAGCCGCGGGTTGATCGTGTGGCAGACCGCCCCGATGGACGGCACGGCGTGATAGATCTCTAGATGGCGGTGCCCGTTCCAGGCCAGCGTCGCGACCCGGTCGCCGGGCGCCACGCCCAGACCCTCCAGCGCGAAGGACAGCTGGACCGCGCGGGCACGGGTCTGGGCCCAGCTCTGTCGGTGCAGGTCTCCCTCGACCCGGCGCGACACGATCCGCGCTTCGGGAAAGCTCTCGGCGGCGAAATCCAGAAGCCCGCTTTGCAGCAGCGGGCGGTGCATCATCAGACCGTCCATGACGTCTCCTCCATCATGGCGCCATGATGACGCGATTGCCGGGCGTTTCAACCCGCCCGGCGCGATGGTGCCGCAGGGTCAGCGGGCGCTGACATGGGTCGAGGTCAGGTCCAGCAGCACCGCCCCGTCCGCATCGGTGACCTGCGTGCGCACGGTCGAGATGCGACGGCCGCGCCGCATCCAGGATGCCAGCGCGGTCAGAACCCCGTCACGGCGGTTGGTCAGCAGCTGGGCGTTCAGCGTGATGGCCACGGGAAAGTTGTCCATGCCCTCCTGCGGCTGCTCTCCGCCCAGAACCAGGTTCGTCGCGACCACGTCCGCGAACCAGACCAGCGCGCCCGCATGGATGGTCCCGAACGGGTTCAGGATGCCCGCGGTCACGGTCATCTCTCCGGTGGCTTCCTGCTCGTTCACGCCGGTGATCTCGAACTCGATCTGTCCGGCAAGGCTGTGATCCGCCATCCCCCAAGTCCCTTCGTTAGAGGCGGGCATCCCGCCTTTTGTCGTTCCCCGTCCCTAGCGGGTCAGCCGCGCGATCAGGGACGACGTGTCCCACCGACCGCCGCCCATCGCCTGCACGTCCTTGTAGAACTGGTCGACCAGTGCCGTGACCGGCAGGGCCGCGCCCAGCTGGTCCCCTGCCTGCAGGCAGATCGCCAGATCCTTCCGCATCCAGTCGACGGCGAATCCGTGTTGGAATTCGCCACGATGCATGGTCGCATGACGATTGACCATCTGCCAACTGCCGGCCGCACCCTGACTGATCACCTCAACGACATCGGCCACGTCCAGCCCCGCCTTCTGCGCGAATGCCAGCGATTCCGACAGCGCCTGAACCAACCCCGCGATCGCGATCTGGTTGCACATCTTGGTCATCTGTCCCGCGCCCACATCGCCCATCCGGCGACAGATCTTGGCATAGGCATCGATGACCGGCGCGGCGCGATCGAAATCCGCGACCGTGCCCCCGCACATGATCGACAGCTGGCCGTTTTCGGCCCCCGCCTGACCGCCGGATACGGGTGCATCGACATAGCCGATGCCCGCCTCTGCCGCCGCCTGCGCCAGCTCCTCCGTCACCTTGGCCGACACCGTCGTATGATCGACGAAGACCGCACCCTGCGCCATGCCCGCGAATGCCCCGTCTGGCCCCAAGCATACCTGGCGCAGGTCGTCGTCATTGCCTACGCAGCACATCACCAGATCCGCGCCATGCGCCGCCTCGCGCGGGGTCGCGGCAGAGGCGCCGCCGTGCCGGCCGACCCAGGCCTCGGCCTTGGCCGGGCTGCGGTTGAACACCGTCACCTGATGTCCCGCCGCGGCCAGATGCCCGGCCATCGGAAAGCCCATCACGCCCAGTCCCAGAAACGCCGTCTTGGCCATGCAAATCTCCCTCGGGTCGCTGCCCGTGGCGCGGGGGTGCGTTGAAATGCCCGCGCGCCTGTCCTATGCAACACACCACCATCCATGCGCGGCAGGGTCAACCCGTGCCGCGCCCCCGGCCAAGGACCTGCCCGCACATGCTGACCTTGTTTCGCTGGCTTCTGCGGCTGACCATCGCGCTGATCGTCCTGGCGGTCCTGTCCGCCGTGCTGGTCTGGTATTTCGCCGTGCGGTCCCTGCCCGACTATACCGCCAGCTATCCGGTGACGGGCATCACCGCCCCGGTCGAGATCGTGCGCTCGACCGAGAATGTGCCGCACATCTTCGGCAAGACCGACGCGGACGTGTTCTTTGCCCTGGGCCTGGCCCATGCGCAGGACCGGCTGTTCCAGATGACCCTGTTGCGCCGCGCGGCGCAGGGCCGGCTGGCCGAGGTCCATGGTCCTCGCGCCCTGCCCGCCGACGACCTGATCCGCAGGCTGGGCCTGCAGCGCGCGGCCCAGGCTTCGCTGGAGGTGCAGGACGATGACACGCTTGCGGCGCTGCAGGCCTATGCCGACGGGGTGAACCAGTGGATCCGCATCGTCAACGATGGTGCGATGGGGCGCGGCGCGCCCGAATTCTTCCTGTTCCCGGATGTCATCACCTTCTGGCAGCCCGCCGATTCGCTGGCGATCCTGAAGCTGATGGCGGCGGCCGGCACCGATTCCGCGGGAGAGGAGATCCTGCGCGCCCGACTGGCCCTGGCCTGGCCCGAACGCGGCATGCAGATCGTCGACCGGGCCGGCATACCTGCCGCCCTGCCCGACTATGCGGGGCTGTTTCCCGGTGCCCGCCTTGGTGCGCCCGAACGGCGCCTGGACCCTCAGGCGGATTATGACCCGCTTGGCTTCCTGCGCCCCGAACAGGCGCTTGGCGGCAATGCCTTCGGCGCCGAGGCGCAGCGGACGGCTGCGGGGGCCGCGCTGCTGGCCAACGACCTGCATGCGGGGCTGACGGTGCCGTCGCTGTACTATCTGGCGCGGTTGGAGCTGGTAGGCGGCGGGGTGATCGGGGCCACGGTGCCCGGCATGCCGCTGGTCCTGTCGGGGCGCAATCCGACCCTGTCCTGGGCGCTGACGCCGCTGGACCTGGACGTGGCCGACATCGCCATCGAGGAGGTCCAGCCCGGCAACACCGACCGCTATCGCGGCACGCAGGGCTGGACGGAGTTCCAGACCCGGACCGAGGTGATCCGCGTGCTGGACGCGCCCCCCCAGACCATCACCCTGCGGGAGACGCAGAACGGTCCCGTCGTCCCCGGCCTGGACCCGGGGCTGCGCGACGTGACGCCCATCGGGCATGTTCCGTCGCTGCGCTGGACGGGGCTGTCGCAGCGCGACCGCACGATGTCCGCGCTGATGGCGCTGATGCGGGCCGGCGACGCCGATCAGGCGACCCGCGCCCTGGCCGACGTGGTCGCCCCGGCGCTGGACGTGACGCTGGCGCAGGGAGAGACCGTCACCCGGCTGGCCGCAGGCGCGGCACCCCAGCGGGCCGACGACCACCCGACCAAGGGGGCGCTGCCCTCGCCCGGCTGGCTGGCCGAAACCGCATGGCAGGGCACCGTGTCGCTGGCGACCCAGGCGCGTCGCCCGCAGGACGGGCTTGCCCTTGCGACGGAGGAGCCGGAGGCCGACGGGCTGCGCCATGACCGGCTGTCCGGGCTGCTGGGCGGGCGCGAGGTGCATTCCCGCGACAGCTTCATCGCCGCACAGCTGGACGTCGTCAGCCCTGCGGCCCGCGCCCTGCTGCCGCTGGTGGGGGCGAATCTGTGGTTCACCGGCGATCCGGCGGCGCCTGGCACCCCGGAACGCCAGCGTCAGGACGCCCTGACCCTGCTGGCCGAATGGGACGGCGCCATGAACGAGCACCTGCCTGAACCCCTGATCTATGCCGCCTGGATGGGCGCGCTGCAGGACCGTCTGGTCCGGGACGAACTGGGGCCGCTGGCCGACGACCTGATCCGCCTGCAACCGCATTTCATCGACGCGGTGTTCCGCGATCGCGACGGCGCCGCCGCTTGGTGCGACGTGGTCCAAAGCGCCGCGACCGAGGATTGCGCGACCATCGCCCGCCAGTCGCTGGACCGCGCCATCCTGGACCTGACCGCCGAATACGGTCCCGACGTGACCAGCTGGCGGTGGGGCGACGCGCATCAGGCGCATCACGTGCATCCGGGCCTGGGCGCGCTGCCCGCACTTGGCTGGATCATGAACATCACCCAGTCGATTTCGGGCGGAGAGTTCACCGTGGCCCGCACCGGCATGATCGGCACCGGCGACGACCCCTATCAGGCGATCGGCGGGGCCGGCTATCGCAGCGTGATCGACCTGGCGGACCCGGACAGTTCGGTGTTCATCACCTCGACCGGACAGTCGGGTCATCCGCTGTCGCGCCATTACGACGACCTGGCAGGCCTGTGGCGGCGAGGCGAATACATCGGCATGTCGCTGGACCCCGACCTGGCCCGTGCCGCGGCCGCGGGCATCACCACGCTGACACCGGCCGACTGACGAAAAAAAAGGGGGGCAAAACCGCCCCCCTTCGTTCCCGTGTTCCAGCCGTAATCAGAAGTGGATGGCCCGCCCGTATGCGTCCAGCACGGATTCGTGCATCATTTCCGACAGTGTAGGATGCGGGAAGACCGTCTCCATCAGGTCCTGTTCGGTCGTCTCAAGCTGGCGCCCGATGACATAGCCCTGAATCAGCTCGGTCACCTCGGCGCCGACCATGTGCGCGCCCAGAAGCTCGCCCGTCTTGGCGTCGAAGATGGTCTTGATCATGCCTTCCGGTTCCCCAAGCGCGATGGCCTTGCCGTTGCCGACGAAGGGGAAGCGGCCGACCTTGATGTCAAGCCCCTGCTCCTTGGCCTTGGCCTCGGTCAGGCCCACCGATGCAACCTGGGGGTGGCAATAGGTGCAGCCCGCGATGCTGCCCGGCTTGATCGCATGGGGGTGCTTGCCCGCGATCAGCTCGGCCACCATCACGCCCTCATGGCTGGCCTTGTGCGCCAGCCAGGGCGCGCCGGCCAGATCGCCGATGGCATAGACGCCCTCGACCCCGGTGCGGCAGTATTCGTCCGTGATGACATGGGTGCGGTCGACCTTGATCCCCGCCTCCTCCAGGCCCAGCCCCTCTGTATTGCCGACGATGCCCACGGCCGAGATGACGGTGTCGAACTCCTGCGTTTCGACCTTGCCGCCGACCTCGATATGGGCGGTGACGGTCGAGCCCTTGCGGTCCAGCTTCTTGACCGCGGCCTTTTCCATGATCGTCATGCCCTGCTTGACGAACTGCTTCTTCGCAAAGGCGCTGATCTCGGCATCCTCGACGGGCAGGACGCGGTCCATGACCTCGACCACGGTGGTCTTGGCGCCCAGCGTGTTGAAGAAGCTGGCGAATTCGATGCCGATGGCGCCCGACCCGATGACCAGCAGCTTCTTGGGCATGTGCGGCGGGACCAGCGCGTGCTTGTAGTTCCAGACCAGCTTGCCGTCCGGCTCCAGCCCCGGCAGCTCGCGCGCCCGCGCGCCGGTGGCCAGCACGATGGATTTCGCGGTCACCTCCTCGGTGCCCTTGTCGGTCTTGACGGTGACCTTCCCCTTGCCGGCCAGCTTGGCCTCGCCCATGATCACCGTCACCTTGTTCTTCTTGAACAGGTGTCCGATGCCGCCGGACAGCTGCTTGGCAACGCCGCGCGACCGCTTCACGACCGCGTCCAGGTCATAGCCCAGCCCCTCGGCCTTCAGCCCGAATTCCTTGGCCCGGTGCATCAGGTGATAGACCTCTGCGGAGCGCAGCATGGCCTTGGTCGGGATGCAGCCCCAGTTCAGGCAGATGCCGCCCAGATGCTCGCGTTCGATGCAGGCCACCTTCAGGCCCAGCTGCGCGCCCCGGATCGCGGCCACATAGCCGCCCGGCCCTGCGCCGATCACCACCAAGTCGAAATTCTGGGCCATCGGGTCCCCCGCTGATGAATTATAGTTCAGCGTTAAACCATTTGCCCCAAGGCGGCAAGCGGGCGGTCAGGTCGCAGGCTGGGGCGACGGGTCGTCCGACTGCGCCCCTTCCAGCACCGCGTCGACCGCCAGGGGGGTGGCGTTGGGCGTGATGACCGCAAAGCTGCCCTGTTCGTCCGGGGTCAGGGCACGACGCTGCGTGGTGCGCCATCCCGCATAGGCCGTCAGCAGCGCCAGCAGGACGCCCATGTAGACCCAGTACCCGTCGGGCCCGATGATGCCCATCATCCAGCCGGTGATGATCGGCCCGCCCATGCTGCCGATGCCATAGATGAACAGAAGGCCCGCCGATGCCGACGCCATGTCGGACTGATCCAGATAGTCGTTGGTATAGGCCAGCAGTAGCGCATAGACCGGGTTCGCGACCCCGCCCATGATCGCCCCAGCGATGACCAGACCAAGGGTTCCGGGCTGCGCCGCGACGGTCACCAGGCCGCACAGCCCGCCGATGGCGGACATGCCCAGGACCAGCTTGCGCCGGTCATAGCGGTCCGAGATCCAGCCGATCGGATATTGCAGGACCAAGCCCCCCGCATAAATCGCGGCCACGAACAGGCTGATCTGCGCCACCGACAGCCCGATCTGGGCGCCCCAGACCGACGACATGCCCGACAGGACCGAGAACACGCCCCCGATCAGGAAGATCCCCACGCAGCCCAGCGGCGATGCCTTGTACAGCTTTGCAAAGGACATCCGCTTGATCGTCTGGAACTGCGGCGCAGGCTGGGCCGACAGCAGGATCGGCGTGAAGGCCAGCGACACCAGCACCGACGGGATGATGAACAACAGATAGCCCGCCGGGCTGCTGACGTTCAGCAGGGCCTGCGCGATCACGATGCCCAGCAACTGCACGATCATGTAGAGCGACAGCGCCTGGCCGCGGTTCTCGTTCGTGGAGCCGGCGTTCAGCCAGCTTTCCGCCGTGACATAGACCCCGCAGAAGCAGAACCCGATCAGGAACCGCAGGACCGTCCAGCTGATCCAGTGCGGCTCGACCGCGAACAGGACCAGCACGGCGCTGATCAGCGACCCCAGGGCGGCAAAGACGCGGACATGGCCGACGTTCTTGATCAGGTCCGGCACGGTCAGGCTGCCCAGCAGGAACCCGCCGTAATAGCTGGCCATGACGATGGACATCTGGAAGGTCGGGATGCCCTCGATCCCGCCGCGGATGCCCAGCAGGGTGCCCTGCATGCCGTTGCCGACCATCAGCAGAAGGATGCCAAGCAGCAGCGGCCATGTGGTGCGCAACACCGAAATCATCGCGGGTCTCGTCTTGTTCAGGGGCGTGGGGGCGGAATGCCCGACCTATGCCCGACGGGGCCCCGATGCCAGCAGGAAACCGACCTCAGGGGATCAGCAGCGACGCGTCGCCATAGCTGAAGAAACGATAGCCCCGTTCGACCGCATGTCCATAGATTTCCCGGATTTTCTCAGACCCCATCAGGGCCGAAACCAGCATCAGCAGCGTGGATTTGGGCAGGTGAAAGTTCGTCATCAGCCCGTCGGTCACCCGGAATTGATAACCGGGATAGATGAAGATGTCGGTCGTGCCCCGGAACGGCGCGATCCGCCCGACCTGGGGGGCGGCCGATTCGATCAGGCGCAGGGCAGTGGTGCCCACCGGGATCACCCGGCGGCCCTCGGCCTTGGCGCGATTGATCGCCTCGGCGGCCTCGGGGGACACCTCTCCCCATTCGGCGTGCATCCGGTGGGTGGTGACGTCGTCGACCTTGACCGGAAGGAACGTCCCCGCCCCCACGTGCAGGGTCACATGCACGAACTGGACGCCCTGCGCCGCCAGCGTCTCCAGCAGGGGGGCGTCGAAATGCAGGCTGGCCGTGGGGGCCGCGACCGCGCCCTGCCGCGCGGCCCAGACCGTCTGATAGTCGTCGCGGTCCTGGTCGTCCGGCGCCCGCAGCGCCGCGATATAGGGCGGCAAGGGCATCGCCCCCACCTGTTGCAGCGCCGCATCGAACGCATCACCCGTGGCGTCGAACACCAAGCGCAGGCCGGTCGCGGTCATCTCGGCCACGGTGGCGGACAGGGCGTCGCCGAACCGGATTACCTCGCCCACGCGCAGCTTGCGCAGCGGCTTGGCCAGCGCCTGCCAGCCCTCGGCGGCGGGTTCCAGCAGCGTGACCTCGATCCGCGCCACGGCCTCGCCCTGCGGGGTCTGGCGGGCGCGGGTGCCGGTCAGACGGGCGGGAATGACCTTGGTGTCGTTCAGCACCAGCAGGTCGCCGGGGCGCAGGATCTGCGGCAGATCGCCCACATGGCGATCGGCGATGGCCCCGCCTTCCGCCAGCAGCAGACGTGCGGAACTGCGCGGCTTGGCGGGCCGCGTGGCGATCAGGTCGGCGGGCAGGTCGAAATCGAAATCGGACAGCTTCATGGCACGGGGTTTTGCGGCCCGCCCGCGCCCGCGTCAAGCAGCCGTGATGCCAAAGCGAAAACGTCGGACTTTACAAGCCCGACAGAATTGGTAAGTCTCCGCCCGACAGGAGCCCGCCATGATCGTCTGCCACTGCGCCATGATCTCGGATCACGACATCCGCGCCGCCATCGACTGGATGCGCGCGGCGGATGCCCAGACCATCATCACGCCGGGCAAGATCTATCACGCCCTGGGCAAGCGCGCCGATTGCGGGGGCTGCATGCCGCTGTTTCTGGACACCATGCGCGCGTGCGATAAGCTGGGCGTCGCACCGCCGATTTTGCGGGCCAGAACCGACAGCAAGAAGGATGCCACCCATGAAGGGCGACGCCAAGGTCATCGAGTATCTAAACGCCGCACTGCGCTCTGAGCTGACGGCGGTCAGCCAGTACTGGCTGCATTATCGTCTGCAGGAGGATTGGGGCTTCGGCAAGATCGCCGCCAAGTCGCGCGCCGAATCCATCGAGGAGATGAACCACGCCGACAAGCTGATCCAGCGGATCATCTTTCTGGAGGGTCATCCCAACCTGCAGCGGCTGGACCCGCTGCGAATCGGACAGAACCTGCGCGAGACGCTGGACAGCGATCTGGCCGCGGAACATGACGCGCGCACGCTGTACATCGAGGCGCGCGACCATTGCGACGCCGTTGGCGACTATCCCAGCAAGATGCTGTTCGAGGAGCTGATCCAGGACGAGGAAGGCCATATCGACTTCCTGGAGACGCAGATCCACCTTTTCGAGACGATCGGCGCCCAGAACTATGGCCAGCTGAACGCCAAGTCCGCCGACGAGGCCGAATAGGCCCTCAGCCCAGCCAGTCGCGGGCGATGGCGGGCAGCTGGTCGAAATGCGCCAGCAGAACCTCGGGCGCCAGGCGAGAGATCGCCTCGCCCTCGGGACCGAAGCTGACCAGTGCGACGCGCACCCCGGCAGCCGCGGCCGTCTTGCGGTCGGTCTCGGTATCGCCCACCAGGAAGGACTGCGCGACGGTGCCGCCCGCGCCCTCGACGGCGGCCTGATAGGGGCGCGGGTCGGGCTTGCGCACCGGCAGCGTGTCTGCGCCGATCATGGCGCCGAACCGGTCCCGAATGCCCAGTTCGCGCAGCAGCGTCTCGGCCAGGGCCTCGGGCTTGTTGGTGCAGACGGCCAGGCGGTGCCCGTCGGCGGCCAGACGGTCCAGCGCCGCCTCGACCCCCGGATACAGCTGCGTGTGCACGGCGATCGCCGCACCGTAATGGGACAGCAGGCTGTCGAAATCCTCATCCTCGGCGCCAGGCGGCAGCAGCGTATCATCCGACATCCGGCCATAGCCCGCCCGCAGCATCGCCCGCCCGCCATGAAACGCGATCAGCGCATCCGCGACCGGGTCCAGCAGGTCGCCCAGGCCCCGCGCGCGAAAGCACGCATTCGCCGCCGCGACCAGATCGCCTGACGTATCCGCCAGCGTTCCGTCCAGATCGAAGACCACCGTACCCGCCATGCGCCATCCCCCGTGGAAATGTTCGGAAAACAAAGGTGACCGCGCCGGGCCTTTCCAGCGCGTCCCGCCCCGATTAGAACGCCATGAAGAAAAAGCAAACAGGCGATGGGGGCGGTGATGTCGGAAGCTGGATTGGCGGTCGTGGTTCTGGCGGCGGGACAGGGCAGCCGGATGCAATCGGACCTGCCCAAGGTCCTGCACCGTCTTGGCGGGGTGCCGCTGGTCGGGCATGCGCTGCGCGCGGCGCGCAACCTGCAGCCGGAACAGATCGTCGTCGTGACGGGCCACGGCGCGGACGCCGTCGCCCGGGCGGTGGCCAAGCTGGACCCCGAGGCCGCGACCGTGCTGCAGGCCGAACAGCTGGGCACCGGGCACGCCGTGCGCCAGGCACTGCCCAGCCTGGAAGGATTTGAGGGACGGGTGATCATCCTTTATGGCGACACCCCCTTCATCGCCCAGGAGACGCTGGACGAACTGGCAGCCCACCCCGCCGATCTGGTCGTTCTGGGCTTCGAGGCGGACGATCCCGGCCGCTATGGGCGGCTGGTCGTCACCGACCGCGGGCTGGAGCGTATCGTCGAGTACAAGGACGCCGACGCCGCGACCCGCGAGATCGTGCTGTGCAATTCCGGCGTCATGGCGCTGCAGGCCGATCTGTTGCGCCGCCTGATCGTGGGCCTGGGCAACGACAATGCCGCGGGCGAGTACTATCTGACCGACCTGGTGGCCCTGGCCCGCGCCGAGGGGCGCCGCGCCGACGTCGTGATCTGCGACGAGGCCGAGACGCTTGGCATCAACACCCGCGCCGAACTGGCCGCGGCCGAGGCCGCCTTCCAGGCCCGTGCCCGTGCGGCCCTGATGGAAGACGGGGTGACCCTGACCGATCCGGGCAGCGTCTTTTTGGCGCTGGACACGGTCATCGGGCGCGACGCGGTGATCGGGCCCAACGTCGTCTTCGGCCCCGGCGTGACGGTGGAATCGGGCGCCGAGATCCTGCCATTTTGCCATCTGGAGGGTTGCCATGTCAGCGAAGGGGCCACCGTCGGACCCTTTGCCCGTCTGCGCCCCGGCGCCGAACTGGGCACGGATGTCCATGTCGGCAACTTCGTCGAGATCAAGAACGCCGTCCTGGACGAGGGCGTCAAGGTCGGCCACCTGACCTATCTGGGCGACGCCCATGTGGGCGAGCACACGAATATCGGCGCTGGCACCATCACCTGCAATTACGACGGCGTCTCCAAGCATCGGACCACGATCGGCCCGCGCGCCTTCATCGGCAGCGACACGATGCTGGTGGCCCCCGTCCATGTCGGCGCGGACGCCATGACCGGATCGGGCAGCACCATCACCGAGGACATCCCGGACGGCGCCCTGGCCATCGGCCGGGCCCGCCAGGTCACGAAACCGGGCCTGGCGACCCGCCTGATGGCGGCGCTGCGGCTGAAGAAGGAGGCGCGCTGATGTGCGGCATCATCGGAATCCTGGGCAACCACGAGGTTTCCCCGCAACTGGTCGATGCGCTGAAGCGGCTGGAATACCGCGGCTATGACAGCGCCGGCGTGGCGACCGTGGACGCGACCGGACAGCTGTCGCGCCGGCGCGCGGTGGGCAAGCTGGTCAACCTGTCGGACCTGCTGGTCCATCGACCGCTGACGGGGCATGCGGGTATCGGACACACGCGATGGGCCACCCATGGCGCCGCGACCGAGGTCAACGCCCATCCCCATCAGTCCGGCCCCGTCGCCGTCGTCCATAACGGCATCATCGAGAATTTCCGCGAACTGCGCGCCGAACTGGCCGATCGGGGCATCATGCCCGAATCGCAGACGGACACTGAAACCGTCGCGCTGCTGACCGCGCATCACCTGGACCAGGGCCTGTCGCCGGTGGAGGCCGCCCGTGCCACGCTGGCCCGCCTGCAGGGGGCCTTTGCGCTGGCCTTCCTGTTTCAGGATGAACCGGACCTGCTGATCGCGGCCCGCAAGGGCAGCCCGCTGGCCGTGGGCCATGGCGACAAAGAGATGTATCTTGGTTCGGACGCGGTGGCGTTGGCTCCCTTCACGGACCGCATCACCTATCTGGAGGATGGCGACCACGCCGTTCTGACGCGCGCGGGCGTGCAGATCTGGGACGCGGAGGGCCACCAGGTCCACCGCGCCACCGCCCGCATCGATGTCGGCGCGACCGTCATCGACCGTGCCGGGCACCGTCACTTCATGGCCAAGGAAATCGCCGAACAGCCGGTGGTGATAGGCGACGTGCTGAACCATTACGTCAAGGGCGACCGCATCGTCCTGCCGGACGGCCTGGATTTCGCGGGCCTGGACCGGGTGACCCTGGTCGGCTGCGGCACCGCGCATCTGGCGGGGCATGTGGCGAAATACTGGTTCGAAAAGCTGGCGGGCCTGCCCTGTGACATCGATGTCGCCTCTGAATTCCGCTATCGCGAACCGCCCTTGTCGGATCGCAGCCTGTTCATCGCCGTCAGCCAGTCCGGAGAGACGGCGGATACGCTGGCCGCCCTGCATTATGCCCGCGGCAAGGTCGCGCGGACAGTGGGGCTGGTGAACGTGGGCACGTCGGCCATCGCGCGCGACGCCGACATGGCGCTGCCGACCCTGGCGGGGATCGAGGTCAGCGTGGCGTCGTCCAAGGCCTTCACCTGCCAGCTGGCCGTGCTGGCCGTGCTGGCGCTGAAGGCGGCGCATGACCGTGGTCGGCTCGACGATGCCGCCCTGACGGCCCATCTGCGCGACCTGCGCGCCATCCCCGCGCTGCTGGCGCAGGCGCTGGCCCTGTCGGACGACTGCCGGATGCAGGCCGACTGGCTGGCGCAGGCCCGCGACGTCCTTTATCTGGGCCGGGGCGCATTGTACCCCGTCGCGCTGGAAGGCGCGCTCAAGCTCAAGGAGCTGAGCTATATCCACGCCGAGGGCTATGCCTCCGGAGAGCTGAAGCACGGCCCCATCGCGTTGATCGACGGCGACGTGCCGGTGGTGGTGCTGGCGCCGCATGACGCGCTGTTCGACAAGACCATCTCGAACATGCAGGAGGTGATGGCCCGTCACGGTCAGGTGCTGCTGATTTCGGACGCGGCGGGGATTGCGGCGGCGGGCGACGGCATCACCGCCAGCCTGGCCCTGCCCACCGGCGGCGGAGTGTTCCAGCCGATCCTCTATGCCGTGCCGATGCAGTACCTTGCCTATCACACGGCGGTCGCCAAGGGCACCGATGTCGATCAACCCCGCAACCTGGCAAAATCCGTCACCGTGGAATGAAAAAGGCCCGCTCCGGCGGGCCTTTCCTCACAGACGGCGAAAGGTCACGTAATGGGGCGGACGCCCCTCGCGCAGGGCCTTCTGCTCGTAACGGGTGCTGATCCAGTCGTCCCATGCGACAGCGGTGTCGTCGAGCGTCTCGAACCCGGCCGGCGGCACCTCCTCGCGGGTCTGACGGATATAGTCCGGGATGTCGCTGGCGACGCGAAAGATCCCGCCGGGGCGCATCACGCGGGCCAGGGGGCGCAGGTGTTCGGGCGTCACGAACCGCCGCCGATGGTGGCGCGCCTTGGGCCAAGGATCGGGATACATCAGGAAGGCGCGCTCGACGCTGGCATCGGGCAGCACATCCATCAGGTCGCGCGCATCGCCCGGGTGAACGCTGACATTCGTCACGCCCGCCGCCCGGATCTTGCCCAGCAGCATCGCGACGCCGTTGATGAACGGCTCGCATCCGATGATGTTAATGTCGGGATAGGTGGCGGCCATGTGGACCATGTGCTCGCCACCACCAAAGCCCACCTCAAGCCAGACGGGACGGTCGTTGCCGAAGATCGCAGCAGGGTCGACCGGGGTGCGTTCCGGGTTGTCCTGCAGGGTGATGCCGCGGGGCCGCAGCTCGCCCAGGTCCTCGGACAGATAGCCCTTCTGGCTCTGCCGCAGGGTCTTGCCGTGCCGCCGTCCGTAGAAGTTGCGGCGGGGGGGGTTCGGATCAAAGCCGGATTCGGATGTGTCACTCATGACGCCGGGCATTGCCGCAAGCGCGGTGCGGTTTCAAGCCCCCTGTGCGCCTGTGCGTCCCGCGGTGGCCGGGGGGCTTCGCACCCCCCGGACCCCCTGCGGGATGATCGAGCCTTCGCCTCCGCTCCGTGGGACATCGGGGGGTCCGGGGGGCTGGCCCCCGGCCCGTCGCGGGACGCAAGCCTGGTTCCGGTCAGTCGGCCATCAGGCGGCTGATGCTGACGGTGACCTCGGGCTTCTTGCCGATCTCCTCCATCGCGACCTGGCGAGTGATCTTGCGGATCGCCTCGTCCATCTTGCCGTCGTCGCGCACGGTGCGGGCATCGGCCCGTTCCAGGAACTCGGACAGCTCGGCCTCGATCTGGCGCGCCAGCTCGCCGCCCGAACGGGTCCGCTCGGACAGTCCCATCAGTTCGACCCAGGCATCGGGCAGGACATTGTCGTCCTCGTCCACGATCACGCTGACCATCGCGTGCCCGTTCAGCGCCATGCGGATGCGGTCGCGTACGACCCCGTCCATCGCGCCGATCAGCAGGTTACCGTCCAGATAAAGACGCCCCGTCTCGACCTGATCGCAGACCTTGGGGCGATCGCCCGTCAGGTCCAGCATCGTGCCGTTGGTCACGATCTCGGCGGTCATGCCCTTGGCACGGGCCAGCATCACGTGTTCGCGCAGGTGCAGGTGCTCGCCATGCATGGGGATCACGACCTTGGGCCGCAGCAGGTCGTGCATGGCCTCGATGTCGGGCCGGTTCGCGTGGCCCGAGACGTGGTAGAGCCCGTCATCGGCATCCCAGACCTCGACCCCCGCCTCGCTCAGCGCGTTCATGATGCGGCCGACCGACTTCTCGTTGCCGGGAATTGTCTTGGAGCTGAAGAGGAAGCTGTCCCCCTCCTTCAGCGACAGGCCCAGATAGCGGCCGCGCGACAGCTGCGCGCTGGCGGCGCGACGCTCTCCCTGGCTGCCGGTGACCAGCAGCAGGACCTTGTTGCGCGGCAGCTTGGCGGCCTCCTCGGGCCCGATCGTCTCGGGGAAGTCCTTGAGGATGCCGCTGTCGAAGCCCACGCTGACCATGCGCCGCATCGCGCGGCCCAGCAGGCAGACCTTGCGCCCTGAGGCCCGGGCCGCATCGGCCAACGTCTTCAGACGCGCAATGTTGCTGGCAAAGGTGGTGGCCACAACCATGTTCTGCTGCGCCATGACCCATTCCAGGATCGGGGTCGCCAGAACCGCCTCGGACCGGCCGGGATGGGTCGAGAAGATGTTCGTGCTGTCGCAGGCCAGGACCTTGACGCCCTTGCCCTCGGCGGCGATCTGCGACAGGCCGACCGGGTCGAAGGCGTCGCCCACGACCGGGGTCACGTCCATCTTGAAGTCGCCCGTATGCACGACCCGACCCGCAGGCGTGTCGATGATCAGCGCGCTGCTTTCCGGGATCGAGTGGCTGATCGGCACGAACTGCACGCCGAAGGGGCCGACATTGGTCACGGCAGGGCGCGCTTCGGTGATGTTGACCACCTCGGTCGGCAGGCCGTGCTCTTCCATCTTCAGGCGCACCAGCGTCCCGGTGAAGCGGCGCGCATAGATCGGCACGTCCAGCCGCTTCCACAGATGTGCGATGGCGCCGATATGGTCCTCGTGGCCGTGGGTGACGAAGATCGCCTCCAGCCGGTGGCGGTTCTTTTCCAGCCAGGTCAGGTCGGGCATGATCAGGTCGATCCCCGGGCTGCCCTCCATGTCGCCGAAGGTGACGCCCAGATCCACCAGGATCAGGCGCTCCTTGCCGGGCAGGCCGTATCCATAGACATAGGCGTTCATACCAATTTCGCCCGCTCCGCCGAGCGGCAGATAGATCAGGCGTTCAGCCATTTCCCATCTCCTTGTTAAAGTCGTGAATGAGCCGAAGCCCGTGCATCGTCAAATCGTCTTCAATCGCATCGAACAGGTCGAACCCCTGATCGAACAATGGCGCAAGCCCGCCAGTGGCTATCACTTTCATGGGTCGGTCGCGCTCGGCGCGGATCTTGTCCACGATACCGTCGACCAGCCCCACATATCCCCAGAACACGCCTGACTGGATACATGCAACCGTATTCGTGCCGATCACCGTCGCGGGCATCGTCACATCGACATGCGGCAGGGACGCCGCCCCCATGTGCAGCGCCTCCAGCGACAGGTTCACGCCCGGCGCGATGACGCCCCCGATATAGGCGCCGTCGATGTCGACCACGTCGAATGTGGTGGCCGTGCCGAAATCGACCACGATCAGGTCCGGGCCGTGCCGGTCATAGGCGCCGACCGTGTTCACCAGCCGGTCGGGCCCCACGGTCGTCCCCGCATCGACCCGCGGCGGCACCGGCAGCAGGCAGTCGGGCTTGCCCACCACCAGGGGCCGCGTGTCGAAATAGCGGTTGCACAGCACCCGCAGATTGAAGACCACCCGCGGCGCCGTGGCGCTGATGATGCAGGCGTCGATCTGCAACTCGAACCGCTGCACCGCGATCAGCGTGGACAGCCAGACATAGTATTCGTCCGCCGTCCGCCGATGATCCGTGCGGATCCGCCAGTGGGACAGGAACCGCGTTCCGTCCCAGATCGAGAAGACGGTGTTCGTGTTGCCGGTATCGATGCACAGCAGCATGGATCTAGCCCCCGAAATGGATGTCTGCGGCGGAAATCGCCTGGCGGCCGCGCGGACCCGTCAGGATCAGGGCGCCGGTTTCGTCGATACCGTCGAAGCGCCCGGTGATCTCGGCGGTGCCGGTGCGGGCGGTGATCGTCTCTCCCAGCCTTGCCGCGCGGGCCAGCCAGGCCGCGCGGATCGGCGCAAAGCCATAGGCCGCCATCTGCCGCATGCCCTCGTCGAAACGGACGGCCAGCGCGTCCAGCAGATCGTCGGGCGTCACGGTCAGGCCGGTCTCTCCGGCCAGGCTGACCGGACGCAGCGCGCCGGCCTCGACCTCGGACGGCTCCGGGGCCTGTGCCAGATTGACGCCGATGCCGATCGCCAACACCGCGACCTGTCCCCCTGCCCCGCTGCTCTCCAGCAGGATGCCGGACAGCTTGCCGCCGTTCAGCAGGACGTCGTTGGGCCATTTTAGGGACAGGTTCAGCGCCGGACCGCACAGATCGCGCAGCGCGTCATGCACGGCCAGCGCCGCGACGAAAGACAACCGCGCCGCATCCGCCGCAGCCCCCTGCGGGCGCAGGACCAGCGTAGCGGCAAAGTTTCCGGGCGGATCGGTCCAGGCGCGGCCGCGGCGGCCACGGCCGGCCTGCTGTTCGCGCGCCATGATCCAGGCCGGCCCACCAAGCGTCGGGGCCAGCCTGAAGGCTTCGGCGTTGGTGCTGTCCACACGGTCCAGGACATGGCGTGCCACGCCCTGGGGCCATGTGGCGGGCGGGTTATTCACCCGCAACCGTGGCTTGACCGACCAGCGATTGCGCGGCCAGCGCCGCGGCATCGTCGATGCCCAGCAGGGTGATCGAACCCAGCAGCAGCGCGAAGGCCGGCACCAGCAGGGCGGCGTACTGCACGCTACCCATGCGGCTGGTCACGCCCTCGGTCTCGGCGCCGAAATACATGTAGTACACGATGCGCAGGTAATAGAATGCGCCGATGACAGATGCGATCACGCCGGCGACAGCCAGCCATGCCATGCCACCATCGACCGCTGCCGACAGCACGCCGTACTTGGCCCAGAAACCGACCAGCGGCGGCACGCCCGCAAGGCTGAACATCAGCAGCAGGACCGCCATCGCCTTCAGCGGCTCGGCGCTGGCAAAGCGGTTCAGGCTCTCCAGGTCGGTGATCGGGCGGCCATCGCGTTCCAGCGACAGGATGAAGGCAAAGCTGCCCACGTTCATGACCGCATAGATGGCCATGTAGATCAGCATGGCCTGGACCCCATAGGCGGTGCCCGCAGCCAGGCCGACCAGCGCAAAGCCCATATGCGCGATCGAGGAATAGGCCATCAGACGCTTGATGTTGCGCTGACCGATGCCCGCGATCGAGCCCAGGAACATCGACAGCAGCGCCAGCACCGCGATGATCTGACCCCAATCGGCCGGCACGTTCCCGAAGGCGTCGAACATCAGCCGCGCGATCAGCGCCATCGCCGCGACCTTGGGCGCAGTGGCCAGGAACGCGGTCACCGGCGAGGGCGAACCTTCGTAGACGTCCGGTGTCCACATGTGGAACGGCACGGCGGACACCTTGAAGGCCAGGCCGACCAGCAGGAACACCAGACCGAACAGCAGGCCCAGAGGCAGGCTTCCGGCCTGAACGGCCTGCATGATGCCGGCGAATTGCGTGGTGCCGGCAAAGCCGTAGACCAGCGACGCACCATAGAGCAGCAGACCGGAGCTGAGCGCGCCCAGCACGAAATACTTCAACCCGGCCTCGGACGACTTGACGCTTTCGCGGCGCATGGCGGCGACGACGTACAGCGCCAGCGACTGCAGCTCCAGGCCCATGTACAATGACAGCAGGTCGCCGGCCGACACCATCACCATCATGCCGACGGTCGCCAGCACGATCAGGATGGGGTATTCAAACCGCATCAGGCGATGCCGTTCCATGTACTCGGCGCTCATCGCCAGGACGGCGGCGCCGGACAGCAGGATCGTGACCTTGGCGAAACGGCCGAAGGCGTCGTCCATGAACATCCCGAAGAACGCGCTCTGCTGCGGGCGGTCGGCCATGCCCACCACCATCGCCGCCGCAATAAGCGCCGCCACGCTGGCCCACAGGATCTGCCGTGCGATCCGGTCCTTGCCCAGATAGGCCCCCGCCAGCAGCGCGGCCAGCGCATAGATCGCCAGCAGCAGCTCGGGCAGAATGGTGGAGATATCCAAACCGGTCATCGTGCGTTCCTCAATGGCTGGCGGTGGCCGAGGCCAGGTCGCCCGTCGCCGCATCAGCAGGCAGCGCGTCGTTGTAATTCACCAGCAGCGCCTGGACCGAGGGGCCGGTGATGTCGGTGACCAGGCGCGGATAGACGCCCAGGATCAGGGTCATGGCGATCAGCGGCGCAAAGATCCAGCGTTCGCGCGGGGTCATGTCAGTAATCGTGCGCAGGCTTTCCTTGATCAGCGCGCCCATGGTGACGCGGCGGTAAAGCCACAGCGCATAGGCCGCCGACAGGATCACGCCGGTCGCCGCGACGAAGGCCACCCAGGTGTTGGCATTGAACGCCCCCATCAGGGTCAGGAACTCGCCCACGAAGCCCGATGTGCCGGGCAGGCCCACGTTGGCCATGGTGAAGAACATGAAGACCAGCGCATAGACCGGCATCCGATTCACCAGACCGCCATAGGCGTCGATCTCGCGCGTGTGCATGCGGTCGTAGATGACGCCCACGCAAAGGAACAGCGCCCCCGAGATGAAGCCGTGCGACAGCATCTGGAAGATCGCTCCGTCCAGCCCCTGCTGGTTGGCGGCAAAGATGCCCATGGTCACATAGCCCATGTGGGCGACCGACGAATAGGCGATCAGCTTCTTCATGTCCGACTGCGCCAGCGCCACCAGCGAGGTATAGACGATCGCGATGGCGGACATCCACAGGACGACGCCCTGCAGCAGGTCGGACGCCACCGGGAACATCGGCAGACTGAAGCGCAGGAAGCCGTAGCCGCCCATCTTCAGCAGAACCGCCGCCAGGACCACGGACCCCGCAGTCGGCGCCTGCACGTGCGCGTCGGGCAGCCAGGTATGGACCGGCCACATCGGCATCTTGACCGCGAAGCTGGCGAAGAAGGCCAGGAACAGCAGCGTCTGCATGCCGCCGACGATGCTGAAGCCCATGATCGCCATCGTCTCGGACGGAAAGTCGAAGGCCAGCAGCTGGGCGATGTCGGTGGTGCCCGCAGTGCGTGCCATCGCGATCATCGCGACCAGCATCAGCACGGAGCCGATGAACGTATAGAGGAAGAACTTGAACGAGGCATAGATGCGGTTCTTGCCGCCCCAGATGCCGATGATCAGGAACATCGGGATCAGCCCCGCCTCGAAGAACAGATAGAACAGGATCAGGTCCAGCGCCGCGAAGACGCCGATCATCAGCCCTTCCAGCACCAGGAAGGCGATCATGTATTCCTTGACCCGCATCTTGACGTCCCAGCAGGACAGGATGGTCAGCGGCATCAGGAAGGTGGTCAGCATGATGAACAGGACGGAGATCCCGTCGACGCCCATCTTGTAGCGCAGGCCCATGATCCAGGCGTGATCCTCGACGAACTGGAAGCCCGTGTTCGCAGGCTCGAAGCCCGACAGCAGGAACAGCGACACAAGGAAGGTTGCGCTGGTCGCGATCAGGGCCAGCCACTTGGCGTTCTTCTGCGATGCGGCGTCGTCGCCGCGCAGGAACAGGGCCAGGATGCCCGCCGCCACGATCGGCAGGAAGGTGATGATGGAAAGAAGGTTCGTCATGTCAGTGCGCGCCCCGCATCATCACCCAGATCAGCAAGCCCACGATGCCCAGAACCATCGCGAAGGCGTAGTGGAACAGATAGCCCGACTGCACCCGTCCGGCGAACCGGGTCAGGCGCGGGATGATTCCCAAGGCCAGCCCGTTGATGGCGCCGTCGATAACGGCTCCGTCACCGGCCGTCCACAGCTTGCGGCCGATCCAGCGCGCGGGACGCACGAAGATCGCGTCATAGGCCTGGTCGAAGTACCACTTGTTCAGCAGGAACTGGTACAGGCCCCGCTGTTGTGCCGCCAGCTGGCCGGGCAGTTCGGGACGGCGGATGTACATCAGCCATGCCAGACCGAACCCGATCAGCATCGCGATGAACGGCGACACCTTGACCCAGGCGGGGACATAGTGGGCATCATGCATCACGTGGTTGTCCGGCCGCATGTAGATCGCACCGGGCGTCACGGTATAGCTGGCGATGTCGGCCGGATCCTCGGCCGCGCCTGCGGCGGCGTGGGTTGCGGCACCCTCGGGCTCTGCTGCGGGGGCCTCGGCCACGCTGCCCTCCAAGGCCGTGCCGGTGCCCGCGACGGCGGCGCCTTCGGCATGTCCGGCCTCCTCGTGGTGGACGGCGGCCTCGATCCCGAAGAAGCCGGCAACGCCCTCCTCCTCGAAGAAGCTGTTGTACCAGATCATGCCTGCGAAGATCGAGCCGAAGGCCAGCACGACCAGCGGCGCGGTCATCACGTGCGGGCTCTCATGCGCGTGGTCATGCGCATGATGATCGCCGCGCGGCGTGCCGAAGAACGTCATGAACATCAGTCGCCAGGAATAGAAGCTGGTCATCAGCGCGGCGATCACCAGCATCCAGAAGGCATAGGTGCTGCCGACGAAGGCGCTCTCGATCACGGCATCCTTGGACAGGAAGCCCGCGAAGCCGATATGGGTCAGCGGGATGCCCACGCCCGTTATGGCCAGCGTGCCGATCATCATTGCCGCGAAGGTCAGCGGGATCTTCTTGCGCAGCCCCCCATAGTTTCGCATGTCCTGCTCGTGATGCATCGCGTGGATCACCGAACCCGCGCCCAGGAACAGCATGGCCTTGAAGAAGGCATGCGTGAACAGGTGGAACATGGCGACCGAATAGACGCCGACGCCTGCTGCCACGAACATGTAGCCCAGCTGCGAACAGGTCGAATAGGCGATGACGCGCTTGATGTCGTTCTGGACCAGACCGACAGTCGCCGCAAAGAAGGCGGTGGTCGCGCCGATATAGACGATGAACATCTTGGCTTCGGGCGCGAATTCGTAAAGCGGCGACATCCGGCAGACCAGGAACACGCCCGCGGTCACCATGGTCGCCGCGTGGATCAGGGCTGACACCGGGGTCGGGCCTTCCATCGCGTCGGGCAGCCAGGTGTGCAGGAACAGCTGCGCCGACTTGCCCATCGCGCCGATGAACAGCAGGATCGCCAGCACGTTGGCCGCGTTCCAGTCACGCCACAGGAAGGTCATCTCGGTCTGGGCCAGCATCGGGACCTGGGCGAAGATCTCGTCGAACTGGATCGACCCGGTCATCCACCACAGGCCGAAGATGCCCAGCAGAAAGCCGAAGTCGCCGACGCGGTTGACGATGAACGCCTTCATCGCTGCGGCGCCCGCCGACTGCTTCTTGAAATAGAAGCCGATCAGCAGATAGGACGCGACGCCCACGCCTTCCCAGCCGAAGAACATCTGCAGCAGGTTGTCGGAGGTCACCAGCATCAGCATCGAGAAGGTGAAGAACGACAGGTAGGCGAAGAAACGCGCGCGGTAGGGCTCGTCATCGCCGAAGTTCTCGTCATGCGCCATGTAGCCGAAGCTGTAGAGGTGCACGAGCGCCGAGACCGAATTGATCACGATCAGCATGATCGCGGTCAGGCGGTCCAGGCGGATCGCCCATTCGGAGGTAAAATCGCCCGAGACGATCCAGTCCATGACGGGGATGCTCTGCGGCTCGCCCAAGGTCAGGAAGACCACCCAGGACAGGGCCGCGGCGGCGAACAGGATGGCGGTCGTCAGGATCTGCGCGCCGCGCTCTCCGATCAGGCGCCATCCGAAGCCCGCGATCAGCGCACCCAGCAGGGGCGCGAAAAGAATGAACTGAGCCATGACCCTAACCCTTCATCACGTTGACATCTTCCACCGCGATCGTGCCGCGGTTGCGGAAGAAGACGACCAGGATGGCCAGGCCGATGGCCGCTTCGGCCGCGGCGACGGTCAGGATGAACATGGTGAAGATCTGCCCGCCCAGATCGCCCAGATGGGCCGAGAAGGCCACGAAGTTGATGTTGACCGCCAGCAGCATCAGCTCGATCGACATCAGGATGACGATGACGTTCTTGCGGTTCACGAAGATGCCGAAGATCCCGGCGACGAACAATATCGCGCCCACGACCAGGTAATGTGTCAATCCGATCATCAGTTCAGTCCCTCCGGGCTCTCTCACCCGTTGATATTCCGTTGGCTGGGGCGGAAGCTTACAGCCCCTGCCCCGGCTTGACGTCGCGCAGCTGCATGGCCTTGGCCGGATCGCGGTGCATCTGGGCGATCACGTCCTGGCGCTTGACGTTGGTGCGGTGCCGCATGGTCAGCGTGATCGCCCCGATCATCGCGACCAGCAGGATCAGGCCCGAGATCTGGAACGGCAGGATGTAGCGGTCATAGAGCAGCAGACCGATCGCGTTGGTGTTCAGAACCTCGGTCGCCATCGGCACGGACCGCAGGGTTGCCGACTGGTCGCTGCTTTCCCACGCGCCATAGGCGATGGCCAGCTGCGCCAGCAGGACGATGGCGATCAGGCCGGCCAGCGGCAGATAGCGGGCGAACTCGCCCTTCAGCTTGGTGAAGTCCACGTCCAGCATCATGACCACGAACAGGAACAGCACCGCGACCGCGCCGACATAGACGATGATCAGCAGCATGGCCACGAACTCGGCGCCCAGCAGGACGAACAGCCCCGCGGCCGACAGGAAGGCCAGGATCAGCCACAGCACCGAATGGACCGGGTTGCGCGCCAGCACCACCATAAAGCCCGCCGTGCAGACAGAGATGGCGAACAGGTAGAATGCGAATGTCATCATGACTGGGGGCTCCCCTCGGATTCGGTAAAGACGCCCTGGGCGATCTCCAGCGCCTTCTGCATCGCCGGCAGGCCGCCGAACATTCCCATCTGATAGATCACCTCGGCGATCTCGCGCGGGGTGGCGCCTGCCTCGATGGCGTGGCGGATGGTCATGCGCATCTGCGGTTCGGCCAGCGCGCCCTGCACGGTCATCGCCGCAATGGTCACCAGCAGGCGGGTGCGCGCATCCAGGCCGTCACGGTTGAAGGTCTTGCCGAACCACATCTCCAGCATGTCCGCTGGCATGGTCGGGAACATCTTCTCGAACGCCTTGACGTCGAAATGCTCCAGCGCCGGATTGAAGGTCCGCGCCATCTCCTGTCCCTGGCTCAGCATCTGCTGGAACATCTTGGTGAAGGGATCGGTCATCTGTAGGGCGCGTCCATCGCCAGGTTGCGCGCGATCTCGGATTCCCAACGGGCGCCGTTATCCAGCAACTTGTCCTTGTTGTAGAACAGCTCCTCGCGGGTCTCTGTGGCGAACTCGAAGTTCGGCCCCTCGACGATCGCATCGACCGGGCAGGCCTCCTGGCAGAAGCCACAATAGATGCACTTGGTCATGTCGATGTCATAGCGCGTCGTACGGCGCGAGCCGTCGTCGCGGGGTTCGGCATCGATGGTGATCGCCTGCGCGGGACAGATCGCCTCGCACAGCTTGCAGGCGATGCAGCGTTCCTCTCCGTTGGGATAGCGGCGCAGGGCGTGTTCGCCGCGGAAGCGCGGCGACAGCGGACCCTTTTCGTGGGGATAGTTGATGGTCGCCTTGGGCGCGAAGAAATAGCGCATGCCCAGGCCGAACCCTTTGATGAAATCCACCATCAGGAAGTACTTGGTGGCGCGGACGACGTCGAAAGCCATCTTTTACACTCCTGCCCAACGGGCCCAGAAGGTCCCGAAGACTTCGAATTTCGCAAGGAAAGCCACGATCACGACCCAGCCCAGGGACAGTGGCAGGAACACCTTCCAGCCGATCCGCATCAACTGGTCATAGCGGTACCGCGGCACGATGGCCTTCACCATCGCGAACATGAAGAACCAGATGACCATCTTGAGGAACATCCAGATCGCGCCGTCCGGCAGGCCGGGGATGGGTGACAGCCAGCCGCCGAAGAACAGCAGGCTGATCAGCGCGCACATCAGCCACATGGCGATGTATTCGCCGGCCATGAACAGCAGATAGGGGGTCGAGGAATATTCGGTCATGAAGCCCGCGACCAGTTCGGATTCCGCTTCCGGCAGGTCGAAGGGCGGGCGGTTGGTCTCGGCCAGGGCCGAGACGAAGAACAGCACGACCATCGGCAGGTGCGGCAGCCAGAACCAGGACAGCAGTCCCGCCCCGCGCTGTGCCTCGACGATGGCGGTCAGGTTCATCGAGCCTGCCGAGATGATCACGCCGATGATGATCAGGCCCAGGCTGACCTCATAGCTGATCATCTGTGCGGCCGACCGCAGCGAGCCCAGGAACGGGAACTTGGAGTTGGACGCCCAGCCCCCCATGATCACCCCGTAGACCTCCAGCGAGGAGACCGCGAAGATGAACAGGATGCCCACGTTGATGTCTGCCATGACCCAGCCCGGCGCGAAGGGAATCGCCACGAAGGCCAGAAGCGCCAGCATCATCGACAGGAACGGCGCCAGGAAGAACACGAACTTGTCCGCGCCCGCGGGCACGACGATTTCCTTGACCACGAATTTCAGCGCGTCGGCGAATGTCTGAAGGACGCCCCAGGGCCCGACCACGTTAGGTCCGCGGCGCATCTGCACCGCCGCCCAGATCTTGCGGTCGCCATAGACCATGTATACCAGCGACAGCATCACGAAGACGATCAGCGCCAGGCCCTGCGCCAGCAGGATCAGCGCGATGCCCCAGGAGGATGCCCAAAATTCAGCCATGATGCCAGTCCCTTTGCCTTACGCCGTTGGAATGCCGCGTGCGTCGCATTCGCGCAAGGTCTCTTCCGTTTCCATCACCCGCAATCCCATCGGCTTGCTGTCCGACAGCAGGAACGCCGATCCGATCAGCAGCTTGCCGTTCCGTTCGGCCTGAAGCGTGCGGACATGCCGACCATAGGGGTTGCCGTTGTCGCGGGCCCAACCGGCCAATGCGCAGGTGGCATACGAGAACGCGATATCCGCGTCCACCCCCTGCTGCAGATTGGCCGTCACCTCGACCAGATCGGCGCCCGCGCCGCGGTTCAGCGGCACCACCTGCACGGCGATGAAGGATTCGGGCGCGATCTCGGTCCCTTCGGCCAGCACCGGCAGCGCGGGCTGGGTCCGCGCGGCGAACGCCTCCAGCGCCTTCTGCTGCGCGGTCTTCTCCCGCGGGCGGTTGGGCGCGACCAGGCCTGCGAAATCCAGGTCCAGGTTCTGGTTCAGCGCCTCCAGGTCGGCCTCGGTCACAGCAAAGGCGTCGCGGCCGCCGGGGCTGTCCAGATCCATCGTCGTGACGCTGCCGTCCTCCTCCAGGATCAGGATCTCTCCCGACTGGCTGGACACGCGGGCGCGGCCAAGCCTGTCGCCCCCCGCCACAGAGGCCGCCACCGGAGGACGCGCCTCCGCCCCCCCACCGGTCGAGGTCTGCATGCAGCCCGACAGGGCCAAGACGGCCCCGATCAGGGCCGTCACCGAAGCGCTTGTCCGAACAGTGGGGGTCATCCTTGTTACTCCGCAGCCAACGCGGGCATATGGCGCGCCGCAGCCATGCGCGACAACTCTCCCATCAGCGGAGAGCTGCGTGCGATCGGGTTCGTCAGGTAGAAATCACGGATCGGGTTCACGAAGGCCGCCTGACCCAGGTCCCGCATCGGCAGGGGCTGCCAGTCGCTCTCGACGACCTGATCGACCTGGCCCAGATGCGGCACGGCCTCGACCAGCGCACGACGCAGCTGCGCCAGGCTGTCCCACGGCAGGGTCTGGCCCAGCTCGGCCGACAGGGCGCGCAGGATGGCCCAGTTCTCCTTGGCCTCGCCGGGCGCGAAATTGGCGCGCATGGCCAGCTGGGGACGGCCCTCGGTGTTCACGAACAGGCCCATCTCCTCGGTATAGCAGGCGGCGGGCAGGATGATGTCGGCGCGATGCGCGCCCCGGTCGCCATGGCTGCCCTGATAGATGACCACCGGACCCGCGGCGATCTCGACCTCGTCCGCGCCCAGGTTGAAGATCACCTGCGCCCCGTCGATCGCGGCGGACATCCCGCCCTCGGTCACGGCGCCCACGTCCATCGCACCCACGCGGCCGGCGGCGGTGTGCAGGACCAGCAGGCGCGCGCCGGTGGTCTGGGCCAAGGCCTGGGCGGCGGCCAGCACGGCCTCGCCGTCGGCCTCGCGCAGGGCGCCCTGCCCGATGATGATGATGCCCGCGTCCTCGGACTGTTCGGCCTTGTCCAGCAAGGCGGACAGCGCCGCGCGGTCGGTGCCCGCATGGTCATAATCGAAGGTCAGATCGACTGCCGGACCGACGACCGTGACCTGCGCTCCGCGTGCCCAGGCCCGGCGCAGGCGGGCGTTCAGCACGGCCGCCTCGTCGCGCGGGTTGGTCCCGATCAGCAGGATGGACGCAGCGGTGTCGATATCCTCGATCACCGCATTGCCGACATAGCCCGACCGGTTGCCCGCCGGCAGGCGCGCGCCGTCGGTGCGGCATTCCACCGAACCGCCCAGCCCCTCGACCAGCGTCTTGAGGCTGAAGGCCGCCTCGACCGAGGCCAGATCACCGACCAGGCCCGCGACCTTGCCGCCCTGCATCGCGCGGGCGGCAGCGGTCAGCGCCTCGGGCCAGGTGGCCGGGCGCAAGCGGCCGTTCTCGCGTAGATAGGGGGTATCCAGACGCTGGCGGCGCAGACCGTCCCAGACGAAGCGGGTCTTGTCGCTGATCCACTCCTCGTTCACCGCGTCATGGTTGCGCGGCAGGATGCGCATCACTTCGCGGCCCTTGGTGTCCACGCGGATCGCGCTGCCAAGCGCGTCCATGACGTCAATCGTCTCGGTCTTGGTCAGCTCCCACGGGCGGGCGGTGAAGGCATAGGGCTTCGACACCAGCGCGCCCACCGGGCACAGGTCGATGATGTTGCCCTGCAGGTTTGATTCCAGCGTCTGGTTCAGATAGCTGGTGATCTCGCTGTCCTCGCCGCGACCGGTCTGACCCATCTGGGTGATGCCAGCGACCTCGGTCGTGAAACGCACGCAGCGGGTGCAGCTGATGCAGCGCGTCATGTGGGTCTCGACCAGCGGCCCCAGGTTCAGCTCCTCGGAGGCACGCTTGGGCTCGCGATAGCGGCTGAAATCGACGCCGTATGCCATCGCCTGGTCCTGCAGGTCGCATTCGCCGCCCTGGTCGCAGATCGGGCAGTCCAGCGGATGGTTGATCAGGAGGAACTCCATCACGCCTTCGCGGGCCTTCTTGACCATCGGGCTGTTGGTGCGGATCTCGGACGGGGCGCCGTCGGGACCGGGGCGCATGTCCTTGACCTGCATCGCGCAGGAGGCGGCGGGCTTGGGCGGGCCGCCCACGACCTCGACCAGGCACATCCGGCAGTTGCCCGCGATGGACAGCCGCTCGTGATAGCAGAAACGCGGGATCTCGATCCCGGCCTGCTCGCAGGCCTGGATCAAGGTCAGGTTCGGATCGACCTGGATCTCGATGCCGTCGATCTTGATTGTCCGCAATTCGGCCATGATGACTTCCTTATCTGGCACTCAGCAGCGATCCTGCGACCGTCTGCCGTGCGATTTCGTCCCGCCCAAGGCGGCAAAAGGTTTCCGGCTGTCCGTTCACGACACCGTTCTGGACCATATAGCGGTCTGCCTCGGCATAGATGCGTCGGCGATCCTCGCGGCTGTCCAGAAAGGTCTCGATCTCGGTCTCGGAATAGCCCTGATCCAGGGCATAGCGTTTCAGCGCGCGCGCCTCGCTGAAGGCACGGATCATCCGCGCGCTGATGTCGGGGCATCCCCGGCGCAGCATGTCGGCCACACGGGCCTGGACCAGCCGGTCGTTGATGTAGGTCTCCTGGCTCAGCGGCACCTGCGCGGCGGCAGGAAGGGCCAGAACCGCCAGGGCGATGGCGGCAAGCATGGGTCGTTTCATCACGGCATCCTTTCGGTGATCACGTGCCTCCACGTAATCACCGGCCGGGCGCATTGCCCGACACGACCCCGTGCGGGGATCGTGATATACCGCCGTCATGCTCATTCCGCGGCCAGCGCGCCCGTGCGCCCGGTCTTCTTGGCGATCAGGCGATCCTCGATCTCTCCGCGGAAATTGCGGATCAGGCCCTGGATCGGCCACGCCGCCGCATCGCCCAAGGCACAGATGGTGTGGCCTTCGACCTGCTTGGTCACGTCAAGCAGCATGTCGATCTCCTCGACCTCGGCCTCGCCGGACACCAGGCGCGCCATGACGCGCATCATCCAGCCGGTGCCCTCGCGGCAGGGCGTGCACTGGCCGCAGCTTTCGTGCTTGAAGAAGGCTGACAGGCGCCAGATCGCCTTGATGATGTCGGTCGACTGATCCATCACGATCATGCAGCCGGTGCCAAAGCTGGATTTCAGCTCGCGCATGCCGTCGTAATCCATGATGGCGTTCTCGCACTGCTCGGCTGTCAGGACCGGGCAGGAGGCGCCGCCGGGAATCACCGCCTTGAGGTTCTTCCAGCCGCCGCGCACGCCGCCGCCATGCTTTTCGATCAGTTCCTTCATGCTGATCGACATCGCCTCCTCGACCACGCAGGGGGCATTCAGATGTCCGGTCAGCCCGAACAGTTTTACGCCCGCGTTGTTCGGACGACCAAAGCCCGCAAACCACTCCGCCCCGCGGCGCAGGATCGTCGGCACGACGGCGATGGATTCGACGTTGTTCACCGTGGTCGGGCAGCCATAGAGACCCGCGCCCGCCGGGAAGGGCGGCTTCATGCGCGGCATGCCCTTCTTGCCTTCCAGGCTTTCCAGCAGCGCGGTTTCCTCGCCACAGATATAGGCGCCGGCGCCGTGGTGCAGATACAGGTCGAAATCCCATCCCGACCCGGCCGCATTCGCGCCCAGAAGCCCCGCGTCATAGCATTCGTCGATGGCGGCCTGCAGGGCCTCCTTTTCGCGGATGTATTCGCCGCGCAGATAGATGTAGCAGACATGCGCGTTCATCGCGAAGCTTGCGATCAGCGCACCCTCGATCAGGGTGTGCGGATCATGGCGCATGATCTCGCGGTCCTTGCAGGTCGCAGGCTCCGATTCGTCGGCGTTGATCACCAGATAGCTGGGCCGGCCGTCCGATTCCTTGGGCATGAAGGACCATTTCAGACCGGTCGGAAAGCCTGCGCCGCCGCGTCCACGCAGCCCCGAAGCCTTGACCTGCTCAATGATCTTGTCGCGCCCGCGGCCGATAATGTCGCCGGTCCCGTCCCAATGGCCACGCTTCTGCGCGCCGGCCAGGCTGCGGTCGCCCATGCCATACAGGTTGGTGAAAATGCGATCCTGGTCTTTCAGCATCCGATACGTCCTTTATTCCCGGCGTCACGCATTCCTGCGCCGCCAGATACGCCAGGTCACGATCAGCGACCAGACAAAAGCGCCGATGGCGGCAAGGTCGGCCAGAAAGGCCCACCGCGCCGCCCAGTCATAGTGCTGCCCGATCGCCTGGATGGCGAGCCAGATCAGCATGGTCGTCGCGATCACAATCGCGACCAGCCGCATCTGGCGGGCGTCCTGCGCGGGGTCAGCCATCACCCCGCCTCCTGCCTGCGTGCGGCCAGCGCGCGCGCCTGCCCCACCCAGTCGTCATTGCGGATGCGCGACGCCGCGCGGCCGATCCCGGCCGCCATGCGATCCACGTCGGCATCGTCCCAGGCGGCGATCTGCGCGAACCGCGTCACGCCCGCCTGCTCCAGCGCCTGCTGGACCTTCGGCCCGATGCCCTTGATGGCCCGCAGGTCGTCAGGCCCGCCGGCATAGATGCTGCGCGCGGCGTCCGGCGTCTCGCGCGGGGCGGCCGGAGGAATGGCATCACCCGACGGCGCAATCTCGGGCGCAGCCGCAGGCGCCGGTGCCTGCCGGACGGGCGCGGCCGCCTGCGGCGGCAGCGGCATCGCGTCCCAGTCCGGCTCGTCCATTCGGACCCCGCGGGGATCGCCAAGCCAAGCCACCATCAGGGCCAGCAGGCCACCCGCGATCAGCGCCAGCAACAAGGCCGCCAGCCAGCCCATCTGCCCGAACAGGCCGATGCCCAGAAAGACCAGCAGCGCCGTGACGGCTCCGGTGGTTCTGCTGGCGGGTGTCATGGCTGGCGTCCTTTCTGCGGGTCGTCGGGCTGCGGTCAGTCGCGGTCCTTGTCATCCTTGCGCACATCGGCCGGTTCGCGCGCCGAAACCGGGCGCGCGGCCGAACTGGCCTGCGCCTCCTGCTCGGTCACGCCGGTCGAATCGACCGGTGCCCCGTCCGACGGGCGCGGTTCGCGTTCCGGCGCGGTGTCCACCCCGGTCTGGTCGTCCGCCGCGGCATCGGGCTTGCGGCGCCATTTCGTCAGGATCGGAACCTCGGTCCCGTCGATCCGCTTCAGCGTCTCGCCCAGGTCAGAGGCCAGTTGCACGCTGGCGTTGTGACCCTCCTGCCCCTTCAGATCCGCCAGGCTGGTCAGTCCGCTGACGGGTTCGGATGCAAAGCGGCCGGTCTGCGATCCGGGCACCGGAACCTCTCCGGCCGACATGCGGTCGATCAGCGCCTCGAGGCTCTCGGGCGTCAGATCCTCGTAGTAGTCCTTGCCGATCTGGGCCATGGGGGCGTTGGCGCAGGCGCCAAGGCACTCGACCTCCTCCCAGCTGAACTTGCCGTCGGCCGACAGGGTATGCGGCGTGGGCGCGATCTTGCGCTTGCAGACCGCGACCAGGTCCTCGGCTCCGCAGATCATGCAGGTCGTGGTGCCGCAGATCTGGATGTTCGCAACAGTCCCAACGGGTTGCAGCTGGAACATGAAGTAGAACGTCGCCACTTCCAGCGCCCGGATATAGGCCATGCCCAACAGTTCGGCGCAATATTCGATGGCGGGACGCGACAGCCAGCCTTCCTGTTCCTGGGCACGCCACAGGACAGGAATGATTGCCGATTGCTGACGACCCTCGGGGTATTTGGTGATCTGTGCCTGCGCCCATTCCAGGTTCGCAGGCGTGAATTCGAAACTGTCCGGCTGGACGGGGTGCAGGCGGCGCAGCATCAGCGGTCAACCTCTCCGAAGACGATATCCTGGGTGGCGATCAGGGCCGGGACGTCGGCCAGCAGATGGCCCTTGGACATCCAGTCCATGGATTGAAGGTGCAGGAACCCCGGCGCGCGAAGTTTCGCACGATAGGGACGGTTGGTGCCGTCGCTGACCAGATAGACGCCGAACTCGCCCTTGGGGGCCTCGACGGCGGCATAGACCTCTCCGGCGGGAACGCGGAAGCCCTCGGTGTACAGCTTGAAGTGATGGATCAGGCTTTCCATGTCCCGCTTCATGTCGCCCCGCTTGGGCGGGGTCAGCTTGCCGCGGGCCAGAACCTCGCCCGGCCCTTCGGCCCGCAGCTTGGCGATCGCCTGCTTCATGATCAGCGTCGATTCACGCATTTCCTGCATCCGGCACAGGAAACGGTCATAGCAGTCGCCGTTCGTACCGACCGGGATCTTGAAGTCGAACTCGTCATAGCATTCGTAAGGCTGGCTGCGACGCAGGTCCCAGGCCATGCCCGATCCGCGCACCATCACGCCCGAGAAACCCCAATCCAGCGCATCCTGTTCGGACACGATGCCGATGTCGACCAGCCGCTGCTTGAAGATGCGGTTTTCGGTCAGCAGCGTGTCCAGATCGTCCAGAACCTTGGGGAAACGCTCGCACCACGCCTCCATGTCGTCCAGCAGGTCGGGGGTCAGGTCCTGATGGACGCCGCCCGGCCGGAAATAGGCTGCATGCAGACGCGCGCCCGATGCGCGTTCATAGAAGATCATCAGATCCTCGCGCGCCTCGAAACCCCATAGCGGCGGGGTCAGGGCGCCGACGTCCAGCGCGCCGGTCGTCAGGCCCAGAAGGTGGTTCAGGATACGCCCCACCTCGCAGAACAGCACCCGGATCAGGCTGGCGCGGCGCGGCACGACCGTCCCGGTCAGACGTTCGATCGCAAGGCACCAGGCGTGTTCCTGGTTCATCGGCGACACGTAATCCAGCCGGTCGAAATACGGCAGGTTCTGAAGATAGGTCCGGCTTTCCATCAGCTTCTCGGTGCCGCGGTGCAGCAGGCCGATATGCGGGTCGGCGCGTTCCACGACCTCGCCGTCCAGCTCCAGCACCATGCGCAGCACACCATGCGCGGCAGGGTGTTGCGGACCGAAGTTGATGTTGAAGTTGCGAATGCGCTGTTCGCCGGTCACCAGGTCGTGGCTGCCGTCGTCATAGCTGTTCGCGCGGATGTCGCCGTCCATCATTTCGCGGCCCCCTTTTCGTCGCCGGGCAGGGCGTATTGCACGCCTTCCCAGGGCGACAGGAAATCGAACTGCCGGTATTCCTGCACCAGCGACACGGGCTCATAGATCACGCGCTTTTCGGCGTCGTCATATCGAACCTCGACATAACCGGTGGTCGGAAAGTCCTTGCGCAGCGGATGGCCGGAAAAGCCATAGTCGGTCAGGATGCGGCGCAGGTCCGGATGACCGGTGAACAGGATCCCGAACATGTCGAAGATCTCGCGCTCGAACCAGTTTGCGGCGGGATAGATCGCGGTCAGCGTCGGCAGCATCTCATCCTCGCGGATGGCGACCTTCACGCGGATGCGGTGGTTCTGGTACATCGACAGGAAGTGCCAGACCACGTCGAAACGCTGCTGGCGCGACGGGTAATCGACGGCGGTGATGTCGACCAGCGTGGAAAACCGGCAGCTGCTATCGCTGCGGAGGAAATCCAGCAGATCCAGGATGCCGCTGGCCGTGGCCGTCACGGTCAGTTCGCCAAAGGCCACGTCGGTGCCGATGACCTCGTTCGGGCGGCGCAGCTTGATGTGCTCGGCCAGCTGGTCCAGCGCGTCGGGATCGGTATAGGTCGCCATGATCACCTCACCAGCGTGCCGGTGCGCCGGATGCGGCGCTGAAGTTGCAGGATGCCGTAAAGCAGCGCCTCGGCGGTCGGCGGGCAGCCGGGGACATAGATGTCCACGGGCACGATCCGGTCGCATCCGCGCACCACGGAATAGCTGTAATGGTAATAGCCGCCGCCATTGGCGCAGCTGCCCATGCTGATGACGTAACGCGGTTCCGGCATCTGGTCATAGACCTTGCGCAGCGCCGGGGCCATCTTGTTGGTCAGCGTGCCCGCCACGATCATCAGGTCCGACTGGCGCGGGGAGGCGCGCGGCGCGGTCCCGAAGCGTTCAAGGTCATAGCGCGGCATCGAGGTCTGCATCATCTCGACCGCGCAGCAGGCCAGGCCGAACGTCATCCAGTGCAGCGAGCCGTTGCGCGCCCAGTTGATGATGTCCTCGGTCGTGGTCAGCAGGAATCCCTTGTCCTGCAGCTCCGCGTTCAGGGCCTTGGTCGCGTATTCGCGATCGGGTCCGGCGGTGTTCGCCCCTGCCATCACGCCCATTCCAAGGCTCCTTTCTTCCACTCGTAGGCAAAGCCCACGGTCAGCACGCCCAGGAACGCCATCATCGACCAGAACGCGGTCTCGCTGATCGCCTGGAAGCTGACCGCCCAAGGAAACAGGAACGCGACCTCGAGGTCGAAGATGATGAACAGGATCGACACCAGATAGAATCGCACGTCGAACTTCATCCGCGCGTCGTCGAACGGGTTGAAGCCCGACTCATAGGCACTGACCTTTTCGGGGTCGGGATTGCGCACGGCGATGACGAACGCGGACAGCAGCAAGATCAGCGCAAGCGCCGAGGCCATCGCCGCGAAGACGAGGATGGGCAGATAGTCCTGCGTAATGTTTTGCACGGGTGACGATCCCCTTGTCGGTCGCGGGGATCACGGCTGACCCCGCGACGGGTTGGCTGAGTGCGGTTTAGACCCGTGACCGTCCGGGGTCAACGGGCGCAGGGGATCGAAAGCGCGGCGAATTGTTGCAATGCGGCGCGGATCAGTCGCGGATTTCGCCCGCGTCCACGCCCCAGATCGCCGTCTTGGGCACCCAGCCCCGCTGGCCGCCGCCCGACACGCGGCACCATTCGGGCTCGCATTCGTTCAGCCGCAGGATGGCCCCGGCCTCGGCCCGCGCCACGATGTCGGAATCGCGATGCGGCCGGGCGCGCAGTTCCAGCATGTCCTGGGTGACCAGGGCGGTGCGGACCCCCGACAGCAGCGCATAGTGGATCCAGCCCCCTGCCCCGTCCTTGTCCTCGACCCGGCGCCAATGACCGAATTCGGCCACCACCCGCAGCGGCATCCCCGCATGGCGGAACACCCAGTCGATGCGGTGCGACAGGCTGGGCCCGCGACGGGCGTTGCCTTCGTTGCCCTTCAGGCTGACATAGCGGGGCAGCGGCAGGTTGGTCACCGGACCCCGCTGTTCGGTCGCACCCTGGCTTTGTTGCGGTTCGCTTTGGGCCATCGCCTGCGGGGCGGCAGCCCCCATCATCGCCACAAGCGCAAGTGCCACCCTTGCGCCCGTCCTGCCTGGCCGTGCCGTCATGCGTTGTCCGTTCCTGTCCTGTGCGGGGCGCGGACGCCCCTTCTGGGGTCTTGTGCCTGCCCCTCAACGCGGGCAGTTTGCCAAAAGCGTCCGCCGATGGGAAGGGCGTGCCTGCAGGCGACCGATCAAGGCTCTGACACAGTGAGGTGACCATGCCCGCCACCCCCGCAGCCCCCCGCAGCAGACTGCGCGTCGCCGTGACGCGCCGCCTGCCCGAGGCGGTCGAGACCCGCATGTCCGAACTGTTCGACGTGGCCCTGCGCGACGACGACCGCAAGATGTCGTCCGATCAGCTGGTATCGCTGATGCAGGACGCGGACGTCCTGGTGCCGACCGTGACCGACCAGATCACCGCCGCCATGCTGGCCCGCGCGGGCGAACGGCTGAAGCTGATCGCGAATTTCGGCGCGGGCATCGACCATATCGACGTGATGTCCGCCCGCCAGCGCGGCGTGCTGGTCAGCAACACCCCCGGCGTCGTGACCGAGGACACCGCCGACATGACGCTGGCGCTGATCCTGGCCGTGACGCGCAAGATCCCCGAGGGCCTGGCCGAGATGCAGGCCGGACGCTGGCAGGGCTGGTCGCCCACCGCCCATCTGGGCGGCCGCGTCGGCGGGCGGCGTCTTGGCATCCTGGGCATGGGCCGCATCGGCCAGGCCGTCGCGCGCCGCGCCGCCGCCTTCGGCATGCAGGTCCACTATCACAACCGCCGCCGCCTGCGCCCCGAGATCGAGGAAGCCCTGGGCGCGACCTGGTGGGAGAGCCTGGACCAGATGCTGGCGCGCATGGACATCGTCAGCGTGAACGCGCCGCACACGCCCTCGACCTTCCACCTTCTGAACGCGCGTCGGCTGAAGCTAATGAAGCCGACCGCCGTGATCGTGAACACCTCGCGCGGCGAGGTCATCGACGAGAACGCCCTGACCCGCATGCTGCGCGCCGGAGAGATCGCGGGCGCGGGCCTGGACGTCTTCGAGCATGGCCACGAGATCAACCCCCGCCTGCGCGAGCTGCCCAACGTCGTCCTGCTGCCGCATATGGGCAGCGCGACCGTCGAGGGCCGCGCCGAGATGGGCGAGAAGGTGATCATCAACATCAAGACCTTTGCCGACGGGCACCGCCCGCCCGACCTGGTCGTGCCGTCGATGCTGTGATGACGATGCGTTGGGCCGTGTCGGCCCTGTTTTTCGTGAACGGCCTGCTGGTGGGCAGCTGGGCGCCGAAAATTCCCGTCCTGATGGAACGGCTTGGCATCACCGAGGCCAGCGCCGGGGTGATCGTGCTGGGGCTGGGCCTGGGCTCGATCTGCGTGATGCCGCTGTTCGGGGCGATGGTTGCACGGGCCGGATCGGCCAGCGCGGTGCGGCTGGCCGCGTGGCTGGCCGCGCCGTCGATGATCTGGATCTCTCTGGCGCCGACCTATTGGACGGTGGCGGCGACCGTGGTGCTGTTCGGCGGCATGGTCGGCGGCATGGACGTGGCGATGAACGCCAACGCGGTCGCGGTGGAACGCGCGCGCGGCCGGGCGATCATGTCGTCCTGCCACGGGTTCTGGAGCCTGGGCGCCTTTGCCGGCGCCGCCGCGGGCGGCTGGCTGATCCAGCGATTCGGGGAACTGGCCCATGCCGCCGTCATCACCGCGGTCTTTGCGCTGGTGCTGCTGTGGGCGCTGCCGCGGCTGCTGCAGGACGCCCCCGAGGCGGGCGCGCCCAAGGCGCCGCTGCGCCTGCCGCGCAGCCCCCTGCCCTGGCTGATCGGGCTGATGGCCCTGGCCGCGATGATTCCCGAAGGTGCGATCCTGGACTGGGCCGCCGTCTATCTGCAGCGCGAGATGGGCGCGTCGCTGTCCGTCGCGGGCCTGGGCTTTGCCGCCTGCGCGGGCACGATGGCGGCGATGCGCTTTGCGGGCGACCGGCTGCGCCGGCGCTTTGGCGCGGTCACCACCCTGCGCGCCAGTTCGACCGTGGCGATGGCGGGCCTGGTCCTGGCCGGGCTGTCGAGCAGCCCCGCCCCGGCGATCGCGGGGTTCGCGCTGGCGGGGATCGGCATCGCGAACATGGTGCCCATCGCCTTTTCCGCGGCCGGGAACGTGCCGGGGCTTGCCGCAGGCATGGGCCTGTCGGTGGTCACGATGATGGGCTATTCCGGCATCCTGCTGGCGCCGGGCAGCATCGGTTTCCTGGCCGAACACCTCAGCCTTGGCACCATCTATCTGGGACTTGCCGCCCTGCTGCTGATCCCGCTGCTGCTGTCCCGCCTGGCCGCCACCGCCGATTTCGAACCGCGCGACGACTAAGCGCCGCCTTAGCGGTACAGTTCGGCCGCGGCAGGAAAGCTGCGGTCACGGACCGCGGCCGCATAGGCGGCGATGGCCTGGTCGGCCTCTTTGCCCAGTTCCCCGAACCGGCGGACAAAGCGCGGCACGCGACCCGACAGGCCCAGCATGTCGTCCAGCACCAGGATCTGCCCGTCGCAGCGCGCGCTGGCGCCGATGCCGATGGTCGGCACGGCGATGGCATCGGTGATCTGATCGGCCAAGCCCTCCATCACCCCCTCGACCACGACGCTGAACGCGCCCGCATCGGCGACCGCGCGGGCATCCGCGACGAAGGCGGGCCAGGTGGCCGGATCGCGGCCCTGCGTCTTGAAGCCGCCCATCGTGTTCGTGGCCTGCGGCGTCAGGCCGACATGGGCCATGACCGGGATGCCGCGGTCGACCAGAAAGCGGATGGTGGGGGCCATGCGGGCGCCCCCCTCCAGCTTGACGGCGCCGGCGCCGGTCTGGGCCATCACGCGGGCGGCGTTGCGGAACGCCTGTTCCGGCGATTCCTCATAACTTCCGAAGGGCATGTCGATGACGACCATGGCGCGGTCGGACCCGCGCATGACGGCCTGGCCGTGCAGGATCATCATCTCCAGCGTGACCCCGATCGTCGAAGGCAGGCCGTGGACCACCATGCCCAGGCTGTCGCCCACCAGGATCACGTCGGCATGGGCATCGACCATCGCCGCCATCGGCGCGGTATAGGCGGTCAGCGCGACGATGGGGGTCGAGCCCTTGCGGTCGGCGATCTGGGGCGCGGTGACGCGGCGGACGGGGGCTTGCGCGGACATGGGTCGGCCTTTCAAGGAATGCGCGGGGCCGCGCGGGTCATGGATGGGCGGTGCGCTGGTCGATCAGCAGCACGTCGCCGAAACGGACGGCCAGCAGGATCGCCACCGGACCGCCCACGACGGCGATGCGTGACAGATCGCGCGCGTCGCGGATGTCGATCGAGCGGATGTCGGCCCGCGGTTCCGTGGACAGGATGGCGCGGATCTGGCGGCGCAGCAGGCTGACGGGTGTACCCATCGCGACCGATTCCGCCGCATGGTCCAGCGCACGGGCCAGCACCGGGGCGGCTGCGCGATCCTCTGCCGTCAGGCGCTGGTTGCGCGAGGACATGGCCAGCCCGTCGGGTTCGCGCACGGTGGGCACGGGCAGGATGGTCACGGGAATGTCCAGGTCCTCGACCATGCGGGTGATCAGGGTCAGCTGCTGATAGTCCTTTTCGCCGAAGGCCGCGGCCTGGGGCTGGACGATGTTGAACAGCTTGGTGACCACGGTCGCCACGCCGCGGAAATGGCCGGGGCGCAGGCGGCCCATCAGGATGCCGCCCAACTGCGTCACCTGCACATGGGTCTGCGCGCCGGGGCGCCAGATGTCGGACACCTGCGGTAGGAACGCCGCGTCGCAGCCGGCCTCGCGCAGCAGGTCCAGGTCCTGCGCCTCCTGCCGGGGATACTTGTCCAGATCCTCGTTCGGGCCGAACTGCGCGGGGTTCACAAAGATCGAGGTCACCACCCGGCCGCCGCCCTGCCGGTCCAGCCAGTCGCGGGCCCGCGCGACCAGGGTCAGGTGGCCCTGATGCAGCGCGCCCATCGTCGGCACCAGGGCTGTGCGGCCCGCGTCCCGGCGCCAGGCGCGCATGGCGTCGGTGCTGCGGCAGATGTCCATGGTGCCCCCTTGTTGGCGTGGGCCGCAACCTAGCGACGGGGGCGGGTCTGGGCAAGGCCATGTCGTTTTTCGCCCGCAGATGTCGGGCGCCTTTGACGCGGCGTTTCACCGATGGGGCATCACAGGCGAAACGGTTCCAACAGGAGAGCGCGATGACGTCGCATGTGAAGGTTCTGGTCGTGGGCGGGGGCGCGGTCGGATGCGGCATCGCGCTGCATCTGGCGCGCGCGGGCTGGGACACGCTGCTGGTCGAACGCGACGAGCTGACCGCCGGATCGACCTGGCACGCAGCGGGGCTGCTGCCCCTGTTCAACATGGGCTATGCGACCAGCCATATCCACGATTACTCGGTCAAGCTCTATGCCGGGTTGGAGGCCGAGACGGGGCTGAACGCGGGCTTCACCCGCTGCGGCAACCTGCGCATGGCGCAGACGGATGCGCGGATGGACGAGTACATGCTGTATTCCGCCACCGCCGAGACGATCGGGATCGAGCATCAGTTCCTGACCCCCGCCCAGATTAAGGAGCGCTGGCCGCTGGTCCGCACCGAAGACCTGAAGGGCGCGCTGTTCCACCCGACCGACGGATACATCAACCCCGCCGACGTGACCCAGGCCATGGCCAAGGGCGCACGGATGGCGGGCTGCCGGATCGAGCGCAAGATCCAGGTGAACGCCTATCGCTGGACCGGCAGCGAATGGGTCGTGACGGTGGAAAAGATGGTGGATCGCGGCGGCAACCTGATCCCGTCCGGAGAGGTCTATGACATCCACGCCGAACATGTGGTGACCGCGACCGGCAACCACGCACAGCGCACGGCCAAGCTGCTGGGCATCAAGATCCCCGCCATTCCGGTCGAACACCAGTTCATCGTGACCGAGCCCGACCCCGCCCTGATGCGCTGGCGCGCCGAGGGAAACCCCGAACACCCGGTCCTGCGCGATGCGGACGCCAAGTGGTATGTCCGTGAGGAGCGCGGCGGCTGGATCCTGGGGCCCTATGAGAAGGGTGCGCCCGCGCGGTTCGAATATGGCGTGCCCGACAGCTTCCGCGCCGACCTGTTCCCCCTGGATCTTGAGCGGATCGAGGGGGAGTACATGGCGATGATCCACCGGATTCCGACGTCGGAGACGGTGGGTCTGAAGGACGACTTCAACGGCCCGATCTGCTATACCCCCGACGGCAACCCGCTGGTCGGACCCGCGCCCGGCCTGCGCAACATGTGGCTGGCCGAGGGGTTCAGCTTTGGCATCACCGCAGCAGGCGGCGTGGGCCATTACCTGGCGCAGATGATGACCCAGGGCGAGGCCGAGATCGACATGGCCAGCCTGGACCCGCGCCGGTTCGGGTCCTGGATGACCACGGAATACGCCGCACGCAAGAACGAGGAGGCCTATGACCACGTCTTCATCCTGCACCATCCCGACGAGGAACGGCCCGCCTGCCGCCCGCTGCGTACCTCGCCTGCCTATGACCGGCAGGCGGCGCATGGGGCGCAGTTCGGCTGTGTGAACGGGTGGGAGCGCCCGAATTACTACGGGCCCGAGGGCTTTGACGACCATGACAGCCGCAGCTTCCGTCGCGGCGGTTGGTGGCAATACGCAAAGGCCGAGGCCGAGGCCGTGCGCCAGACGGCGGGGCTGGTCGATGCGACGGCCTTCGCCAAGCACACCGTCACCGGGCCGGGGGCGACGGCATTCCTGGACTGGCTGACCACCAACAAACTGCCCAAGGTGGGGCGGATCAACCTGACCTATGCGCTGACCGATGCCGGGACGGTGCGGACCGAATACACGATCGTGCGGCGCGGAGAGCAGGATTACTACCTGGTCAGCGCCGGGGCCTGGACGGATTACGACCGCGACAACCTGCTGAAATCGGCGCAGGATTTCATGGCCGCCGGGGGCGAATACGTCCATGTGCAGGACGTGACCACGCAATGGGGCGTCTTTGCCCTGGCAGGGCCTGAGAGCCGGAACATCCTGGCCCGGATGATCCGTGACGCGGAACCTGCGACCGCCCTGTCGAACAAGCGCTTTCCCTGGTTGTCGATGCGCAACATAGAGCTGGGCATGGTACCGGTCATGGCCATCCGCGTCGCCTATACCGGCGAGCTGGGATGGGAGCTGCACCACCCGATCGAGATGCAGAACCACCTGTTCGACAAGCTGATCGCCGCCGGAGAGCCGTCTGGCATGAAGCTGGTCGGCGCTCGGGCTCAGAACTGGCTGCGCCAGGAGAAGTCGTACCGCGCCTTCGGCACCGAACTGGGCCGGGATGCGACGCCGCTGGAGGCCGGGTTGGACCGGTTCGTGGACCTGGGCAAGGAGTTCCGCGGCAAGGCCGCGATGCAGGCCAAGGGGATCCGGTCCACCTGTGTCACGCTGCTGATCGACGGGCCGGCGGATGCGGACCCCTGGGGCCGCGAGGCGCTGTTCCTGGACGGGGAAAAGATCGGGCGCCTGACCTCGGGTGGCTATTCGGCGGCCTTCGGCAAGCAGATCGGCATGGGCTATGTCCGCCCCGACCTGGCGACGCCCGGCACCAAGCTTCAGGTGCGGATGTTCCGCGAGCTGTATGACGCGGTGGTGACCGAGGACAGCCCGCACGACCCGCAGAACGCCCGCATTCGCGTCGACGGCTGACAAGGTTGCGCAGGCGGTCCCCCCGCGATCGCCTGCGCACGGACGCCAAGGGTACCGATGGTTGGATCGGCCTATGTCGTCACCGATCGACCGGCGTACGGCAAAGCGGCCCTGACCGTGGCTGTCGCATCCGGCGGATCATCCTCCGCGTGCCAACAAAGGCTGCTTGTGCACCCGGAATCACCCAGACCATTGTCGCAGGCAATCATGATGGAATTCGGGCTGTTGCCGCCTGACACCAAGCCGCAGGCGACAAATGACAAAGGCCAGACCCGAAGGTCTGGCCTTTTGTTTTTGGAGCGGGCGAGGCGATTCGAACGCCCGACCCTAACCTTGGCAAGGTTATGCTCTACCCCTGAGCTACGCCCGCACTCCAGTTCCTCTTGCGATCCGTTTCACCGTCTCGCCTTCGGTGAGCGGGTATTTACGAAAGCCCGCCGGGGGGTGCAAGAGGAAAAAACGCACCCTCGGCGATTTTCTTTTGCACCCCCTGCCCTACTCCGCGGCGCGGCTGCGGGCGGGGTTCAGCATGGGTCCAAGATAGCGCCCGGTATGGCTGGCCTCGACCCGCGCGACATCCTCCGGCGTGCCTGCCGCCACGATCACGCCGCCGCCATCGCCGCCCTCGGGGCCGATGTCGATGATCCAGTCTGCCGTCTTGATGACGTCCAGGTTATGCTCGATCACGATGACCGAATTGCCCTGGTCGACCAGCTCGTGCAGCACCTCCAGCAGCTTGCGGACATCCTCGAAATGCAGACCCGTCGTCGGCTCGTCCAGGATATACAGCGTGCGGCCCGTGGATCGGCGCGACAGCTCCTTGGACAGCTTGACGCGCTGAGCCTCGCCGCCCGAAAGGGTCGTCGCCTGCTGGCCCACCTTGATGTAGCCCAGGCCCACCTGCATCAGCGCATCCATCTTCTCGCGGATCGACGGGACGGCGCTGAAGAATTCCTGTGCGTCCTCCACAGTCATGTCCAGCACGTCGGCGATGGACTTGCCCTTGAACTGCACCTCCAGCGTCTCGCGGTTATAGCGCTTGCCCTTGCAGGTCTCGCACTCGACATAGACGTCGGGCAAGAAGTGCATCTCGATCTTGATGACACCGTCGCCCTGGCAGGCCTCGCAGCGCCCGCCCTTGACGTTGAAGCTGAACCGGCCCGGCTTGTAGCCACGCGCCTTGGCCTCGGGCAGGCCCGCGAACCAGTCGCGGATGGGCGTGAAGGCGCCGGTATAGGTCGCCGGGTTCGACCGCGGCGTGCGCCCGATGGGGCGCTGGTCGATGTCGATGACCTTGTCCAGATGCTCCAGCCCCCGGATCGTCTCGCAGGGCGCGGGGGTCTGGCGGGCGCCGTTCAGGCGCAGGGATGCGGTCTTGAACAGCGTCTCGATGGTCAGCGTGGACTTGCCGCCCCCCGACACGCCCGACACGCAGACGAAGCGGCCCAGCGGGAATTCGGCGGTGACGTCTTTCAGGTTGTTGCCGGTCGCCTTGACCACGGTGACCTTCTTGCCGTTGCCCTTGCGGCGGGTCTCGGGGACCTCGATCGCGCGCTTGCCGGACAGATACTGGCCAGTCAGGCTGTCGGGATCGGCGGCAATCTCGGCAGGCGTGCCCTTGCTGACCACGGTGCCGCCATGCACCCCCGCCCCCGGCCCCATGTCAAAGACATAGTCGGCATGGCGGATCGCATCCTCGTCATGTTCGACCACCAGGACCGAGTTGCCCTGGTCGCGCAGGTTCATCAGCGTGGTCAGCAACCGGTCGTTGTCGCGCTGGTGCAGGCCGATGGACGGCTCGTCCAGAACGTACAGCACGCCCGTCAGGCCCGACCCGATCTGGCTGGCCAGGCGAATGCGCTGGCTTTCGCCACCCGACAGCGTGCCCGCCGCGCGCGACAGGGTCAGATAGTTCAGGCCCACGTTGACCAGGAATCCCAGCCGCTCGCGGATCTCCTTGAGAATTGCGGCGGCGATTTCGGCCTTCTGCTTGGACAGGTGGTTCGGCGCGTCGGTGATCCAGTCCAGCGCTTCCTGGATCGACAGCTGCACGACCTCGCCCACGTGGTTGCCGGCGATCTTGACCGCCAGCGCCTCGGGCTTCAGGCGATAGCCTCCGCAGGCGCCGCAGGGGCGGTTGTTCTGATAACGCTCGAACTCCTCGCGCACCCAGGCGCTGTCGGTCTCGCGCAGGCGGCGTTCCATGTTGGGAATCACGCCCTCGAAGACGCGGCTGATCTCATAGACACGGCCGGCGTCGTCGAAGCGGAACTTGATCTCGTCCTTGCCCGACCCGCGCAGGAACATCTGCTGGACGCTGTCGGGCAGATCCTTCCACGGGGTCTTCTTGTCAAAACCGTAATGCTTCGCCAGCGCGTTGATGGTCTGGGTCAGGTAGGCCGACTTGGTCTTGGCCCAAGGCACGATCGCGCCCTTGTCCACCGACAGGGCCGCATCGGGCACGACCAGGCGATCGTCGAAGAACAGCTCGACCCCCAGACCGTCGCAGACCGGGCAGGCGCCGAACGGCGCGTTGAACGAAAACAGCCGCGGCTCGATCTCGGGGATGGTGAAGCCGCTGACGGGGCATGCGAACTTCTCGGAGAAGGTCAGGCGCTCGGGTTCGCCCTCGGCCCCCTCCTCCTGTGCCAGCTCCAGATGGGCGATGCCGTCGGCCAGGTTCAGCGCGGTGCGCAGACTGTCTGCCAGCCGCGTCTCCAGCCCCTCGCGCACGACGATGCGGTCGACCACGATGTCGATGTTGTGGCGGAACTTCTTGTCCAGGGTCGGCGCGTCGTCCAGGTCGTGGAAGGTGCCGTTGATCTTGACCCGTTGAAAGCCCTGGCGGCGCAGCTCGGCCAGCTCCTTCTTGTACTCGCCCTTGCGGTCGCGGACGATGGGGGCCAGCAGATAGGCGCGCGTCCCTTCGGGCAGGGCCATGGTGCGGTCGACCATGTCCTGGACCTGCTGCGCCTCGATCGGCAGGCCGGTCACGGGGGAATAAGGCGTCCCGGCGCGCGCAAACAGCAGACGCAGATAGTCGTAGATCTCGGTGACCGTGCCCACGGTGGAACGCGGGTTCTTGGAGGTCGTCTTCTGCTCGATGCTGATTGCGGGGGACAGGCCGCTGATATGGTCGACATCGGGCTTGCCCATCATGTCCAGGAACTGGCGCGCATAGGCCGACAGGCTTTCGACATAGCGGCGCTGCCCCTCGGCATAGACCGTGTCGAAGGCCAGGGACGACTTGCCGGACCCCGACAGACCGGTGATCACCACCAGCTGATCGCGGGGGATATCCATGTCGACATTTTTCAGATTGTGTTCGCGCGCGCCGCGAACCTCGATGAACTTCTGTTCCATACGTGCCCCTCTGACCAGTCGCATCAGATAGGGACGCTTGGGCGAAAAGCAAGTTCCATCTGCGAACGAAGGCGGAACATCGCTGCGGCACCGTAACATCTGCTGCATCGGCTATCAGCTTTTGGTCGCAGATCGCGGGGCGGAGGCTTCTGGTTATCGCTAACACTTGCGCTGCATCGCAGCACGGATAGGATGCTTGGCAACGAGGAAGGGGGCTTGGCATGTTCAAGAAGATTTTGGTGGCGAACCGGGGCGAGATTGCCATTCGCGTGATGCGCGCGGCCAACGAGCTGGGCAAGAAGACGGTCGCCGTCTATGCCGAGGAGGACAAGCTGGGCCTGCACCGCTTCAAGGCGGACGAGGCCTATCGCATCGGCGAGGGGCTGGGACCGGTCGCGGCCTATCTGTCCATCCCCGAGATCATCCGCGTGGCCAAGCTGTCGGGCGCCGACGCGATCCATCCGGGATACGGCCTGCTGTCCGAGAACCCCGACTTTGTGGATGCCTGCACGGCGGCCGGCATCACCTTCATCGGTCCGCGCGCCGACACGATGCGCGCGCTTGGCGACAAGGCCAGCGCGCGGCGCGTGGCGATCCAGGCGGGCGTGCCGGTGATCCCCGCGACCGAGGTGCTGGGCGAGGATTTCGACGCCATCAAGCGTGAGGCGGCGGATGTCGGCTATCCGCTGATGCTGAAGGCGTCCTGGGGCGGCGGCGGTCGGGGCATGCGTCCGATCAACAGCGAGGCCGAGCTGGTCGAGAAGGTCCGCGAGGGTCGCCGCGAGGCCGAGGCCGCCTTCGGCAATGGCGAGGGTTATCTGGAGAAGATGATCCTGCGCGCCCGCCATGTCGAGGTGCAGCTGCTGGGCGACACGCATGGCGGCCTCTATCACCTGTATGAACGCGATTGCACCGTGCAGCGCCGCAACCAGAAGGTCGTCGAACGCGCCCCCGCCCCCTATCTGACCGAGGACCAGCGTGCCGAGGTCTGCGGCCTGGCGCTGAAGATCGGGCAGGCCGTCGGCTATCAGAACGCCGGCACGGTCGAGTTCCTGATGGATATGGACAGCCAGCAGTTCTACTTCATCGAGGTGAACCCCCGCGTCCAGGTCGAGCATACCGTGACCGAGGAGGTCACCGGCATCGACATCGTGCAAAGCCAGATCCGCATCGCGGAGGGCGAGACACTGGCCGATGCCACGGGCCATGCCAGCCAGTCCGACATCACCCTGTCGGGCCATGCCCTGCAATGCCGGGTGACCACGGAAGACCCGCAGAACAACTTCATCCCCGATTACGGCCGCATCACCGCCTATCGGTCGGCCACCGGCATGGGCATCCGCCTGGACGGCGGCACGGCCTATTCGGGGGGCGTCATCACGCGCTATTACGATTCGCTGCTGGTCAAGGTCACGGCCTGGGCGCAGACCCCCGACCAGGCGATCCGCCGCATGGACCGCGCGCTGCGCGAGTTCCGGGTGCGCGGCGTCAGCACCAACATCGACTTCGTCATCAACCTGCTGAAACATCCGACCTTTCTGGACGACACCTACACGACCAAGTTCATCGACACGACCGACGATCTTTTCGACTTCAAGAAGCGTCAGGACCGCGCGACCAAGATCCTGACCTATCTGGCCGACATCAGCGTGAACGGGCACCCCGAGACCGCGGGCCGCGCCCTGCCCCCGGCCCAGGCCCGCGCGCCGGTCCCGCCCGCCCCCAAGGCCGCCCCCGCGCCCGGCGCCCGCCAGTTGCTGGAGACCCAGGGCGCCCAGGCCGTGGCCGACTGGATGGCCGCCCAGACCCAGCTGCTGATCACCGACACCACGATGCGCGACGGGCACCAGTCGCTGCTGGCGACACGGATGCGGTCGATCGACATGATCCGCGTGGCGCCCAGCTATGCCGCGAACCTGCCGCAGCTGTTCAGCGTGGAATGCTGGGGGGGCGCGACCTTCGACGTGGCCTATCGCTTCCTGCAGGAATGCCCCTGGCAGCGCCTGCGCGACATCCGTGCGCAGATGCCCAACCTGATGACGCAGATGCTGCTGCGCGCGTCGAACGGCGTGGGTTACACCAACTATCCCGACAACGTGGTGCAGTTCTTCGTGAAACAGGCCGCCGAAACCGGGGTCGATGTGTTCCGCGTCTTCGACAGCCTGAACTGGGTCGAGAACATGCGCGTCGCGATGGACGCCGTGATCGAGTCGGGCAAGATCTGCGAAGGCACGGTCTGCTATACCGGCAACATGCTGGACCCCGACCGGTCCAAATACGACCTGCAGTATTACGTGAAAACCGCGCAGGAGCTGAAGGCCGCGGGCGCGCATGTGCTGGGCCTGAAGGACATGGCAGGCCTGCTGAAGCCGCCCGCCGCCCGCATCCTGATCAAGGCCCTGAAGGAGGAGGTCGGCCTGCCGATCCACTTCCACACACACGACACCAGCGGCATGGGCGGTGCGACCATCCTGGCCGCGGCCGATGCGGGCGTCGATGCCGTCGATTGCGCGATGGACGCGCTGTCGGGCAACACCAGCCAGCCGACCCTGGGGTCCGTGGTCGAGGCATTGGCCCAGACCGATCGCGACACCGGCCTGGACATCGGCGCCGTCCGCGCCATCAGCAACTATTGGGAACGCGTGCGCGAAAGCTATGCCGCGTTCGAATCGGGCCTGCAGTCCCCGGCCTCCGAGGTCTATCTGCATGAGATGCCCGGCGGGCAGTTCACCAACCTGAAATCGCAGGCCCGCAGCATGGGTCTGGAGGATCGCTGGCACGAGGTCGCACAGGCCTATGCCGACGTGAACCGGATGTTTGGCGACATCGTCAAGGTCACGCCGTCGTCCAAGGTCGTGGGCGACATGGCGCTGATGATGGTGTCCCAGAACCTGACCCCCGAGGACGTCATGAACCCCGACCGCGACATGTCCTTCCCCGATTCGGTGGTGGACATGATGCGCGGCAACCTGGGCCAGCCCCCCGGTGGCTGGCCGCGGGCGATCCAGGCCAAGGTGCTCAAGGGAGAGACCCCGATCACCGACCGCCCCGGTGCCCATCTGGAGCCCGTCGACCTGGAGGCCGAGCGCGCCAAGCTGTCAGAGATGCTGGACGGCAAGACCATCGACGATGAGGATCTGAACGGATACCTGATGTATCCCAAGGTCTTCACCGACTACATGCAGCGCCATGAGACCTATGGCCCGGTGCGCACCCTGCCGACCCGCACCTTCTTCTACGGCATGGAGCCGGGCGATGAGATCAGCGTCGAGATCGACCCCGGCAAGACGCTGGAGGTCCGCCTGCTGACCCTGGGAGAGACCGACGAGACCGGCCAGATGAAGGTCTTCTTCGAACTGAACGGCCAACCGCGTCAGGTCCGCGTTCCGAACCGCTCCGCCACCGGCGCGCAGGCGGCGCGCCCCAAGGCCGATGCCGCGAACCCCGGCCATGTCGGCGCGCCGATGCCGGGCGTCGTGGCGTCCGTCGGCGTCGCCCAGGGCGCTCAGGTCAAGCAGGGCGATCTGCTGCTGACGATCGAGGCGATGAAGATGGAGACCGGCCTGCACGCCGACCGCGACGGCACCATCAAGGCGCTGCATGTCGGCCCCGGCCAGCAGATCGACGCCAAGGACCTCCTGGTCGAGATCGAGTGACCCACAGGGCCGGGGAACGCCGCCCCGGCCCGGCACGACCGCGCCGCGTCAGCGGCGCCTCAGGCCCGGGCGGCAGCACGCCGACCATCGGTCGGCATCCCCGCCCCGGCCTGTCACACCCTCAACCGTCACAGCGCTGGTAAAGGCGCGTGCCCCCCGCATCAGTCAGGCGCAGCACCGCCCCCTCCATCGTGGCGCTGACGGCACGCGTGTCCGTCATGCCCTCGCTGGAACAGCTCAGCGTCATCGCCCCGTCCGCCCCCACAGCACTGCGCGTGCAGCGTGCCTCGTAGAACCGCCAGCTTTCCCCCGCCAGCGTCAGCCGCGTCTCCGAGGCCGGATCCCCGCAGGCCTCGGCCCGCAGATCATAGGTCCCGTCGACCAGCGCCGCGCCGCCTTGCGCGGGGGGCGGCACGGCGCCGCCGCCGGTCTCGGTCTTGCAGGCCGCGAGGGCCAGCGCCGCCATCAGGGCGGCGGGCAGGATGGGGGTCATGGGTCTTCTCCTTCTTCCTGTCGCGCGGGCCTCAGTCCAGCCCGCGCCCTTTCAGCAGGGCATCGACGCCCGGCATGCGGCCCCGAAAGGCCATCCACAGCTGATCCGCCGGGGCAGACCCGCCCTTGGACAGGATCGTCTCTTCCAGCCGCCGCGCCGTTGCGGGGTCGAAGATGTCGCCCGTCTCGGCGAAGGCCGCAAAGGCATCCGCGTCCATCACCTCGGACCACATGTAGCTGTAATAGCCCGCCGCATAGCTGTCGCCCGCAAAGACATGCGCGAAATGCGGCGTCGCATGACGCATGGGGATGGCGTCCGGCGCCTCCAGCCCCGTCAGCACCTCGGCCTGCCGTGCCATCGGGTCGGATGCCGGCGCACCCTCATGGAAGGCCAGGTCCACCAGCGCGCTCTCCAGATATTCCACGGTCGAGAACCCTGCCCCGGCCTTGCCCGCCGCCAGCATCCGGTCGCGCAGGTCGGCTGGCAGGACATCACCGGTCCCATGGTGGCGCGCATGGGCGTCCAGCACCGCGGGCTGCTCCAGCCAGTGTTCATAAAGCTGGCTGGGCAGCTCCACGAAATCCTGCGCGACCGATGTTCCCGAGATCGAGGGCCAGGTCACGTCCGACAGGATGTGATGCGTCGCGTGGCCGAATTCGTGGAACAGCGTGCGCGCATCGTCCCAGGACAGGAAGGCCGGCCCACCCGGCTGGTCCGGCGGGGTGAAGTTGCAGACGTTGACCACGATCGGCCTCTGACCGTCACCGATCTTGTGCTGCATCTGCAAGGCCGAACACCACGCCCCCGACCGCTTGGACGGCCGCGCGAAATAGTCGCCCACAAAGACGGCCATCAGCTGACCGTCGCGGGTGATCCGCCAGGCGCGCACGTCGGGCGCCCAGAGCGGCGCCTCCAGCGGCTGGAACTCCAGCCCGAACAGGCGATGCGCCACGTCGAAGACAGCACCCAGCATCGCGTCCAGCGTCAGATAGGGGGCCACGTCATCGGCGTCGAAATCATGCGCGCGGGCGCGATGCCGTTCGGCATAGAGGCGCCAGTCCCAAGCCTCCAGCGGACCGTTGACACCGTCCTCGTGCAGCATTTGGCCCAGCACTTGCTGATCGGACAGCGCGCGAGCGCGCGCCGCGGTCCAGACCTGGGACAGCAGGTCGCGCACGCGGTCGGGCGTCGCCGCCATCTGCGTCTCCAGCTTGTAGCTGGCGAAATCGGCATAGCCCAACAGCTGCGCGCGCTCATGGCGCAGGGCCAGGATCTCGGAGACCAGCGGCAGGTTGTCGGTCGCCGCGCCGCCTGCCCCCGACCCCGACCCGCGCGCGGTCCAGGCCCGGAACGCCGTCTCGCGCAACGCGCGGTCCTGCGCATGTTCCAGGAAGGGTACGATCAACGAACGGTTCAGCGTCACCACCTGTCCCGTCATGCCGCGTTCGCGCGCCGCCGCCCGCATGGCACGGACCAGCCAGTCTGGCAGACCCGCCAGGGCATCGTCGACCACGGACAGGACATAATCGCGTTCGTCCGTCAGCACGTTCTGGGTGAACTCGGTGGTCAGCACGGCCAGCCGGGCGCGGATCTGGGCCATGCGGGCGCGGCCCGCCTCGTCCAGGCCCGCCCCGGCCCGCGTAAAGTCGCGCAGCGCCAGTTCGGTTATGCGCCGATCCTCGGGCGACAGGCCGTCGGCGGCGGCCGCCACGGCGCGCACGCGGGCGTACAGACGCGGATCCATGCTGATCCGGCTGCCGTATTCGGCAAGCCTGGGGGCGAAATCACGCTGCAGCGCCTGGCGCGCGTCGTTCGAATCGACCCCGGCCAAGGTGTAGAACACCGAAAGGACGCGGTTCAGATCCTCATCCGCGGTCTCCATCGCCGCAATGGTGTTGGCAAAGTCGGGCGCGTCGGGGTTGGCGGCGATCGCCTCGTTCGCGGCTTCGGCCGCGGCCAGCGCCTGATCGAAGGCGGGGGCGAAATCCGTGTCGTGGATCAGGTCGAAACGCGGCAGGCCTTCGGGGCCGGTCCAGCGGGTCAGTTGCGGGTTCATCAAGACCTCCTGTCGTCGACAGGCAGCCTAGGGTTGCGCAGCGCCGGGTTCCAGCGCCGATTGCGCCCCGCAGACCGGACAGGCCGGGTCCTGCGCGCAGGCGATCGTCCTGGTTTCGCCATAGAGCCCGTCGAACAGCATCATCCTGCCGCGCAGGCCCTGTCCCGCGCCGGTCAGGTGCTTGATCGCCTCCAGCGCCATCAGGCTGCCGATCACGCCGGGCAGCGCGCCGACCACCCCCGCGTCGGCGCAGGGGGCGTCGCGTTCGGGAGCCACGGGGAACAGGCAGGCCATGCAGGGCCCGCCGCGGGCCGGGTCGAACAAGGTCACCTGCCCCTCCCATTGGCCGATGGCGCCCGACAGCAGGGGCACGCCCGCCGCCACGCAGGCCCGGTTGATCGCGGCGCGGCCCGCGAAACTGTCGGTGCCGTCGATGACCAGATCATGTCCCGCGATCAGGTCGCTGTCGCCTTCGGTGATGCGGCGGATCAGGGGCGTCACGTCCAGATGCGGGTTCAGCCGCAGCATCGCCTCGGCCGCGGCATAAGCCTTGGGTTCGCCGCGCAGATCGTCGCGAAAGATCACCTGGCGCTGCAGGTTGGACAGGCTGACCGTGTCGTCATCGGCCAGCGTGATCCGCCCCACCCCGGCTGCAGCCAGGTACAGGCAGACGGGCGAGCCCAGCCCCCCTGCCCCGACGACCAGCACCCGGGCGCCCTTCAGCCGCATCTGACCCGCACCGCCGATCTGGTGCAGGACCAGATGGCGGGCATAGCGGTCCAGCTCTGCGTCCGACAGCCCAGCATCGCGGGTCACGGGCGCGGGCGCGGGCGTGGCCTGAACGCGCAGTCGCGCCAGCAGCCGGCGATAGCCGATGACCAGCATCACCACCGCGCCCAGAACCAGCCAGCCCGCTGCGCTGCCACCAAGGGCGGCGGCGGCACCGCTGCCCGGCGCGATCACCTGCAGCGACAGCATGCCGACCCATAGGATCCCTACCATCAGCAGCACCACTTGGCGTGGCAGATGCAGCACCCGGCCCAAAATCAGCAGCATCACGATCAGGAAGACGCCGGTCACAGCCCCGCCCCCCCGGTGGAACCGAACCCGCCCTGCCCGCGCGCGGTGTCGTCCAGCGCGTCGACCAGTTCGAACCGAGTCTGCGGCGCGGGGGCCACGACCATCTGGGCGATCCGGTCGCCGTGGCGGATGGTGAACGGCGCATCGCCCAGGTTCAGCACGATCACCCCCAGGGGGCCGCGATAGTCGCAGTCGATGGTGCCGGGGCTGTTGGGCAGGGTCAGGCCGTGCTTCAGGGCCAGCCCGGACCGGGGGCGGACCTGGACCTCCCACCCCTGCGGGATGGCCAGGGCCAGCCCGGTGGGGATCAGCGCGCGGCCCATCGGCGGCAGGGTCACCCCCTGCAGCCGGTCCGCGGGGGCCAGGTTGGCGCACAGGTCGGCCCCCGCCGCCCCCGCCGTCTGATAGGACGGCAGCGGAAGGGTGGGGTCGGCATCGGGAAGGCGCATCACGCGCAGGACAGGCTGGTGGGTCATGCCCCTATCCATGCAACGCAAAAGGCCGCGCGGCAATGCCGCACGGCCTTTCAGCATGTCGCAGGCGGGATGGATCAGCGCGGAGCGATCATCATCACCATCTGGCGACCTTCCAGCTTGGGCATGGTCTCGACCTTGCCGGCCTCTCCGACGTCGTCGCGGACGCGGTGCAGCAGTTCCAGGCCAAGATCCTGGTGGGCCATCTCGCGGCCGCGGAAGCGCAGGGTCACCTTGACCTTGTCGCCACCTTCCAGGAACTTCAGCACGCTGCGCATCTTGACATCATAGTCGTGGGTATCGGTTCCCGGACGGAACTTGATCTCCTTGACCTCGATGACCTTCTGCTTCTTGCGGGCCTCGGCCTCGCGTTTCTGCATCTCGTACTTGTACTTGCCGAGGTCCATGACCTTGCAAACCGGGGGGGCCGCGTTCGGCGAAATCTCGACCAGATCCAGCCCGGCATCCTGTGCCATCTGCATGCCGACCGACGGCGGCACGACGCCGATGTTTTCCCCTTCGGGACCGATCAGGCGAATTTCGGACACGCGGATGCGTTCGTTGGTGCGGGGACCGGTGTCACGTTGGGGCGGTGCGTTATGCGGGCGGCGGGCTATGGCGTTGCTCCTTTTATGGCCAATGCGAAGTGACAGGAAAATAAGGGCAACCGCGTCATTATTCAACCGGAATTGATCAGGACGGGGCGCAATTCGGCCCTGCGGCGACCCGATCCAGGGGCAATCGGGGGGTGCGGCGCTTTTCCGGCGCGGGGGGCTGTGTCATAGAGTGTGCAAATGCCGTGAACATCAGGGGTCCATGATGCCGAAACTGTTGCCCATCGTCGTGATTCTGGTTCTGGCCGCGGGGGGCGCGTCATACCTGATGCAAGGCCGCACCGACGAACCCGTTGAAATGGCCCAGGCCCCCGAGGCCCCGACCGCGGCCCCCGACACCGTCGCGGGCGACGCCGCGCGCCTGGCCGACGATGCCGCCGACGCCGCACAGACCGCCGCGGAAACCGCGGACGAGGCCCCCGCGACAGAGGCGACGGACAGCCAGGATGCGGCCAATGCCGCAGCCGATGCGGCCGCCGACGCCGCCGCCATCGCCGCCGATGCCGCGGCCGAGGCCGTCGCCGCATCGAACGACACCGGCGCCGCCCCCGCCAGCGACGCGGCGGACGCCGCCGAAGCTGCGGCCGAGGCCGCGCTGGACGCCGCCGACCGGGCCGCGGCCGCCGCCGCGGGCGCCACCGCGGGCGTCACCGGCCTGACCGCCGACGCGGCCGCGCAGGAGGCCGCCAGCGCCGCGCAGGACGCGGCAGAGGCCGCCGCCGAGACGGCCGATGCCGCCACCGTCGCCGCCCGGATCGAGGCGCTGCTGACCCCCGAGGGCTTCGATCGCGCCCAGGTCGACAGCATCATCGACGGCGCCGCCATCCCCGACACGCAGAAGCAGACGCTCAAGCAGCTGGTGTCGCAGGCAGAGGGCGACCCCGCCCTGCTGGCCGCCGCGCTGGAGCAGGTCAAGGCGGTCATGCGCTGATGACGGTCCTGCCGATCCGGGACATGGCGCCGTTCCTGGCCGGGCGGCCCGCCGTCCTGGCCCGCGGACCGCTTGCCGTGATCCTGGTCGAAGACGACACGGCCGTCGCGGCGACGCTGCGCCATCATCTGGACCGGGGCTTTCGCCACATCCTGCTGATGTCGGACCAGCCGCAGGATCTGCCCGACGCGATGGCCGCGCAGGTGACGCAGCTGCGTTACGACCCGCGCAGGCCCGCGGCCCATGTCCAGGCGGTGAACGCGGTGATCCGCGCCGTGCCGACCGGCACCTGGCTTTACTACGGCTTCAACGCCGAGTTCCTGTTCTATCCCTTCTGCGAGACCCGAAGCGTCGGAGAGATGCTGGCCTTTCACACCGAGGAACGGCGCGCCGCGATGCTGTCCTATGTGATCGATCTTTATGCGGGTGATCTGCGGGCCTGCCCCGACGCGGTCGATCTTGACGGGGCGCTGTTCGACCGGACGGGATACTATGCCCTGGGCCGTCGCGGCACGGACGGCCAGATCCGCGAACGCCAGCTGGACTTTCATGGCGGCCTGCGCTGGCGCTATGAGGAGTTCCTGCCGGCAGACCGTCGCCGCATCGACCGCATCGCGCTGTTCCGCGCCGCCCCCGGCCTGACGGTGACCGCCGACCACCGCTTCTCGATCGAGGAGTACAACACCTACTCCTGTCCCTGGCACCACAACCTGACGGCCGCGGTGGCGTCCTTTCGGGTCGCCAAGGCGCTGGTACGCAATCCCGGATCGCGCGAACAGGTCCGCGACATGACCTGGCGCAATTCGCACCGCTTCGACTGGACCAGCCAGCAGCTGATGGACCTGGGCCTGATGGAGCCGGGACAGTGGTTCTAGACGGCTGCGGCTTGCCCTTGCGCGGGTCTTGCCCCGGATGATAGACCCTGCGGCAACCTGAAAAACCGACCGGCCCGCAGGGGCTGCACAGATGAAGGCATGACCCGGATGGCATTGACCCAGACCAGCTTCGACCGCGACGACCTGCTTGCCTGCGCGCGCGGAGAACTGTTCGGCCCCGGAAATGCCCAGCTGCCCGAACCGCCCATGCTGATGATGGACCGCATCACCGACGTGTCCGAGGACGGCGGCGCGCATGGCAAGGGCCATATCGTCGCCGAATTCGACATCACGCCCGACCTGTGGTTCTTCGGCTGCCACTTTCCCGGCAATCCGATCATGCCCGGCTGCCTGGGCCTGGACGGGCTGTGGCAGCTGACCGGCTTCAACCTGGGCTGGCGCGGCTGGCAGGGTCGCGGCTATGCCCTGGGCGTCGGAGAGGTCAAGCTGACCGGCATGGTCCGCCCCGATCGCAAGCTGTTGCGCTATACCGTCGATTTCACCAAGGCCATCCAGACCCGCCGCCTGACCATGGGCGTCGCCGACGGCCGGGTCGAGGCCGACGGAGAGCTGATCTATCAGGTCAAGGACATGAAAGTGGCCCTGTCGGCCAGCTGACCCCACCATTTCAAGGAGGCCCCCATGCGTCGTGTCGTCATCACCGGGCTTGGCATCGTATCCCCCATCGGCAACAACGCCGATGAAGTCACCGAAAGCCTGCGCGCGGGCAAGTCGGGCATCGTCGCGGCCCCCGAATACGCCGAACACGGCTTTCGCAGCCAAGTCCACGGCATGCCGCAGATCGTGCTGGAGGACCATATCGACAAGCGCAACCTGCGCTTCATGGGTCCGGGCGCGGCCTACAACTTCCTGGCCATGGAACAGGCCATCGCCGACAGCGGGCTTGAGGAAGGCGACGTCTCGAACCCGCGGACCGGCCTGATCATGGGATCGGGCGGCCCGTCCACGTCGAATTTCTTCCAGGCGCACCAGACGGTGATCGAAAAGGGCAGCCCCAAGCGCATGGGCCCGTTCATGGTCACCCGCTGCATGTCGTCCACCAATTCGGCTTGTCTGGCGACGCCCTTCAAGATCAAGGGCGTGAACTATTCCATCACCTCGGCCTGCGCGACCTCCGCGCATTGCATCGGCAACGGGGTCGAGCAGATCCAGATGGGCAAGCAGGACATCGTCTTTGCCGGCGGCGGCGAGGAACTGGACTGGACGCTGTCGTGCCTCTTCGACGCGATGGGTGCGATGTCGTCGAAATACAACGACACGCCCGCGACCGCATCGCGCCCCTATGACGCGACCCGCGACGGGTTCGTGATCGCGGGCGGCGGCGGCGTCGTCGTGCTGGAGGAGCTGTCGCACGCCCTGGCGCGCGGCGCCAAGATCTATGCCGAGGTCACCGGTTACGGTGCCACCAGCGACGGTTACGACATGGTCGCCCCGTCCGGCGAGGGCGGCGAGCGCGCGATGCGCGTGGCCATGGCCACCCTGCCCGAGGGTCGCAAGGTCAGCTATATCAACGCGCATGGCACCTCGACCCCGGTCGGCGATCTGGGAGAGATCAAGGCCATCCGCCGCATCTGGGGCGAGGGTTCGACCCCGCCCGTCAGCTCGACCAAGTCGCTGACCGGGCATTCGCTTGGCGCAACCGGCGTGCACGAGGCGATCTACAGCCTGTTGATGTTGCAGAATGACTTCATCGCCGCATCCGCGAACGTGACGACGCTGGACCCCGAGATTCAACCGGGCGAGATTGCAACCAGCCGCGTGGACAACGCCGGGTTGGATTCGGTCCTGTCGAACAGCTTCGGCTTTGGCGGCACGAATGCCACCCTGCTGATGTCGCGCTATCAGGACTGACGCAAAGGACCAACGCATGGGCGATCTTCTGAAGGGCAAGCGTGGGCTTGTGATGGGGGTCGCCAACGAGCGGTCCATTGCCTGGGGCATTGCGCGCGCGCTGGCCGACCAGGGGGCAGAGCTGGCGTTCAGCTATCAGGGCGAGGCGTTCGGCAAGCGGGTGGAACCGCTGGCCGCCTCGGTCGGATCGGACCTGCTGGTGGATGTGGACGTGACGGACGACGCGTCGCTGGACGCGGCCTTTGCGACGCTGGCCGATCGGTGGGGGTCGTTGGACTTCCTGATCCACGCGGTGGCGTTCTCGAACAAGGATGAACTGACGGGCCGGTTTATGAACACCAGCCGCGCCAATTTCAAGCACAGCCTAGACATCAGCTGCTATTCCCTGATCGAGCTGGCGCGGCGCGCCCATCCGCTGATGGCGGATGGCGGGTCGATCATCACCCTGACCTATGGCGGGTCGAACCGCGTGACGCCCTTCTACAATGTCATGGGCGTGGCCAAGGCGGCGCTGGAAAGCAGCGTGCGCTATCTGGCCAACGACCTTGGCCCCGACGGCATCCGTGTGAACGCGATCAGCCCCGGCCCGATGAAGACGCTGGCAGGCGCGGCCATCGGCGGCGCTCGCAAGACCTTCCGCCACACGGAGGCCAATGCGCCCCTGCGCGCCAATGCCACGTTGGAATCCATCGGCGGCACCGCCGTCTGGCTGCTGTCCGACTGGGGCGCCTGCACCACCGGAGAGATCGTGATGGTCGATGGCGGCTATCATGTGCTGGGCATGCCGCAGAGCGAGAACCTGTAGCGGCGATCACGACAGGGGGGCGGCGGCATGGCGGTTTTCACGGCGGGTGACGGGGCGCGCATCGCCTTTTCCGACCAGGGGACCGGCCTGCCCGTCATGTGCCTGGCGGGCCTGACCCGCAGCATGTCCGATTTCGACTATGTTGCGCCGCACCTGACCGGGGTACGCCTGATCCGCATGGATTACCGCGGCCGCGGCGCGTCCGAATGGACCGGAGCCGAAACCTATACCGTCCCGCGCGAGGCGCGCGATGCGATCGACCTGCTGGATCATTTGGGGATCGACCGTGCCGCGGTGCTGGGCACGTCGCGCGGCGGCCTGGTCGGCATGGTGCTGGCCGCGACCGCGCATGACCGCCTGTCGGGCCTGTGCCTGAACGATGTCGGCCCCGAGATCGCGCGCGCCGGGCTGGAGCGGATCTTCGACTATGTCGGGCGCAATCCCGCGGCTGCCAGCCATTCCGAACTGGCGGCGCGCCTGCCCGGGCTGATGCCGGGCTTTGCCGACGTGCCGCCGGGACGCTGGCTGGAGGACGTGCGCCGCCATTACCACGAAACGCCGGAGGGGTTGCGCATCACCTATGACCCCGCCCTGCGAGAGGCGTTCCTGGCCGCGTTCCAGGGCGATCCGGTCGATCTGTGGCCGTTGTGGCAGGCGACGGCCGGCTTGCCGGTCGCACTGATCCGGGGGGCGAATTCGGACCTTCTGTCGCCTGCGGTGGCCGCGCGCATGAAGGACATGCGCCCGGACCTGATCCTGGCCGAGGTGCCGGGCCGCGCCCATATCCCCTGGTTGGACGAGGCCCCTGCCCTTGACGCGATCCGCCGCTGGCTGGCGGCCTGCGGCGTCTAGCCGCCGATCGCCCGCAGCGCCCAGAACAGCGCCCCCGACAGGGCCGCCGCCGCCGGAACCGTGACCACCCAGGCCGCGCCGATGGTCAGCACATGCGACCGGCGCACCAGCTTGCGGCGGCGACGCTCCTCGGGGGCGGTGCGGGGGCGTTCGGGGGCCTGACCCTGCACGGCGCGGGCGCGGCGGGCCGCGTCCCATTCGCGAAAGAAGCCCACCCCGAAGATCGCACCGACCGCGATGTGGGTCGAACTGACCGGCAGACCCAGCCAGCTGGCCAGGATCACCGTCAGCGCCGCCGACAGCGACACGCAATAGGCACGCATCGGGTTCAGCTTGGTGATCTGGCTGCCGACCATGCGGATCAGCTTGGGTCCGAACAGGAACAGGCCAAAGGACAGGCCGAACGCCCCGATCAGCATCACCCAAAGCGGGATCGCCACGGCCTCGGCCGTGCCGCCCGATCCCAGGGCCTGCACGATGGCGGCCAGCGGCCCGACGGCATTGGCCACGTCATTGGCACCATGCGCAAAGGACAGCAGCGCGGCCGACACGACCAGCGGGATGCCGAACAGCACCTTGAGCGACTTGTTGCGGTTCTCCAGCCCGCGCGACTGGCGGCGGATCACCGGGATCATGACGACCCAGCAGACCAGGCCCAGCACCGCGCCGATCATCAGCGCCCCGGAGAAGGTCACGTCGACGATGCGGCTTAGACCCTTCAGCGCCAGATAGGCCGCGAACGCACCCGCCATGATGCCGATCAGGACCGGCACCCAGACGCGCGCGGCCGCGATCTTGTCGTCGCGATAGATGATGCGCGCCTTGATGAACCACAGGAAGGCCGCGGCGATCAGCCCGCCCAGCACCGGAGAGATCACCCAGCTGGCCGCAATGGTCGCCATCGTGGGCCAGTTGACCGCGCCGAACCCGGCCGCGGCGATGCCCGCGCCCATCACGCCGCCGACGATAGAATGGGTGGTGGAGACCGGCGCGCCGATCCAGGTCGCCAGGTTCACCCACAGCGCCGATGACAGCAGCGCCGCCATCATCGCCCAGACGAAGATGCCGTCGGTCCCGATCGTCTGCGGATCGATGATCCCGCGAGAGATGGTGCTGACCACGTCGCCGCCCGCGATCAGGGCGCCCGCGGTCTCGAACACGGCGGCGATGGCGATGGCGCCCCCCATGGTCAGCGCATTCGCGCCGACCGCCGGGCCCATGTTGTTGGCCACGTCGTTGGCGCCGATGTTCAGCGCCATGTAGGCGCCGAAGATCGCCGCGACCACGACGATCAGCGTGTTGTCGGTCTGTCCGAAGGCGACCATCGCCCCCAGCCCGGCCAGCAGCACGAAGGCCAGCGCGACGCCCGGCGCGACCAGCGGGCGCGCGACATAGGCGGTGGCGTTTTCCAGCGCCGAGAACCGCCCCAGGTCGCGGTCCAGCGTATCGAGATGTCGGGCTTCCAGGTCGTTTTGGGCCATGATGTCCTCTGGTTGGCGCAGCGGGGGCCTAGGGCGAAACGGCGCTCAGCGCAAGCATTGCGGCGGCAGGGTGCCGATCCGGGCAGCAAAAAGCCGGGCCTGTGTGAATGTAATCCTTTTCAGACGGAATGAAATCCATTACATCTGTGGACAACCCCCGGAGGAGCGGGGACCAGAGGAGAAGATCATGACATTTGCAAGAACCGCCTTGATCGGTGGACTGGCCACGCTGGTGGCACCGATGGCGATGGCCCAGGATGCGGCCACGTCCGACCTGCCCATCGCGGTCCAGATGTATACGCTGCGCGACCACGGCACGCTGGATGAACAGCTGGCCGCCGTCCAGGCGGCGGGCGTGACCGCGGTGGAGACCGTCGGCATGCAGGACAGCACCGCCGAGGACCTGTCGGCCAAGCTGCAGGAGTACGGGATCGAGGCGATCTCGACCCATGCCCAGCTGGCCGATCTGCGCGCCGACGCGCAGGCGGTGATCGATTTCAACAAGGCGATCGGCAACGACGTCATCACCGTCCCCTATCTGGCCGAGGAGGACCGCCCTGCGGATGCCGCCGGCTGGACCGCCCTGGGCGAGGAGCTGGCCGCGCTCAGCGAGACGCTGGAGGCGGCGGACATGACGCTGGCCTATCACAACCACGATTTCGAGATGGTCGAGTTCGACGGCCGCACCGCGCTGGAGATCATGATGGAGGCCGCGGGCGAGGACGTCATGGCCGAGCTGGACCTGGCATGGGTCGCGCGCGGCGGGTTGGACCCGGTCGAGTATCTGGGCCGTTTCGACGACCGCGTCTTTGCGATCCACGCCAAGGACAACGCCCCCGAGGGCGAGGCCGAGGACGAGCGGGGCTTCAAGGCGCTTGGCGAAGGCACGCTGGACTGGGCTGCGATCCTGCCCGCCGCCGAGGAGGCCGGCGCGCAGTGGTACATCATCGAGCATGACCAGCCCTTGGACGCCGCCGAGGTCGTGATAACCGGTGCCACCTTCCTGACGGAAAACCTGCCGGACAGCGCCACGCGCTGAACCCTCCCTGCCGGACAGGTTGACTGGGGCCGCGACATCGTCGCGGCCCCTTTTTCCGTGTCGCGATGCCGGGTGGCGATGCCGGGGCCCGCCGCAGGGGGCGGACCCGGCCGGATCACATCGGGCGGACCCAGATGTTGCGGAAGCTGACATCCGCGTCATGGTCCTGCAGCTGGATCGGCGCGCAGTCATGCGCCTCGTAGGCCGGATAGCCGATCCATTCGGTCACACCCTGGATCTGGGCGTGGTTCTGCACCACAACGCCGTTGTGCAGGACGGTGATATGGGCCGGACGGCGCAGCGCGCCTTCGTCCGAAAAGATCGGCGCCTGGAAGATGATGTCGTAGGTCTGCCATTCTTCGGGTGCGCGCGAGGCGTTCACCAGCGGCAGATGCTGCTTGTAGATCGACCCCGCCTGCCCGTTCGCATAGGTCGGGTTCTCGAAGCTGTCCAGGACCTGCACCTCGTAACGGCTCTGCAGGAAGATGCCGCTGTTGCCGCGGTCCTGGCTGTCATGCCCCTCGTTGTTCGGCGGAGAGCGCCATTCGACATGCAGCTGAACGTCGCAGAAGCTCTCCGTGGTGCGGATGTCGCCCGATCCGCGCGCGACGCGCATCGCGCCATCCTCGACAACCCACTCGGCGGCGCCGCCGTTCACGGATTCCCACCCGTCCAGGTTCGTCCCGTCGAACAGCACGACGGCGTCCGACGGCGGCTCGCCCTCGGGGGTCTGGACCAGCCGCGGCTCGGGGCCCGCGATCTCGGTCACGCGGGACTGGGCCTGGCGTTCCTCGCGCGTCGGCTCGGGGGCGTCCTGGGCCAAGGTGGGGGCGGCCAACGCCAGCAGCGCGGCCATCGATGTCATCAGTTTCATGGCAATGTCCTTTGCAAAAGAATGCGGCCCCGGACATGCCGGGGCCGTTGGCGGGATCAGGTGGCCCAGGCCGGGCCGCCGTCGTATTCCAGATCGCCGATGTACTCGCCCGGCACCGGCTCATAGCGCAGCACCTGCGTCGCACCGACTTCGGAGGTGAAGAATCCGAACAGCGTCAGCTGCTGGATCGGCGTGAACCAGTGCAGCGCCGGCAGGTCCGCCTCGGTCTGGGCCTGCGCGGTGGCGGCGGTGTCGGCGGACTGCTGCTGGTCGCGGGCCTGGATGCGCATCTCCTCCTTGGCCTGGGCCACGACGGCGGCCTGGGCGCTGGCGGCGACCATGGCCTCCTGCAGCATCTGCTGGCGCTCCTCGGCGGTCAGGTCCTCGAACGGCTTGCCGAACTGTGCCTGGGCCTCGGATTTCAGCGTGTCGATACTGTCGCGGAACGCCGCCTGCTCCTCGGCGTCATAGCAGTCGCTGACGAACTGGGTCATGAAGGCGCCGACGCCCGCGTCCTTGGCGCCCGGCGTGTCGGTGGCGGGAATGATCGTCTCGGCCACCTCGTCCAGGAAGGCCGCATCCTGGGGGGTGAAGAGGTTCTCTCCGGTCTCGGTCGGGACATAGGCCATTACCCGGCCCGCACCCAGCATGGCCGTCCCGGTGACGGCGGCGATCATCGTCAGAAGGTCGCGACGGTTCATCACAGATCTCCGTTCTTGAGGGCTTTGACGGCGTGATCCGCCGCACGCGCGGTCAGCGCCATGTAGGTCAGCGAAGGGTTCACGCAGCTGGCCGAGGTCATGCAGGCCCCGTCCGTCACATAGACGTTCGGCGCATCCCACACCTGGTTGTTGCCGTTCAGGACCGAGGTCTTCGGATCGCGGCCCATGCGTGCCGTGCCCATTTCGTGGATGCCCATGCCGGGGGCATAGTCGCGGTCGACCGGCTTGACGTCCTTGACCCCGGCGGCCTCCAGGATGTCGACGGCGTCCTGCTTCATGTCCTCACGCATGCGCATCTCGTTCTCGCGCAGGTCGACGCTGACGGACAGGACCGGCAGGCCCCACTTGTCCGTCGTGCCCCGGTCAAGCGAGATGGCGTTGTCGTGATAGGGCAGCATCTCGCCAAACCCGGTCATGCCGATGGTCCAGTTGCCCGGCGTCGACAGGGCCTGCTTCAGGTCCGCACCGATGTTCAGTTCGGCGATGTCGCGCTGCCATCCCTGGCGGCTGGCCGATCCCTGATAGCCGAAACCGCGGGTATAGGGCCGCTCCTCTCCGTCGATATTGCGGAAACGCGGGATGTAGAAGCCCGCCGGACGGCGCCCGAAGTAGTACTTGTCGTCGAACCCCTCGACCCGGCCCTCGGCGCCGACGCGGAAATGGTGGTCCATGACGTTGTGGCCCAGCTCGCCCGACGACGACCCCAGACCGCCTTCCCAGACATCGGTGGCCGAGTTCATCAGCACCCAGGTCGAATTGAAGCTGGAGGCGTTCAGGAACACCACGTCTGCGGTGTATTCATAGGTCATGTTCGTCTCGGCATCGATGATCTCGACCCCGGTCGCGCGCTTGCGGTCCTTGTCGTACAGGACCTCCTTGACGATCGAGAACGGCCGCAGCGTCAGGTTGCCCGTGGCCATCGCGGCGGGCAGCGTCGCGGACTGGGTGCTGAAATAGGCGCCATAGGGGCAGCCCAGCCAGCACTTGTTGCGATACTGACAGGCGACGCGGTTCTGGTCGGGCAGTGCCTCGGTGATGTTGGCCACGCGGCTGTTGATCAGGTACCGCTTGCCGCCAAAGGCGTTGCGCAGGCGTGCGGCCACGTCCTTTTCGACGATGTTCAGCGGGATGGGCGGCAGGAACTGCCCGTCGGGCAGGATGTCCAGCCCCTCGTTCGTCCCCGAGATGCCGGCAAAGCGTTCGGCATGGTCGTACCAAGGCGCGATGTCCGCATAGCGGATCGGCCAGTCGGTCGCGATCCCCTCGCGTTCGTTGGCGGTGAAGTCGGTGTCCGAGAAGCGATAGGACTGGCGACCCCACATCAGGCTGCGCCCGCCGACGTGATAGCCCCGGAACCAGTCAAAGCGCTTGGCCTCGACATAGGGGTTTTCCTGCTCGTTGGCCCACATGCCGAAGGTCTGCTCGTTCAGGGGATAGTCGCGCGACAGGACGGGATAGTTGTCCTTCATCTCCATGGTCGCGGTGCCGCGGTGGGGATAGTCCCAGGCCTCCTTGTCGGCGTTCACATAGTCGGTCAGATGCTCGATGTTACGGCCACGCTCCAGCATCAGGACCTTCAGGCCCTTCTCCGTCAGCTCCTTGGCGGCCCACCCGCCGCTGATGCCCGATCCGACGACGATCGCGTCGTAATGCATGTTGTCTGCCATCTGGCGTTCCTTTCTAGAAATTGCTTGAGGCGTTCAGACGTCGCAGGTCAGCACCGCGTCGCGCAGCGATGCGGCGGCGGCCTGCGGGGAGGGGTCGCGCGGGATGAACTCCTGCGCCACCCAACCCTGATAGCCCGTGTCCCGGATCGCCCTGCAGATCGCGGGATAGTTCAGTTCCTGACTGTCGTCGGGGTCGTTGCGGCCGGGATTGCCGGCGGTGTGGTAATGCCCGAACCAGCGATGGTCGCGCATGATTGTGCGGATCACGTCGCCCTCCATGATCTGCATGTGGTAGATGTCATAGAGCAGCTTGAACTGCGGGCTTTGCAGCCGTTCGCACAGCGCCACGCCCCATGCGCTGCGGTCGCACATGTAATCGGGATGATTGACGCGGCTGTTCAGCAGCTCCATCTGCAGCACGACCCCGGCATCGCGAGCGGCGGGCAGGATGCGCGACAGGCCCTCGGCGCAATGGCGCAGGCCGTCTTCGTCGGACATGCCCCGGCGGTTGCCGCTGAAGCAGATCAGGTTCACATGCCCCGCCTCCGCGACCAGCGGGATGTGACGCAGATAACGTTCGGTCAGTTCGTCGTGGTTGGCGGGGTCCGCCCAGCCATCCTCCAAGCTGATCTCGGCGCCGTTGCACATCGAACTGGCCAGCCCGTGTTCGGCCAGCACCGGCCAGTCGTCCGGACCGCACAGGTCGATCGCGCCCAGGCCGGTCTGGCGGGCCAGCTGGCACAGGTCGGCCAGCGGCAGGTCGCCAAAGGTCCAGCGCGCCACGGAATGGTTGATGTTGCCCTGCAGCCCCGCAGGCTGCGCATCCTGGGCCATCAGGGGCACGGCCCCCAGCCCCGCCCCAAGCGCCGCAAGGCCGCTGGCGCCGTGAAACAGTCCGCGCCGGGTCATAGTCGCGCGGTCCGACAGATCGGTCATGGTTATCCTCCCTTTGATGCAGGCCCCGGTCACGCCCTCGGGCGAAATATGAAACCGTTTACATTTCGGGGCGGAACGACCCCCTCCTCCGGGGTCGGAATGCGGCGCGGGTCACATCCCGCGCCGCGTCGTCGTCAGTACGGGCTGTCTTCGAAATAGAAGCTCTCGGCGTTCTCCGGGGTGATCAGCTCGGAGGCGATGATGAATTCGCCCGACATGGGCGCACCGGAGGTCAGACCCAAGGCGGTCATCTCGATCGCGGTCGAGATCATCGCCGGCGGATAGGTCACGTTCACCGGAACCGTCGGATCGCCGTCCTGGATGCGCTGGACCATTTCCTTCATCCCGGCGCCGCCGACGACGAACATCTCCTCGGTGCGGCCGGCCTGGTCGATGGCCGCCAGCGCGCCAACGGCCATGTCGTCATCCGCCGCCCAGACCGCATCGATCTCGGGGAAGCGCGACAGCCAGTCCTGCATCAGGTTGAAGGCCGTGTCGCGGTTCCAATTGCCGTGATCCATCGCCAGCACCTCGATGCCCGACCCTTCCAGCGCAGCCTCGAAACCCGCCACGCGCTCGTTGTCGACGGTGGAGGCGATGCCGCGCATCACGACGACCTTGGCGCCCTCGTCCAGGGTATCGGCGAAATAGGTTCCTGCGGTGCGGCCGAAGCTGTCGTTGTCGCCTGCGACATACAGGTTCTCGATGCCCTCCTGGGCCAGGCCGCGGTCGACGACGGTGACCCAGACGCCGCTGTCGGCGATGCGCTGGATCGGGCCGGTCAGGGGCTCGGATTCGAAAGGCAGGACGACCAGTGCGTCGATGCCGCGGGTGGCCACCATGTCCTCGAGGTCCGACACCTGCTGCCCGGGATCGGAGGTCGTGGTCAGCACGAATTCCAGATCGGGGTTCGCCTCGGACAGCCGCGCGACGGTGCGTTCGGCGTGAAAGTTCAGCGCCCCCGCCCAGCCATGCGTCGCCGCCGGGATCGAGATGCCGATGGTTTCCGACAGCGCCGGGACAGCGGTCAGGCCCATCAGGGCGGTCGTGGCAATCAGGGTCTTTCTCATGGTGGTTACTCCTCCCACAGGTGAAAATCAGCGTGCGGCGCCGGTGTTTCGCTGCAGCACGACGGCAAGGATGATGACGACGCCCTGGATGGCACCGTTCAGATAGGGGCTGACGAAGTCGGTCAGGTTCAGCAGGTTGCCGATCAGCGACAGGATCAGGACCCCCACGACCGTGCCCCAGACCCGGCCGAAGCCGCCCTTCAGCAGGGTGCCGCCGATGATCACCGCGGCGATCGCCTCCAGCTCCCACAGCAGGCCCGTGGTGGCGGATGCCGATCCAAGGCGCGGCACGTACATCACGACCGCGATGCCGACCAGCGTGCCCAGCAGGACATAGGTCATCAACCGCACCCGCAGCACCGCGACCGAGGAGTAGCGCGCGACCTTCTCGTTCGAACCGATGGCGGCGCAGTGGCGACCGAAGGCGGTGTGGCGCATGGTGATCTCTCCCAGGATCGCCAGCACGGCAAAGACGATGATGGGCCAGCTGATCCCCAGGATGCCGTCGTAATAGACGGGGCGGTACAGCTCGCGCATCTCATAGCCCAGCGAAAGCGTGCCGCCGTCGGCCAGCCAGGTCACCAGGCTGCGATAGATGCCCATCGTGCCCAGGGTCAGGATGAACGCCTCGATGCCGGCGCGGGTGATCAGGATGCCGTTGATGAAGCCCGCGGCCAGTCCCGTGAACAGCGCCAGCGCAATGCCGATCAGGATGACGGGCAGCCCGCCGCCCATGCTTTCGGTCAGCATGTTCATCACCAGGATCATCAGCCCGGCGACGAACGCCGCCATCGACCCGACGGACAGGTCCAGCCCGCCCGCGGTGATGACGAAGGTCATGCCGATGGCGATGATGCCGATGAAGGCGGACCGCGCCAGGACGTTCGTGATGTTGGCAAAGCTGAGGAAGTTCGGGTTCAGCGCCATGCCGATCAGGACCAGCACGATCAGCGCCACGATGGGCGCGACGACGGCCAGATTGACCCTGGGACGCCGGGTCGGGGCGGTGGTTGCCATGCTCATGCGGCGCTGTCCTTTTCATGTCCGCCCTGGGAATGGTCCATCCCCATGGCCAGACGCACGATATTGCCCTCGGTCACGGCCGCGTCGGCCAGTTCGCCCACGATGCGACCAGCGTGCATGACAACCACGCGGCTGGCCAGACCGATCAGTTCGGGCATTTCCGAGGAGATGACGATGATGCTGCGGCCTTCGGCGGCCAACCGCGCGATCAGGGTATAGATCTGCTGCTTGGTGCCGATGTCGATGCCGCGGGTGGGTTCGTCGATGATGATCACCTGGGGGTCCGACAGCAGGGTCTTGGCCAACAGCAGCTTCTGCTGGTTGCCGCCTGACAGATCGCCCACCGCCATGCCGCGTTCGGGCGCGCGGATCGCGAAGTCGCCGATGGCCGTGTCCAGCGCGGCCTCCTCGCGCTTGCGGTCGATCAGGGGGCTGCCGAACCGGTCCAGCTGGCCCAGGGTCAGGTTCTCGCGAAGCGTCTTGTCCAGCAACAGACCCGCGCCCTTGCGGTCCTCGGTCAGATAGACCAGCCCGGCCCGCATCGCCTGCGCGACGTGGTTGACGGGCAGGTCCTGCCCCTTCAGGCGCACGGTGCCGCTGCGCGGGCGCAGGCCCGCGATGGCCTCGGCCAGTTCGGTGCGCCCCGATCCGACCAGGCCGCCGATGCCCAGCACCTCGCCCCGGTGCAGCACCAGGGACGCGTCATGGACCACACCGGGGACGCTGACGCCCTGCGCCTCCAGGATCGGCTCGGCCCCGTGGGCGGCCTTGGGCGGGAACAGGTCCGACAGCTCGCGCCCGACCATGGCGGTGGCCATGTCGTCTTCGGTGACGTCGGCGGTCAGGTCCGACCGCACCATCGTGCCGTCGCGCAGGACGGTCACGCGGTCGGCGATGCGCTTGACCTCGCCAAGCTTGTGCGAGGTGTACAGGATCGCCACCCCTTCCGCCCGCAGGCGGTCGATCTGGGCGAACAGCACCTCGGTCTCGCGCTCGGTCAGCACGGCGGTCGGTTCGTCCATGATCAAGACGCGCGCCTTGCGCGACAGGGCCTTGGCGATCTCGACCATCTGCTTATCGGGGACCGAGATGCGGTTGACCGGCGTGCCCGGATCGACCCGGCATTGCAGCTGACCCAGCAGATCGGCCGTCTGCGCCCGCATCGCCTTGTGATCCAGCAGCAGCCCGCGCCGCAGTTCGCGGCCCAGAAAGACGTTCTGATCGACCGACAGGTGTTCGGCCAGGTTGAACTCCTGATGGATCATGATGATGCCCAGATCCTCGGCCTCGTCCGACCCGGCAAAGGTGATGGGCTTGCCCTGCCACGTCACCTGCCCGCCCGTGGGGTCCAGGTATCCGGCCAATATCTTCATCGTCGTGGACTTGCCTGCGCCGTTCTCGCCGATCAGGGCGTGGACCTCTCCGGGATGCAGGGCGAAATCGACGCCGTGCAGGATCTCGATGGGACCAAAGGACTTGGTGACGCCGTTCAGCGCCAGGATGGGATCGGTCATGGCGTCACCTGGACCCAGGCCGCATCCGCCGCGTTCGACCGGATGCAGGCGTCAATGAACTGCAACCCCTCCAGCCCGTCGCGGATGCCGGGAAGGGTGTCGGGCATGGTGCCGCTGCGGATCGCCTGCGCGGCCTCGGCATAAAGGTTCGCGAACCCCTCCAGGTATCCTTCCGGATGACCGGGGGGCACGCGGCTGCCGTCCTGGGTGCTGCCCGGCCCGGCGCGGCGCAAGATCTGCGCCGGCTTGCCGAAGGGGGTGTATCTGAGCGTCTCGGGCGTGTCGTGCTGCCATTCCAGGCCGCCCTTGTCGCCATAGACCCGCAGCCGCAGGCCGTTCTCCGTTCCCGGCGCCACCTGCGAGGCCCACAGCATCCCCTTGGCCCCCGACGCATAGCGCAGTAGGATATGCGCGTTGTCGTCCAGCCTGCGGCCGGGGACAAAGCTGGTCAGGTCTGCGGCCAGCCGGTTGGGCAATTCGCCAGTAACGAACCGCGCCAACTGGAACGCGTGCGTGCCGATGTCGCCGATCGCGCCGCCGGCACCCGCGCGTTCCGGGTCACCGCGCCATGCGGCCTGCTTGCTGTCCGTGTCCTGGGTCAGCCAATCCTGGGCGTATTCGACCTGGACCAGCCGCAGCGTGCCCAGATCGCCGCGCGCGATCATTGCCCGGGCCTGCCGGATCTGGGGATAGGCGGAATAGTTGTGCGTCAGGATGAACAGCGCATCGGACCGCCCGGCCAGGTCGGCCAAGGCCTGCGCCTGGTCCAGCGTCGCGGTCATCGGCTTGTCGCAGATGACATGGATGCCCTGTTCCAGAAAGGCGCGCGACACGGGTTCATGCAGGTGGTTCGGGGTGCAGACCGACACGGCCTCGATCCCGTCGGGACGGGCAGCCTCGTCACGTGCCATCTGGCGGAAATCGCCATAGCTGCGGGTGATGCCCAAGGCACGCGCACTCTCGGCCGCGCGCGTCTCGTCCGAGGACAGGGCGCCGGCGATCAGGTCGAACCGGCCGTCCAGCCGCGCGGCGATGCGATGGACGTTGCCGATCATCGCCCCCTCGCCGCCCCCGACCATGCCCAGACGGATCGGGCGGTTCATCGGGACAGCCCCAGCATGCGGCGGTTGGCTTCCATGTCGGCACCCCCATCGGCGAAATCGTCAAAAGCGCGGTCGGTGACGCGGATGATGTGGTCGCGCACGAAGGCCGCCCCTTCTCGGGCGCCGTCCTCGGGGTGCTTGATCGCGCATTCCCATTCGACCACGGCCCAGCCGTCGAACCCCATCACCGCCAGCTTGGAAAAGATCGCGTCGAAATCGACCTGACCGTCGCCCAGGCTGCGGAAGCGGCCGGCGCGCTGCGCCCAAGGCTGAAATCCGCCATAGACGCCCTGCCGACCAGTCGGGTTGAATTCGGCGTCCTTGACATGGACCATGCCGATCCTGTCGGCATAGATGTCCAGGTTCTCAAGATAATCAAGCTGCTGCAGCAGGTAGTGCGACGGATCATACAGCATCTTGGCCCGCGGATGCTGGTCCAGACGGTCCAGGAACATCTCGAAGGTGACGCCGTCGTGCAGGTCTTCTCCGGGATGGATCTCGAAGCAGATGTCGACACCGCGGCTGTCGGCATGGTCCAGGATCGGACGCCAGCGGGCGGCCAGTTCATCGAATGCCGCCTCGACCAGGCCCGCGGGGCGCTGCGGCCAAGGATAGAAGTATGGCCAGGCCAGCGCGCCCGAGAACGCCGCCATCCGGTCAAGGCCAAGGTTGGCCGACGCATCGATGGTCTTGCGCATCTGGTCCACCGCCCACGCTTGACGGGCCGTCGGATTGCCCCGCAGCGTGGCCGGCGCGAACCCGTCGAACGCCTCGTCAAAGGCCGGATGGACGGCGACCAGCTGACCCTGGATATGGGCCGACAGTTCGGTGATGGCCAAACCGTTGGCCTGCCCCTTCAGATCGTCGCAATACGTGGTCGAGATCGCGGCCAGATCCAGGTCGATCAGTGCCTCCGCCCCCGACGGCACCTGCACGCCCAGATAGCCGCAATCGGCAGCCCATGCCGTGATCGCGCCAAAGCTGTCGAACGGTGCCTGCGGGCCCACGAATTGGGCCAGGAAAAGGCCGGGGCCCTTGATCGTCTTCATACATCCTCCCGGAACTTCCCCTCCGAAGTTCCCCTTGCCCGATTCCGCGTCATGTAATCGGTTTCATCTGACGTTCTCACAGGATGAAAAGGTTTACAACATCAATTTTTCCGCTAAGCCTGATGCTGTCCCGAACAAAGGTTTCTTGTGTCAGATCAATCGCGTCCACCCCGAATCCATGATGTCGCCAAGCTGGCGGGGGTGTCCGTGGCGACGGTCAGCCGGGCCATCTCGAACCCGTCGATCGTGTCGGAAACCACGCGCAAGGCGGTCGAGGCGGCGATCGCGCAGACCGGCTACACGCTGAACTTCACTGCCCGGAACCTGCGTCAGCAGCAGGTGGGCGGCGTGCTGGCGCTGGTGCCGAACCTGGCCAATCCGTTCTTCTCGCAGATCCTGTCGGGCATCTCCGAGGTGCTGCGCCGCCACAACCTCAGCCTTTTGGTGATGGACACGACCGCGGTGCCTGACCAGCCGGCGATGAAGGTGCTGGGCCCCTATCTGACGCGGTCGCGCTCGGACGGGGTGATCGTGCTGGACGGGCAGATGGAGCCGGGCCTGTTCGCCCGTCCCGGCTGTCCGCCCCTGGTGCAGGCCTGCGAATGGATCGACGGCCTGTCCGCCCCCCGCGTGCTGGCCGACAATGTCGAAGGGGGCCGCCTGGCCGCCCGGCATCTGACCGACCTGGGGCACCGCCGCATCCTGCACCTGACCGGGCCGCAGGGCAGTTCGCTGACCCTGTCGCGCCGCCAGGGCTTCCTGCAGGGTCTGGCGCAGGCGGGGCTGCCCGATCCCGACCCCGGGGACAGCATCACCGGTGATTTCACCGCCCGGTTCGGCCAGCAGATGGCCGCGCAGGTGCTGGCCATGCCCGACCGTCCCACCGCGGTCTTCTGCGACAACGACGAAATGGCGATCGGCCTGATGCACGGGCTGATCGTGGCCGGGCTGCGGGTGCCGCAGGACATCTCGGTCATGGGGTTCGACAACATCGAGATGGCGGCCTACAGCAGCCCCGGCCTGACCACGATCCGCCAGCACCGCGCCCGCCTTGGCCGGCGCGCCGCCGAAGTCCTGCTGGCCCGCATGCAGGGCCAGCAGGTCACCGACAGCATCACCCTCGGCGTCGATCTGGTGGTCCGTGCCAGCACCGGACAGGCGGCAAAAACGTGACTTGTTCCAGGGGGCGGGGATTAATATTGTAGGGTTGAACGTCGGGGACATGGCCCGCCGCAACAGGATGACGATGCCCGACCCCACGCTGCCCGAAGCCCTGCGCGCCCAGATCGCGCGGTCGCGGATCGCCATTTCCCTGGCGGCGGCGATGCCCGACATGCCGCTGTGCATGGTCAACGACGCCTTCTGCCGGCTGACCGGCTTTGACGCCGATGACAGCCTGGGCCGCAACTGCCGCTTTCTGCAATCCTCCGCAACGCCGCGGGACCAGATCGGCGCGATGTCGCGGTTCCTGGCCGACGATGCACAGGACGACGGGCGGTTCCCGGTTATGAACCGCACCCGCGACGGGCGGTCGTTCACGAACCTGGTGTTCATGTCCAAGCTGCGCGGCGGCGACGGCACGCTGCGTTTCGTGATCGGGTCGCAGTTCGACGTGACCGCATCCGATGCGGCAGGAACGATCGCGCGCGATGATGTGGCACTTAGCCGCAACATGGCGGACTTGCGCCGGGCCGCGGGACAGTTCGGACTGATCATGTCGGATTCCACGGGGCTGATCGCCCGTTCGATCAGCACGCTTGCAAGGATCACGTTGCGCGATGAATGACGCCTCGCCCGCACGCGCCACCACGCGTCCGCCCTTCGCCGTCGTCGGCATCGGCGCCTCGGCCGGGGGGCTCGAGGCGCTGCACGACCTGCTGCGTGACGTCCGGCGCGAGGATCCGGCTGCCTATGTCGTCATCCAGCACCTGGACCCGACGCATGACAGCGTTCTGGCCGAACTGCTGGATCGGCGCACCGCGCTCAGCGTGCAGCAGGCGACCGACGGCACGGTGCTGCAGCCGGGTCATGTCTATACCATTCCCCCCGGTGCGCGGATGCTGATCAGCGACGGACGCCTGCATCTGACCGATTTCGACCAGCCGCGCGGGCTGCGCCGCCCGATCGACGACTTTTTCGAAAGCCTGGCGCATGACCGCGGCCCGGCCGCTGCCTGCGTGATCCTGTCGGGCACGGGGGCGGACGGCACGTTGGGGCTGCGCGCGGTCAAGGAACATGGCGGCATCTGCGTCATCCAGGAACCGCGTACCGCCCGGTATGACGGAATGCCCCTCTCAGCGCAGTCGACCGGGCTGGTGGACTATGTTCTGCCGCCGGAACGGATCGTGCCCGCCATCCTGCAGTTCTTCGACTCCAGCGAAACGCAGCAGGCCGACGACGCGATGCTGGCCGATGCGCGGCTGATCTGCCAACACCTGCTGGACCGGTGCGGGCACGATTTCTCGGGCTACAAGATGACGACGCTGGTGCGGCGCATCCGCCGCCGGCTGCAGGTCCTCAACATTGCCGGCACGCGCGACTATCTGCGCCACCTGCAGCGCCATCCCGACGAATGCGAGGCGCTGCTGAACGAGTTCCTGATCAACGTGACACGGTTCTTCCGCGACCCCGAGATGTTCCAGGCCCTGCGCGAACAGGCGATCCGCCCGATGGTCACGGCCGCCGACGGAGAGGAGCTGCGCGTCTGGGTCGCCGGCTGCTCATCCGGCGAGGAGGCCTACTCCGTCGCGATGCTGATCGATACGGAAATGCGCGCCGCCGGATTGCGGCCCCGCTTCACCGTGTTCGCCAGCGACATCGACAAGAAGATGATCGAGATCGCCCGCGCCGGCACCTATCCGATCAGCGCCCTGGCCGACATCCCCGAGGAGATGCGCGCGGCCTATACCACGCATCGCGACGCGCTGATGCAGATCACGCCGCAGCTGCGCGACCGGGTGCGTTTCTCGCTGCATTCGGTGCTGCGCGATCCGCCCTTTGCGCGGGTCGACCTGATCTCCTGCCGCAACCTGCTGATCTATCTGGACGAAGATCTGCAGTCGCAGGTGCTGCCGCTGTTCCACTATGCCCTGCGCCCCGGCGGCTACCTGTTCCTGGGCCCGTCCGAAGGGGTGCGTCGCGAATCCATGCACTTCACCGAGCTGGACCGCCCCGCGCGGCTGTTCCAGCGTGACGCGACGCCCGCGCGCCTGCCGCTGGACATGCCGTTCCTGCGGTCCGAGGGCGACCGCCCTGCCCCCGGCCCCCGCAGCCGCAAGGCCGAGGACGGCGCGGCCCGCGACGGGGCCCTTGCCGCACAGCGCCGGGTCCTGGACCGGTTCGCGCCCGCCTCGCTGCAGGTGTCCCCTGCGGGAGAGGTCCTGTGGACGGCAGGCAGGCTGGGCCGTTTCCTGGCCGTCGATCCGACCGCCAGAAAGCCGATCCTGGCACCGCAGATCGTGCATCCGGGCCTCAAAGAGGCGGTGACCGCCGCGCTGGACCAGGTGGCCGGAACGGGCCGCGCGGCGATCCTGCGCAACCTGCTGGCGCGGTCCGACCTGGGGGCGCAGCCAGTGACCCTGTTCGCAGAGCCCCTGCCCGACCGAAGCGTCCTGCTGGTATTTCACGACGCGGGCGCACAGGCCCTGCCCGACACGCTGGACGAGACGGATGAGCTGAGCGTTACCGAATCCCGGTCTGACCTGCTGGAGGAGCAGCTGCGTCTGACGCGGATCGAGCTGCACGGCGCCGTCCAGGAGCTTGAGACCGCGAACGAGGAGCTGAAGAGCTCGAACGAAGAAATGATGTCGATGAACGAGGAGCTTCAGTCCACGAACGAGGAGCTGAGCACAGTCAACGACGAGCTGAAGTCCAAGATCGACGATCTGACGGCCGCCAACAGCGACCTGCAGAACTTCTTTTCCGCGACCAAGATCCCCCTGCTGGTGGTCGACCGCGACGTGCGGGTGCGCAACTTCACCGCCGCGGCGCTGCAGATATTTCCGCTGCGCCGGTCCGATCACGGCCGCCCCCTGGCCGACGTGTCCAACGTCTTTGCCAGCGACGTCCTGCTGTCGATGGCGGCCGAGGTGGCCCGCCAGGGCGAGGCGCAGGGAACCGAGCTGGTCGAGTCCGGCGGAACCCGTGTCTGGCGCGTCGATGCCAAGCCCTATCGCGGCCCCGAGGGGCATCTGGACGGCGCCATGCTGGTCTTTGAGGACGTCACCGCGCTGCGCGACCTGCGCGTCGAGGTCGAGCGGCAGGAGGAGCGGCTGAACGCGGTGCGGTCCATGGCGCGGATCGCGGTCTGGCATTACGACGCCGCATCGCGGATGCTGACCATCGACGACAGCTCGGACCTGCTGGGCCTGGGCCAGACGGCGCAGTTGCCGCTGTCGGCCTTCGCGGCCCTGATCGCGCCCGCCGACCGTGACGGGCTGCTGGCCGACCTGCAGGCCTGCGCCGCGGGCACGGCCTTTCGGCGCGTGGTGTCGCCTTCGTCCGACGCACGCTCCGCCGTGCGATTGGAGACGGCGGCCGCGCGGTTCGGGAGCGACGACGGCGATTGCCGCGTGCTGGGGGTCATGCTGGACGTGACCGCCGCGCAATCGGCCGCCACGCTGCGCGAAGCGGTGATTTCCGAGATGGACCACCGGGTCAAGAACCTGTTCACCCAAATCTCGGCGATGCTGCGGATGGCAGCCCGCGAGACCGACGACGCCCAGACCGTGGTCGAGGAGGTTTCCGGCCGGATCAATGCGCTGGCGAACTCTCACGGACTAACCACGGCGCGGGGCACCAAGTCGCAGCTGCCGCTGGCCGACCTGATCGCGACCACGCTGGCGCCCTATGATGGGGCGCGGATCGACCGCGGCGGTGACGACCTGACCATTCCGGCCCGGCTGGTGGTCCCGATGTCGCTGATCCTGCACGAACTGGCCACGAACGCGTTCAAGTACGGCGTCCTGGGGCCGGTCGACGGTGCGCTGCAGATCACGTGGCGACGCGATGGCGACGGGGCGGTGCTGGACTGGACCGAACGCTATGACGCGCCGCGGGCGCAGGACGAACCCGATGCGGGCTTCGGCTCGATCCTGCTGGAGGGGGCGACATCGCAGATCGACGGCACGTTGCAGGTGACGCTGGACGCGGACAGCCGCCGCACCCGCCTGACCTTCTAGGTCAACAACGCGCCGACCTGCCGCATCTGCTGGCGCAGCATGTCGGGAATGTCGGATTCGGTCATCGTCTCGTCCCCCGCCCAGGTGCGCACGGCATGCGACAGCGCGTGGGTCGCCAGTTCTGCGATCAGCATCGCCTCGGCCTGGCGGTCGGGGCCCAGGCGGGCGTGCAGCAGCCCGCCGATCGTCAGGGCGATGTTGTCCATCGAATTGCGGAACACGGCCATCAGCTCGGGGGTGGTGTCCCAGACCTGTTCGATCATGCGGACGACCTGGCGGTCCAGGTCCTTCAGCTCCAGCATCCGGCCCAGCAACAGCGCCAGATCGTCGATCAGCGCCCCCTTGGACGTCACGATCCAATCGGCCGTGCAGGGTTCCAGCTGCGGCGGCATGCCCAGGACCGCAGCCTGCTTGTTGGCGTAATAGTTGAAGAAGGTGCGCGGACTGATCCCTGCCTCGGCGGCGATGGAATCGGTGGTGACCGCCGCATAGCCCAACCGGATGCTCAGCCGCAGCGCGGCCAGCTGGATCTCTCGGGCGGTCTGCTGGCGGCGGCGGTCGCGCAGGTTGCTGGTCATTTTCGGGGCAGTCTCCTCGTGCAGTCGAAGCAAACATTGCATAGTCCGCAAAAACATGCAATCAGCGCGCAACAGTGACGCCCCGTCGGGTGCTTATCCAGGACAAAGATGATGCCGAAACACAGCCTTGCGACCGGCGCCGCCATGGTCGCCGCGATTCTGTCCACCTCCGCGGCCTGGGCACAGGCGCCCGAAGGGATGCCGCCCAAGCAGGTGGGCGTCATGCAGGTGGCGGTTCAGGACGTTCCGCGAATCGTGACCCTGCCCGGTCGCGCGGTCGCGGTGTCGGAGACCGCCATCCGCCCCCGCGTCGGCGGCATCGTGACCGAGATCCTGTACGATCCCGGCGCCGCGATCGAGGCGGGCACTCCGATGTTCCGCATCGAGGACACCACCTATCAGGCGAACCTGGCCAGTGCCGAGGCGCAGGTCGCCTCTGCCCGCGCCCAGGTGACGCAGTCGCAGTCGTCGTTTGACCGTACCCAACAGCTGCTGGGGTCTGGGACGACCCAGGCCCAGGTCGAACAGGCCCAGGCCGCGCTGGACCAAGCGACCGCCGCGCTGCAATCGGCCGAGGCCGACCTGACGCTGGCACAGGCCGAACTGGGCTGGACCACGGTCACCAGCCCCCTGTCGGGCATCGCCAGCGTGTCGGCGGCATCGGTGGGCGATCTGGTGACCGCCGGACAGGCCGACGCCATGGCTACCGTCACCCAGCTGGACCCGATCGAGGTCGACATGTACGAACCTTCGTCGCGCTTCCTCAGCGTGCTGGACGACATCAACGACGGCAACCTGCGCCTGAACGACGAACTGGCCGCGACCCTGACGCTGGAGAACGGCCGTGAATACCAGGCGGTTGGCCAGCTGGTCGCGCCCGGCGTGACCGTGTCGACCTCGACCGGGTCGATCGACACGCGGTTCCGGTTCGACAATCCCGACAACCTGCTGCTGCCGGGCATGTTCCTGCGCGGGCAGGTCGATCTGGGCGTGACCTCGGCGATCCTGGTGTCGCAGTCGTCGGCCACGCGTGACAAGGTCGGCACCCTGACGGCTTGGGTCGTCGAAGACGGCAAAGTCAGCCAGCGGCAGCTGACCGAGGACGGCACCTACAAGCACCAGTGGATCGTCACCGACGGCATCGAGGATGGCGAGACCCTGGTCGTCGACGGTCTGACCGGGCTGGCCGAGGGCATGGAGGTCGTCACCGTCCCCGTGACCATCGACGAAACCGGCGTCGTGCGCGAACAGGCCCCCGCCGATGCGGCCCCTGCCGATGCAGCGCCCGCCGATGCCACCCCCGCCGACACAGCCCCTGACGCAGCCGCGGCCGACGCGGCAACCGACACCGGCCCCGCCGACGCAGCCCCCGCGGAGGCGGATGCCGCCCCCGCCGGCGCGACGGAGTAATCGCGCATGGCACGTTTCTTCATTCACCGGCCCGTCTTTGCATGGGTGATCGCCCTGATCACCATGCTGGTCGGCGCGCTTGGCCTGAACAGCCTGGCCATCGAACAGTATCCCCAGATCGCGCCCACGACGGTGCAGGTCCGGGCCACCTATAACGGCGCCTCGGCCGAGATCGTCGAATCCTCGGTCACCACGGTGATCGAGGACGCGATGACCGGCATCGACGGCCTGACCTACATGACGTCGAATTCGACGCCCGGGTCGGCATCGGTCGCACTGACCTTCGACGACACCGTCGACCCCGAGATCGCCCAGGTCCAGGTGCAGAACAAGCTGCAGCTGGTCACGTCGCAGCTGCCCGACGTAGTGCAGCAGCAGGGCGTGCAGGTAGAGCGCTCGACCAGCTCGATCCTGCTGGTGGCGGCGCTGACGGCGGAAGAGGGCACTTATACCACCGTCCAGCTGGGCGACCTGATCTCGCAGTTCATCGAGGATCCGGTCAAGCGCACGCCGGGCGTCGGGTCGATCAACACCTTCGGCTCGGGCTATGCGATGCGGGTCTGGATGGACCCGATGAAGATGGTCCAGTACAGCGTCACGCCTGCTGACGTCACCGCGGCCGTGGCCGCACAGAACACCAACGTCACCGTGGGCGACCTGGGCGCGCAGCCCGCCGCCGAGGGCCAGAGGCTGACCGTGTCGGTCACCGCGCAGTCGCAGCTGTCCACGGTCGAGGAGTTCGAGAGCATCCTGCTGCGCGTCGATCCCGACGGATCGACGGTCTTTCTGGGCGACGTCGCCCGGATCGAGATCGGTCAGGAAAGCTATGGCGGCAGCTCGCGCTACAACGGCAACCCGGCCGCGGCCGTCGCCGTGAACCTGGCGACCGGCGCGAACGCCGTGTCGACCGCCGCCGCCGTGCGCGACACCATCGACAGCCTTGCCGGCGCCCTGCCCGCCGGGGTCGAGATCACCTATCCCTATGACACCTCCCCGTTCGTGGAAAAGTCGATCAGCCAAGTCTACAAGACCCTGGCCGAGGCCGTGCTGCTGGTGTTCCTGGTGATCCTGGTCTTCCTGCAAAGCTGGCGGGCGACGATCATCCCGGTGGTGGCGATCCCCGTCGTGCTACTGGGCACCTTCGCCGTGCTGGCGGTCGCGGGCTTCTCGATCAACACGTTGACGATGTTCGCGCTGGTGCTGGCCATCGGCCTTCTGGTCGACGACGCCATCGTGGTCGTGGAGAACGTCGAGCGGGTGATGGAGGAAGAGGGCCTGGGTCCCGTCGAGGCCACCGAAAAGAGCATGGACGAGATCACCTCGGCGCTGGTCGGCATCGTGCTGGTCCTGTCGGCCGTGTTCCTGCCGATGGCGTTCCAGACCGGCGCCACCGGGGTCATCTATCGCCAGTTCTCGATCACCATCATCACCGCGATGATCCTGTCCCTGGGCGTGGCCGTGATCCTGACCCCTGCCATGTGCGCAAGCCTGCTCAAGGCGCGCAAGCATGGCCAGGGCGGCATCGCCCCCGCCCGCTGGTTCAACCGCAACCTGGACCGGACCACGACCGGCTATGTCGGCATCGTCACGCGGCTGGTGAAGCGCCCGCTGCGGATGCTGATCGTCCTGGTCGCGATCGGGTTCGGCGTGATGACGCTGTTCGACCGCCTGCCCGGGTCGTTCCTGCCCGACGAGGATCAGGGCGTGGCCCTGGCCATCATCCAGGGCCCGGACGGATCGACCACCCAGCAGACGCAGGCCCTGGTCGAAAAGGTCGAACAGTACCTGCTGACCCAGGAAACCGACACGGTGGAATCGGTCTTTGCCGCGCTTGGCTTCAGCTTCGGCGGGACCGGGCAAAGCAACGCGCTGGTCTTCATCAAGCTGCGCGACTATGCCGAACGCGACGGGTTCGACATCGCGTCGCTGGTGAACCGGGCGAACGGCTATTTCTTCACCACCAACCGCCAGGGCCAGATCTTTGCCCTGCAGCCGCCCGCGATCCAGGGCCTGGGCACGTCCTCCGGCTTTACCATGTATCTGGTGGACCAGACGGGTCAGGGCCAGGACGCGCTGGCCGCCACCGCCAACCAGCTTGTCGCCGATGCGCAGGCGGGTGGCCAGGTCACCAACCTGCGCGGCAACGAGACCGCGAACACCCAGACCGCCCTGCGCCTGGACATCGATCAGCAGAAGGCCGCGGCCTTTGGCCTGAACATCGGTGACGTGAACGCGATGCTGTCGGTGATCTTTGCCGGGCGCGACGTGAACGACTTTGCGCTTGGCAACGACCTGCGGCCCGTGGTGGTCCAGGGCGAGGCCGCAAGCCGCAGTCAGCCCGAGGACATCGAACGCTGGTATGCCCGCAACAGCCAAGGGGAAATGGTGTCCTTCGGCGCCTTCGCCGACCAAAGCTGGCAGCAGGAACCGCAATCGCTGGCGCGTTTCGGCGGCACGCGGGCGCTGGAGCTCAGCGGGGCGGCCGTTCCCGGCCTGTCCTCGGGCGAGGCGATGGACGTGATGGAACAGATGGTCGCGGACATGGACGGCGGCTATGGCACCGCATGGACCGGGCTGTCGTTCCAGGAACGTCTGTCGGGCAACCAGGCGCCACTTCTGTTCGCGCTGTCGGCGCTGGTCGTGTTCCTGTCGCTGGCCGCGCTGTACGAAAGCTGGTCCGTGCCGCTGGCGGTCATGCTGACCGTTCCGGTGGGCATCCTGGGCGCCCTGGCGGCCGCGCTGTTCTTCGGACAGTCGAACGACGTGTACTTCAAGGTGGGTCTGCTGACGACCATCGGGCTTGCCGCCCGAAACGCCATCCTGATCGTCGAATTCGCCGAGGCGCAGGTCAAGGAGGGCAAGACCGTGGTCGAGGCCGCCCTGATCGCATCGCGCCAGCGTCTGCGCCCGATCCTGATGACCACGTTCGCGTTCATGCTGGGCGTGCTGCCGCTGGCCATCGCGTCGGGCGCTGGTGCGGGGGCGCAGAACTCGATCGGCATCGGCGTTCTGGGCGGCATGGCTTCCTCTGCCGTCATCGGGATCTTCCTGGTGCCGGTCTTCTATGTGGCCGTGCTCAAGATCCGGTCGCTGCTGTCGCGCAAGAAGGAAAAGACCTCGTGACGTTTCCCCGTATGACCCGCGCGACACTGTCGCTGACGGCGCTGTTGATGATCTCCGCCTGCGCGGCGGTGGGGCCCGACCCCACCGCCCTGCCCGACACCCGCGTCCAGGGCGCCTTCGCCGAGGGCGGCGGCGGCCCCGTGGGCCAGGTCGGCACCACGGCCTTCTGGTCGGGCTATCAGGACCGCACCCTGTCGCGGCTGATCGCGGGCGGGCTGGACACCAGCCTGGACATCATCACCGCCAACGAACGCATCCGTGCCGCGGCGGCCGACCTTCAGGCGACCCAGCCCCTGGCGGCCCAGATCAGCGGAGAGCCCGCATCGGCCAGCCGCGTGCGGTCGGGCGGCGACGGTCAGGCGACCGGCTATACCAGCAGTGCCAACCTGTCGGCGGGCTTCGTGTTCGATCTGTTCGGGGGCGCGCGCCGTGCCCGCGAAGGGGCCGCTGCGGGCGTCGCATCGGCCGAGGCGCAGGCGCAGGTCACCCGGCTGGCATGGCTGGCCGAGGTCATCAGCGCCTATTCCGACGCACGCTACAACCAGCAGGCGCTGGCTCTGACCCGCGACACGATCGAGGCGCGCCAGGCCACCCTGCGCGTCACCCGCGACAGCCAGGCCCTGGGCCTTGCCACCGATTTCGACATCGCCCAGACCGAGGCTCTGCTGCAGACCGCGCAGGCCGACCTTCCCGCCTTCGAGGCGCAATTCAACGCGCAGGTCTATCGCCTGTCGACGCTGCTGAACCAGCAGGCCGGGCCGCTGATGTCGCAGATGCAGGGCGGATCGGGCGCGCTGCGCATCCCGCCCGGCCCCGGCACCGGGGTACCGGCCGAACTGCTGCGCAACCGTCCAGACGTGCGCGCGGCTCAGCAGGATCTGGTGCAGGCACTGGCGGCGGTGGGGGTCGCGACGGCGGACATGCTGCCCTCGCTGTCGCTGACGGGCACGGTCAGCGACACGGGCGGTGCGACGGGCTGGGGCTTTGGCCCGCGCATCAGCCTGCCGGTGGCCAACCAGGGCATCCTGGGCGCGACCCGCACCCGCCGCGTGTCCGAGGCGCGCCAGGCCGATCTGGCATGGCGCAGCCAAGTCGCGGCCTCGGTCGAGGATGTGCAGACCAGCCAGTCGAACCTGCGCCGCCTGCGCCAGCGCGTCGATGCGCTGGACCGCGCGGCGGCCAGCTATGACCGGGCCTATGCCCTAGCGCGCACGAACTTCGAGGCGGGCGCCCTGCCGCTGGTCGATCTGCTGGACGCCGACCGCCAGCGTGCGGCGGCACGCCTGCAGGCCGCATCGGCCCGCAACGACGCCGCCAAGGAATGGGCCGCGCTGCAGATCGCGACCGGCGCCGGTGCCGCCGTGGCGCGGATCGCCGACTAAGCCTGTGGCGGCAGCAGGTCGCTGCCGCCGCTTTCGTCCTTCAGCGCGATGCCCGTCGCGCCGATCCGACGCCCCTGCATCACCAGCCAGGCCAGCCGTTCGGCGGCGGCTTGATGGGACAGCCCCCCGTTCGGATGAATGTTCGAAACGCAGTTGCGCGCATTGTCGCGTAGCCCGATCCGGGGCGCATGGGTCAGATAGGCGCCAAGGCTGTCGGCCACCGACAGTCCGGGCCGTTCGCCGATCAGCATCAGCACCATGCCCGCCCCCGTGGCCGCCCCGATCGCATCGCCCAAGGCCACCCGCGCACCCTGCGCCAGGATCACCGGACGCCCCGCCAGTTCCGGCAGGCAGGCGAGCAGCCCCCGCACCACGCCCGCGGCCTGCGCCATGACCGCGGGCGCGGACAACCCGTCCCCGATCACCAGCTGCAGCGGCGCGTCCAGCCGGGCCAGGTCATGGGGCGCCAGCTGCCGCCCCAGGTCGGGGCGGCGCAGATAGGTGGCGCGGTCGGTCGCCATGCTGTCCACCCGCAGCACCGGCAGCGGGCCAAGGTCCCGCGCCAGCGCGTCCCAATCCACCTGCCCGTGGATCGCATCGCGCGCCGCCGCGTGGTCCTGCTGAAACCGCAGCAGGTCCGGCAGGGCGGTCGGCCCGGCCCCCGCCTGCAGCCGCACCCGCGCCGGTGTCAGGGCGGACAGGCGGCGCAGGTCCGGCGCGCTCATGCGGACAGCCCAAGGCGGCGGGCCATCGCGCCGGTATCGGGCAAGGCCCCGTCCGCAAGGCCGAACGCATCCAGCCAAGCCGCGAATTCGGGTGCCGGGGTCAGGCCGCTGGTTTCGCGCAGATAGGCGATGTCCTCGAATGCCAGGCTTTGATAGCCCAGCATCACGTCGTCGGCGCCCGGCACGGCGATCACGAAAGTGACCCCCGCCTGCGCCAGCAGCGTCGACAGCGTGTCCATGTCGTCCTGGTCGGCCTCGACATGGTTGGTATAGCAGACATCGACCCCCATCGGCAGGCCCAGCAGCTTGCCGCAGAAATGATCCTCCAGCCCCGCACGGATGATCTGCTTGCCGTCGAACAGGTATTCCGGCCCGATGAAGCCCACGACGGTATTGACCAGCAGCGGCGCATAGGCGCGGGCGACGCCCTGGGCGCGGGCCTCCATCGTCTGCTGATCGACACCGTGATGGGCGTCGGCCGACAGGGCGGACCCCTGCCCCGTCTCGAAATACATCACGTTCTGGCCGACCGTGCCCCGCCCCGCCGCCAGCCCCGCCTGATGGGCCTCCTCCAGCATCGACAGGGTGATGCCGAAACCTTCGTTGGCGGCCTGGCTGCCCGCGACCGACTGGAAGATCAGGTCCACCGGAGCACCCCGCTCCAGCAGGGTCAGGGCGTTGGTCACATGGGTCAGCACGCAGGTCTGCGTGGGGATGTCCAGCGCCTGGCGCATCTCGTCCAGGGCGGTCAGCAGGGCGTGGCAGTTGGCAAGGTTGTCCGACGCCGGGTTGATCCCGATCACCGCGTCGCCCACCCCCTGCAACAGCCCGTCCAGCACCGCGACCGCAATGCCGCGCGGGTCATCCGCCGGATGGTTGGGCTGCAGCCGCGAGGCAAGCACCCCCGCCCCGCCGATGGTGTTCCGGAATGCCGTGACGACCCGCACCTTGCGCGCCACGCGGATCAGATCCTGGTTGCGCATCAGCTTGCTGACCGCGGCCACCATCTCCGGCGTCAGGCCGGGGGCGACGGTGGCCAGCGCCGCACCGTCCGTGGCGGGTGACAGCAGCCAGTCGCGCAGATCGCCCACGGTCATCGACGCGACCGGCGCAAAGGCCGCGCGGTCGTGGCCATCGATGATCAGGCGTGTGACCTCGTCATCCTCATAGGCAATCAGTGCATCGGACAGGAAGGTGGTCAGCGGCAGGTCCATCAGCACGCGCCGCGCCGCCACGCGTTCCAGCGCGCTGCCCGCCGCGATCCCGGCCAGCTGATCGCCCGACCGTTCCGGCGAGGCCGCGGCCATCACCGCAGCCAGGCTGTCAAAGCGAAATCTGTGGTCGCGCGCTGTGGCGGCATACGTGGCCATGACCATCCCCGGTTGTCGGGGGACAGAATGACCCGAACGGCATCGGGGTCAAGGCATCGATGAAAGGGGGGGTTGGTGCGGCCGAGAAGACTCGAACTTCCACTCCGGTTAAGGAACAGCGACCTCAACGCTGCGCGTCTACCAATTCCGCCACGGCCGCATCCGGGCAGTGCGCGCCTGATAGCCGAGGCCGATTGCAAAGAAAAGCGGTTTCTGCGGATGCCGACGGATGTTGACGGGGAAGGACGAAGAGGCCACATCGCAACCATGGTTGAATGGATCATCAGCAGCGGCCTGACCGCGCATGCCGACGCCGTGGCCCTGATGGAGGATCGCGTGGCGCAGATCCATGCAGGCCAGGCCCCCGAGGCCGTCTGGCTGGTCGAGCACCCGCCCTTGTACACGGCCGGGACCAGCGCCCGCCCCCAGGACCTGCTGGACGCGCGCTTTCCGGTGCACCAGACCGGGCGGGGCGGTCAGTACACCTATCACGGGCCGGGCCAGCGCGTGGCCTATGTCATGCTGGACCTGAACCGGCGTGGCCGCGACGTGCGCGCCTTTGTCGGACAGCTGGAGGGGTGGGTGATCGACGCGCTTGCCAGCTTCGGCGTGTCAGGCCAGATCCGCGAGGGGCGCGTGGGCGTCTGGGTGCCGCGTCCCGACAAGCCCCCTCTGCCCGATGGCCAGATGCGCGAGGACAAGATCGCCGCCATCGGCGTCAAGCTGCGCCGATGGGTCAGTTTTCACGGCATCGCCGTTAACGTGGACCCCGACTTGTCTCATTACGGCGGGATCGTGCCCTGCGGGATCAGCGGGCACGGCGTGACCTCGCTGGTCGATCTGGGGCTGCCGGTGGGGATGGCCGATCTGGACGTGGCGCTGCGCCAGGGTTTTGCGCGCACATTCGGCTAGGCCGGCGATCAATTCTTTCCATGCGACCTTTCGATGGCTGGATTTCCGGGGCGCGTTGGTCCTACGGTGCCCTTCGGGAGACCACGGCCCCTCCAGGGCCCAGCGAGGAACTACGCATGAAATCAGCCATTGTCGGCGCCCTATTGGGCGCGACCCTAGCCATCCCCGCCGTCGCGCAGGAAGCGGGCGACGCCGCCGCGGGCGAGGGCGAATTCCGCAAATGCCGCGCCTGCCACATGATCCAGGACGACAGCGGGACCGACATCGTCAAGGGCGGGGCCACCGGTCCCAACCTGTGGAACATCGTCGGCGCGCCCATCGCCCACATGGAAGGCTTCAACTATGGCGACGGCCTGCTGGCCGCCAAGGAAGCCAACCCGGACATGGTCTGGACCGAGGAGGAGCTGGTCGCCTACGTGACCGATCCGACGGCTTGGGTGAAGGAAAAGTCTGGCGACGATTCGGCCCGCAGCAAGATGACTTTCAAGCTGAACCGCAACCAGGCGGACGTCGCGGCCTATCTGGCCTCGGTTTCGCCGGACGCGCCCGCCGAATGATCCTCTGACGCGGCCCCGTGCCGCCTTGGCGCCCCGGCCGGGTTTTTCGGACCCGGCCGGGGCGTTTGCCTCCGGGGCCACTGTGACGCATTGCCCGGTGCCCGCAGGTGGTCTAAAGAATGCGTGATAATGACGGTCGACAGGCCGGATCGACGACATCTTGAGGGAGTTCGGGTATGGCAGACGCAGCCGCACACGGCCACGACGACCATCATGACACACGCGGGTTCTTCACCCGCTGGTTCATGTCCACCAATCACAAAGACATTGGTATTCTTTACCTTTTCACCGCCGGCCTGGCGGGCCTGATCTCGGTCAGCTTCACCGTCTACATGCGGATGGAACTGCACGAGCCGGGTGTGCAGTACATGTGCATGGAAGGCGCGCGATTCTTCGCGAATGCCGCGGCCGAATGCACCCCCAACGGTCACCTGTGGAACGTCATGATCACGTATCATGGCGTGCTGATGATGTTCTTCGTCGTCATTCCGGCGCTGTTCGGCGGTTTTGGCAACTACTTCATGCCGCTGCAGATCGGTGCACCGGACATGAGCTTCCCGCGGATGAACAACCTGAGCTACTGGCTCTATGTCGCGGGCCTGCTGCTGGGCATCGCCTCGCTGTTGGCACCAGGCGGCAACCAGCAGCCCGGTTCGGGCATCGGCTGGGTGCTGTACCCGCCGCTGTCGACGACCGAGGGCGGCTATTCGACCGACCTCGCGATCTTCGCGGTTCACGTCTCGGGCGCCTCGTCGATCGTCGGTGCGATCAACATCATCACCACCTTCCTGAACATGCGCGCCCCCGGCATGACGCTGTTCAAGGTGCCGCTGTTCGCCTGGTCGGTGTTCATCACCGCCTGGCTGATCCTGCTGGCCCTGCCCGTCCTGGCCGGCGCCATCACCATGCTGCTCATGGACCGCAACTTCGGCACGAACTTCTTCAACCCGGCCGGCGGCGGTGACCCGGTGCTGTACCAGCACATCCTGTGGTTCTTCGGCCACCCGGAAGTGTACATCATCATCCTGCCCGGCTTCGGCATCATCAGCCACGTCATCGCGACCTTCTCGCGCAAGCCGATCTTCGGCTACCTGCCGATGGTCCTGGCGATGGCCGCGATCGGGATCCTAGGCTTCGTCGTCTGGGCGCACCACATGTACACCGTCGGCATGTCGCTGACCCAGCAAAGCTACTTCATGCTGGCCACGATGACGATCGCTGTGCCCACGGGCATCAAGGTCTTCTCGTGGATCGCGACGATGTGGGGCGGCTCGGTCGAGTTCAAGACGCCGATGCTCTGGGCCTTCGGCTTCTTGTTCCTGTTCACCGTCGGCGGCGTGACCGGCGTGGTGCTGAGCCAAGCGCCGCTGGACCGCGTGTATCACGACACCTACTATGTCGTGGCGCACTTCCACTACGTGATGTCGCTCGGCGCGGTCTTCGCGATCTTTGCGGGCATCTACTACTGGATCGGCAAGATGTCGGGTCGCCAGTACCCGGAATGGGCCGGCAAGCTGCACTTCTGGGCGATGTTCATCGGTGCGAACCTGACCTTCTTCCCCCAGCACTTCCTGGGCCGTCAGGGCATGCCCCGCCGCTATATCGACTATCCGGTGGAATACGCCTTCTGGAACGCGATCAGCTCGTGGGGCGCCTATCTGTCCTTCGCGTCGTTCATCTTCTTCATCGGCGTGATGTTCTACACCCTGTTCGCCGGCAAGCGCGTCACCCAGAACAACTACTGGAACGAGTACGCCGACACGCTGGAATGGACCCTGCCCTCGCCCCCGCCCGAGCACACGTTCGAGCAGCTGCCCAAGCGCGAGGACTGGGACCGCAGCCCGGCCCACTGAGGCACATCCCTCGATGCCCTATCGTTGGACAGAAACGGCCCCGGACACGTCCGGGGCCTTTTTGCAAACCGTGACCCTGTGGCCGCACCGATCGCTGCCCAAACGGGGCTTTGTGTGGTTCATCGGAACGACGGCCACGCTGCTGCTGCTGCCGATTCTGGCGGTTCTGGGGACGCAGGTGCTGTGGGGGCTGCTGCCCTTCATGATGCTGACGGTGGGGGGGGTCTGGATCGCCCTGCGCCAGACCTATCGCACCGGACAGACGCGCGAGGAGTTGATCATGGACCGCAGCCGCCTGCAGATCCGGCGCAACGACCCGGGACGCCCGGAGCGCCTGTGGCAGACCAACAGCTATTGGGTGCGCCCGGGCCTGCGCAATGGTCCGGTCGAGGCCTATCTGACCCTGTCCGACGGCCAGCGCGAGATCGAGCTGGGCGCGTTCCTGACCCCCGATGAACGCCGCGACCTGTGCGACGAGCTGATGCGGCGGCTGGCGCGGCTGCGCTAGTCGTCGTCGGCGCGGTCCGGCAGGTTATCGTGGTCGGTCTTGGCAAAGTCTTCCAGCTCTGCCTCGGTCATGCTGTGATACATGTCCTTGGACGCGCCCTGCAGGTCGCCGACCTTCGTCTCGCCGCGCTTGGCGGACAGGGCGGCGCCTGCGGCGCGTTGCTGGGCTTTGGATCGTGCGGGCATGGGGTCACCTCCTGCCCGCACAACGCGTGATGCGACGCGCGGGTTTCAGGCCAGCAGGCGCGCCTTGACGGCCGGACCCACGGCGCCGAAATCCATCTGCCCGGCATGGCGTTCCTTCAGTGCGGCCATCACGCGACCCATGTCGCGGATGCCCTCGGCACCCAGATCGGCGATGGCCGCGTCGATCGCGGCGGTCGTCTCGACGCTGTTCATCTGGCGCGGCAGGAACTCCTGGATCACGCCGATCTCGTCCTCCTCCTTGGCGGCCAGCTCCAGACGGCCGCCCTCCTCATAGGCCTTGGCCGATTCCTGGCGCTGCTTGACCATGCGCGACAGGATCATGACCAGGTCGCCCTCGGTCAGGGTGCCGTCGGTGTCCCCGCTGCGCGCGGCGATCTCGCGGTCCTTGACGGCGGCGGCGATCAGGCGCAGCGTCGACAGCCGGGCGCTGTCGCGGGCCTTCATCGCCTCTTTGGTGGCGGCTTGCAGCTTGGCGCGCAGATCCATCTTCGTCTCCAACCCAAGGCGCGGGATGCGCCCGAAAGAACCGCATCTAGCCCCCCGGCGCCTGCGTTTCAAGCGCGGCTCCCGGGCCGCTGCGGGTTGACCTTGGGGCGTCCGCCCCCTATTCACCGGCTGATTTCATTCCAGAGGTGCCGACATGGCTGCTAAACCGACCGCCTGCCTGGCGCTTGCCGACGGGACCGTCTTCTATGGCATGGGCTTTGGCGCCCCCGGCGAGGTCGTCGCCGAGCTGGTCTTCAACACCGCGATGACCGGCTATCAGGAGATCATGACCGATCCCTCCTATGCCAGCCAGGTCGTGACCTTCACCTTTCCCCATATTGGCAATACCGGCGTCACGCCGGAGGATGACGAGGCGCCCGATCCGGTCGCCAGCGGCATCGTCGTGCGGTGGGACCCGACCGAGCCGTCGAACTGGCGCAGCACGTCCGAACTGACCGACTGGATGGCCCGCCGCGGCCGCATCGGCATCGGCGGCGTGGACACCCGCCGACTGACCCGCGCGATCCGTCAGCAGGGTGCACCCCACGTCGTCCTGGCGCATGATCCCGACGGCAATTTCGACATCGAGGCGATGATCGCCCGCGCCCGCGACTGGCAGGGGCTGGTCGGCCTGGATCTGGCCCGCGGCGTCAGCTGCGCGCAAAGCTATCGGTGGGATGAGGGGTCGTGGGAATGGGGCGCAGGCTTCGGCACCGCACCCGGCGACAAGCCGTTCAAGGTCGTGGCGCTGGATTACGGTGCGAAACGCAACATTCTGCGCTCTCTGGTGGCCCATGGCGCCGATGTCACCGTCCTGCCCGCCACCGCCACCGCCGAGGAGGTGATGGCGCACGAGCCCGAGGGCGTGTTCCTGTCGAACGGCCCCGGCGATCCGGCGGCCACGGGCGAATATGCCGTCCCGATGATCAAGGACCTGCTGGGCCGCGACATGCCGATCTTCGGCATCTGCCTGGGTCACCAGATGCTGGCGCTGGCGCTCGGGGCCAAGACGGTCAAGATGGGCCATGGCCATCACGGCGCAAACCACCCCGTGCGCGACGTCGAGACCGGCAAGGTCGAGATCACCTCGATGAACCACGGTTTCGCCGTCGATTCGCAAAGCCTGCCGGTCGGCGTGATCGAGACCCATGTCAGCCTGTTCGACGGCAGCAACTGCGGCATCCGCATGCAGGACAAGCCGGTCTTTTCCGTTCAGCACCACCCGGAGGCCTCGCCCGGTCCCCAGGACAGCCTGTACCTGTTCAAGAGGTTCACCGATTCGATGCGCGCGCGCCGCGCCTGATGACGAATTCATCCCGTGCGACCGCTTTTTGCCGGTCGCGCGGGATCGCTTAATCTTCTGTTAACGCATCACGTGCCAAGACGGGTCGATCCTGATGGGAAACGACCATGGCGCAGCCTGCCCCCCTGCCCCGGCCTGCCAACCTGCCTGATCCGGCCACCGCCGGCAGCGCGGTCCTGTGCGGGCCGACGCTGGCACCGCGCGACCGCCGGTCGCTTGGGCAGATCCTGCTGGAAGATGGGGCGGTCGATGCGGGGGACCTGCTCAAGGCGACGGTGATCCAGCAAAAGCTGCGCCTGCGGCTGGACCAGGTGTTGCTGGCCCAGGGGATGGCCCAGCCCGCCGCCCTGGCCCGCGCGCTGTCGCGGCAGTGGCGCACCACCGCCATCGACCCCGACGTGACGCCCGCCGACCCGCGGCTGATCGACGACGCGGGGGCCGGGTTCTGCCTAACGCACGGGCTGCTACCCTGGCGGCGAATCGGCGGGGTCACCTGGATCGCGACGGCGCGGCCCGATGATTTCGCGGCCGTGCTGCCCCTGCTGCCGCGCCAGTTCGGCCAGGTCCGCATGTTGCTGTGCAGCGCGGACCAGGCCCAGGGCGGGGTGCTGAACTCCCGCCGGACCCGCCTGATCCGCGAGGCGGAGACGCGCGTCCCCGCCATCGAAAGCTGTCGCACGCAGGATCAGGCCCGGACGGCACGCCTGGCGATCGCGGCGCTGGCCCTGACCGCGGCCGGCCTGATCCTGGTCCCGACGTTGATCGTGGGGCTGCTGACGTTCTGGGCGGTGCTGACCCTGCTGACGCAGAGCGGGCTGAAGCTGGCGTCGTTCCTGGCGGCGCGGCGGGCGCTGCGCGAGCAGGATGCCCATGCGCTGGCCATTCGACAGGGTCATCCCGTCCCCCCGCTGATGGAGGCTGCGCTGCCGCTGATCTCGGTCATGGTGCCGCTGTTTCACGAAAAGGACGTCGCGGGCAAGCTGGTCGCACGGCTGGCGCGGCTGGACTATCCGCGGGAACTGACCGACATCCTGTTGGTGATCGAGGCCAGCGACGAGATCACCGAGGGCGCGCTGGACGGCGTGCGCCTGCCGCATTGGATCCGCGTCGTGCGGGTGCCCAACGGGCCGATCAAGACCAAGCCCCGGGCGCTGAATTATGCGCTGAACTTCTGCCGCGGCCAGATCGTGGGCATCTGGGACGCCGAGGACCGACCCGATCCCGATCAACTGCACAAGGTTGCGCGCCGCTTTCATGTCGCGCCTGCGGACGTCGCATGCCTGCAGGGCGCGCTGGATTACTATAACCCGCGCACCAACTGGCTGGCGCGGTGCTTTACCATCGAATACGCAAGCTGGTTCCGCATCCTGCTGCCGGGGGTCGCGCGGCTTGGGCTGATCGTGCCCCTGGGCGGCACCACCCTGTTCTTTCGCCGCCACCTGCTGGAACAGGTCGGCGCATGGGATGCATGGAACGTGACTGAGGACGCCGATCTGGGCGTCCGCCTGGCCCGGCGCGGATACCGGACAGAGATCATCGAGACCACGACCGATGAGGAGGCGAATTGCCGCGCCCTGCCCTGGGTCAAGCAGCGGTCGCGCTGGCTCAAGGGATACGCGATGACCTGGGCCGTGCACATGCGCGATCCTGCGGCGCTTTACCGCGATCTGGGGGCGTGGCGCTTCTGGGGCTTTCAGGTCCAGTTCCTGGGGGCGCTGTCGCAATACCTGCTGGCACCGATCCTGTGGAGCTTCTGGCTGCTGACCTTCGGCCTGCCGCATCCGCTGCGCGCACCGCTGGAAACCGGGGTAGGCTCTTGGGCGATCGTCGGCCTGTTCGGATTGTTCGTCGCGTCCGAGGCGCTGAGCATCTTCGTCGGCATGCGTGCGGTCAGCGGGGCAAAGCACCGCCATCTGATGCCTTGGGTGCCGACGCTGCATCTCTATTTCCCGCTTGGATGCCTGGCCGGGTGGAAGGCCATCTACGAGGTCGTGGCCAAGCCCTTCTACTGGGACAAGACCGCCCACGGCCTGTTCGTCGAGGCGGCGGATGCCCCCGTCATCCCCCTGGCACCGGGCATGGTCTCGATCCCGGTCCTGGGCCAGATCGGCGGCAGGTCCCTGGCAGAGGTCGCGGCGGACCTGCAGAGCAGCGCCGGACAGGCCACCGCGGGACAGCCCAACCTGGTCCAGATCGATGTGCCGGCAGTCGAACCGGATGCCATGCGCTATTCTCAGGACCGCGCCGCCAGCGGCTAGTCGGGCGGACTTTCGTCCGACAGATGTCCCTGGACGAGGGCCTGCACCGTGGCGAAATCGTCGGACAGCCGATCACGCAGGGTATCGGGGCTGTCGGCCTCGACCTCGCGCAGCAGGAAATCCTGGCCTCCGCGCCCGATCACGTCCATGTCCAGCGGCCTGTCCGTCAACAGGCGGGCGGCGGCATGCACGCGCCACAATCCCCGCCAGATCGACGACAGGCGGTCCGCCTGTTCCGCCGTCAGCAGCCCCGCCCGGCGACCCGCCCGCAACTGCGCCGGCGTCGACCGCGCCGGATCGCCCGCCCGCAAGGCGCAGCTCTGCGCCAGCAGGTCGATGTCCTGCAGCCGCCCGGCCCCCTGTCGCACGTCGAAGGCCCCGCCAGGCGGCTTCGCGGCGAACAGGCGGTCACGCATCTGGCCCGTGTCGGGCAGAACACGCGGATCGGTGCCGCGTTCGGCCAGCACTTTCAGGCGCAGGGTCTCGATCTGCTGGCACAGCATATCCGCATCGGGTCCGATCTGCGCGACGCAGCGCGCGCGGGTCAGGGCCAGATGCTCCCATGTCCAGGCCTCGGTCATCTGGTAGGTGCCGAAGCTGTCGATCGAGGTCGCCACCGGCCCCTGCCGCCCTGACGGGCGCAGCCGCATGTCGACCTCGTACAGCCGGCCTTCGGCCGTGGGCGCGGACAGGGCGGTGACCATCGCCTGCGTCAGCCGGGCGTAATAGGGGCGCGCGGCCAGCGGGCGCGGCCCGTCCGAGGCATCGACCCCGTCGGCGTCATAGATCACGATCAGGTCCAGGTCCGACCCCGCGTTCAGCACCCGTGCGCCCAGGGAACCCATGCCCATCACGACCGCGCCGCGGCCAGGCGGCGGGCCATGGCGGCGCGCGAAATCGGCGGCGGTCACCGGCAGCAGCGCCGCCACGCAGGCGCCCGCAAGGTCCGCGTATTGCACCGCCGCCTCGTCCGCGCCGATCAGGCCGCGCAGGTGATGGACGCCGATGCGGAACTGCCATTCATGCGCCCACCGCCGCGCCGCATCCAGCGCCCGTTCATAGCCACCGCCAGGTTGGCTCAGGGCCCGTTGCAGGACCGCGTCAAGTTCCTGGACCAACCCGGCCTCCCGCGGCCAGGGTGCGAAGAAGCTGCCTGCCAGCACGCCGTCCAGAACGGACGGATGGCGCGCCAGATAGGCGGCCAGCGCGGGCGCCGTCCCGCAGATGTCGACGATCAGATCGATCAACTGGGGATTGGCCTCGAACAGCGAGAACAGCTGGACCCCCGCCGGCAGGCCTGACAGGAAACTGTCGAAGCGGGCCAGCGCCTCGGCCGGGTGGCCCGCGCGGGCCATGCGCGACAAGAGCGGCGCCTCGATCCGGCGAAAGATCTGGCGCGCCCGGTCGGACCGCAGCGCGGGATAGGTCTGCCAGCGCTGGATCACCGCCCGCGATTCGTCCGACAAGTCGGGCAGGCTTTCGGTCGGTTCGGTCGGGGCGAAGAACCGTTCGGTCAGCGCATGCACGCGTTCCAGCCGCGATTTCAGCCGGGCGCACCAGGCTTGGACATCGCCCTCGCCCATCAGGGCGGCGATCGTGGCCAACCCCTGATCGTCCTTGGGCAGGCTGTGGGTCTGGGCGTCGTTCACCATCTGGATGCGGTGTTCGATGTCGCGATGGTCGCGGTAATGCGCCGTCAGTTCCTCCGCGACGTCCCGGGGGATCCAGTTCTTGGCGGCCAGCGCCGCCAGCCCGCCAACCGTGTCGCGGCATTGCAGGTCGCGGTCGCGCCCGCCCGCGATCAGCTGGCGGGTCTGGGTGAAGAACTCGATTTCGCGGATGCCGCCGCGGCCCAGTTTCAGGTTGTGGCCCGCCACCTCCAGCCGCCCGCCCAGACCCTTGTGGTCGCGGATGCGCAGCCGCATGTCATGGGCGTCCTGGATGGCCGCGAAATCCAGGTGCTTGCGCCAGACGAACGGCCGCAATTCGCGCAGCAGCCGTTCGCCCGCGGCGGTGTCGCCCGCCGCCGCGCGCGCCTTGATGAAGGCGGCGCGTTCCCAGGTCCGCCCCTCGGCCTCGTAATAGGCCAGCGCCGCGGCGGTCGAGATGCAGACCGGCGTCACCGCCGCGTCGGGCCGCAGCCGCAGGTCGGTGCGAAAGACATAGCCGTGGTCGGTCACGTCGGACAGGGTCGCGGCCATCCGCCGCGTGGCCCGGATCAGGGCGGCACGCGCCTCCATCTGGTCGGCCTCGGCATAGGCGGTCTCGTCGAACAGGACGATCAGGTCGATGTCCGAGCTGTAGTTCAGTTCGCGCGCGCCGCCCTTGCCCATCGCCAGCGCGAAGATGCCACCCGCATCGGCGTCCGTGGCGGGCAGCTTGCCGCGACGGATCTCGGTCGCGACATGGGCGCGCAGGGCCAGATCGACGGCGCGGTCGGCCAGGTCGGACAGCGCGCCGGTCACCTGCTCCAGCGTCCAGACGCCGCCCAGATCGGCCAACGCCGCCAGCAGCGCCACCCGACGCTTGGCGCGGCGCAGCGCCACACCCAGGGCATCCGCGTCCAGCGATTGCAGGCCCGCCGTCTCGCGCGCGACGACGTCGTCATGGTCCAGCGCATCGGGCAGCCAGTCGGCCTCAGACCGCAGCAGGCCAGCCAGATAGGGGCTGCTGCCCGCGGCGCCGGCGATCAGGTCGCGCATCCGGTCGGACAGGGTCGGGAACAGCGCCGCCGCATCCGCCCCGCGGGCGGCGTCGACAGGCAGCGGAAGGCGGGTGATGCGGGTCTGAAAGCTCATGCGCGCCACCTTGCCGGGGTCGCCCCGGCCCGTCAACGCAACGCGCGGTAAACCATGTTGCGCGGAACCGGCGGGCCCGATGCTTTCCACGCTTGGCCTGCCGGGAAATCGTTGCTAGGCTTTCGCGCACACCAACCCGCGATACGGAACCTTCTGCGCCCGCATGATCAGTCGCGACCTGACCAGATGCTGCAAGGGGCGCACCTGATGCGCCATACGCTGCCCCATGCGCCGCAGTTCTATGTGACCGCGCCACAGCCCTGCCCGTACCTGCACGGGCGCGCCGAACGCAAGCTGTTCACCGCGCTGCAGGGCGACAATGCGGCGGAACTGAACAACGCGCTGTCGCGGCAAGGATTCCGCCGGTCGCAGAACGTGCTTTACCGACCCAGCTGCGAAAGCTGCGTGGCCTGCATGTCGGCGCGCATCCGGGTGGCCGATTTCCGCGCCTCCAAGACGCAGCGCCGCATCACCACCCGCAACGCCGCCCTGCGCCGCCTGGCCACCAGTGCCTGGGCGACCGAGGATCAGTTCGAACTGTTCCGCCGTTATCTGGACAGCCGCCATGCGGATGGTGGCATGGCGGACATGGACATCTTTGAATTCGCCGCGATGATCGAAGAGACGCCGGTCAAGACCCGCGTCATCGAATACCGGTGCAGCGACGATGCGATGCCGGCGCTGGCGCAGGGCGACGATCACCTGGCCGGTGTGTGCCTGACCGACGTGCTGGATGACGGGCTGAGCCTTGTCTACAGCTTCTACGATCCGCTGCTGCGGCCGGCCAGCATGGGCACTTACATCATCCTGGACCATATCGAGATCGCGCGGGCCGCGGGCCTGCCCTATGTCTATCTGGGCTATTGGGTGCCGGGCAGCCGCAAGATGGACTACAAGGCCCGCTTCAGCGCGCTGGAGATTTACAAGGGCGGCGTCTGGCAGGATATCGGCAACCCCGAGGATCATTCGAACGAAGCGCATCCCCTGTCCGTAGATCCGATCGTCGAACAGGTCGCCCGTATCGCGCTGCCGCAATTCGACCGATAGCGTCCTTCAAACCGCGAAATAAAGTTTCAATTTCCGGCGTGCCTGCGTCACTTTCTCCGCCAAATGCCATTGACCCTGTCCGAACCTGACCCTAGGTTGCGCCGACGCGGGGCCGCGACGGGTGCGCTTTGCGGGTGTTTTTGATGGATGGAGCAAGACGATGTCCCGAACAATGACGGGTGCGAGAATGGTGGTCGAGGCGCTGCGCGATCAGGGCGTCGATACCGTATTCGGCTATCCGGGCGGGGCCGTCCTACCCATCTATGACGAGATCTTTCAGCAGAATGACATCACCCATGTCCTGGTGCGCCACGAACAGGGCGCCGTCCACATGGCCGAGGGCTATGCCCGCGCGACCGGGAAACCGGGCGTCGTTCTGGTCACGTCGGGCCCCGGCGCCACGAACGCGGTCACCGGCCTGACCGACGCGCTGCTGGATTCGATCCCGCTGGTCGTGCTATCGGGCCAGGTCCCGACCTTCATGATTGGCACCGACGGCTTCCAGGAGGCCGACACGGTCGGCATCACCCGCCCCTGCACCAAGCACAACTGGCTGGTCAAGGACACGGACAAGCTGGCCGCGACCATCCACAAGGGTTTCCACGTCGCCACCTCGGGCCGTCCCGGTCCGGTGCTGATTGACATCCCCAAGGACGTGCAGTTCGCGACCGGCACCTATGTCGGGCCCAAGCAGGTCGACACCGGCCGCTATCAGCCGACGAAGAAGGGCGATCTGGGCGCGATCACCCGCCTGGTCGAACTGATCGAGCAGGCCGAGCGTCCGATCCTCTATACCGGCGGCGGTGTCATCAATTCGGGTCCCGGCGCCAGCCAACTGCTGCGCGAGCTGGCCGAAGCGACGGGCTTTCCGGTGACCTCGACGCTGATGGGGCTGGGCTGCTATCCGGCATCGGGCGACAAGTGGCTGGGCATGCTGGGGATGCACGGCACCTACGAGGCGAACCTGGCCATGCACGGCTGCGACATGATGATCAACATCGGCGCGCGCTTCGACGACCGGATCACCGGGCGGATCGCGGATTTCAGCCCCGGATCGGTCAAGGCGCATATCGACATCGACCCGTCGTCCATCAACAAGGTCGTGCGCGTCGACGTGCCGATCGTCGGGGACGTGGGCCATGTGCTGGAGGATCTGCTGAAGGTCTGGAAATCGCGCGGCCGCAAGACGAACAGCGCCGCGGTCCAGCAATGGTGGGGCCAGATCGAGCAATGGCGGGCCCGAAAATGCCTGGCCTATCGCCCTAGCGACACGATCATCAAGCCGCAGCACGCGCTGGAACGGCTGGAGGCGCTGACCAAAGGCCACGACCGCTACATCACCACCGAGGTCGGCCAGCACCAGATGTGGGCGGCACAGTACCTGGGCTTTGAAGGGCCGAACCGCTGGATGACCTCGGGCGGTCTGGGCACGATGGGCTATGGCCTGCCTGCATCCATCGGCGTGCAGATGGCCCACCCCGAGGCACTGGTGATCAACGTCGCGGGTGATGCTAGCTGGCTGATGAACATGCAGGAGATGGGCACGGCCGTGCAGTTCCGCCTGCCGGTCAAGCAGTTCATCCTGAACAACGAGCGCCTTGGCATGGTGCGGCAGTGGCAGCAGCTGCTGCACGGCGAACGCTACAGCCAGTCCTGGTCGGACAGCCTGCCCGATTTCGTCAAGCTGGCCGAGGCCTTCGGCTGCGCCGGCGCGCAGGTGCGCGACCCCAAGGATCTGGACGCCGCCATCCAGCAGATGATCGATTACGACGGCCCCTTCATCCTGGATGTGCTGGTCGAGAAGCACGAGAACTGCTTCCCGATGATCCCTTCTGGCAAGCCGCATAACGAGATGCTGCTGGGCGAGGCCGAGACACAGGGCGTGATCGAATCCGAAGGCGCGGTGCTGGTCTGAGACCGGCTGGAAAGAGAGCAGAACCATGAACGCTTTGAACATCCAGAAGGGCATGTCCAGCCATTCGGCCTATGACCTGCGCGATCCGCACGCCCCGCGCGAGGAGAGCCATACCCTGGCCGTCCTTGTCGAGAATGAGCCAGGCGTCTTGGCCCGCGTGATCGGCCTGTTCGCAGGGCGCGGCTACAATATCGACAGCCTGACCGTGGCCGAGGTCGACCACAGCGGCCACCGCTCGCGCATCACGGTGGTCACGCGCGGCACCCCCGAGGTGATCGAGCAGATCAAGGCGCAGTTGGGCCGCATCGTGGTCGTCCACGAGGTCCACGACCTGACGGTCGAGGGGCCGGTGGTGGAACGCGAACTGGGCCTGTTCAAGGTGCGCGGCACCGGCGACAAGCGCGTCGAGGCGTTGCGCATCGCCGAGATCTTTCGCGCGAACGTGGTCGATTCGACGTTGGAGAGCTTTGTCTTCGAACTGGTTGGCACGCCGTCCAAGCTGGAGGCCTTTGCCGATCTGATGCGTCCTCTGGGTCTGACCGACCTGGCGCGCACCGGGGTTGCCGCACTGTCACGCGGCGCCTGATCGCCCCCTTAGCGCGCGGCCCCGCTGCGGGGTCGCGCATAGGTCGTCGCCGGGCGCCGGGTGGACGACGCCACGGATCCGCTTGGCACGGCATCCTGATGCGCCACGACGCGCAGGGCTGGCCGCGACGGCTGCTGTTGCTGCGAATCGGCCAGGATTCGCGGCAGCTGCAGACAGCTTTTCTCCGACAGCATGGTCACGTTCAGGGCATGGCGCAGATTGCCGACGGTCCGGGTTTCCAGTTCGACCAGATCACCGGGCTGGGGCCATTCGCCGGGCCCGACGAAATTCGCGGTTCCCTGCAGATAGGCCAGCGTTGCTTGATCTTCGCACCAGATGATCGCCTTTTCACGCGACCCGCTGCTCCATACGACAACCCCGATCATGGGCGCCCCTTCATAGAAAAGGCGCCGAAGCGCCGGATGGTATCGATTCAAGGATCTGTCTTGTGCAAACCTTTGCCGACTAAAGCAGAAAACCGCCGGTATGCCAGCTTTTTCCTTTCACCACGTGAATTTTATTGCAGCCGGAGGTTGTCGCGTTGCGGCGCAGGCACAACCCCACCACCAGCCCTAGCGGATGCGCCCCGCCTGCACGTCGGCGACCGCGCGGCGGACCTGCGCCAGGCGTTGCGCGCGTGCCGGGTGGGTGCCCAGGACGTGGTTTCCGGGATCGGGGATTCGCTGGAACAGGCCCGAACCAGAGATCGGATCATAGCCTGCGTTCAGCGTGATGATCGCGCCAAGATAGTCCGCCTCCAGCTCCCATTCCTTGGAATAGTAGCGTGCGCCGACCGATGCACCGATCTCCTGCGCGCGGGCGATGGCGCCGGTGTCGCCGCCATAGGCGGAGGCCAGGCTGCCAAGGACGACGGCCGCGGCGGTGGCCGCCCCGGACTTGCGATCCAGGTGGTTCAGGATGTGGTGCGCGGCCTCGTGCCCCACGACAAAGGCGATTTCGTCCGGGTTCTGGGTCTGCGCGATCAGCGACAGGGTAAAGCCCACGACCGGGCGCCCGTTGCGGTCGACGGTCTGGAACGCGTTCGGCTCCAGCCCCGGCCGGTCGTCGACGACGAACAGGAAATCGCAGCTGATCGGCGCGGTGCGGCGGTTCAGGCAGTCCTGGCGGACGGCGGGCTCCATCCGGCGCATCACCTGGACAAAGCTGCGCGCGGCGCCGTCCGGCGTTGCCGCGTGCGGGGCCGACGGGGCCGGCAGGACCGGGACCTGCGGGACGGGCGAGGGCATGGGGGCCGTGCCGGGCGCGGGCAGCGGCGCACAGCCCGCGACGGCCACTGCCGCGATCAACCCTGCCAGCCAGCTGCGCGCCATCATCTGTCCCATCGTCCCTGCCCTGTTGCGCCGCCCCGGCGTCGGCGCGATCCTGTCGGCGCAGAATACCCCCTGCCCGTCCGGCGTAAACCCCGACCGCTTGCCGCAGCCCCCCTTTCACGCGATTGTCGGGCCTTTCCCAAGGAGATTCGGATGTTCACCATCGAACACGACTTCGACGCGACCGTGATCACCCTGATCGACGAGGCCGAGGCCCAGACACGCCCGCTGAACGAGGACGTCGTCATCCTGGGCTTTGACGACCGGGTGATTCTGGAACAGATGAGCGATGACGGCGAAGAGGTCGTGCGCATCACCCTGTCCATGCATCAGCTGACCGAACTGCGCCTTGCGCTGAACCTGCCCGAGGGCAATTACCGCATCGAGAAGGAAGGCTGACCGCCCGCCTGCGGCCAGCCTCTCGGCCACCGCCCCTGATCTTACAGGAGATCCGCATGGACCACCGCAACGACGCCGCCCTGCAGTTTCTGGCCACCCGCCGGTCCCACCCGCCCAAGATGATGACCGGCCCGGGCCCGGACCCTGACCAGCTGGCCGATCTGCTGACCCTGGCGGCCCGCGTTCCCGATCATGGCAAGCTGGAGCCGTGGCGCTTTGTCGTGCTGGGCCGCCAAACCCTGGATGCGATGGCGCCGCGGCTGCGCGACGCGGTCCTGGCCGCGGGGCAGGATCAGGCGGCGGCGGACAAGGCGGCCTCGGCCATGGCGTCGCCGGTGATCGTGGCGGTTGTCTTCTCCCCGGTCGACAGTCCCAAGGTTCCCGAATGGGAGCAGGTCCTGTCGACGGGCGCGCTGTGCCTGGGGCTGGTCAACGCGGCGCTGGCATCCGGTTGGGGCGCCGCCTGGCTGACGGGCTTTGCGGCGCTGGACCAATCCTTTGCGCGGGCGCATCTGGGCATCGCGGCGCATGAGCGCGTCGCGGGGCTGATCCATATCGGCACCCGCGGCGCGCAGCCCCCGGAACGCCCGCGTCCCGACATCGCCGCCAAGACCGAGTGGCGTCCATGATGCCCCTTCGTGCCCTGCTGCGGGGTTGGGCCGACCTGCTGCGCCCATCGGTGCTGCGGCTGGTGCTGCTGGGCATCGGGCTGACGCTGGTGCTGTTCGTGGCCCTGCAGGCGGCGATCTTCTGGGCGCTGCGGCTGTGGCTGCCGGGCGGGGTCACGCTGCCCTGGCTGGGCCAGATCGAGTTCGGTCAGGTGCTGTCCTGGGGATCGCTGGCGCTGTTTCCGGTGATGGGGATCTTCCTGATGGCCCCGGTCGCCGCCGGTTTTGCGGGCCTCTTCGCGGAAACCGTTGCCGAAAAGGTCGAGGCGATCCATTACCCGGACCGCCGCGGCACGTCGCTGGACTTCTTCGACGGGCTGCTGGAATCCGTGGCGGTCGTGCTGGCGGTCCTGGGGGTGCTGGTGATCAGCCTGATCCTGACGCCCTTCATCGGCCCCTTTGCGCCCCTGCTGTTCCTGGGCGCGAACGGCTGGCTGCTGGGGCGCGAGTTCTTTCAGATGGCCGCCCGTCGCCACCTGGACGAAGGCCCGGCCAGCGACCTGCGCCGCGCCCATTCGGCGCGCGTGACCCTGACGGGCGTGCTGGTCGCGGTGGGCCTGGTCATCCCCGTGGTCAACATTGCCGTGCCGCTGCTGGCGGCGGCGGCCTTCACCCACCTGTTCCAGATGATCAGCGGATCCACTGGTCCAGGTTCGAGATATCCGCGCGCGTGATCACGCCGCCCAGGATGATCCACGCCAGCACGGCCCAGATGGCGCTGGTGATGGCCGTGGTCCAGATCAGCTTGCGCCGCCAGTTCACGCCCGACGGCGCGCCCGCATGGGTGCCGGGAATGACCTCCCCGGCATCGGCCTGACTGCGCTGCCCGATGGGCATGACGCAGAACAGGGTCAGGAACCACAGCGAGGCGAACAGAACGATACCGCCGGTCAGGTTCATCAGATTTGCTCCAGTTCGATCAGGCAGCCGTTGAAATCCTTGGGGTGCAGGAACAGCACGGGCTTGCCATGGGCGCCGATCTTCGGCTCTCCGGTGCCCAGGACGCGGGCGCCTTGTGTCTTCATGTGGTCGCGCGCGGCGATGATGTCATCCACCTCGAAGCACATGTGATGGATGCCGCCCGACGGGTTCTTGTCCAGGAACCCGCGGATCGGGCTGTCGTCGCCCAGGGGGTACAAAAGCTCGATCTTGGTGTTCGGCAGTTCGATGAACACCACGGTCACGCCGTGGTCGGGTTCGTCCTGGGGCGGGCCGACAGTGGCCCCCAGGGTGGTCTGGTACTGTGCCGCCGCCGCCTGCAGGTCGGGGACGGCAATGGCGACATGGTTCAGGCGACCGATCATCGTCACATCCTCCGTTTCAGGCGGTTCTAAGCCCTGGGCGCGCCGCGGGAAAGGAAAAGCATCGCCGTTAACCGGTTCTTAGCGAATCGGGGCTTAACTGGGCGTGAAGACGTGGATGGGGACACAGACATGCTGACGGATATCACGGCCGACACGCCCAAGCCCTTGCCGCAATGGCGTTTGTCGCTGCCCAACAGACCGCTGACAGGCCTGACGGTGCTGGTGATCGAGGATTCGCGCTTTGCCAGCGAGGCGGTGCGGCTGCTGTGTCTCAAGTCCGGTGCGCGGATTCGCCGCGCGGATTGCCTGCGGTCCGCGGCGCGTCATCTGCGCAGCTATCGTCCGGCGGTGGTGGTGATCGACCTGGGCCTGCCCGATGGCGACGGGGTCGCGCTGATCGCCGAACTGCATGCCGCCGAACTGCGGGTGCCGGTGATCCTTGCGATGTCCGGCGATCCCGACCGCGCGTCCGAGGCGCTGGCGGCGGGTGCGGACGGGTTCCTGCCCAAGCCGGTCGAGAGCCTGGCGGTGTTCCAGCAGGCGATCCTGCGGGTGCTGCCCGCCGATACCGGGGCGATGACTCTGCGGGCGCTGCCCGACGACGTGATCCAGCCCGACCCCTCGGGCCTGCGCGACGATCTGGCCCACGTGGCCGAGGTGCTGTCCAGCGCCCATGACACGACCGAGATCGACTATATCGCCCGCTTCCTGGCCGGCGTCGCCCGCTCGGCGCACGACCCCGCGCTGGAGGCTGCGGCCACCGCACTTGCGCGCGACTACAACGCGGGCCACGCGCTTGCGACGGATCTGGCCCGCATCAGCGGCATGGTCCAGGACCGCCTGTCCCGCGTGGCCGAGATGTAGGATCAGGCGGTCATCCGCGGATCGGACCCCATGTCCAGTCCAGGAAAGACAGACCCCTCCAGGGTGGCACAATCGATGCCGAACTTGGCGTGCATCGCCCAGGCCGCGTAGGCGCGAATGTCGCGCAGCGGCATCAGGTCGCGCCCGTCGTACAGGTCGCCCTCGGCCAGACCCGGCCAATCGCCCATCATCCGCCCGCCGCGCACGGCGCCCCCCGCCACCAGCAGCGTGCCCCCGGTGCCGTGATCGGTCCCCGCCGATCCGTTCTCGCGGACGGTGCGTCCGAACTCGGTCATCGCCATGACGGTGGTGCGGTCCCAGTTCGCGCCCAGATCCGCCTTCAGCGTCAGGATCGTGTCGGCCAGCCGCCCCAGCATCCGCGGCAGCGACCCCGCCTGCCCCGAATGGGTGTCCCACCCGCCGATGGAAAAGCTGGCGATCCGCGTCTGGCCGTTCAGGCGGTCCGCGGCAAAACGCGCGATCTCCAGGTGGTCCTGTCCCGGCTTGCCTGTGGCAAGGTCCGGCGACAGGCTGGCCACGATCTCCATCGCCTGCGCACTTGCGTCGCGGAACAGCGGGTCATCGTGATAGATGCGCGTCAGCAGCTGCTCGGCCTGCGGGCTGAGGTCCATCTGCGCCTTGGGGGTCCAGCTTTTGGCCGGGGCCTGCCCCTGCAGGATGCGCATCTGCGAGACCCCTACAGAATAGGCGGTCTCCGACGCCTGCCCCGGCATCGCCTGCAGCAGCCGGTTCAGCCAGCCGTCCTGCTGGGCATCCAGGTCCAGGTCGGTGCCAGTGCCGGCCTCCAGCATGGTCTGGCCGTCGAAATGGCTGCGCTTGTCGCGATAGGGCGTCGAGACGGCGGGCGCGAAGGCCAGTTGCCCGGCCTGCCACAGCGGCAACAGGTCCGACAGGCCCGGATGCAACGCAAAGAACCCGTCCAGATCGGTGGCGCCGTGATCGGGTCCAAGCGACAGGGTCTGGCGCAGCCCCCGAAGTGCGGGGTCGCCATAGGGCTGGAACGCGTCCAGCCCGTCCATCGCGCCGCGCAGGATGATGACGACCAGGCGATTGTCGCCCGGCGCCGCCGCGAAGGTCGCCGACGACAGCAGCGGATGCGCGGCGGCCGAGCAGCCGATCAGCGCCGTCGATTTCAGGAACAGCCGCCGAGACAGCATCGCGTCACCTCCGGTTGAAATCGGCCGAGGCCAGGATCAGGGCCACGCCCTCGGCCTGGCTTTCGGCGCGCGGGACCGCCCAGGACAGCGCCTCGGACGCGGTGTCGCCCAAGGCCGCATGCAGCAGTTGCCGCGCGTCGGGCAGCCGGTCGGTCAGCCGCGACGGCGCGCTCAGCGCCCAGGTGATGCGCATCGCCAGACCCTGGGGGCTGGCCCAGGCCGCCTGATCCTCGGGCCAGCCATCGGGCCCCAGGGGGCTGCCCCAGGCCTGCCCCATCGCAGTCATCGGTTGCAGCAACAGACGCTGCAGCTGGCCCGGCTTCATGTCGCGGACCTGCCGCCCGTCTACGCCAAGGCCGCGCAGGGCGGCCACCAGAAAGTCGAAGGGCTGCCGCATCTTCTGGCGGAACTGCTGCTGCAGCTCCGGCGCCTCTGCCAGCGCCAGGTTCATCGCGCCCAGATCGCCACCGGTATCGGCGAACACGGCCGCCAGCCGGTCGACCAGCGGCTGCGGCGGTTCGTCCGCGACGAAATGCACAGCCATCTTGCGGGCGATATGCCGGGCGGTCGCCGGATGGTGGGCCAGGTCGGCGATGACCCCGCGAATGTCGTCCAGACTGGCGCGCCCCCCGCCATAGCGGGCGCCCAGAACCGTCTCGGCCCCCGGTTCGGCCTGGCCGGGACGGAAGATGCCCGTCTGCCGGGGGTGATAGGCCAGTCCGGTCAGCAGTTCGGCCAGCTGCGTCACGTCCTGCTGAGAATAATCGGCCCCCACGCCAAGGCTGTGCAGTTCGATCATCTCGCGTGCCAGGTTCTCGTTCAGTCCCAACGGCTTGTCGGGATTCCTGCGCGCGCGGGCCGAATTGGGGCCAACCGACCGGTCCTGATCCAGATAGCGCACCATCGCCGGATGGGTTTCGGCCGCCAGCATCATGTCGGCGAACCGACCCGTCAGATGCGGACGGATCGCATCCTGGACAAAGGCGTCGGTCATCAGGTTCCAATAGACCGTGCCACCGGTGACGGTGAAATGATCGGCCCAGAACCAGACCAGCCGTTCCCCGAAGCCGGAAGGGTCATCGACTGCCCGCGCGAAACGGTTCTGGATCGCCGCACGATAGATGCCGCCCAGCCTGCGCCGATAGGCGACATCGCGATCGCGGGCGGCAGGATCGCCAGCGCGGGCGGCGGCGCCAAGGTCAAGGCCCTTGTCCTGCCAGGCGCGGACCTTGTCCAGCGTCACGGCCTGCGGGCCGAACCGCGTGGCCGCCGCAACCGATGCCGCCATTCCCGCCGGGTCGGCCGGCGGTGTCAGGCGCGGCGACAGGCCAAAGCCAAGGCGGATCGCGGCGATTTCAGCATAGGACGGCATCGGGCGACAGGCTCCGGCTGGTGCTGCTGTGCAGCATCATGCCATGCCCGCCGCCCGGGGTCAGGTCACTCTTTCGGCAACGCGCGCAGACGCAGGTCACGCATCTGCTCGTTGGTGGGCTCTGACGGGGCGCCCATCATCAGGTCCTCGGCGCGCTGGTTCATCGGGAACATGATGACCTCGCGGATGTTCTGCTCGTCGGCCAGCAGCATCACGATGCGGTCGATGCCCGCGGCACAACCCCCGTGCGGCGGTGCGCCATAGCGGAACGCCTTGACCATGCCGCCGAACCGCTTTTCGACCTCGGATGCCGGATAGCCGGCCAGCTCGAACGCCTTGAACATGATCTCGGGCTTGTGGTTCCGGATCGCACCGCTGATCAGCTCATAGCCGTTGCAAGCCAGGTCGTACTGGTATCCCAACACCTCCAGCGGGTCGCCGTTCAGCGCCTCCATCCCGCCCTGCGGCATGGAGAAGGGGTTGTGGCTGAAGTCGATCTTGCCGTCGTCGGTCTTCTCGTACATCGGGAAATCGACGATCCAGGCGAACTTGAACTGGTTTTCGTCGATCAGGCCCAATTCACGGCCGATTTCCGTGCGGGCGCGGCCCGCGACGGCCTCGAACTGGTCGGGACGGCCGCCCAGGAAGAAGGCCGCATCACCCTCGGCCAAGCCCAGCTGCGTGCGGATCGCCTCGGTCTTCTCGACGCCAAGCGCCTTGGCGATGGGGCCGGCGGCCTCGGTCGAACCGTCCTCGGCGCGGCGCCAGATGATGTAGCCCATGCCGGGCAGCCCCTGCCCTTGCGCAAAAGCGTTCATGCGGTCGGCGAACTTGCGGCTGCCGCCGGTAGGCGCGGGAATGGCGCGGACCTGCGTGCCTTCCTGTTCCAGCAGCTTGGCGAAGATGCCGAAGCCCGACCCGCGGAAGTGATCGCTGACGATCTGCATCTCGATGGGGTTCCTGAGGTCGGGCTTGTCGGTGCCGTATTTCAGCAGGCTGTCGGCATAGGGGATCAGCGGCCAGTCGGCGTCCACGCGGCGGCCGCCACCGAACTCCTCGAACAGGCCCTGGATGACCGGCTGGACGGTGGCGAAGACGTCCTCCTGGCGGACAAAGGACATCTCCATGTCCAGCTGATAGAAATCGGTCGGGCTGCGGTCGGCGCGCGGGTCCTCGTCGCGGAAGCAGGGGGCGATCTGGAAATACTTGTCGAAACCCGCGACCATGATCAGCTGCTTGAACTGCTGGGGCGCCTGCGGCAGGGCATAGAACTTGCCCGGATGCAGCCGCGACGGCACCAGGAAGTCGCGCGCGCCCTCGGGGCTGCTGGCCGTGATGATCGGCGTCTGGAATTCGGTGAAGTTCTGGTCCCACATGCGGTTGCGGATCGACCGGATGACCTTGGACCGCAGCATGATGTTGTTGTGCAGGCTGTCGCGGCGCAGGTCCAGAAAGCGATAGGCCAGCCGCGTCTCCTCGGGATAGTCCTGGTCGCCGAAGACCGGCAGGGGCAGTTCGTCCGCGGGTCCCAGCACCTCGATTTCGGTGGCATAGACCTCGATCTCGCCGGTGGGCAGCTTGGCGTTGACCAGCGACGCGTCACGCATCTTGACCCGGCCGTCGATGCGGATGACGGTCTCTGCCCGCAGCTTGTCCATCGCGGCAAAGGCCGGGCTGTCGCTGTCGGCCAGCACCTGCGTCATGCCGTAATGGTCGCGCAGGTCGACGAACAGCACGCCCCCGTGGTCGCGGACCCGGTGGACCCAGCCCGACAGGCGGACGGTGGTTCCGGCATCGGCGGCCTTCAGGTCGCCGCAGGTATGGCTGCGATAGGCGTGCATGAGCGTTTTCCCCAGTTTTTCAGCCCCCGCACAAAGCGCGGGCCGGGCGGGAAGTCAACCTCTTAGAGCGGGCCTTCAGAACGGCCGCACCACGTTGCCGCTGTAGAAATAGACGCCCATGCCGACGGCGAACAGCACGTTCCCGGCCACCGCGTGCAGCGCCCAGGCCGCCGGAAAGCCGTGCCGCAGATAGGCGCGCGCAAAGAACCAGCCGCCCACGAAGGTCATGATCGCCACGATCCAGGACCAGTACATCAGATGCGCGAACGAAAAGATGGCCGCGTTCAGCGCGATGGCCGCCCGCCCCTGGGGCAGGATCGCGCCGTAGCGGTGAAAGAACAGCGGGCGGAAGATCAGCTCCTGCGGCAGCGCCGACAGGATCGGATAGAAGGTCCAGATGACCAGCAGGAATTCGGGCCGGTTGCGGGGGATCGAGAACAGCGCCTCGGGGCGCATCCAGGCTAGGATCAGCCAGCCCGCCGCCAGCGTCGCCAGCGCGATGCCCGCCAGCTCCTGCCACGGCATCCGCCGCCAGCCCCGCACCAGCACGCGCCAGCGGAACCCGCCGGTGATCCACAGCAGCGCCATCCCGGCCAGGCTGAACACCGCCAGCGCGGTGAACAGCTGATCGGGCGGCAGGAACAATGCGATGGCCAGCGGCGCCCCGACATAGAGCGCCGCGAACTCGACCTGCAGCCAGCGCCGCGGGGCTAGCGAACCAGACGCGCCTGCAGCCATCGCGCCCAATCCGCAGCCGAGCCCGCAAAGGCGTTGATGTCCGTGTCACCGCGGATGCCCGGAACGATGCCCGTGCCGGTATACTGCCAGAACGTCCAGCGCTGGCCCGGGTAGGTGACACTGGGATGATCCGCGACCGATCGCAGCCAGAACTCGGCGTTCATGCGGCCCATCTGGTTCTCGCGATAGAAATCGACGGTGGTGTAGATGATCGGGCGCTGGCCGTAATGGCGGCCGACGATCTGCATGAACACCTCGGCCTCGCGCAGAACCTCGGCGGCCGGGGGGCGGCGGGGGCAGTTGCGCGAATTGGTCCATTCCATGTCCAGGACGGGCGGCAGCGACCCGGCCTCGCGCGGGACGTTCTGGATGTACCAATAGGCGTTCTCGGCGCCCGAGCGGCAGAAATAGTAGAAATGATAGGCGCCCCGCGGGATCCGGGCCTGCGCGGCCTCGTACCAGTAGCGGCGGAAGTTCGGGTCGGCGTGATCGCCCCCTTCGGTCGCCTTGATGAAGGCGAAGCTGATGCCCGCGCCGCGCACCCGGTTCCAGTCGATGTCCCCCTGCCAGCGCGAGATGTCGATGCCGTGCACCGCATGCCCATAGGGCGCGCCGTTGCGCCACTGGTGCGGCGCGCGGTCGCCCAGCTGCGGGTTCGCCCCGGGTCCGGGCGCGACCTGATAGCCGCCGGGCGCCTGCCCCCGCGGCGGCGTCCGTCCGCAGGAGACGGCGAATGTCACCACCGCCAACCCCAGCAACAGCTTTGTCAGAAATTTCATGCCTGCCCCTTCTTCTGTCCGAAGATACCGCCCGCAGCGCTTTGCGCGCCATTCTGTGGCCGTTATCTCAAACCCGTGAGGCAATGTCATCGGCCCAAGCCGGTCACGGTTGCGTCAGAAGAACGCCCGGACCGTTTCGGGTCCGGGCGCAGGAAACGTGGAATGTAGGCGCGGCTCAGTTCGCGGGGGCGGGGGCGTCGTCGCCTGCGGGCCGGTCGGCGGTGCCGGTGGGGGCGGTGGTGCCATCGGCCGGGGTATCCGCGCCGGGCGTGGTGGGTTCGCCGACATCCTCGCCCAGACCCTCGGCATCGCTGATCGGCGTGTCGGCGGGCGGGGCGGTCGTGGCGATGCCGTCTTCCTGTTCGTCCACGCCAGGCGTGAAGACGAAGAACACCAGTGCCGCCACGACCAGCGCGACGATGATGGCGATGATCGCGGGCTTGTGGTTGCGCGCGGCTTTTTCCGGCTCGTGGTTGTGGGACATGGGATCACTTTCCTGTTGGACTCGCAAGGAAACGTGGCCGGGGGTGGGCGGTTCCGCAACAGCTTGGCAAACCCCGCGCCCGTCTGCCATGAAGGCCCGACACCCGCCCCGATCAGGACCCGTGCCGATGACCGATCCCACGCTGCCCCCCGGACTAGTCGCGGACGGCCCTGCGACAGCACGCCGCGCCTTCGTCACCCTGGTCAGCAATGCCGCCTACCTGCCAGGCGCCGAGGCGCTTCTGCGTTCCCTCAGGCTGACCGGGACCTCCGCCGATCTGGCGGTGATGCATCGCGGCCTTGATGCGGATGCGCTGGCGCGCCTGTCCGCGCTTGGCGCCCGGCTGATCCGGGCGGACCTGCTGCCCACGTCGGACGCCTTCGACCAGGCCCACGCCCGCGACGCGCTGCATGCACGGGCCGCATTCCTCAAGGGCGGAAAGCCGGATTTCCATACCCCCTTGGACAATTTCATCAAGCTACGGCTGTGGCAGCTGGACTACGACGCCTGCGTCTTCATCGACGCCGACGCGATCGTGCTGCGCCCGGTCGACAAGCTGTTCGATTTCCCGGAATTCTGCGCCGCGCCTAATGTCTATGACGGGCTGGACGGGTTCGGCCGGATGAATTCGGGCGTCTTCACCGCACGCCCCGATCCCGCGACGTTTGCCGCGATGATGGCCCGTCTGGACCGGCCGGGCGCCTTCTGGCGGCGCACGGATCAGACCTTCCTGCAAGAGTACTTTCCCGACTGGCAGGGGCTGTCGATCCACCACAACCTGCTGCAATATGTCTGGACGCACATGCCGCAGCTTTGGGACTGGACCCAGATCCGCATCCTGCATTTCCAGTACGAAAAGCCTTGGCAGGATCACCCCAAGGCCGACAGTCTGCGCCCGCTGATCGACCTCTGGCGCCAGATCGCGGCAGGCGGACCCCTACCCGACCTGAACGCCCTGCCCGGCCCGCCCGTCTGATGCGCGTGGCCCTGACCGGCGCGTCCGGGATCGTCGGTCGCTATGCCGCGCGCGCCCTTGGCCGGGCGGGCCACGACGTCACGCCCCTGGACCGGGCCCATGGCTGGGCGTTGGGCGACCCTGCGCCGCTGCAGGGCCATGACGCCCTGATCCACTGTGCCTTCGCCCACGCGCCGGGCCGCTATCGCGGCGGAGAGGGTGATGACCCCGCGGCCTTCATCGCTGCCAACCTGGACGGCACGCGTGCCCTGTTCGATCAGGCCGTGCGGCAGGGGGTCGGGCGGGTGCTGTTCCTGTCCTCGCGCGCGGTGCATGACGGTCATCCGCCGGGGATGCGCCTGCCCGACGACCTGCCCGCCGCGCCGACCACACTCTACGGCCAGGTCAAGGCCGGGGCAGAGGCGCATCTGACATCGCTGCCGCTGGCGGGCTGCGCGATCCGTGCGACCGGCGTCTATGGTCCTGGCCCGGCGCATAAATGGCGGACGTTGTTCGCCGATTACCTGTCCGGTCGCCCCATCGCCCCGCGCATCGCGACCGAGGTCCACGCCGCCGACCTCGCCCGGGCGCTGGTCCTGCTTCTGTCGACGGGGGTGCTGCCATCCACCGTCAACTGCAGTGATCTTGTGCTGGATCACCACGACCTACTGGCGATCGTCCGCGACGCCACCGGCAGCCGTCACCCGTTGCCCCCGCGTGCCGATGCATCACGCCTGCGCGTCCCGGACTGCACCGCACTGATCGGTGCCGGATGGCAACCCGGGGGTGATCGCCTGCTGCGCCACACGATCCGTCGATTGCTGCGGGACTAGGTCACGGATCAGCGATGCCTTCGGGGGGTCCGGGGGGCGGCGCCCCCCGGCGTCGCGGGACGCAATCAGCCTCGCCGGATCGACGCCATGCCCAGCACCCGCGCCCGCTTGCGCGGATCGCTGTCGAACAGCGCCGCCAGCTGCTCGGTGATCGCCCCGGCCAACTGCTCCGCATCGGTGATCGTCACGGCCCGCTGGTAATAGCGGGTGACGTCATGGCCTATGCCGATCGCCAGCAACTCGACGGCGCGGCGCTTCTCGACCATCGCGATCACGTCACGCAGGTGGCGTTCCAGGAAGTTGGCAGGGTTGACCGACAGGGTGCTGTCATCGACCGGCGCGCCGTCCGAGATCACCATCAGGATCTTGCGTGCCTCGGGGCGGCGGGTCAGGCGCTTGTGCGCCCATTCCAGCGCCTCGCCGTCGATGTTCTCCTTCAGCAGCCCCTCCTTCATCATCAGCCCCAGATTGGGACGGACGCGGCGCCAGGGCGCATCGGCGGACTTGTAGACGATGTGGCGCAGGTCGTTCAGGCGCCCGGGCTGGGCCGGACGGCCCGCGGCCAGCCACGCCTCGCGCGACTGCCCGCCCTTCCAGGCGCGCGTGGTAAAGCCCAGGATCTCGACCTTGACGTTGCACCGCTCCAGCGTGCGGGCCAGCACGTCGGCGCAGATCGCCGCGATGCTGATCGGACGCCCGCGCATCGACCCGGAATTGTCGATCAGCAGCGTCACGACCGTATCGCGGAACTCGGTGTCCTTCTCGATCTTGAAGGACAGCGGCATGGTCGGGTTCGCCACCACACGGGCCAGGCGGCCGGCGTCCAGGACGCCCTCCTCCTTGTCGAACTCCCAGCTGCGGTTCTGCTGGGCCTGCAGGCGGCGCTGCAGCTTGTTGGCCAGGCGGCTGACGGCCCCGCGCAGGGGCTCCAGCTGCTTGTCCAGATAGGCGCGCAGGCGCTCCAGCTCGGCGATGTCGGCCAGATCCTCGGCGCGGATCTCCTCGTCCCAGGTCTGGGCGAAGACGCGGTAATCGGGGCTGGCCTCGCTGACGGGGGGCGGCAGGTCGGGCGGGCTGTCCTGATCGGGCATCTCCGCCTCGTCCGCCATCTCGTCCTCGGCGGTGTCGTCCATGCCGACCTGGGCCTGGCGCTCGTCCTGGGTCTGCTCCTGGCTGCGCTCGGGGCTGGCGTCGCTCTCCTCGCTGTCGTCCTGATCCTGCGATTCGCTGTCGCCGGATTCCTCGTCCTGCTCGGCGTTCTCGTCGCTGTCGTCATCCTCGGGCTGGTCCGGATCCTCGCCCAGCTGGTCGCCATAGCCCAGGTCGGTGATGATCCGCCGCGACAGCCGAGAGAACGCGGCCTGATCCGCCAGCGCGTCGTTCACGTCCGCCAGCGCCCCCGAGGCCTGGCTCTCGACAAAGGGCCGCCACAGGTCGGCGACATGCTGCGCGCCCGCGGGCAGCGCACGCCCGGTCGCCGCCTGGCGCAGGATGTAACCCGCCGCCACCGACAGCGGCGCATCGGCCGGGGCCTTGATCTGGGCATAGCCCTTCTTGTCGGCCTCGGCGCCGATCTTGGCGTCGATGTTGGACAGCGCCCCCGGCATGTCGCGCGCGCCAAGCGCCTCGCAGCGCGCGGTCTCCAGCGCCTCGTACAGCTCGCGGGCCATGGGGCCCGCGGGGGAATAGCGGGCATGGGTGCCCGCATCGTGGTGGCGCATCCGCATGGCCAGCGCGTCGGCCGTGCCGCGCGCCAACAGCACCTCGTCGCGGCCCATGCGGCGGCTGATCTGCGGCAGGCGCATCGTGTCGCCCGCAACCCCGGCCGGGTCCGCGCTGAAGGTCACGTTCAGTTCGTGTTCGCCCGCCAGCGCGCGCGTCGCCTCGGTCAGGGCCTTCTTGAACGGGTCGGCGGGGTTGTCGGATTTCTTCATCTGCGGATGGCCCCCTTGGCCGCGCGGGCCTCAGCCCGCCTTGGCGGCTGCGCTTTCCGACAATTCCTCGTCGAACAGGCGCTGATAGAACTCTGCCACGGTCTGGCGCTCCAGCTCGTCGCATTTGTTCAGGAAGGTCAGGCGGAACGCGTATCCCACGTTGTCAAAGATGCGCGCGTTCTGCGCCCAGGAAATGACCGTGCGCGGGCTCATGACGGTGGACAGGTCGCCCTGCATGAAGGCAGTCCGCGTCAGATCGGCCAGCGTCACCATCTGGTTGATGGTCTTGCGGCCCTTCTCGGTGTTGTAATGCGGCACCTTGGCCAGCACGATCGCGGCTTCGGCGTCGTGACGCAGATAGTTCAGCGTCGCGACCAGCGACCAGCGGTCCATCTGGCCCTGGTTGATCTGCTGGGTGCCATGGTAGAGGCCGGTCGTGTCGCCCAGGCCCACCGTGTTGGCGGTGGCGAACAGGCGGAAATAGGGGTTCGGCGTGATGACCTCGTTCTGGTCCAGAAGCGTCAGCTTGCCGTCGGCCTCCAGCACGCGCTGGATCACGAACATCACGTCCGCGCGGCCCGCGTCGTATTCGTCAAAGACGATCGCGGTCGGGTTCCTCAGCGCCCAGGGCAGGATGCCCTCGTGGAACACGGTGACCTGCTTGCCGTCGACCAGCTTGATCGCGTCCTTGCCGATCAGGTCGATCCGGCTGACATGGCTGTCCAGGTTCACGCGCACGCAGGGCCAGTTCAGGCGCGCCGCGATCTGTTCGATATGGGTGGACTTGCCCGTCCCGTGATAGCCCTGGACCATGACGCGGCGGTTGTAGGCAAAGCCTGCCAGGATCGCCATCGTCGTGTCGGGATCGAACTTGTAGGTGCTGTCGATCTCGGGGACGCGATCCGTGCGGTCGGCAAAGCCCTTGACCTTCATGTCGCTGTCCAGACCGAACACCTCGCGCAGGTCGATCTCTTCGGTGGGTTTCGCGTTCATGTCCAGCATCGGCCCTAGCCCTTTCCATCACATCGGCGCATTGATCGCGCATTCGGGCAACGGGTGCAAGGCACGGCGCGGGCGGCCGCCACCCCGTGCGCGCGTTGACGCGCGAGGGTGTGCTTCATAAGGTGCCCACAACCCTTGGAAGGATGCCCCGGTTTTGACAGACGCACGCCGTTCCGAACTGGAAACCCTGATCGCCCGTACCGCTATGGGTGATCGCGACGCCTTTGACCGCCTGTACGACGCGACATCGGCCAAGCTGCACGCCGTGTGCCTGTCGGTCCTCAAGGACCGCCCCGAGGCCGAGGAGACCTTGCAGGAGGTCTATATCCGCGTGTGGCAAAGCGCCGCGCGCTATGCCTCGAACGGGCTGTCGCCGATGACCTGGCTGATCACCATCGCCCGCAACCGATCCATCGACAGGCTGCGTGCCCGCGGATCACGACCGGTGACCGCGCCCGAAGATGCCGCGGCCTTCGTCGCCTGCAGCGCGCCGGGTCCCGAATCGGCGACGATCATGGCCCAGGAACGCCGCATGCTGGACGACTGCCTGGCCAGGCTGGCCGAGGCGCAGGCGGGCGCCGTGCGTGCCGTCTACCTCGAGGGGGTCAGCTATGCCGACCTGGCCGCGCGTGAGGGGCTTCCCATCAACACCGTGCGCAGCTGGCTGCGCCGCAGCCTGCTGCGACTGAAGGATTGCGTAAGCCAATGACCGACGACGCCCCGCTGACCCCGTCCCAGGAAGACCAGGCGCTGGCGGCCGAGCTGGCGCTTGGCCTCCTGGACGGACCCGAGGCCGCCGCCGCGACGGCCCGCATGTCCACCGACCCGGATTTCGCCCACATCGTCCACGACTGGTACGAACGCATGGCCGGCATCGCCGAGGCGCTGACCCCGGTCATGGCCCCTGCCCGCGCGCGCCAGGCGATCCGCGAACGGTTGGGCCACGTCACCCCGCCCCTGGCCAACGACCCGACCGAACGGCGGGCCTGGTGGCGCGGTCCGATGGGCGCGCTGGCCGGGTTGCTGGCCGTCGCCGCGACCGCCGCGTTCCTGTGGCTGCCCGGGCTGCAGCAGCCCGCCGCCCCCGCCTATCAGGCACAGCTTGCGACCCAGGATCAGGTCCTGCGCGTCGCTGCCCGCATCGACGGGCGCGACATGGAGATCGCGCTGGAAAGCGGCGCCGCCCCTGATGACCGCGACTGGGAGATCTGGTGGGTAAAACCCGACGGCTCGGCCCCGGTATCGATCGGGCTGGTCCCGCGCGACGGCACCCTGCGCATGACGCTGCCGGATGGACTGGACCCCTCGGCCGACATCCAGATCGCGCTGTCGGACGAACCGGCGGGCGGATCGCCGACCGGCCAGGCGACCGGGCCGGTGGTGGCCATTGCACCGCTCACGTCCTTGTGATCGCGGATTGACCGGGGGGTTGCGCAACTAACCCGCGCCTGCCGCGTGTTTGGTACTGTCGGGCGCAGAAATGCCGCCCAGAACCAAAACCGGAGGAAGTCCATGACCACCCGCTTTACCAAAGTCGGCGCTTCGATCATCGCTGCCACCATCGCGCTTGGCGCACCGGCCTTTGCCCAGAACACCATGGTGGGCGGCGCCGAGATGTTCCCGAACCGCAACATCGTCGAAAACGCCGTGAACTCGGCCGACCACACCACGCTGGTCGCCGCCGTGCAGGCCGCGGGCCTGGTCGAGACGCTGTCGGGCCCCGGCCCCTTCACCGTCTTCGCCCCCACCAACGCGGCCTTCGAAAAGCTGCCCGACGGCACCGTCGAGGACCTGCTGAAGCCCGAGAGCCTGCAGACCCTGCAGACCATCCTGACCTGCCACGTCGTCCCGACCGAGGCGATGTCGTCCGCCGTGGGCCGCATGATCCAGCAGGGCGGCGGTTCGGCCCAGCTTGAGACCGTGGGTGGCTGCACGCTGACCGCCAGCATCCGCGCCAGCGACAATGCCCTGCAGATTACCGACGAGAACGGCAACGTCGCCACCGTGCTGATCCCCGACGTGGACCAGTCGAACGGCGTGATCCACTCGATCGACACCGTGCTGCTGCCGGCGTCCTAAGACGCCCCGCAGGACCTGCCGTCCCCCGACAGGCAGGTCATGGCCCGCGCAGTCCCCTCTGCGCGGGCCTTTTTGCATGCCGATCCGTGAGTGATGGTGAAACCGCTTGCCTCGACGCGCGTTGCCGGGTGCTGATGGGCTGCGGCGCGGCGCCGCATCGGGCCAATTTCCGAAGGGACACTGCATGAGCGGGTTGATCGCGCTTCTTGACGACGTAGCGGCAATTTCAAAGGTGGCGGCGGCATCGATCGACGACGTGGCGGGCCAGGCGGCCAAGGCGGGCGCCAAGGCCGCGGGCGCGGTCATCGACGACGCGGCGGTGACGCCGAAATACGTCCACGGCTTCGACGCCAGCCGCGAGATCCCCATCGTCTGGAAGATCGCCCGCGGATCGCTGTTCAACAAGCTGGTGATCCTGCTGCCGGTCGCGCTGCTGCTGTCGGCCTTTGCGCCTTGGGCCATTCCGCCCCTGCTGATGCTGGGCGGCGCCTATCTGTGCTACGAGGGCGCGCACAAGGTCGCGCACCTGTTCCACAAGACCGACACCCATGACAGCGAAAAGCACACCCATCCCGACACCGACGGTGCCGCGCTGGAGGAGGCCCGCGTCGCCGGCGCCATCAAGACCGACTTCATCCTGTCGGCCGAGATCATGACAATCGCCCTGTCCACCATCCCGACCGACGACAGCCTGCTGATGAAGGCGGTCATCCTGGCGCTGGTCGCCGTGGCGATCACCGTCGCGGTCTATGGGTTCGTGGCGCTGGTGGTGAAGGCCGACGATGTCGGGGTGCACCTGGCACAGCGCCGCACCGGCGCCGTCGCCGCCCTGGGCCGCGGCATCGTCAAGGTCATGCCCGGCTTCATGAAGACGCTGACCGTGGTCGGCACCGCCGCGATGATCTGGGTCGGCGGGCAGATCATCGTGCACGGCCTGGAGCAGCTGGGCTGGGGCGCGCCCTATCACCTGATCCATGACTGGGCCGAGGCCGCCGCCGCCGCCGTGCCCGCGGCCCCCGGCGTGGTCGCATGGGTCGTCACCGCCTTCTGCGACGGCGTCATCGGCCTGATCCTGGGACTGGCCCTGCTGCCGGTGGCGACCAAGGTCATCAACCCGATCATCGGCGCGGTGATGGGGGCATTCGCGCAACTTCGTAAAAAACCGAACGCCAACGAAACCCGTTGACCCAAACCTCCCGACGTCACAAGACTGTCACATGAGCGTTGCGATGCTGTCGTGAACTGCCGATAGGCGGGGTCAGCATCGCAACTCTGTAAGGGAGGGAAGACAACATGATCCGATACGGAACCGCATCCGCGGTGGCGCTGGTGGCGTCGCTGACTGCCGCGCAGGCAGAAACGAACATCGAATGGTGGCACGCCATGGGCGGCGAGCTGGGCGCGAAGCTGGAAGAGATCGCCCAGGGCTTCAACGACAGCCAGGATGAATACACCGTCACCCCCGCCTACAAGGGCACCTACCCCGAGACGATGACCGCCGCGATCGCCGCGTTCCGCGCGAACCAGCAGCCCGCCATCGTCCAGGTGTTCGAGGTCGGCACCGGCACCATGATGGCCGCCCAAGGCGCCATCGTCCCGGTCCACGAACTGATGGAGCAGCACGGCCAGGCCTTCGACCAGGCGGCGTTCCTGCCGGCCGTCGTCGGCTATTACACCGATTCCGACGGCAACATGCTGTCGATGCCCTTCAACAGCTCGACACCGATCCTGTACTACAACAAGACCGTGTTCGAGAAGGCGGGCCTGGACCCGAACACTCCTCCCAAGACCTGGGCCGAGCTGGAGCAGTTCAGCAAGCAGATCATGGAATCGGGCGCCGCGACCTGCGGCTTCACCACGCAATGGATCAGCTGGGCCCAGACCGAGAACCTGTCGGCCTGGCACAACCAGCCGATCGGCACGCTGGAGAATGGCTTTGGCGGTCTGGACGCGCGCCTGTCGCTGAACGGTCCCGTTCAGGTCAAGCACTGGGACAACCTCAAGCGCTGGTCCGACGAAGGCATCTTCAAGTACGGCGGCCCGGTGGGCGCCGACAACGCGGCCCCGATGCTGTACTCGCAGGAATGCGCGATGATGATGGGCAGCTCTGCCAGCCGTGCAGGCGTCATCGCCAACTCGACCGCCTACGAGGTCGGCTATGGCATGCTGCCCTATTACGACGACGTCGAGGGCGCGCCGCAGAACTCGATCATCGGGGGCGCCTCGCTGTGGGTGCTGTCGGGCAAGACGGACGAGGAATACGCGGCGACCGCGGCGTTCTTCGACTACCTGACCCAGCCCGAGGTGCAGGCCGATTGGGCGTCCTTCACCGGCTACCTGCCCATCACCGCCGCCGCGCGTGAGCAGATGGCCGGCTATTATGCCGAGAACCCCGGCGCCGACACCGGCATCAACCAGATCACCCTGAACGAGCCGACCGAGAACTCCAAGGGTCTGCGCTTTGGCAGCTATGTCCAGATCCGCGGCATCATCGACGAAGAGTTCGAACAGCTTCTGTCGGGCGACAAGGACGCGCAGGGCGCGCTGGACGCGGTCGTCAGCCGCGGCGACGCGCTGCTGGAAGAGTTCCAGGCGCAGAACCAGTAACCGCCCCACCTCCTTCGGCCGGGGCCGCGCATCACGCGCGGCCCCGGTCTTTTCCCGTTTTCGCCCCAAGGTCCCGCGATGAAGCGCACCATTTTCCGAAACCAGCTGCTGCCATGGCTGCTGCTGGCCCCCCAGCTGATCATCACCTTCATCTTTTTCCTGTGGCCCGCCGGTCAGGCCATCCGTCAAAGCTTTCTGCGCGAGGATGCCTTCGGCACCCGGACGACCTTTGTCGGACTGGAGAATTTCGCCCGCCTGTGGGGCAGCCCCGAATATCTCAACAGCCTGCAGGTGACGGCGGTCTTCGCCATCTCGGTCACGGTGCTGTCGATGGGGCTGTCGCTGCTGCTGGCGATCGCGGTGGACCGGATGATCCGCAGCACGCGTGTCTATACGACGCTGCTGGTCTGGCCCTATGCGGTGGCGCCTGCGGTCGCGGGCATCCTGTGGTGGTTCATCTTCAACCCGACCATCGGCATCATGCCCTATCTGCTGGGGGGCTTGGGCTATGACTGGAACCACATCCAGGACAAGGGCGACGCCATGACGCTGGTCGTGATCGCCAGCGCGTGGAAACAGATCAGCTACAACTTCCTGTTCTTCCTGGCAGGGCTGCAGGCGATCCCGGCCAGCCTGCGCGAGGCCGCGGCCATCGACGGGGCGGGTCCGGTGCGGCGGTTCTTCGACATCACCTTTCCGCTGCTGTCGCCGACGACGTTCTTCTTGCTGGTGGTCAACATCGTCTATGCGATGTTCGACACGTTCGGCGTGATCGACGCCACGACCGAGGGCGGCCCGGCACAGGCCACCAACATCATGGTCTACAAGGTCTATTTCGACGGCTTCGTCGGGCAGAACCTGGGCTCGTCCGCCGCGCAGTCGGTGGTTCTGATGGCGCTGGTCCTGGTGCTGACGGTGATCCAGTTCCGGTACGTTGAGAAGAAGGTGGCCTACTGATGATCGAGAACCGTCCCTTCCTGAACCTGGCCGCCCACCTGACGCTGATCCTGGGCGTCTGCGTCGTGGCGCTGCCGGTCTGGGTGGCCTTCGTGGCCTCGACCCACAGCGCGACCGCCTTCATGTCGGGCACCATCCCGATGTGGCCGGGCGACCAGATGATCCAGAACTACAGCCAGATGCTGGGCGCGGGCGTGTCCACCAGCGGCACGCCCCCGGTCGGCGTGATGATGTTCAACAGCCTCGTCATGGCGCTGGCCATCGCCATCGGCAAGATCGTCATCTCGGTTCTGTCGGCCTTCGCGGTGGTCTATTTCCGCTTTCCGCTGCGCGGCCTGGCCTTCTGGTGCATCTTCATCACGCTGATGCTGCCGGTCGAGGTGCGCATCGTGCCGACCTTCCAGGTGGTCGCCGACCTGGGCATGCTGAACAGCTATGCCGGCCTGTCGATCCCGCTGATCGCGTCGGCCACGGCCACGTTCCTGTTCCGCCAGGTCTTCCTGACCATCCCGGACGAACTGACCGAGGCCGCCCGCATCGACGGCGCCGGGCCCATGAAGTTCTTTCGCGACATCCTGCTGCCCTTGTCGCGCACCAATATCGCAGCCCTGTTCGTGATCCTGTTCATCTATGGCTGGAACCAGTATCTCTGGCCGCTACTGATCACGACCAGTTCGGATTATTACACCATCGTTGCGGGGATCAAGCGCATGGCGGATGCCGTGGACGGTCTGCCGCAATGGCACCTGGTCATGGCGACCGCGATGCTGGCGATGATCCCACCCGTGATCGTGGTGGTCGCCATGCAGCGCCTGTTCGTCAAAGGTCTTGTCGAGACGGAGAAATAAGATGGCATCCATCACCCTCAACAATGTCGGCAAGGTCTATGCCGGCGGCGCCCGCGCCGTGGGCGGCGTCAATATCGACATCGCGGATGGCGAATTCCTGGTCCTGGTCGGCCCGTCGGGCTGCGGAAAATCCACGCTGCTGCGCATGGTCGCGGGGCTGGAGAGCATCACCGAGGGCGAGGTCCGGATCGGCGACCGCGTGGTCAACGAGATCGAGCCCGCCGATCGCGACATCGCCATGGTGTTCCAGAACTATGCCCTGTACCCGCACATGTCGGTGCGCCAGAACCTGGCATACGGCCTGAAGAACCGCGGCACCCCCAAGGCCGAGATCGAGCGGCGCGTGGGAATCGCCTCGGACATCCTGCAGATCGGCCCGTTCCTGGACCGCAAGCCGCGCGCCCTTTCGGGCGGCCAGCGTCAGCGCGTCGCCATGGGCCGCGCCATCGTGCGCGAACCGGCCGCGTTTCTCTTCGACGAGCCGCTGTCGAACCTGGACGCGAAACTGCGCGTCGCCATGCGCCTTGAGATCAAGGAGCTGCAGAAGCGCCTGCGCACGACCTCGATCTATGTGACCCACGACCAGCTGGAGGCGATGACGCTGGCCGACCGGCTGGTGGTGCTGAACGGCGGGCAGATCGAACAGATCGGCACGCCGCTGGAGGTCTATCGCCGCCCGGCATCGGCCTTCGTCGCCAGCTTCATCGGCAGCCCGGCCATGAACCTGATCGAGGCCAGCGCCGTTCCGCACCTGCCCGGCACCGGGCATGCGGGCCATGTGGGCATCCGCCCCGAGGATCTGAGCGTCACCGCCGACGGCCCGATCGAGATGTCGGTGCTGGCGGTCGAGGAACTGGGCGCGCAGCGGCTGGTCCACGGCAAGACCGGCGATGCCCGCATCACCATCACCCTGCCGTCCGATGCCCCCCTGTCCGATCACATGCGCCTGTCCTATCGCCCCGGCGGGCTGCACCTGTTCGACAAGGTCAGCGGCAAGCGCATGGACTGACGTGAATGAAACGTGAACATCCGACCCTTGCGGGTCGGGCGTTCCGTGCTACCTTGGGGTGAACCAACGCGGAAAGGTCGCCCCATGTGCCTGTCGTTCGGCTGCTCTCACCACAATCCCATCGCCTGCATCGTGCCGCCCTATATGCTGCGGGTGCTGGCGCTGCGGGGTGACCCCGCGACGGCGGACATGGCGCGCACGCTGCTGCGCCATGACGAACAGCTGCGCGGGGAGCGCGCGGCCTGGGCCAGCCTGCCGCCCGCGCCGCAGGGCATCGCCCCCGATCCCGACCTGTGCTGCCCCGACCGCCGCATCCATGACGGTAAATTCCGCGCCGCCCTTCCCGGCCGCCTGGTCCGGGCCGAGGGCGACGCGCCGTCCGGCATCGCGGATGCCGACCTGGCCTATGACAGCGCCGGCCAGGTCTTCGCGATGTTCGCCGAGGAATACGGCCGCAACTCGCTGGACGGACGCGGCATGCCGCTGGTGGCGACGGTCCAGCACCGCCGCAACTACAACAACGCCTTCTGGGACGGGCAGCAGATGGCCTATGGCACGGGCGACGGCAAGATCTTCCGGACCTTCCTGCAGCTGTCGGTCATCGCGCATGAGATGACCCATGGCGTCATCCAGCATTCCGGCGGGCTGATCTACGAGAACCAATCCGGCGCGCTGAACGAACATGTGGCCGACGTCTTCGGCGCGCTGGCCGAACAGCGGGTGCTGGGCCAGACCGCGCATCAGGCCGACTGGCTGATCGGGCGCGGCATCCTGGGCGCGGGCATCAACGGCGTGGCGCTGCGCAGCATGAAGGCACCGGGCACGGCCTATGCCGACGACTTGCTGGGCACCGATCCCCAGCCCTGGCACATGGATCAGTTCAACACCACGACCGATGACAATGGCGGCGTGCACATCAATTCGGGCATTCCGAACCACGCCTTCTACCTGTTCTGCAGCTATCTGGGCGGCAACGCGTGGGAGCTGCCGGGCCGCATCTGGTACCGGACGCTGCAGGACCTGAACAACCCGATGGCCAGCTTTTCCGACTTTGCCGACCAGACCCTGCGCAGCGCGGCGGCACTGGCGGGCGCGGGCAGCCAACAGGCGCTGCTGCTGCGGCGCGCGTGGAAACTTGTGGGAATCGCGGTCTGATCCTATGATCCGCGGACCGGAGGACCGCATGATCATAGAGATCCGCAGCCATGGCGGCTTTGGCGGCATCACTGCCGCCACCTCGCGCCGCATCGACACCGACGCCCAGCCCGAACCCCGGGCGCAGGAGCTGTGCGCGGCCTTCCACCCCAAGGCGTTGGCCGACATGGCGGCCACCCCCTGTCCCGGCTGCCCGGATCGGATGCGCTATGCGATCACCGTGACGGACGCGACCGGCCCGCACGCCATCACCCTCTCCGAGGGCCAGATGCCCCCCGAGATGCTGGACCTGCTGGACGATCTTTAGATCCAGCCCTTCCAACGCAGGAATAGCCATGTCCCCAAGGTCGTCCCGCCCATCAGGATCAGGGCAAAGGCATAGCCCCAGGGCTCGTCCAGTTCCGGCATGTTCGTGAAGTTCATCCCGTAGACGCTGGCGATCAGCGTCGGCGGCAGGAACAGCGCCGCGACGACCGACAGGATGCGGACCGTGTTGTTCTGTTGCAGGTTGATCAGGCCAAGCGTGGTGTCCACCGCCAGGCTGACCCGCCCGCCCAGGAAATCGGCATGCACCTCCAGCGCCTGGATGTCGCGCATCTGGGCACGGGTGGCGGCGCGCAGGCGGCCCTCCTCGGGGCGGTCCTCCAGCGTGGCGGTATAGAACGCCTGCATCCGCTCGACCGTCAGCAGCGCCAGGCGGACGCGTGCCATCGTCTCGGCCTCGCGTCCGACATCCTGCAGCGCGGCCTGCAACCGGTCCGAGGCCGCGGCGACCGCGCGGCGTTCGAACACCGCGGCGGTGGTCTGGTCCAGCGTGCGGCCGGCCCCTTCCAGGATGTCGGCCAGCCGGGCGATGATCTCCTCGACAAGGCCCAGAAACAGGCGGTCGGGCGTGCCGCAGCCCAAGGTCGAGCGTTCGGCGCGTTCGGGATAGGTCAGGAACGGCCGCGGCGAATGGTGGCGCACCGTCACCAGCCGGTCCGTCGACAGGATGAACGTCACCGGCATCGAGATCCGGTCACCCCCGGCGCGCTCTCCCGGCAGCATCGCGGTCATGTAGTCCAGCCCGTCCTCGCGATAGAGGCGGTTGGACAGCTCGATCTCCTCCATCTCGGCCAGGCTGGGAACAGGCACGCCAAGCACGCGCAGCTGCGCGATCTCGGCGTCGTTCGGCTGGATCAGGTCGATCCATGCCGCGTCCGCGACATCGCGTTCTGCGGCAAGGCGCACAAGGCGACCGTTCTCGATGGAATAGGCGTAGTACATGCGACGCTCCGGTCGGTTCGCCCCTGTGGTGCCCTACCGCGGACAAACGATCAAGCGGATGTGGAAAGGGGCGCCCCGGATGGGACGCCCCTGATCAGCCGGTGCGGCAGAGCGATCACTTGTCGCGATAGTAATCGTCGATCTCGCGGTCGGCCTCGTCCTTGGTCCAGCCGTATTTTTCCTGCAGCTTGCCGGCCAGCTTGTCCTTGTTGCCGTCGATCTGATCCAGCTCGTCGTCGGTCAGTTCGCCCCATTTGACCTTGGTCGCGCCTTTCAGCTGCTTCCATTTGCCTTCGATGATATCCCAGTTCATTTCCGCCTCCTTTTCAGACGTTCATATGCCGGAATAACGCCCGCAGCCGTGGCAGGTTCCTAGCGGACAAGGTCCGGCGGAACGCCGCCGTCGATATGGGCCTGCAGGTTCGCCAGCGCGCGCAGGCCCATGCGCGTGCGCGTGTCGTCGGTGGCCGTTCCCAGATGCGGCAGCAGCGTGGCATTGGGGGCATCCAGCAGGGCCTGGGGCACATGAGGCTCCTGCGCATAGACGTCCAGGCCCGCGCCCGCGATGCGGCCGTTCACCAGGGCTGCGATCAGCGCATCCTCGTCCACCACGTCACCGCGGGCGATGTTGACCAGCACGCCCTGCGGGCCCAGGGCCTCCAGTTCGGCCGCGCCGATCAGGCCGCGCGTGGCCGCACCCCCCGGCACGGCGATCACCGCCACGTCGCAGGCCGCCAGCATGGCGCGCAGATCGCCGATCTGGCGGGCCGGAAAGTCCAGCCCCGCGACGGTCGAGCGGTTGAAGAACACCACCTCCATCCCGAAGCCCAGATGCGCGCGCCGCGCGATGGCCTGACCGATCCGGCCCATGCCGACGATGCCCACGGTGCGGCCCGACATCTCGGCGCCCAGCAGCTGCGTGGGGTTCCACCCGGTCCAGCCGCCCGCCCGCAGCAGGCGTTCGCCCTCGGACGCGCGGCGCAGCACCATCAGCATCAGTGTCAGCGCGATGTCGGCGGTCGCGTCCGTCACCACGTCGGGCGTGTTCGTGACCGCCACCCCCGCGGCGCGGGCCGCGGCGATGTCGATATGGTTGAACCCCGCGCCGAAATTGGCCAGCAGCCTGCAGCGCAGATCGCCCTGGAAGGCCTCGGCCCCGAAGGCGTCGCCAAGCGTCGGGATGATCGCGTCATAATCGCGCATCGCCTGGCCCGCCTGATCGACGGTCAGGGGCGTGTTGTCGCGGAATGTCGCGTCGCAGGCCGCGCGGATGGCGGCGGTGGCGCGGTCGGTCATCGGGCGGGTGACAAGAACCTTCAATAGAGACGGCCTCCGTTGGGGACGGTCAGGTCGGGACGGATCAGCACGACCTCTCCGTCGGGGTCGGGCACGCCCAGGACCAGCACCTCGGACATGACGGGGCCGATCTGGCGGGGCGGAAAGTTCACGACGCACAGCACCTGCATGCCGACCAGCGTCTGGGGGTCGTAATGACGGGTGATCTGGGCCGAGGACTTGCGCTCTCCCAGATCGCCCAGGTCCAGCCACAGCTTGATCGCGGGCTTGCGCGCCTCGGGGAAGGGTTCGGCGCGGGTGATGGTGCCGACGCGGATGTCGACCTTCAGGAAATCGTCAAAGGTGATCATCCGCGACCCAGCTCCCGCCCGCGTTCGGTCGCGGCCGCCACGGTGCGCACCATCAGCGGCATCAGGCCGGTGCCTTCGTCCATCAGCACCGCCAGCCCCGCCGCGGTCGTCCCGTTGGGCGAGGTCACATTGCGGCGCAGCACGGCCGGGTCCTCGTCCGCATGGACGGCCAGCGCACCCGCGCCGGCCACGGTCATGCGCGCCAGTTCCAGCGACAGCGCGGGCGACAGGCCCTGCGCCGCGCCCGCGGCGGCCATCGCCTCGATCAGGTGGAACACATAGGCCGGACCGCTGCCCGACAGGCCGGTGACGGCGTCCATCTGGCCCTCATGCTCCAGCCGGACGACGCGGCCCACGGCGCGCATCAGCGCCTCGGCCAGGTCCAGATGAGCGGGCGTTGCGGCACCGTTGCCGATCATCGCGGAAATGCCCTGACCGATGGCCGCGGGCGTGTTGGGCATCACCCGGATCACGGGGGCGCCGGGAAAGGCCGCCTCGAAGGTCGCGATGGTCGTGCCTGCCGCGACCGATATCACCAGGCTGCCCGACAGGTCCGGCATGGCAGACAGCGCGCCGCCCATCATCTGCGGCTTGACCGCCAGCACGACCACGGCCGGATCAGACGGCAGGTCCGCATTCACGCGCAACCCGCGGTCCTGCCATTCCGGTGCCAGGTTCGGGTCGATGACCGTGACCGCGCCCGCGTCCAACCCGCGCGCCAGCCACCCCTGCAGCATCGCCCCGCCCATGCGGCCGCATCCGACCAGGACCAGTCCGCGCGCGTTGATGTCGTCGAAATCGTTCATGTCAGGCCCGTCCGTAGGTTTCGCCCAAGGCAATCTCCAGCGCCGCGGCGGGCGAGGTGCCGCCCCACCCGGCCAACTGGAACGAAGGATAGAACCGCTCGCACGCGGCCAGGGCGGTGCCGATCATCCGGTCCACCTGTTCCGGCAGCGCGATCGCGTCCCCCGCCAGCACCAGCCCGTACCGCCAGACCATCTGCCGCTGCGGCGCGCAGAAGGTGAAGGCCCCGTCCCAGACCCGGTCATTGGCCAGGTTGATCGTCTGATAGATGGCCGGCATGCGGTCCGCCGGCGGGTCCATGTCAAAGCTGCAGATCAGCCGCAGGACCGCGTCGCGGGGCGACCATGCCAGGGTCAGCGCATAGCGGCGCCACTGGCCGTCCACATCCATGACGATCTGATCCTCGGCCAGGCGGTCGAACTCCCAGGCGTGATGCGTGGCCACGGCCTCGACGATGTCGATGGGGTGGATGTCGTCGATGCGCATGGAGGAATCGATCTGCGTCATGGTCTGCCTGTGGCTGCGGTCTTGCGCCGCGGTGGTCCTTGGGTGGCCACACAACACCGGGGGTCGGCGGCCATGGCGCTTACAACATATCGTGGTCCGCTTTACCACTGGTGTAAAGTCCGAATTGCCCCCGCGGCGGTGGTGTCCTAGCAGGGGCGGACAGGACCAAGGGGGCGGCATGGCACGCGATCACGGCGGCAATCTGGATGCGGCGCAGGCACGGTTCGGCACGGGTGACTGGATCGACCTGTCGACCGGCATCAACCGCAGGCCCTGGCCGGTCCAGCCCCTGTCGGACACGGCCTTTCGCGCGCTGCCGATGGCCAGGGCGGAACGGGCGCTGATCCGGGTCGCCGCGGAATGGTTCGGCTGCGCGGACGACCACGTCCTGCCGATGGCGGGGGCCACGGCCGCGATCCAGCTGGTGCCGCGCCTGCGGCCCGCGGGCCACGCGGCGGTGCTGATGCCCAGCTACAACGAACATGCGGCCAGCCTGACCGCTGCGGGCTGGCGCGTCACCCCCGCCCCCGACCTGGACAGGATGGATGGCGCCGACCTGGCCGTCGTCGTGAACCCCAACAACCCCGACGGGCGGGAATGGTCGCCCCTGGTCCTGGCCGCGCTGGCACGGCGGGTCGGCCTGCTGATCGTCGACGAAAGTTTCGCGGATGCGCGCCCCGACCTGTCGCTGGCCCGGTCCCTGCCCGCCAATGCGGTGGTGCTGCGCAGCTTTGGCAAGTTCTGGGGTCTGGCCGGGCTGCGGCTTGGATTTGCGCTGGCGGACCCAGCCCTGCTGTCGCAGCTGCGCGAGGCAGCGGGCCCCTGGTCCGTCAGCGGCCCCGCGCTGGAGATCGCGACCGCCGCCATGGCCGACCGGGCCTGGGCCGACGACACCGTCACCTATCACGCCGAAGCCGCGCTGAACCTGGACCGGCTGGCCGCGCTCGCAGGCTGGCGGCCCTTGGGCGGGACGCACCTGTTCCGCCTGTACGACACACCGGACGCGCAGGCGGCCCAGGACACGCTGGCCCGCGCACATGTCTGGACGCGGCGCTTTCCCTATTCGGACCGCTGGCTGCGGCTTGGCATTCCCGGCAGCCGGGACGAGTTCGCCCGCGTCGGGCAGGCCCTGACCCGCTAGCGCTTGCGCAGAAATTCCGTGCGCAAGACCAGGCCCCTGATGCCGTCGTGGCGACAGTCGACCTCTGCCGGGTCGTCGGTCAGGCGGATGCCGCGGATCACGGTGCCCTGCTTGATCACGGTGCTGCTGCCCTTGACTTTCAGGTCCTTGATGACGACCACCTGGTCGCCGTCGGCCAGCGGCGTGCCCGCGCTGTCGCGCACGATGCCGGCAGCGGCGGCCTCGGCCGCGACCTCGGCGGCGGGGCGCCATTCGCCCGTGGCCTCGTCATAGACATAGTCGTCATCGGCCATGGTCTGCCCTTTCGCGGCTGGCGGCGCAGGGTGCCGCCCGTCACGCCTTAGGCCGCAGGGGCGGGCCGCGCAACCTCTGGCGCAGGGCGCGGGGTTTGGCCATGATGGGCCTGCGAAAAGGATGCCCCCGATGATGCGACTTGCTCTGTTCCTGACGATGCTGGCCGCCCCCGCGGCTTTGGCCGACGCGCCGCTGATGGTGCTGGACCGCACGCAGCTGCCGTTCGACCTGGGGCCCGGGAACCCCGCCAACAGCCCCGCGCGGCCGGGCAATGCGCCCCATGCGGCCTGGAACTCGGCCGGAAACACCGCGAACGCGCCGACCGCACCGGGCAACCGCCCCACCGACCGCGTGAACGAGGGGCGAGTGATCTTCACCTCGGACGGGTCGGTGGTGGGCTATTACGCGCCGAACGCGGTCGGGGTGCTGAACCTGTTCGACACCCAGGGCCGGCGCATCGCCTATCGCCCGGCGCGGGGCACGAAAAGCCTGTTCACCGTGCAGGGCGCCTGGTGCGGCACGGTCGACGGCCTGCGCGACGGCAGTCTGGTGCTGGCGGTCACGCCGGATTGCGCGCGCCAGTTCATGCGCTGACACCCTATCGTCACATTCCGTCCCTAGACCGCAGCAAAGCCACCGGAGACGCAGATGAACGACTACAAGGACTGGCTGCAGGCAGAACTGCAGGAGACCCTGGACGAGGATATCGAGCTGGAGATGGAGGACGCCGCCCTGTCGGCCGAGATCCGGCGCATCTATCGCAGCCACCATCCCGACCAGATGGACCGCAAGCTGTATTTCCGCGAACTGCTGCGCCTTCAATCCGAATTGATCCGCCTTCAGGACTGGGTCAGCCACAACAACGAACGCGTCGTGGTCCTGTTCGAGGGGCGCGACAGCGCCGGCAAGGGCGGCGCCATCAAGCGCATCACGCAGCGGCTGAACCCGCGCGTGGCCCGCGTCGTCGCCCTGCCCGCCCCGTCCGACCGGGAGAAGACGCAGTGGTATTTCCAGCGCTATGTCCCCCACCTGCCGGCGGGCGGAGAGATCGTGCTGTTCGACCGCAGCTGGTACAACCGTGCGGGCGTCGAACGCGTCATGGGCTTTGCCACCGAGGATCAGGTCGAACAGTTCTTCCAGGACGTGCCCGAATTCGAACGCATGCTGGTGCGGTCGGGCATCCGGCTGGTCAAGTACTGGTTCTCGATCACGGACGAGGAGCAGCAGATGCGGTTCCAGATGCGCATCCACGACCCCCTGAAGCAGTGGAAGCTGTCGCCCATGGACCTGCAGTCCCGCGTCCGGTGGGAGGCCTATACCAAGGCCAAGGAGGACATGTTCGAACGCACGAACATCCCCGAGGCGCCCTGGTACATCGTGCCCGGCAACGACAAGAAGCGCGCGCGTCTGAACTGCATCGACCACCTGCTGGGCCTGATCCCCTATGGCGACGTGGACCACGAACAGATCACCCTGCCCGACCGCGTCTTCAACCCCGATTATGAGCGCGACGCGGTCCCCCGCGAGCTGTATGTTCCGCAAAAATACTGAACCGGGGCGATGATGCTAGAATATCATGTCTATGACGTCTTCACCGACCGGCCCTTTGCGGGCAATCCGCTGGCCGTGGTCATGGGGGCCGATGCCCTGAGCACGCGGCAGATGCAGACCATCGCCCGCCAGTTCAACCTGTCCGAGACGATCTTTGTCATGGCGCCGCGCCATCCCGCGCACCGCGCTCGCGTCCGCATCTTCCTGCCGCTGGCAGAGATCCCCTTCGCGGGTCACCCTACCATCGGCTGCGCGCTGCACCTGTCGGCGGGCGACGGCGATCTGGTGCTGGAGGAGGAGGCCGGGCCGGTCCCCGTGACCATCCGCAACGGTCTGGCCGAATTCGCGGCCCCCGTGCTGCCGCAGCTGGGCGATGCGGTTGCCGCTGACCTGGCGGCGGCGGGCCTGGGCCTCGGCGCGGATCAGGTGGGTTTCGACACGCACCGCCCGGTCGTGGCCCATGCGGGTCCGGCCTTCATCTTCTTGCCGCTGCGCGACGCGCAGGCCCTGGCGGATGCCCGCCCGGCCGGGGCCGCATTCGAGGCGCTGACGGCACGGGTCGGCAAGGTCTATGCCTATGCCCCCGACGGCGCAGGGTTTCGCGCGCGCATGTTCGCCCCCGGCAGCGGCGTCCCCGAGGACCCCGCCACCGGATCGGCCACCGCGACCCTGGCCGCCCCCCTGCTGGCCGCAGGCGTCCTGCCCGAGGGAGAGACGCGCCTGTCCCTGCGCCAGGGGGTCGAGATGGGGCGCCCGTCGCAGCTGGGCCTGCGCATCACCGTCAGGGGCGGCGCGCTGGCGCAGGTCCGCGTGTCGGGCCGTGCCGTTCCCGTGGCCCAGGGCCGCATCCGCATTCCGGAGGACACATGACCAAGGCCTATTGGATCGCCCATGTGACGATCGACGACCCCGACGCCTATGATGCCTATCGCCGGGCCAATGCCGCCCCCTTTGCCGGATACGGCGCGCGCTTTCTGGTGCGCGGCGGGCCGCAGCAGGTGGTCGAGGGCCAGGCCCGCCCCCGCAGCGTCGTGATCGAGTTCCCGTCGCTGGAGGCGGCGCAGGCCTGTTACGACAGTCCCGGCTATCAGGCGGCCAAGGCGCTGCGCGAGCCGGTCTCTGCCGCAGATGTGATCATCGTCGAGGGCTGGCCCGGCTAGACCGCGGGCGCCTGCGGGGGCATCCTTCGGCCATGTTCATGGACCTTCTGACACGCCTGATGGGCGATACCGCCGCGCCGATCGACCGCGACGATGCCGAACTGGCCATCGCCGCGCTGCTGGTGCGCGTGGCGCGGGCCGACGATCATTACGATCAGGCCGAACGCGACCGGATCGAGCAGGTCCTGTCCCGCCGCGGCCTGACCGCGGCCGAGGCCGCCGCCCGTCGCGCCCAGGCCGAGGCGCTGGAGTCGGAGGCCAGCGACACCGTCCGCTTCACCCGCCAGATCAAGGACCGCATCGCGCTGGAGGATCGTCGTGCCGTTCTGGCCGCGCTGTGGGAGGTCGCCTATGCCGACAACAGCCGCGGCGCGGATGAGGACAGCCTGATTCGCCTGGTCTCCAGCCTTCTGGGCATGACCGACCGCGAATCGGCCGAGATCCGTCAGCAGGTGCTGGCCCGGACGGGCCTAAAACCCTAACCGGTCGCGCAGCCCGAACCACGCCATCCCCGCCACCAGCAGCGGCTTGCGCAGGGCCGCACCGCCCGGAAAGGGCCGGGTGGGAACGGCGGCCATGGCGTCGAACCGTTCGGCCTGGCCCGCCACGGCCTCGGCCATCAGCCGCCCCGCCAGCGTGGCCATCGCCACGCCATGCCCGGAATAGCCGCTGGCCGACAGGCAGTTCGGCGCGGGCCGGGTGAAGCAGGGCATGCGGTTCATGGTGATGGCCAGCGTCCCGCCCCAGGCATGGGTCAGGGGCACATTCCGCAGCTGCGGATAGACCGACAGCAGATGCGGCCGCACCACCGCCGCGATGTCACGCGGAAAGCGGTAGGTGACCGTCTCTCCACCGCCGAAGACCAGCCGCCGGTCGTCGTCGACGCGCCAGTAGTTCACCACGAACTTCGTGTCTGCCACCGCGATGCGGTCCGGCAGGATCTCGGGGTGATCATCCAGCGGCGGGGTCGCGACGATATAGTTGTTGATGGGCATGACCCGCGCGGCGACGCCCCGGTCCAGATCGCCCAGATAGCCGTTGCAGGCCAGGATGACGTGGTCGGCCCGCAGCACGCCCTGATCGGTGCGGATGATGCTGGGCGCACCATGGGTCAGGCCGGTGACCTGCGCGCGCTCATGGATCACGACGCCCGCATCCCGCGCCAGCCGCGCCATCCCAAGGGCCAGCGCCAGCGGCTGCACATGCCCCGCCCCGCGGTCCAGATCGCCGCCGACATAGGCAGTGCTGCCCAAGGCCGCCGCCAGCCCGTCGCGATCCAGGGGCGTGACCCGGTCGTAGCCGTAATGCCGTGCCAGATGGTCGGCCATGTGGCGGGCGTGATCGACCTCGGACGCGGTACGGCAGGCATGTGCGATGCCGTCGCGGACCCGCACGCCCGCTTCGGCGGCGATGGTGCGGACGGCGGCCTTGGCCTCCTCGGCCAGGTCCCACAGGCGGCGGGCCGTGTCGCGGCCCAGCTGCGCCTCCAGCCAGGCGACCTCCTGCCGCTGGCCGGACCCGATCTGTCCGCCGTTGCGGCCAGAGGCGCCGAACCCCACGCGCTGCGCCTCCAGCACCCGGACCGACAGGCCCCGCCGCGCCAGATGCAGCGCGGCCGACAGGCCGGTATAGCCCGCCCCGATCACCGCAACATCCGCCCGCGCCTCGCCCCGCAGGGGCGGCAGGTCGGGCTGCGGCCCGCACTGGTCGGCATAGAGGCTGGGCGGATAGGCCCCTAGCCCGTCGTTCAGGTGCAGCAGGTTCATACGTTCAGCAGCAGATGTTCGCGTTCCCACGGGCTGATGACCTGCAGGAACTCCTTGTATTCATTGCGCTTGACCGATTCGTAGACGGCGCAGAAATCCTCGCCCAAGACGCCGCGCATGGGCGCGCTCTCCGACATCAGGTCCAGCGCGTCGCCCAGGTTGTAGGGCAGCTCGTCCTCGGACATGTAGGCGTCGCCCAGGCATTCGGCGCGCGGGTTCTCGGCCTCCAGAAGGCCCAGATAGCCGCAGGCCAGGCTGGCCGCGATCCCCAGATAGGGGTTGCAGTCCATGCCCGCCAGCCGGTTCTCCAGCCGCCGCGCCTCCGGCCCCGAGATCGGCACGCGCAGGCCCGTGGTACGGTTGTCGCGCCCCCATTCCAGGTTGATCGGCGCCGCGAAGTCCGGGACATAGCGGCGATAGCTGTTCACATAGGGCGCCAGCAGCGCGATGGCCGCGGGCAGGTGCTTCTGCATGCCGGCGATGAAATGCAGGAAGGCCGGCGTCTCGCGGCCTTTTTCGTCGGAAAAGATGTTCCGGCCCGTTTCGATATCCGTGATCGAATGATGGATGTGCATGGCGCTGCCCGGCTCGCCCTCGATGGGCTTGGCCATGAAGGTCGCGAAGCAGTCGTGGCGCAGCGCGGCCTCACGGATCAGCCGCTTGAAGTAGAAGATCTCGTCGGCCAGGGCCACCGGATCGCCGTGGTTCAGGTTGATCTCGACCTGGCCCGCGCCGCCCTCCTGCAGGATGCCGTCGATCTCGAAACCCTGCGCCTCGGCAAAGTCATAGATGTCGTCGATGACCTTGCCGTATTCGTCCACCGCCGACATGGAATAGGCCTGCTTCGCCGCAGCCCTACGCCCCGTGCGTCCCATGGGCGGGATGATCGGCTGGTTCGGGTCGATGTTGCGGGCGACCAGGAAGAACTCCATCTCGGGCGCCACGACCGGGTTCCAGCCTTTCTCGCGGTACAGCTGCACCACGCGTTTCAGCACGTTGCGCGGTGCGATGGGCATGGGGTTGCCCTGCTGGTCGGTCGCGTCATGGATGACCTGGATGGTCCAGTCCGCGGTCCAAGGCGCGGCGGTGGCGGTGGAATAGTCGGGGACCATCACCATGTCCGGTTCGGTGAAGGCGCCCGACGGGTTGTCGGCCCATTCCCCGGTGATCGTCTGCAGGAAGATCGAATTGGGCAGATAGAACTGGTTCTGACGCGCGAATTTCGACGCGGGCATCGCCTTGCCACGGGCCACGCCCGCCATGTCGGCCACGATGCATTCGACCTCGTCCAGGCGGCGCCCCGACATGAAGTCGCGCGCGGCCTGGGGCAGTTTCTCGGTCCAGTCGCTCATGCGGCACCTTTGTCGGCTCGCGCCAGGGCGCGGGGTTGCTTGAAGAAGGCCTCGATCCGGTCGGCCAGCAGGGACGCGCCATCGGCCTGCCCCATGCGGGCCGCAGCCCCGGCCAGCAGGTCGTCCGGCACGACACCCTTGGCGCGGGTGTCCATCAGGCCTTGGATGAAATCGTCGCCGAATTCCGGATGCGCCTGCACGGTAAAGGCCCGGTCGCCATAGATCAGCGCGGCATTCTCGCAGAACGCGTTCCGGCCCGCGACCTGCGCGCCGGGCGGCAGGGCCACGACCTGATCCTGGTGCCAGGCGTTCAGCGTGACGGGCTGGCCGCCGAAATCGTAATCCTGCGCGCCCACGGCCCAACCGCCGGAATGCTTGACCACGGTGCCACCCAGGGCCTGCGCGATGATCTGATGACCAAAGCAGATGCCGACCATCGGCACGCCTGCGTCATGGACGCGGCGGATGAAATCCTCCAGCGGCGGGATGAAGGCGTGATCCTCATAGGCCCCGTGGCGCGAGCCGGTCAGCAGCCAGCCGTCGGCATCGTGGATGTCCTGTGGAAACTCCATCCCCTCGACATGCCAGGTGGTGAAGTCGAATCCGCGCCCGGCCAGCAGGCGCACGAACATGTCCGGATAGTCGCCCAAATCCCGCTTCAGCTGCGCCGGCGACTGGCCGCATTGAAGGATGCCGATCCGCATGAAAAACCTTGATGTTGCTTGTGTCCGAAGCCTAGTCGCCCCGCAGGGGGGGCCGCAAGGGGGGGCGTTTGCGCCTTTTGGCGGTCTGGCCGCGCGGACCCACAGGCGCTAGGCTGCGCGCAACGGAAAGGATGCACCCATGCCCCATCAACGCCCCGAGATCGACCCGGACGGCCTTGACGAATTCTCGGTCGTGTTCACCGACCGGTCCCTGAACCACATGTCGAAACGCTTTCAGCAGGTCATGCGCGATCTGTCGGCGGGTCTGTGCGAGGTCTATGGCGCCGCCCAGGTGGCGATCGTGCCGGGCGGCGGCAGCTATGCGATGGAATCGGTCGCGCGCCAGTTCGGGCGCGACGCGCATGCGCTGATCGTCAGGAACGGCTGGTTCAGCTATCGCTGGAGCCAGATATTCGACGCGGGCGCATTTGCGCGCGAGGTGACCGTGGTCAAGGCCCGCCCGCAAGGGAACGCGCCCCAGCCCGCCTATGCGCCCCCGCCCATCGACGAGGTCGTGGCCCGCATCCGCGAGACGCGCCCCGACGCGGTCTTTGCCCCGCATGTGGAGACCTCGGCCGGGCTGATCCTGCCCGACGACTATATCACCGCGCTGGCCGATGCCGCGCATGAGGTGGGCGCCCTGATGGTGCTGGACTGCATCGCGTCGGGCGCCATCTGGGTCGACATGCGGGCCACGGGCGTGGACGTGCTGATCTCGGCCCCGCAAAAGGGCTGGTCGGCCTCGCCCGCCGCAGGCCTGGTCATGCTGTCCGATCGCGCCGCCGAACGACTGGCCACCACCGACAGCGACAGCTTTGCGCTGGATCTGAAGAAATGGCGCGCGATCATGCAGGCCTATCTGGATGGCGGCCATGCCTATCACGCGACCATGCCCACCGACGCGCTGCTGGGCCTGCGCGACGCGATGGAGGAGACCCGCGCGATGGGGTTCGCCGCCGCGCGCGACGCGCAATGGCGCCTTGGCCGGGCGGTCCGCGACGAACTGTCCGCGCGCGGCATCCGATCGGTCGCGGCCGAGGGGTTCCAGGCGCCGGGCGTCGTGGTCAGCTATACCGACGACCCCGAGGTCAAGTCCGGCAAGGCCTTTGCCGCCCTCGGCACCCAGATCGCGGCGGGCGTGCCGTTGGCCGTGGATGAGGGGGCCGACTTCTCAACCTTCCGCATCGGGCTGTTCGGTCTGGACAAGCTGCGCGATGTCGACGGCACGATGGCCCGGCTTGTGCCGGTGCTGGACCAGGCGACCGCCCCGCGCGGCTAAGCCTTTGACGCGCGCGTCACGGCGGGATAGTGCCCCGCCGTGACCATGTGGCGACAGGACCCCAACATGACGCTGACGATCGACCTGGAAAGCCCGCTTGGGCCCGACCTGGACCTGCTGTTCCAACGTCACACCGACGAGATGCATGTCGATACCCCGCCGGGATCGATCCACATGATGCCCAAGGAGGCGCTGGAGAACCCCGCCATCGCTTTTTTCGTCGTGCGCGACGCGGGCCAACCTGTCGCCATGGGCGCCATCAAGGATCTGGGCGCATCCGAGGGAGAGCTGAAATCGATGCACGTGCTGTCCGAACAGCGCGGGCGGGGCGTGTCGCGGATGCTGCTGCGGCACATGCTGGGTCACGCGCGGAATGCGGGCTATGCCAAGCTGTCGCTGGAAACCGGCGTGCAGCCGGGATTTGTCGCGGCGCGTGGCCTCTATGCCCGCGAGGGGTTCACGGAATGCCCGCCTTTCGGCAGCTATCGCGCCGACCCGCATTCGGTCTTCATGACGCTGATGCTTTAATGCAAACGGCGCGCATCCTGCGATGCGCGCCGTCGTCTTCCTGTCGAACAATCAGTGCTCGTGCGTGGGCAGAGCCTTCAGATCATCCTTGGTCCAGTTGGTCCGGGCATGCACGGTGCCGCTTTCGTCGCGCATGAAATCCAGGTCAGTCGCCGGAACCATGACCGGTTTGGCGCCGATACCCAGGAATCCGCCAACGTCCAGAACGACCTTGGCCGAAGCGCCCATGCCATGCGTGTGCGACACGCTGCCGACGGTTTCGTCGCCCGGGCCATAGACGGTCGCGCCGTCCAGAACGGCCTCGGTCAGTTCGTCGTGGGTCAGTCGCGTGTGATTTGCGTGGTCCATGTCAACCTCCTTCAGGTGGTGTGGCACATCAACACCGGCCCCGCGGGTGCCGTTCCATGGTCATGGGATGGTCCTGCGCACAAGTTCGTGCTTGCCGAGGCGATTAGCGTCTGGATTGCCGATGCGCCTGCCGCTAAGAAAGGCCAGCCCGCGGGCCCCGTAGCTCAACTGGATAGAGCAATTGACTTCTAATCAATAGGTTGCAGGTTCGAATCCTGCCGGGGTCGCCATTTTCCGTTTACGCTCAACCCCTTACCGCACCAATCGGTGCATCTTTTCCTGTCCATAAGGACAGGATGACGCCGCTGAAGACTTCAGACAAAAGAGGCTTATCGGCCGGGCGTCCTTGGTGGTTGGTTTAAAGAGTTCAGACGCCCGGCCGATCTGTCACCCCTGTGGTCAAGTGCCATCCGCGGGCGTCCCCAGATCCCACCACAGCCCCGCCATGATCGCCAGCGCCTGCCGCGACAGGCCTTGCAATGCATGTTCGTCGGGCGCGTGCTGACAGCAGCCGCGATAGGAATGGGGCACCCAGATCGTCGGTAGGCCCAGGATTTCCGCAAAGCATTCGTTGGGCAGCGACCCGGCCAGGTTCGGCAACAGATGCGGATCCTGCCCGGTCGTCCGCCGGACCGACCCCGCGACCCGGCGCACCCAGTCGTGGTCGGGCATCAGCCGCGTGGCATGGGCGGGATCGCCGTCCCGCGGCACGATGCGCACCGCGTGATGGCCGTGGCGGTCCAGGTGGCGGCGCAGCGCCGGCAGGATGTCGCTCGGATCGGTCCCCACGACATAGCGCAGCTGGCAGGTCGCCCGCGCGCGGCCCGCGATGGCGTTCACGGGTGCGTCGGGCACGCCGGCGGTCATCGCCAGCACCGCAAAGCTGTTCCAGCCAAAGGCGCGTTCGGTGGGTGTCAGCCCGACCTCTCCCCAATCGGCATCGACCTGGGGGCCGCCCGCCTCGATCACCGGCAGGTCGCGCAGGGCGTCGCGCAGCGCGGGCGTCAGGCTGTCGGGACGCCATTCCGGGATCTGGATCTGGCCGCGCCGGTCGCAGATCGTGGCCAGCGCATGGGCCAGGATCATCGCCGGATCGGCCAGAAGGCCGCCCCAGTTGCCCGAATGATGCGCCCCCGACCGCAGCTCCAGCACCAGGTCAAAGGCCAGCGCGGCGCGCGATCCCATGAACAGCGTCGGCACGTCGGCCTGCAGGCGCGGGCCGTCGGACGCGATCAGCACATCGGCCGCCAGCGCATCGGCATGGTCCCGGCAGACCTGGGCCAAGCCGGGCGATCCGGTCTCCTCGGACATCTCGAAGATGATCCGCATGTTGAAGCCCAGATGCCCGCGCGTTTCGATGACCGCCTGCAGCGCGGCCAGGTTGATCAGGTGCTGCCCCTTGTTGTCGGCCGCGCCACGGCCATACAGGCGGTCGCCCTCGGCGGTCAGGACAAAGGGCGACAGCCCGTCGCGCCACTGGTCGGTCTGTGCGCGGACCACGTCGCCATGACCATAGGTCAGGACCGTGGTCAGGGCCGGATCCTCGATCCGTTCCGCGATCAGCAGGGGGCCGCCGCGCGGGTCGGGATTGTCCAGCACCCGCGGGGCGAAACCCAGACCGGACAGGCGCGGTATCATCGCCTCGGTCAGATAGCGGTCCAGATGGGGCCGCTGCGCCGGGTCCTGGCTTTCGGTCGGATGTGCCACCAAGGCTGCCAGATCGGCCTGGAATCCGCCCTGGTCGAAATAACCTTCGGCGCGGGCGACCGCATCCTGTCGCGCATCGGTCATGGGCGAACCTCCGGGCGGTATCCGGCGGACGCCTCGATCAGGTGGGTGGTATAGGGCTGGGCGCCCTGCCCCGCCCGCAGATGGGACGCCGGCAGGATCTCGACGATGCGGCCGCGCTGCATCACGGCCAGCCGGTCGCACATATGGGCGATCACCGACAGGTCGTGGCTGACCATCAGATAGGTCAGCCCGTGTTCGTCGCGCAGATCGGCCAGCAGGTTCAGGATCTCGGCCTGGACGCTGACGTCCAGCGCGCTGGTCGGCTCGTCCAGCAGCAGCAGGCGCGGCTCCGCCGCCAGGGCGCGGGCGATCGCCACGCGCTGACGCTGTCCCCCGGACAGCTGGTGCGGATAGCGGAAGCGGAACCCCCGGCCCAGACCCACGTCGTCCAGCAGCTTGATGATGCGCTGGTCGATCCTGTCCATGCCCTGCAGGCGCAGGGTTTCCGCCAGGACGGCATCGACGGAATGGCGCGGATGCAGGCTGGCATAGGGGTCCTGGAACACCATCTGGACGGTGCGAAAGAACGTCCGGTCGCGCCGCTCTCCCTTCTGGGTCTGACCGTCGACCGCGATGTGGCCGGACCAGCCGGGGATCAGCCCTGCGATGGCGCGCAGGATGGTCGACTTGCCCGAACCGCTTTCGCCGACAAGGCCAAAGCTTTCGCCCTGCGCCACGTCGAAGGCCGCGTCGTGAACGGCGGTGAAGCGGTCGGGCTCCTGCCCGAACCAAACGGTCAGATCGGCAACGCTCAGCATCTCAGGGGCCTTTCACGACGGGGTCGCGCCAGCTGTCCTGGCGCTGGAGGACGGACAGGCGCGACACCGGCGCGTCCAGCCGCGGCAGGCTGTCCAGAAGCCCGCGGGTATAGGGGTGCTGCGCCCGGTGCAGGTCGCGGGCGGGCAGCGTCTCGACCACGCGGCCGGCATACATGATCAGCACGCGGTCGCAGAACTGCGCCACCAGGTTCAGGTCGTGGCTGATGAAGATCAGCCCCATGCCGCGGTCGCGGACCAGCCGGTCCATGATGTGCAGCACCTCGGTCCGGACCGACACGTCCAGCGCGCTGGTCGGTTCGTCCGCGATCAGGATCTGCGGGTCGGGGGCCAGCATCATGGCGATCATGATGCGCTGACCCATGCCGCCCGACACCTCGTGGGGATAGCTGTCCATGACGCGTTCGGGGTCACGGATCTGCACGGCCTCAAGCATCTCCAGGGCCTTCGCGCGGGCGGCGGCGCGGGGCGCGCGGGCGTGCAGGCGATAGGCCTCGATGATCTGCTGTCCCACGGTCATCACAGGGTTCAGGCTGAACTTGGGGTCCTGCATGACCATGCTGATGCGCCCGCCGCGGATGGCGCGCATCTGCCGGTCGGGCAGGTTCAGGATGGACTGGCCCTCCAGCTCCATCCGGGCGGCCTCGACCCGACCGGGCGGACGCACCAGGCCCAGGATCGCGCGGCCGGTCATGGACTTGCCCGACCCGCTTTCGCCCACGACGCCAAGGCGTTCGCGGCCCAGGTCGAAATCGATGCCGCGCACGGCCTGGAATTCGCCCTGCCGGGTCGGGAAGGTGACGCGCAGGTCGCGCACGGACAGAAGGGGTTCGGTCACGACTTGTCTCCCTTGGGGTCCAGCACGTCGCGCAGCCCGTCGCCCAGCAGGTTGAAGGCCATCGACACCAGAAAGATCGCGATGCCCGGCATGGCGGCGACCCACCAGAAGTCCAGGATATAGCCCCGCCCGTCGGATATCATCGCCCCCCATTCGGGCAGCGGCGGTTGTGCACCCAGGCCCAGAAAGCCCAGGCCCGCCGCCGACAGGATGATCCCCGCCATGTCCAGCGCCACCCGCACGATCAGCGACGACAGGCACAGGGGCCAGATGTGGCGGATCAGCAGGCGCAGCCGCCCCGCCCCCTGCAGGCGTGCGGCGGCGATGAAGTCGGCGTTGCGGATGGTCAGCGTTTCGGCCCGCGCCAGGCGCGCATAGGGCGGCCAGGCGGTCAGCGCCAGCGCCAGCACCGCATTGCCGATGCTGGGCCCCAGGGCCGCGACGAAGGCCAGCGCCAGGATCAGCTTGGGGAAGGCCAGGAAAATGTCGGTCACCCGCATCAGCACCTGGTCCACCCAGCCCCCGGCGAACCCCGCCACCGTGCCGATCAGCAGCCCGATGACCGGCGCGACTAGCGCGACCGTGCCCACGATGAACAGGGTGATGCGCGAGCCGTGGATCAGCCGCGAGAGGATGTCGCGCCCCAGGGCGTCGGTACCCAGCCAATGCGCGGCAGACGGCGGCTGTAGCCGGTCGGCCAGGTTCTGGGCATAGGGGTTCTGCGGCGCGATCCAGGGCGCCAGGATCGCCATGCCGATCAGCAGCACCAGGATGATCAGCCCGACCATCGCCAGATTGTTGGCGCGAAAGGTCAGCCACCCCTGATAGATCGCGCCAAGCCGCGCCTGGCGGCGGGTCTGGGGCGCGTCGGACAGCAACCAATCGCGGCGTGTCATGGCGCTCATGTCGACCTCGGATCCAGGAAACGGTACAGGATGTCGCTGAACAGGTTCAGCACGACGAAGCACACGCCCACGACCACCGTTCCGCCCAGCACCGCGTTCATGTCGCCCGACAAAAGGCCGCGGGTGATGTAGCTGCCCAGGCCCGGCCAGCTGAAGATGATCTCGGTCAGGACCGACCCCTCCAGCAGAGAGCCGAAGGACAGTGCGATGACCGTCACCAGCGGGATCGCGATGTTGCGGAAGGCGTGGCCCCAGATGACGGCGCGTTCGGACAGGCCCTTGACGCGGGCGGTGGTGATGTATTCCGCCGACAGCTGTTCCAGCATGAAGCTGCGCGTCATGCGGCTGATATAGGCCAGCGAATAATAGCCCAGCAGGCTGGCCGGCAGGATGATGTGAGAGAACGCGTCGCGGAACGCGCCCCAGTCCCCGGCGATCAGGCTGTCGACCAGGATCATGCCGGTCACGTTCGGCACCATCCCGTCATAGATGATTCCCTGCCGCCCCGGCCCCCCGACCCAACCCAGCATGCCATAGAAGATCAGCAGGCCCATCAGCCCCAGCCAGAAGATCGGCATCGAATAGCCGACCAGCGCCACTACGCGCGCGACCTGGTCGATGACGCCGCCGCGCCGCGCGGCCGCGATCACGCCCAGGGGCACGCCGATCACGACGCCGATGAAGGTCCCCAAGGCCGCCAGTTCGAAGGTCGCGGGAAAGACGCGGGCGATGTCCTGTGCCACCGGCTGCCCGGTGGAGATGGAGCGCCCGAAATCGCCGCGCAGCACATCGCCCACATAGGACAGGAACTGCACGATCAGCGGCTGGTCCAGCCCCATCGCGACATAGGCGGCGTCGTACTGGGCCTGGGTGGCGCGGTCGCCTACCACCTTCAGCACCGGGTCGATCGGCATGACCCGCCCGATGATGAAGGTGACCAGCAGCAGCCCCAAGAGCGTCAGCGCCAGCGACAGGACGGTCCCCGCCACGCTGCGCACGCGCCTGCGGGTCAGAGCGCGGCGCCGCGACGATGCGGTCGCGGCGCCGGTCGGATCGGTCAGGGCCATTTATTCGCCCTTCGTCACCTGACGATACATGACCGACGAAATGGCGCCGCCGCTCCACCAGTTCTGGACGCCGTCGCGCAGGCCGACCTGTTCGATGCGCTGGAACAGCGGAACGATCGGGGCCTCGGCCTGGTACTGGCGCTGGATGTCCTGGTACATCGCGGCGCGGGCGTCGGCGTCCTGCTCCAGGGTGGCGGCGACGGTGGCTTCGTTCATCTCGGCCGGCACCTCATAGGCGTTGCGCCAGGCCAGCAGGCCCACGGCCGCGGCCTCGTCGCTGTTGTCGGGGTTATAGGCGAAGGTCGCGGCATTGGTGTTCGGGTCCGAATAGTCCGGCCCCCATTCGCCCAGGAAGATCGGCACCTCGCGGGCGCGATAGGCGTCCAGCACCTGCGCGCCGGTCATCTGCTCGATCTCGAGCGTCAGGCCGACCTGGGCCATCGATGCCTGCAGGGTCTGGGCCACGTCCACGTATTCGCGCAGGTCGCGCACGCGGGTGGTGATGGTGCCGCCCTCGATCCCTGCATCGGTCAGGATCTGGCGGGCCTTCTCCACGTCATAGGTCCAGGGCTGCTCGTCCAGCACGCCCAGATAGCCCTGGGGCAGGAAGGTCTGGTGGGTGACGAACTGACCCTTCAGGAAGCTGCCGGTGATGCCCTCGTAATCGACGAGGTACTTCATCGCCTCGACCACGGCGGGGTTCGACAGCAGTTCGTCCTTCTGGTTCAGGCCCATGTAGAAGATGCGGCCGCGCGGCTCGTCCTGGATGGTCACGCCCTCGACCGCGGCGATGGATTCCACGTCCGTCGGCGTCAGGTTGCGCGCCACGTCGATGTCGCCCTGCTCCAGCAGCAGCCGTTGCGCGCTGGATTCGGCGACGTTGCGTACGATCACGCGCTTCATCTCGGGGGCGCCCTGCCAGTAATCCTCATAGGCGGTCAGCTGCACCGCCTCGTTCGGACGCCAGGCCGACAGCACATAGGCGCCCGACCCGGCCTCGTTCGTGTTCAGCCAGGCATTGCCCATGTCGCCGTCGACCTCGTTGGCCATGACGGTCTCCATGTCGACCACGCTGGCGATGTTGGCGGTCAGGCAGTTCAGCACGAAGGTCGGCGCATAGGGCTTGTCCATCGTCAGCATCAGCGTGTTGCCGTCGGCGGTGATCATCTGATCGACGTTGTCGGCGGTAAAACCGAACTGGGTCAGGATGAAGGCCGGGGTCTTGTCCAGCTTGACCGCGCGCTGCAGCGACCAGGCGGCGTCCGTGGCGCGCACGGGGTTGCCCGAATGGAAGGTCGCATCCTCGCGCAGCGTGAAGGTGATGGACAGGCCGTCCTCGGACACCGCCCATTCGGTCGCAAGGCTGGGCTGGAAGCCCGCGTCGGGGTCCAGCGGGTTGAAATCGACCAGCCGGTCATAGGTGTTGTTGTTGACGTCGTTGCCCGCGAATTCGAAGCTTACCGCCGGGTCCAGGCTGATGATGTCGTCGATCGTGTGGGCCACGACCAGGGTGTCGGCCGGCGTCTCGGCCCAGGCCGCAGGTGCAAGCGCCAGCGCCGAGGCCAGAAGCATGGCGCGCATGGTCAGGGGATATGTCATGTGAGGTTCCTGTCGGTGATCGGCCCCCGCTGTGTCGCGGGGTTGCATGTCATGCAGCCTGCCGCAGGCCCGTCCGGCATTCAATGCCAATCTGACGGCCTGCGCGACGGGAAGGGCCTAGCCCGCCCTGACATCCCCGACGACCGGCCCGTCCAGCGCGGACGCGTCGCGCAGCGGGTGATCGGCGCTCATCACCTGTCCGCTGACGCGGTTCCGCCCGGCCAGCTTGCTGCGATACAGCATCCGGTCGGCCCCGGTCAGCCAGAAGGCATTGTCGCTGCCCATGTCGCAACGCCCCGACGCGACGCCGATGCTGATCGTCACCACCTGCCCCACCTGCGACGCGCGGTGCGGGATGGCCAGCGCCTCGACGCCGGCGCGCATCGTCTCGGCAAGGTGAAGGGCGCCGTCCAGGTCGGTGCCGGGCAAGATGCAGGCGAACTCCTCGCCGCCGTAGCGCGCGCACAGGTCGCCCGACCGGCGGATCGCCTGCGCCAGCGCCTGCGACACGGCCTTGAGGCAGATGTCCCCCTCGGGGTGGCCATAGCTGTCGTTGAAGCCCTTGAAGTGATCGATATCCAGCATCAGCACCGCGATCAGGCCGCCGTCGCGCGCCTGCCGGTGCAGCTCCGCCTGCAGGCGGCGTTCCAGCATGCGCCGGTTGGCCAGCCCCGTCAGCGGATCGCGCAGCGCCTGTTCGGTCAACTGGTCGCGCATCCGCTTCATCTGGACGTGGTTGCGCACGCGCCGCTGCAGGGCGGCCGGGCGGATCGGCTTGGTGACATAGTCGATCGCACCGACGGCCAACCCGCGCAACTCGGCCTCGTCATCGCCCAGGGCGGTGGCGAAGATCACCGGAATGTCGCTGAGCAGCGGATCGGCCTTGAAGATGCGGCACAGCTGATAGCCGTCCATGCCGGGCATCACCACGTCCAGCAGGATCAGGTCCGGCCTGCTTTCGCGGGCCACCTGCACGGCCTGTTCGCCGGACAGGGCAAAGCAGATCTCGTATTCGTCCTCCAGCACGGCGGTGACGATCTCGATGTTGGCGGGTTCGTCGTCGATCACAAGGATGACGGGGCGGTTGTCCATGTTCATATCCCTGGTTGACCGGTGTCGGGGTGGGGGCCGTTCAGCAGCGCATCCGCCGCGGCATAATCCAGCCGCAGCAGCGCGCGGCGCACGGGGTGGTCGTCCATCGCCATGCGGTCCAGCTGCAGCGCCTCGGCCAGCGCGTCAAAGCTGGCACGGGCGGCCATGCTGCGACGGCGGACCTGGTCGCGCAGATGGCCGCGCAGCTGGGCGATCCGCGCGCTGTCGCCGGCCGGGGCGGGCGACGACGCGGCCGCATGGGGCGTGCCCGCCCCGGCGGTCAGGCTGTCGGCGGCGGCGATCGCCGCAGCCAGCGGGCCGGACAGCTGCGCCAACAGCGCGTCGATGCCGGTCGTGTCATCGGCCTGCAGAAACGCCTCGATCTGCCCGGCAAGGGCCGCGATCCGGGGCAGCTCCAGCGAGGCCGCGACCCCCTTCAGGGTATGGGCGGCGCGATGCGCGTCTTGGCGTCGTCCGTCGGCGATCAGCTGTGCGATCTGCGCGACAGCATCGCGGTTCCCCTCGGCAAAGGACAGGATCAGGCGGCGCAGCAGCGGCCGCTTGCCGTTCACCCGCGCCAGCGCGGCGGGGATGTCGAAGGGCGGCAGGTGGTCGGGCAGGTCCGCGGCGCCCACACCCTCGGCCCGCGGGGCCGGTGCGGCGGCGGTGGGCACGATCCGCATGTGCCGTGCCAGCACCGCGATCAGACGCGCGGGATCGACGGGCTTGGTCACGTGATCGCACATCCCCGCCTGCATGCAGGCGCGGCGTTCGTCGTCATAGGCATGCGCGGTCAGCGCGATGATGGGCAGGGCCTCGGCCGTGTGCGTCAGGCGGATCTGCCGCGTGGCGGTCAGCCCGTCCATCTCCGGCATCTGCATGTCCATCAGCACGGCGGCATAGCCCGCCGCACCGGCCTCGACCATCCGGCAGGCGACAAGCCCGTTCTCGGCGCAATCGACCAGCAGGCCCGCGTCGCCCAAAAGCGCGACCGCGATCTCCTGGTTGATCGGATTGTCCTCGACCAGCAGCACGCGTTGACCGCGCATCGCCTCGGGCAGAAGGGGGGCGGCGGGCAGGTCGGGCGCGACCTCGGGGACATGGCGTTCGGCCAGCCCGGGCAGCTGCTTGAGCGCATCCAGCAGGTTGCGCGCGTTGATGGGCTTGGCCAGGAACAGGTCGATCGTCTCTCCGCCGGCCTCGGCCATGACGGCGTCGACGCCGTGCGCGGTCATCACCATCGTGGCGGGCATCCTCCGCAGACCCACCCGCCGCAGCGCGCGCAGCGTCTGCAGCCCGTCCAGATCGGGCATCTTCCAGTCCAGGATCACCAGGTCATAGGGATGGCCCCGCTGATCCGCCGCCTGCACCATGTCCAGCGCCGCGCGGCCCGAGGGCGCCAAGATCACCCGGATCTGCCAGCGGGCAAAGATCGCCTCCAGCATCTTCAGCGCGATGGGGCTGTCATCCGCGATCAGGATGCGCAGGGCGCGGATCGCGCTGCAGGGCAGGATCGCTTCGGCGGCGTCTACCTGTCCGATCCCCAGGCACAGCGAGAAGGTGAACCGGCTGCCCTGCCCCGGCACGCTCTCCGCGCGGATCCAGCCGTCCATCTGCTGGACGATCTGCTTGCAGATCGCCAGCCCCAGCCCCGTCCCCCCGAACCGCCGCGTGGTCGAGCTGTCGGCCTGCGTGAACGGCGTGAACAGCCGGCCCACCTGGTCGGGCGTCATGCCGATGCCGCAATCGCTGACCGAGATCTCGACCCGGGCCTGGTCGTCCTGCCGTTCGACCAGGCGGGCGGTCAGCACGATCTCTCCATCCTCGCTGAACTTGGTGGCGTTGCTCAACAGGTTGAGCAGCACCTGGTTCAGGCGCAGCTCGTCCCCGACCAGCATCTCAGGCAGGCGTTCGTCGATCTCCTGGCGCAAGGTCAGGCGGCGGGCGGCCATGGTGTCGGCCACCATCTGGACCTGGCACGACATCGCCGAACGCAGGTCGAAGGGCCGCGCCTCCAGGGTCAGTGCCCCCGCCTCGTTCTTGGAAAAGTCCAGCAGGTCGTTGATCAGACGCAACAGGACGCCCCCCGCGGTGCTGATCCGGCTGACATGCTCGCGCTGGCGCGGTTCCAGCGTGGTTCTCTGGACCAGGTGGCAAAAGCCCAGGATGGCGTTGATGGGGGTGCGGATCTCGTGGCTCATGTTGGCCAGGAACATGCTCTTGGTGCGGTTCGCCTCCTCGGCTTCGCGGGTGCGTTCCTCCAGCGCGGCGCTTTTTGCCACGATCTCGTCGCTCATTTTGCCGATGCGGTCGAAGGACTGGACGACCTTGTCGCTGACCCAGACCAGAACAGCGGTCTGAAACGCCACGATGGCCCCGTGCAGCAGCACCCGCGCCACGTCGCCGTCGGTCGAGAACACGGCATTCGGCAGCAGATAGAACAGCACCAGATGATGCACAGTGATCGCCGCCGCCGACATGATCAGGGCCGACCGGTCGAACCATGCCAGGTTCAGCGCCAGCACGGCATAGAAATACATGTGCATGTCCATCTGCCAGGCGTGCCCCTCGAACACCAGCAGGAACAGCGCAGGCTCGCCCACCAGGGCCACAGCGGCGATGTTGCGCGCCACCGGACGGGTGCGGCGCAGCCTCCACAGCAGGTGATAAAGCGCGGCAAGCCCCCCGGCCAGCGCCATCGCCGTAAGCGGTGACATGCTGCCCACCCACGCCGCAGCCAGGCCGATCACCGGGACATGCGCCCAGAACAGCGTGACCAGCATCCGGCCATAGCGCGCCCGCAGCGCGTTCAGTTCGACGTTCATCGTGCCCCCTCCGCGTCCGACGCGACGCATCCCAAAGATCCCGGCGCGGGCAGCACCAGCCATGCACCCCGCTGGCGGACGCGGTCCTCGAACCCCTCGTCGCCCGACAGCACGATCGACAGGCCGGGCAGCGCGCCAAAGGCGATCACCCCGCCCCCGGCGGCATGGACCAGGTCCAGAACCTGCGCCCGATGCAGGCCGGGACGGGTCATGACAAGGAACTGTCCCGGCGCGCCCGGGCGGGTCAATGCATGGCCCGCCAGCGCGACCAGCCCCGCCAGCGCCAGCGCCAGCGCCGGCAAAAGCGCGCTCAACGCACCCCCCTCGCTTTCGGGCGCCGTCATGTCGGCACCGGTTCCAGATGTCACGATGTGCTCCTGCCCTATCCTTAAAGTGCACAATATCCCGCAACGCGTCGTCCGTCCGCAGACCGGTCGAATGCAAGAATGTCCAAAACGATGCGGTTCATACGGAACCACTGGCGTCACCGTGCACCCACGGGGGGTCCGGGGGCGCGCAGCCCCCTGACCCCCCGTGGGACGCAATCCGCGTGCAACGGCCCTCGCAGACGGGCCGCCGAACCTCGTCCCCGCCCGGCGCTGCCATTTCTGCCTAAAGATCATGGGACAAACCGGATCAGTCGCCCCGCACGACTGTATTTCCCTATTCTGAGATGGGGCAATAGCGGCAGGCCAGTCGATCGTCGCTGCATCTTGAAGTGTGTGATCTCAAAAGCATTGCCCACCCGCGGGGTCGTGTGATCGACCGGCCCTTGCTTCCTGCGTGCTGCTCGTGCCCAGTACTCCCTCCACGGGATGCCATACGTGACAGTGCCGCCCCGCCCATCGCTTTCCGTGACGATGATTGCGGAATCTACGCGCGGTGCTCCGCTTAGGCGGTGGTCGGGCAATCAAGGATGTACAGCCCCGGACATCTCCGCGTCCCGGGCATTCCGGTCGAACGCGACACCTGACTGGCACTTCATCCGGACGAGGGCTTTCGACGCCGTGCAGCTTTGAAGACGCGGGTCAGGCCATGGACCTGTCGGCCTATCCGACCTAGGGTCCTTGCGCCGGCACTTTACACGCGCCCCGTCACCGGCCATGCGGCGGCTCCGGACAGGCACGGTCCGGATCAACCGCCATGGTCGCTGGTGCGATCATGCTCTGCCGGCCAGGGACTGCGGGTAACCGGGCATCGGCAGCGATCCGGGCTGCACGGCCTGTCGCGAACGTGGCCAACACAAGACCGTGCCGAATGAAATCTGAGGAGCCTTCCATGACCCACCGCATCGCCCTGATCCCCGGAGACGGCATCGGCATTCCCGTGACCGAGGCCGCCCTGCGCGTCATGGAGGCCAGCGGCGCCGACATCGCGACCGAGAGCTTTCCCTGGTCCTGCGATCATTACCTGCAGCACGGCCGCATGATGCCCGAGGACGGCATCGCGACCTTGCGCGGCTTCGACGCCATCTTCCTGGGCGCCGTGGGCTGGCCCGCCCGCGTGCCCGATGCCGTGTCGCTGCACGGGCTGCTGCTGCCCATCCGCAAGGCCTTCGTCCAATACGCCAACATCCGCCCGCACCGCCTGCTGCCCGGCGTCGAGGGTCCGCTGAAGACCCGCGATTTCGACATTCTCTGCATCCGCGAGAACACCGAAGGCGAATATTCCGGCGCTGGCGGCCGCGTCCACCAGGGCACCCCGGACGAGGTCGCGGTCGAGACCTCGATCTTCACCCGCGCGGGCGTCGAACGCATCCTGCGCTTCGGCTTCGAACAGGCGCAGGCGCGGCGGGGCAAGCTGGCCTCGGTCACCAAGTCGAACGCACAGCGCCACAGCATGGTCTTCTGGGACGAGGTCACCGACGAACTGGCCGCCGACTATCCGGACGTCGCTGTCACCCGCTACCACATCGACGCAATGTGCGCACGGATGGTCATGGCCCCCGAGAGCCTGGACGTGGTGGTCGCCTCGAACCTCTTCGGCGACATCCTGACCGATCTGGGCGCGGCCATCCAGGGCGGCCTGGGCTTCGCGGCCTCGGCCAACATCGACCCGACGCGCCGCAACCCCTCAATGTTCGAACCGGTCCACGGCTCTGCCCCCGACATCGCGGACAAGGGCATCGCCAACCCGATGGCGGCGTTCTGGTCGGCGGCGATGATGCTGGACCACCTGGGCCAGACGGCCCCCGCCGCCCGCATCATGGCCGCACTGGAGGCCGCCACCATCCGCGGCATCGGCACCCGCCCCGGCCGCGACACCACCGACGCCATCACCACGGCCGTTCTGGCGCAGCTGTAAGGACCGCACCGACCCGCGCTCCCCGTCGGTCTCTACCTACCCAAGCCCGGCGCTCCGGCGAGCGCTGACAGATGCGTGGGTCGGTGCAGATACCAGCGCCACAAAAGATCCTGACCTCGCGCCGGGAATTCCTTGGGCACAGTCGCGGTTATTGAACGGTCCATGGTTGAACGACGATGACTGGTGCCGCCCGTGCCAGCAGTCGCATATCTATGCAACACGCCGTTCTGCAGATGCTTTTGCGAGACACTATAGCGGTGATTCCTAGCCGCCCTGCATTGGATCCGGCGCTGCAGAAAAGCAAGTCAGCATCTGAATTCCGGGTCTGGATTGTTGCTGATGCTAATCTCACGCCTTGGTTCGCTGAGGTGACCCATCGACGGGCAGCCAGTTCCGTCCAGCCAAGGTACTACGGCCTAAGCGCGGTTTTACAGTAGGACCGTGACCAACGTAATGATAACGACAAGATTGCTCCGGTCGTGCGTCGATAATGTCAAGACAGTATGCTGCCCTGACAAACGGACGTTATGGCAGTTGTAATTGTGCTTTTGGTGAAACGACGGAACACGACGTCCGGCGTCGTCGCACGTCGTGACAAACCTGCCAGAGGGCCTTGCCTTCATTCGGGCCGACAGTATGCAGCCAATAAACCGCTTTCGTCGGATTGACCTGTGTAAAGGCACGGTGGTGAACGATCAACGGATGCCTTCATTCCTACGCCTCTCGGCAGAGAAAGCATTCACGTTCTTGTCGAGGCGAGACTAGTCAGTCGCACGGAGACCATGGCAGCGTAGCCGTCCTAACGACGCGACATGCATGCATATCACTTTTTTGGATAGCATGCTCTGTAGGCCTAACCAGCAAATCCCTGCATGGTTCGCGCGTTCCTCTCTCCCATCGCAAAACCGACAAAAGGGCTGAATTTAAAGAAAGCGGAACAGGAAAAAGCGCCGATGGAAACGTGTCTTATCCCATGATGCCGTCACCGGTTATCATCGAATTGTGCCGCAGCATCCATACTCAATCCGCGGTCTTGCTGGCGTCCAGCTACGGACGCGCGAGAGGACACTGACTTGTCGGAACTCGGATGTCGCCCGATAGCGTCACGAGTACGACTTACTTTGACGCCGAGAATGAAGCCTGGACCAGGGACGAAGCCAATCATCATGCTCGGAACCGATGCGACCGATTAAAGGCGATCTAAAATTACTGCCTAATGACGGCGGGATGAAATTTTTTCCCGGCTCGGTAATCTTGACGATTAGACTACATGGTACGATCACCCATGTGCGCCTTCTCTGCGTCCAAGACAGGTCACTGTGCGCGTTCGGAATGTTTCGTCATCACGCTATGGGAACAGCGGAACTTGCGCCGGCGGCCTTTCGGGCGCCGACGCGGAAAGCAGATGGTCCGGGTCAGTTCCGGTTCTCGCCGAAGGACAGCGGTTCGGGAGACTGGCCGCGGGTCTTGGCCAGCGACACGACCACGCCCACCGTCAGGATGAAGAACGTGATCCCAAGCGACCAGGACGGCGGGAACTTCTCCCAGCCCATCAGGTCCGCGATGAAGATCTTGGAACCGATGAAGATCAGCAGGATCGACAGGGCGTATTTCAGATAGGCGAAGCGGTGCAGGATCGCGGCCAACGCGAAGTACAGCGCCCGCAGGCCCAGGATCGCGAAGATGTTCGAGGTGTAAACCAGGTACGGGTCCGTGGTGATGGTGAACACCGCGGGAACCGAATCGACGGCGAAGACAAGGTCCGCGATCTCGATCACGATCAGCGCCAGCAGCAGGGGCGTGGCCCAGCGGACAAGCTTGCCGGTCTTGGGATCGGGAATCTTGACCGTGAAGGCATGGCCGTGAAGCTCGTCCGTGACGCGCATGCGGCGGCGCAGCCAGTTCAGCGCCTTGTTGTCGGCCATGTCCGTGTGATCGTCGCTGGCAAACAGCATCTTGATGCCGGTGAAGATCAGGAAGGCCGCGAACAGGTACAGAACCCAGTGATAGTTCTCGACGATGGTCGCGCCCAAGCCGATCATGATGCCGCGCAGCAGGATCACGCCCAAGATGCCCCAGAACAGCACGCGGTGCTGGTATTCGCGCGGAATCGCGAAAAAGCTGAAGATCAGCGCGATGACGAAGATGTTGTCCATCGCCAATGTCTTCTCGACGATGAACGCGGTCAGGTACTGCGCCGTGGCCTCCCCGCCCATCGTCCAGTAGATGAAGCCCGAAAAGGCGATGCCCAAGGTGATGTACATGGCCGACAGCTTGAGGCTTTCGGCGATCCCGATCTCATGGTCGTCCTTGTTCAGGACCCCCAGGTCGAAGACCAGCAGGGCGATGACCAGCCCCATGAAAAGCAGCCACATCCAGATGGGCTTGCCCAAGAATTCGCTTAGAAGAAGTTCCACGATGCCCTCGCAAGACTGAAAATGTGCGGGGCAAGGGACGACGGAAGGGCCACCGATGCACCGAGCACGCTCGATGCGGTCCGACATCGCAGCCGATCGTGACGATCATGCTGCCAGAGGGGCCCGGTCCGCAGGTCGGCGCATACCACGAATCGCCCGCCCGCACAAGCATGCGCTTATGCGGGCGGCGTCGCGCGGCATTAGAACTCCAGCATCTGCCCTCGACCGGCCGGGGCCGCGACCCGGATCGGGCGCGCCTCGACCGCAAAGTCCGGTGCAAGAGACGGGCGTTGGGCGGGCGGTGCCTGGTCGGTCACGGTAAATGCCCCCATCTCGGTCGACAGGACCTGGGCCTGCTGGCGCAGCGACATGGACGCCGCCGTCGCCTGTTCCGCCACCGCGGCATTCTGCTGGGTCACCTGGTCCAACTGGTTCACGCCGCTGTTGATCTCGGACAGGCCGATGGACTGTTCGGCGGTCGCCAGGGCGATGGCCGCGATCTGTTCGGACACGTCCGACGCCTTCTGCAGGATGATCCCCAGGCTGTCGCCCGTCCGGCCCACAAGATCGGACCCGGTCCTGACCTGCGCCGCGCTTTGCGAGATCAGGCCACGTACCTCGCGCGCGGATTCCGCCGCGCGCTGCGCAAGGCCCCGCACCTCGGAGGCCACGACTGCAAAGCCGCGACCCGCCTCTCCGGCACGAGCAGCCTCGACGCCCGCGTTCAGGGCCAACAGGTTGGTCTGGAACGCGATGTCGTCGATGACGCCGATGATGCGGGTGATCTGTTCCGACGACCGCTGGATGCCCTGCATGGCGGTGACCGCATCGGCCACGACGGCCGCGCTGGTCCGGGCGATGTCGCGGTTCTGGCCGCTGGCGCGCTCCGCCTCTCGGGCGCGTTCGGCGGTCTGGCGCAGGCTCTCGTTCATCTGGTTCAGGGCCGCGGCGGACTGTTCCAGCGTGGCGGCTTGGGTCTCGGCGCGGCTGGACAGCTCTCCGGCGGCCATGTTGATCTCGTCCGCGCCGCCGCGCACCTGGTTGGCGACGTCGGTGATGCGTCGGATCGTGTCCGACAGCCCGCCCACGACACCATTGAACGCCAGGCGCAGCGAATCATAGCCTTGCGGAAAGGGATCATGCGCGGGGCTGGCGATCTGATGCGTCATATCGCCAGCCGCCAGCCGGTCCAGCCCGGTGCCGATCTCGCGCACGACGCGGGCCTGACGCTCGGCCTCGGCGCGGGCGTCGCGGTCGCGGGCGTCGCGCGCGGCCTCGGCCTCGGCCTCCAGACGCCGGGCAGTCAGCGCCCGGTCGCGGAACACCTGCATCGCCCCGGCCATCGCCCCGATCTCGTCGCCGCGGCCGGCATGGGGGACCGGCGTCTCCAGATCACCATCCGCCAGACGGGTCATCGCCGCCGTCATCCCCTCGATCGGACGAGAGATGATCTGCGCGCCGAACCAGACGACGACCAGCGTTCCCAGCAGCATCAGCGCCGCGGTCAGCACCGCCCGGTCGCGCGTCTGGGTGACATGCGCCATCACGGTCGCGCGCGGCACATGCATCATCAGGGTCCAGCTTTCGTCCATGCCGGGAAAGGCGACAGACCCTGTCAGGACCATCGACTGTTGCCCGTCCACCTCGGCGTAGTGCATCGGTCCCGCCGCCATCAACGCCTGGTCCGCAGCCTGCACCGGCTGGCCCAGCAGCGCGCGGTCCTCATGCGCGATCCACAGCCCCCCGGAGCTGGCCAGCCGCACGCGACCGTCGCCAAAGGGACGCAGCTGCTCGATCCGCGCCGACAGCCGGTACAGCGATACGTCGCCGGTCAGCACGCCCACCAGCCGCGTGCCGTCGCGGACGACGCCGCTGACGGTGGTCATCAGGACCTCGGCGCCGTTCACGGGGTACAGATAGGGCGGCGTGATCAGGCTGCGATCCTCGCGCAGCGGCCGGTCGTACCAGCTGTCGGTCCCGGCCTCGGGGCGCATGTCCAACTGTTCGATGCCGATGCTTCCGTCAGGAGCGTAGAAGAAATACGGCACGAACCGCCCGGCGGCATCCGCATAGGGGCTGCCCAGATGGGCGCCATCCGGCCCAAGCGCGTCGGGTTCCAGCGCCAGCGTCATGCCGACCAGATCGGGACGCGTGCGCAGGATCGTCGTGACGATGGACGCCAGTGCGTCGCGATTTGCGGGATCGTCGGCGATCGCCCCCTCGATCCCGGCGACGCCGGTGCGGACGGTGTCGATGACGCTGCCGACCTCCTGCGCGATGGTCGCGGCATAGCTGGTCATCAGCGCGCCGGCATGCGCCTCGGATTCGCGGGCCGAATCGCGCGTCATCAGGCTTGTCGTCAGCGCGATCACGGCGACGATGGCAAAGGCGGTCAGCGCGGCGGCGGACAGGGCCAGCTTGGCGCGGATGGAGATGGAACGGAACGGCATGCTTGCCCCTCTCTTGGGGTTTGGTCGGGAAAGAGGTCTGTCCCGCCGGGATAGCAGCCACAGGTTTCCGATCCGTTACCGCGCCGCCGTCGAACGTGACCAAATCGATCGATCCCGACGGCCGTCGACGGGCTAGCCCTTCAGGCGCGCCATGAACCCCCGGTCGATCCGGTCCTTGACCCGCCACAGCCAGCGGCCCTGCAGGACGATGCCGTGCCACTGGGCCAGCGCCTCCTGTCCGCCAAGCGAGATGATCTTTAGATAATCCCGCTGCGGCCGGAACGCCCGGCCGGGGCGGCCCAGGTGCCGCGCGGCCAGGTTCGCCGCCAGCACGGGCGCCTGGCGCACGGCAAAGACACCGGCCTTTGGGCGCGGGGCATGGGTCATGAAGGCACAGTCGCCGGCCGCGAACAGGTCGGGATGGCCAGGCACCTGCAGGCAAGGCCCCACGCAAACAAAGCCCGCCTCGTCCACCGGCAGATCGCGTGCCAGCCAGTCCGGCGCACGTGCGCCGGCGATGCCCAGGGTCAGGGCGCTGTCGATCCGCCGTCCGTCGGCCAGCACCACGTGATCGGCCGCGACCCGATGCACGCGCGCCTCCGTCAGGACCGCGATTCCTGCCCTGTCCAGGGCGCGGCGCAGTAGGGTACGGGCGCGTGGCGTCAAAGCTGCGGCGATGCGGGGCCCGGTCTCGACCAAAGTGACGGGCGCGCGCTGGCGATGGGACAGGGCAAGCGCGATCTCGGCCCCCGCTACGCCGCCGCCGATCACGACCGACGGCAAGCCCCGGTCGGGCAACGGCAGATCGGCGCGCAGCGGCTTGACGGCGAGCGCGTGGTCACGAAACCCCGCGATTTCAGGCATGCCGCCGTGGCTGCCCACATCCAGCGCGGCCTGGGCATAGTCCAGACGCTGCGCCGTGCCGCAGGGCTGCACGGCCGTCACCTGGCGCGCGACCGGGTCGATTCCGGTGATACGCGCGCGCAGAAAACCCGCCCCGTGCCCCGCGGCGAAATCCGCCAGCCCGATGCTCAGCTGGTCGGCGCGGTAATGGCCTGCGATCAGGCCGGGATACATGCCCGAATAGGTCGCGTGCTCGGCCATGTCTACCAGCAGAACGGCCGCCTCCGGCAGCGCGGCCCGCAGCGGCGGCAGCGCCAGCAGATTGGCATGCCCCGCCCCCAACAGCAGGATGGGCGCCCCGCTCACCCCTGGGCGTTCTGATGCGCGTAAAGACCCACCGACCGGTCCAGATGCGCCTGCATCGCGGCGACCGCGCCTTCCGCGTCGCGGGCGGCGATCAGGTCGGTGATGGCCGCGTGCTCGCGCAGGGTGACCTGTTCGTTGCCCGACCAGTGCAGCAGCACGCCGTGATACTGAAACAGCCAGCGCAGCATCGACTGGCTGGTGGCGACCAGGATCGGATTGCCCGAGATCGCCGCGATGCGGGCGTGGAACGCCATGTCCTGGGTGACGAAGCGCGGCGCATCGCCCAGACAGTCGCGCTGCGCCGCGATCAGGGCGCACAGCTCGGCCACGTCGGCCTCTGTCGCGGTCTGGGCGGCCATGCGCACCAGCCCGCATTCGAACATCCGCCGCGCCTGCTTCAGATGGTCCAGCTGGTCGGGTTCCGACGACAGCAGCATCCGCGCCACGTCGTCCACGCGGCTGAGGACGCTGTCGGCGCTCAGCGCGTTGACGCGGCTGCGCTCGCCGTGACTGATGGTGATCAGGCCCATGGTGTGCAGGTGCTGCAGCGCCTCGCGCACGGCGGGGCGGCCGGTGCCGAACCGCTCCATCAGGTCGCGCTCCGAGGGCAGCGGCGCGCCGGGCGGCAGCTCTCCGCTGGCGATCATGTCGCGCAGGCGGTCGAACACCTGGTCGGACAGCTTGCGCCGGACGATTCGGTCGGAAGGGTCGGTCGGTTGCATCATGCCCATGGTTTAGGACGCCCCGCGCCCGCCTGCAAATCCGGCGCGTCGTCCTGATCCCAGCCCCAGGGCGCCAGCCCCGCCCGCGCATCGGGCGTCAGGTTCGCGCGCAGGACGCGCCCGCCCAGATGCAGCCGCGCCAGATCGCCCCACTGCGCGTCATGCACGCGCGCACCGGCCAGCACCGCCAGCGCGGCCACGACCCCCGCCACCGGGCGCGGACGGCCGTCCGCCGCGAAGAGGCCGCGCGGGCCAAGGACCTCGGCCGGGGTCCACACCGCCAGGCCCGCAGGCGCGATGGCCGCGGCCAGCCCACAGGCCCAGGCCGCCGCGAAGCCGGTGTCCTGGCGCGGATCGTCATCGGTCATGCAGACGCGCCCGCGCCCCGGATTGGGGATGGTGCGGCTGCCATAGGGGTTGTGGCGCATGGCGATGGTCGAGGGCCCCAGCCAATAGTCCGCATCCCCTGCAAGGGCGCGCCCCGAGGCCAGGATATGCGGCACCGTCTCCAGCACCTCGACCACCGACAGATCGTCGGCGGCATGCACGATGGGACACAGCCCATGCGTCACGACCGCCACCCCCGGCGGCGGTGGCTTGCGGTTCAGTTCGGGAAAGAAGGTGGCCACGCCCCCGCCCACCGGGTGCCCCGCGAAGGCCGCGCGCGCCGCCGCATGGACCTGCGCCAGGGGCGCGCAGGGCGGCCAGTCCGACCCCGGCGGCGTCGATTGCCGGTCGGGTCGGGCATGGACCAGCACCGTGGCCGCGACCAGCCCCGATGCCGCCAGCGCCGCGGCATGGCGGGCGAATTCCTCCTGCGGGTCGACCTGAGGGTCGCACAGCGCCAGCAGCGCCAGATCATAGGCCGGGCCGGGCAACGCCGCCTGCAGCGCGGCAAAACCGGCCAGGTCGCGCGCGATGTTACCCGCCGCATCCAGATGGCACAGCAGGCGCTGCGCCCCGATCGCGGCCAGATCCTGCGGCGCGCGGGCCAGATGCGCCGCATCCGCCCCGGTCAGGGCCAGGGCCGTCTGCGGAAAGCTCGTCTTTGCCACCCGGGTCTGCGGGCCGGGGACCGGGGCCATGGGCGCGGCCGGGGACCAGCGGATAGTGACCGTCTGAGTGGTCTCACCCTCCAGACGATAGGGCCAGGGCTGCGCCAGGGGGCGGTTGTAGGTCTTGAATGAGGCATCGCCCCATTGGCGCTGATCCTCCATCTCGAAGATGTCGCCGTCGAAGCGGCAATGGACGCGCCAGCCGCCTGCCTGATGGGTCAGGCCGGTGATCTCCATGAAGGGCTGCCACGGCGCGATCAGCGCCGGAAACCGCGCCTGCTCCGGCGGGCCGTCCGCATGGTCGACCGTGACCGGCGCCCCCGCGACACCGGTGATCGGATGCAGCAGCGTGAAGCCGGTGCGGTTCGTCCAGACCTGCCCCTCAGCCCCAATCACCGCCCGCGCGGTCAATCCGTCGGGCGTCAGATCGACCGTCAGCGCGGCGCGCACGCTGCCCGTGCCCATGTCATACCGCGCCGTCCAGGTGATGCGCGGGCCGTCTGGCCCGTCGGACAGGCGCAGATCGTCGATGCGGGGCGCGACGGTGCCCCAATCGCGGTCACGGACCAGGAAGGACAGGCCGCGGATCGCCTCGACCCCGTCCAGATGCAGGTGGCGCAGGCGGTCACCCTCCAGCACCAGCCGCGCCGGCCCGCAGGAGAGCGTCCGCGTCACGGCCGGACCCGGCTGCCGTTCCGGGCCGAGGCATAGGCGGCCTCGACCAGGGCCAGCGTGGCCAGGTTGTCGCGCCCCGAGGTCTCGGGCACCCGGCCCTCGTGCAGGCAGGCCACGAAGTCCTGCTGGATCAGCGCGACGCTTTCCTGGATGTTGTGCCAGGGCCGTTCGGCCCAGGGCAGCAGCGAGGGCGAGACGTCGCGCACCTGCCGGTCGCCGCCGCGGTCGACGACCAGCCGGTATCCGGCCTCCAGCCGCAGCGTGCCCTCGGTGCCGTCGATCTCGATCAGGGTCTGGGGAAAGGTCTCCTCCCGCCGCGTCGCATAGGAACAGTCCACGACCGAGGTGACCCCGCCTGCGTGATCCATCAGGATCGTCGCCACGTCCTCTCCGCGGATCGCGGGGTTGATGCGCGCGGTGCTGGCCGACAGGCGATCCACCTCTCCGAAGAGGGCGCGGGCGATGTCCAGGATATGGATGCCCAGATCCTGGATGATGAAGCGCGGATCGGTCGCCAGATAGGGCTGCCCCGAGAAGACGTCATAGCCCGACCGGAAGCTGACCCGCCCGAAGAAGGGCCGGCCCACCGCCCCCTCGCGCAGCGCGGCCAGCACGGCGCGGATCGGCGACTGCCAGCGGAAGTTCTCGTGCACCATCAGGACGCGGCCCGCGCGATCCATCGCGTCGACCATGGCGCGGGCATCCTCCAGCGTCTCGGCGAAGGGCTTCTGGCAGATGGCGTGCAGGCCGGCCTCGGCCGCCGCCATCACCAGCGGGCGGTGCGAGGGCAGGGTCGTGGCGATGTCGACCACGTCCAGATCCGCCTCGCGCATCATCCGCGCCGCGTCGTCAAAGCGCTGCGCGATGCCGAAGCGCGCGCCCATCGCGGCCAGCCGGTCCGGGTCGCGGTCGCAGATCGCGGTGACGCAGGCCCCTTCGGCATCGGCCCAGCCCTGCATCTGGTTCACCGCGAAGAAGCCGCAGCCGATCAGTCCGACCTTGATCATGGCATCATCCACCAGCCCAGCCCCAGGGAGATGGCGGGAACATAGGTGATCGCCGCCAGCATCACCAGAACCGTGGCGATGGGCCAGACCAGCGACCGGAACAGCGCCTGCACCGGAACCTTCGCCACGGCGGCTGCCGCAAAGAGGTTCACCCCCAGGGGCGGCGTGATCATGCCCAGCGCCAGGTTCACCACGATGACGATGCCGAAATGCACCGGGTCGATGCCGAAGCTGATCGCCACCGGCGTCAGGATCGGGGCCAGCACCAGGATCGCGGCGCTGGTCTCGATGAACATGCCCACGACCAGCAGCAGCAGGTTGACGCCCAGAAGGAAGGTCAGCGCGCTGCCGAAATTCTCCTGGGCCCAGGTGCCGACGGCGCCGGGCAGGCCCGACAGGCTGATCAGGAAGCTGAACAGCGCCGCCGCCGAGATGATCAGCATGACCGCCCCGGACGACACCGCCGCCGCGCGGAAGATGCCCGGCAGGTCCGACCAGGACAGCTCGCGATAGACGAAGATCGACAGGATCAGCGCATAGATGACCGACACGGCGGCGGCCTCGGTCGGCGTGAAGACGCCGCCATAGATGCCGCCCACGATGATGATCGGCATCATCAGCGCCCCGAAGGCGCGGCGCGCGGCGGGCAGGATGGCCTGGCGGCCCTCGCCGTCCCGCTTGCCGTGGCCCTTCACCCGGCACCAGATCTGGACCATCACGACCAGCGCGGCGGCGATCATCAGCCCTGGCACCATGCCCGCCAGGAACAGCCGCGTGATCGAGGTCTCGGTCGAGACCGCATAGAGGATCAGCGGCACCGAGGGCGGGATGATCACGCCAAGTTCGGCGGATGACGCCTGGATCGCGCCGGCCATGCCCACCGGATAGCCGTGGCGCAGCATCGCCGGGATCAGGATCGAGCCGACCGCGAAGGTCGTGGCCACCGACGACCCCGAGATGGCCGCGAACAGCATGCAGGTCAGCACGCAGCTGCTGGCCAGACCGCCCTGGATGTTGCCGACCATGGATTTCACCAGATCGACCAGCCGGGCCGAAATACCCCCCTGGGTCATGATCGCGCCCGCCAGGATGAAGAACGGCACCGCCATCAGCGGAAAGCTGTCCAGCCCGGTGAACATCTTCTGCGGCACGACCAGCAGCGGCAGGTTCGAGAAGAAGTGGATCGCGATGATCGAAGCCAGCGCGATGGACACCGCCACCGGCACGGACAGCGCGAAAAGGCCCACCAAGCCTGCGGCAAGAGCGGCGTTCACGGACGTTCCCTTTCCTGTTCGACATGGCGCAGCAGCACGCCCGGAATGGCCATCAGCGCGCCCAGGGGGATCGCCGCATAGAACCAGCTCATCGAGGTGCCCAGCATCGCCACCCGCTGCGCCTGCACCCGCAGCGTCATGGACCAGCCCTGCCAGACCAGCACCGCCAGCAGGGTCAGCGTCAGCAGCGTGACCAGCCGGATCACCCAGATCTGCGCGCGGGCGGGCAGCAGCCCGCGGATGAAGTCGATGGGGATCATCGCGCCAAGACGGAAGCCCGCCGCCGCGACCAGCAGCGTGGACCAGATGATCAGCCCGCGGGCCAGGATCTCGGACCAGCCTGCGGCATGGCCCAGGCCGAAGCGCGTGACGACCTGGAAGAAGACCAGCCCCGTCGCCACCGCCAGCAGCAGCGCGGCCAGGTTGTGGGCCAGCCGGACGACGCCCTCGGCCCAGGCTTCGACATGTCTCATGATGGTGTCCCCGTTCGCAAGACGGGGCCGCGGACGGCCCCGCCGGACGCCCTAGTCCTGCGCCGCGCGGATGCGCGCGATCAGCTCGGGCGCATAGCGGTCGGCGAACTCGTCATAGGCGGGCTGAACCGCGGCGGCGAAGGCGGCCTTGTCGATGCCGTCGATCACCTCCATCCCGTTCTCGCGCATCAGGGCGATGCCCGATTCCTCGTTCGCGGCGACGGTCTGGCGCGATGCGGCGGCGGCGGCCTGGGCGGCCTCCACGAACCAGCCCTGCTGCTCCTCGGTAAGGCCGTCCCAGTGGATGGCGGACATGGCCACCACGGCGGGCGAATAGACATGGCCCGTCAGGGTGATGTTGTCCTGGATCTCCCACATGTTGTTGGCGGTGACGATGGGAATGGGGTTCTCCTGCCCGTCGATGGTGCCCTGCTGCAGCGAGGTCAGCACCTCGGTCCAGCTCATCGGCGTGGGGGCCGCCCCGGCGGCGCGGAAGGCCGCGATATGGACCTCGTTCTCCATCGTGCGCAGCTTCAGCCCGGCCAGGTCGGCCGGCTCGCGGATCGGACGGACCGAGTTGGTGATGTGGCGGAACCCGTTCTCGGCCCAGGCCAGGCCCACGATGCCGTGCGGCTGGAAGCTGGCCAGCAGCTCCTGCCCGATCTCTCCGTCCAGGACCGCGTGCGCGCTGGCGTAGTCATTGAACAGGAACGGGAAATCCAACGCATAGACCTCGGGGACGAAATTGCCGATGGGTCCGGTCGAGGAAATCGCCAGCTCGACCGTGCCGATCTGCATCCCCTCGATCACGTCGCGTTCGCCGCCCAGGGCGCCCGCCGGGCGCAGCGCGATCTCGAAGGCGCCGTCCGAGCGTTCCGCGATGGTCTCGGCAAAGGCGCGGGCCGCGTCGCCGTAATGGCTGTCGGCGGGCGGGGTGAAGGCCAGGTTCATCACCTTGGCCTGGGCCAGCGCCGGTCCCGCGCCCAGCAGCATGGCCAGCATCGACGCGGCGGTCATCATCTTGGTCATCGAAGGTCTCCTCCCTTGTGTTGGTGATCGCGGCGGACGCTCCCCCGCCCGCCGCGCGATGTCAGGTGATGCGGTGGATGCTGGCCTCGACCTCGTCCCAGTCGAAGACGCGCTTCCAGTCGTCGCGCATCAGCATCGGCTTGCCGAACTCGATCGCCTTGTTGCAGGCGTCCGAGAAGGCGCCCTCGCGCTCGTTGAACAGCACCGCGCCCAGGATGTTCATGTGGCCCAGCAGAAAGTCGCGGGCACAGTCGTGGCTGACGCCGCTGCGCGCGACGCATTCGTCCAGCGCCTCGCGCATCACCGCCAGCAGCGAGGCGCAGACCGTCTCGGACAGGCCCGGCTCCAGCATGGCCATCTGCTTGACGGTCACCTCATGGCTGCGGGCGACGGGGGCATAGATCGCGCGGGCGATGCTGTCGCCCAGGGCGTAATGCGCGCGCGGGCCCTGCATCAGCGCGTTGACCACGCCCTGCTTGGCCGCGACGCCCCCGAAATGGTCGGCCCGGCCCTCGGGCGTGTCCTCGTCGTTCCAGATTGGCGGGTGGCAAGGGTGGGTCACGAAATAGGTGATGTCGGCCCGTTCGGGCAGATGGCCCGCAAAGGGCGCGGCCGCGTCCAGCACCACGACCATCGTGCCCGGCGCCAGCTGCGGCACGACCGCGCCCGCAACCTTGCCGATCACCGTGTCCGGCACCGCCAGGATCACCACCTCGGCCCCCGCCAGCGCCGCCTCCTGCGGGACGCAGTCCAGCCCCGTCTCGGCCTTCAGCCGGGCCTGTCCGGCGGGGCTGACCTCGACATGGGCCACCTCGAAATCGGTCCGGGCCAGGTTCGTCGCCAGACGCACCCCCATCTTTCCGCCCGCCCCCAGCAGCGCCACCTTGGTCATCTCGGTCTCCTCCGGCCTTCGGGAATCACTTGCCTAACTGGTATGATGAGGTGATAATTATTCCGTGACGTCAAGAGGGGATGCGAATGACCGATCTGCGGCTGGCCTGGCTGGGCGACGACTTCACCGGCGCCGCCGCGGTGATGGAGGTGCTGACGTTCGCCGGCCTGCCATCGGTCCTGTTCACCGAACCGCCCTCCAGTGCGCTCATGGCGCGGTTCGCGGATTGCGCGGCAGTGGGGCTGGCCACGACCGCCCGCGCGCAGGGACCGGCCTGGATGGCCGAACACCTGCCGCCGCTCTTCGCCGCGCTGGACGCGCTGCAGCCGCAGATCCTGCATTACAAGATCTGCTCGACCTTCGACTCGGCGCCGCATCTGGGCTCGATCGGCGCGGCCATCGCGGCGGGGCTGTCGGTGCGCCCGTCCCGGGCCGTGCCCCTGCTGACCGCCGCCCCCGCGATGCGCCGCTATCAGGCATTCGGGCATCTCTTCGCGGGCAGCCCGCAGGGGGTGTTCCGGCTGGACCGGCACCCGGTCATGGCGCACCACCCCGCGACGCCCATGGCCGAATCCGACCTGCTGGCCCATCTGGCCGGGCAGACCGACCTGCCCGGCGCGCTGATCGACTTGGAGGCGCTGGCCACGGACCCGCAGGCCCGGCTGGAGGAGGCACTGACCCAGGGCGCGCGCATCCTGTCCATCGACAGCATGGACCCGGCATCCGAGGCCGCGGCGGGCGCGCTGATCTGGCGGAACCGCGCGCGGATGGGCCTTGTCGCGGGCAGCCAGGGGGTCGAATACGCGCTGGTGCGCCACTGGCAGCAGACGGGCGCCCTGCCCGCGCCGCCCCCGCCCGCCTCGGCCGGGCGCGTGGCGCGGATCGCGGCGGTGTCGGGCTCGGTGTCGCCGGTGACGGCGGCGCAGCTGGAGTGGGCTGGGCGGCACGGATTTGCGCTGCTGCCCTTCGACGCGCGCGCCGCCTGCGGGTCCGAGGCCGATCTGGCGGCGGAGGTCGCGCGGCTGACCACCGCCGCCTTGCGCGCCGCAAGTGACGGCGCCAGCCCGCTGAGCCATTCGGCGGCGGGCCATGACGGCGCACAGGTCGGCGCGTTCCGCCACGCGCTGGCCGCCTCCGGCATGGCGCCCGAAACCGCCACCCGGCGCATCGGAGAGGGGCTGGGCCGCATCCTGGACGGGGTGCTGCGCGGGTCGGGCATCCGCCGCGCGGTGATTTCGGGGGGCGACACCTCGGGCCATGCGATGCGGCAGCTGGGCCTGACGGCCCTGACCGCGCTGGCCCCCACCATCCCCGGCGCGGCGCTGTGCCGGGCTTATGGAGACGGCCCGCATGACGGGCTGGAGATCGCGTTGAAGGGCGGGCAGATGGGCTCGACCGATTATTTCGGCTGGATCCGCGACGGCGGCGGCCCCCGACATCAGGAGCAGCCATGATCCGCGTCACCTATCTGCTGGAGACCCCGGGCGACCCGCGCGCCATGGCCGAGACGATCGCGGCCGACCAGTCCACCGGCACCTTCACCGACCTGCCCGGAGAGACCGACGCCCTGCGCGCCCGCCACGCCGCCCGGGTCGAGGACGTGACCCTGCTGGAGCCCCTGCCCCAGCCCTCGCTGCCCGAAGGCTCGGGGCCGGTGCGGCGCGCCCGCGCGACCATCGCCTTTTCGCCCGACAGCATCGGCGGCGACATCGCGGCGCTGCTGACGGTCACCACGGGGGGCCTCTTCGCGGCGCGCGGCCTGACCGGCATGCGGGTGCTGGATTTTGACCTGACGCCCGATTTCGCGGCCCATCCGGGCCCGCAATTCGGCATCGAAGGCTCTCGCCGCCTGACCGGGGTCGCAGAAGGGCCGATCATCGCGTCGATCATCAAGCCCTCGCTTGGCCTGACCCCCGATCAGACGGCCGAGGTCGTGCGCGCGCTGTGCGAGGCCGGGGTCGATTTCATCAAGGACGACGAAAAGATGATGTCGCCCGCCTATTCCCCCTTCGAGGCGCGGGTCGATGCCGTCATGGCGGTGATCCGCGATCACGAACAGCGGACGGGCAAGCGGGTGATGTATGCCTTTGGCCTGTCATCCGCGGACCCGGACGTGATGATGCGACGCCACGATCACGTCGTGGCACGGGGCGGCAATGCGGCGGTGGTGAACATCAATTCGATCGGGCCGGGGGCGATGGCCTTCCTGCGAAAGCGGTCGGCGTTGTGCCTGCATGCGCATCGCAACGGGTGGGACCTGCTGACGCGCCATCCGGGCCTGGGCTTCGACTTTCGCGCCTGGCAGAAGATCTGGCGTCTTCTGGGCGTCGATCAGTTCCAGATCAACGGCATCGGCGCAAAATACTGGGAGGGCGACGACAGCTTCGTGCGGTCCTTTGCGGACGTCACGACGCCGATCTTCTCGGAGGCGGACCGGGCGCTGCCGGTGGTCTGTTCGGGGCAATGGGGCGGCCAGGCGTTCCAGACCTGGGCGCGCACGGGCGGCACGCTGGACCTGATGTATCTGGGCGGCGGCGGCATCCACGGTCATCCGAACGGACCGGCCGCGGGGGTGCGCGCCATTCGCCATGCCTGGGCCGCGGCCGGCGCGGGCCTGACGCCCGCCCAGGCCGCAGCCGATTGCCCTGACCTGGCCGCCAGTTTTCAGCGGTGGGGCATGCCCGCGACATAGGCCGCCAGCGTCGCCCGCACCCCGTCCCGGCGCAACGCGGCCAGCGCGTCGCCGAAGGCCGCGACCAAGGGCGCGGACCCCGCCAGATCGCCAAAGATCGCGTGCTGGGACAGGAACGCCTGCGGATCGTCCTTTGCCGCCAGCGCATGGTCGCGCAGCGTCGCATGGGCGTCGTCATTGGGTGCGATCGGCGCGCCCGCCTCGGTCGTGCCTTCGCAATAGCGGCACCACAGCGCCAGCTCCAGGGCCAGCCCGCCGATGGGCGCGCCCGCCGTCAGCCGGTCGCGCAGCGTCGGCAGGATGAATTTCGGTTGGCGGTTCGACCCGTCCAGGCACAGGCGCGGAATGGTGTCGCCGATTTCCGGGTTCGAGAAGCGGCTGACGATCAGCGCCAGGTATTCGTCATAGCTGACGCCCGGAATGGGCTGCAGGGTCGGGATGATCTCGCGCGTCTCCAGCGCGCGCAGCCAGGCGGCGATGTCCCCGTCCGCCATCGCGTCATGCACGAAGTGATGCCCCAGCAGCGCCGAGGCATAGGCGATGGCCGCATGACCGCCGTTCAGGATGCGCAGCTTCATCAGCTCGTGGCGGCTGACATCCGCGACGAATTCGGCGCCCACGGCCTCCAGCGCGGGGCGGCCTTGGGGGAAGTTGTCCTCCAGCACCCATTGGCGGAAGGGCTCGCAGACGACGGGGGCGGCGTCCTGGATGCCGAAGCGGTCGCGGACCAGGGCGCGCTCGCGGTCGCTGGTCGCCGGGGTGATGCAATCGACCATGCTGTTCGGAAAGGCCACGTTGGCCTGAACCCAGTCGGCCAGCGCGGGGTCCTGCGCGCGGGCCAGCCCCGTCAGGGTGCGCGCGCAGACATGGCCGTTTTCCGGCAGGTTGTCGCAGGACAGGACGGTGAAGGGCGCATGCCCCGCCGCGCGCCGCGCCCGCAGCGCAGCCAGGATCATGCCGAACACGGTGCGCGGCGCATCCGGCGCGCTTGCGTCATGGACCATGTCGGGGTGACCGGCATCGAAGCCGTCGGTCTTGGCGTCGACGTAATAACCGCCCTCGGTGATGGTCAGCGAGACGATGCGGATCGCCGGATCGGCCATCGCGGCGATGGTGGCGGCGGGGTCCACGGCCACGAAATCGACCATCGAGCCCAGCACCTGTGCGGACAGGCCCGCGGGGTCCAGCTCGACCAGCGTGGTCAGCCAGTCCTGGGCGGCCAGCCGCTCACGCATCGCGGCATCGCCCGGGCGCACGCCCGCGCCGATCAGCGCCCAAGTCTGGTCGCGGCCTTGGGCGAACAGCCGGTCCAGATACCAGGCCATATGCGCGCGGTGAAAATTGCCCACGCCCACATGTAGGATGCCCGCCGTCAGGGCGCTGCGGTCATAGGCGGGGCGTGCCACGGTGTCGGGCAGCCCGGCCAGCGCGGATTGAGTCAGTTGGATGGCCATGATCGGACCTTTCGTCAAATCGCCCCGTGGCCGCGGCGCAGGATGCGCGCGGGGGGCCGGGAATTGCAGGGGGTGCGGCAGTCAGCTGAGCCAGTTGCCGCCGTCGACATTGTAGGTCTGGGCCACGATGTAGTCGGCCCCGTCGGATGCCAGGAACACCGCCATGCCGGTCAGGTCGGCCGCAGTGCCCATGCGGCCGAAGGGGACGGCGGCGCCGACCTCGGCCTTTTTCTGGCCGGGGGCCTTGCCTTCGTATTTCGCGAAGAACGCGTCCACGCCGTCCCAATGTTCGCCGTCGACGACGCCGGGCGCGATGGCATTCACGTTGATGCCGTGGGCGATCAGGTTCAGGCCCGCCGATTGCGTCAGGCTGATCACCGCGGCCTTGCTGGCGCAATAGACCGCGACCAGCGCCTCGCCCCGGCGGCCGGCCTGGGACGCCATGTTGATGATCCGCCCGCCCTTACCGCGCGCGATCATGGACCGCGCGACGGCCTGCATCATGAACAGCGTGCCCGACACGTTGACCGCCATGATGCGGTCGTAATCGGGGCGGGTGATCTCGGCGATGGGGGCGGCGGTGAACAGGGCCGCGTTGTTGATCAGGATGTCGATGCCGCCAAACTGCTGTTCCACGGAGGCCACGCAGGCGTCGATGCTGGCCTGATCGGTCACGTCCAGCGCCACCGCGATGGCACCCTCGCCCAGACCCGCGGCCGCCGCGCGGGCGGCCTCCAGATTGATGTCGCAGATGGCGACGCGCGCGCCCTGATCCAGATAGGCGCGGGCGAATGCCAGCCCGATGCCGCGCGCGGCCCCGGTGATCAGGGCGGTCTTTTCCGACAGCATCATGCCACCCGCGCCCCCGTGGCATCAAAACGGTGCATCTGCGCGTCGTCCGGGGTCAGCCAGACGGTGTCGCCGTGATGCAGGTCGATGTTGCCGCCCGCACGCACCGTGATGGTGTCGGCCAGACCCGTGTCCTCGACATAGAAGAACGTGTCCGATCCCAGATGCTCGCTGACGCCGACGCGCCCGCGCCACTTGCCGTGATCGGGCGACACCGCGATGTGTTCGGGCCGGATGCCGATGGTGTGGGCACCGTATTCCGCGGCCGCCGCCCCGTCGATCAGGTTCATCTTGGGGCTGCCGATGAAGCCCGCGACGAACAGGTTCCTGGGCGCGCGGTACAGCTCCATCGGGCTGCCCACCTGTTCGATGTTGCCGGCGCGCAGGACCACGATCTTGTCGGCCATGGTCATCGCCTCGACCTGGTCATGGGTGACGTAGATCATCGTGGTCTTCAGGCGGTTGTGCAGCTCGCTGATCTCAAGGCGCATGCCGACGCGCAGGGCGGCGTCCAGGTTCGACAGCGGCTCGTCGAACAGGAACGCGGCCGGTTCGCGCACGATCGCCCGCCCGATGGCCACGCGCTGGCGCTGGCCGCCCGACAGCTGGCCCGGCTTGCGGTCCAGGTAATCGGTCAGGTTCAGCGCCTTGGCGGCCGCCGTGATGCGGCGGTCCTGTTCGTCCTGCGGCACACCCGCCATGCGCATCGGAAAGGCGATGTTCTTTCTGACCGACATGTGCGGGTACAGCGCATAGGACTGAAACACCATCGCCAGGCCGCGCTTGGCCGGGGGCGTGTCGGTGGCATCCTTGCCGTCGATCAGGATGCGCCCGCCCGACGTGTCCTCCAGCCCCGCGATCAGGCGCAGAAGGGTGGATTTCCCGCAGCCCGAGGGGCCGACGAAGACCACGAACTCTCCGTCGTTGATGTCCAGGTTCAGGGGCGGGATGACCTCGACGTCTCCGAACCGCTTGGTCACTGCTTCAAGGGTAATGCGTCCCATGATGGTCCCCTTATTTCACCGCGCCGAAGGTCAGGCCGCGGACAAGTTGTTTCTGGCTGAACCAGCCCATGATCAGGATCGGCGCGATGGCCATGACGGAGGCCGCCGAGAGTTTCGCCCAGAATAGCCCCTGCGGGCTGGAGAAGCTGGCGATGAAGGCCGACAAGGGCGCGGCGTTGGTGGTGGTCAGCTGGATGGTCCAGAACGCCTCGTTCCAGGCCAGGATAACGTTCAGCAGCATGGTCGACGCGATGCCCGGCACCGCCATGGGCGTCAGCACGTACAGGATCTCGTCCTTGAGCGTGGCGCCGTCCATGCGCGCGGCCTCCAGGATCTCTCCGGGGATCTCGCGGAAATAGGTGTAGAGCATCCAGACCACGATCGGCAGGTTGATCAGCATCAGCATGACCGTCAGGCCGATCCGCGTGTCCATCAGCCCGGTGCGCAGGAAGATCAGATAGATCGGCACCAGCACCGCGACCGCGGGCATCATCTTTGTGGACAGCATCCACATCAGGATGTCCTTGGTGTGCTTGGTGGGAGAGAACGCCATAGCCCAGGCCGCCGGGATCGCGACGATCAGCGCCAGGATGGTCGAACCCACCGCCAGGATCACCGAATTGGTGAAGGGCTTCCAGTAGTTGTTCTGGGTCTGCACCGCCTCGAAGCTGGACAGGGTGAAGGACGGGATCAGGCTGAAGCCCGAAATGGCCTCCTGTTCCGTCTTGAGGCTGGTGATGATCGTGTAGAGGATCGGGAAGAAGATCACCAAGGCCACGATCCAAGCGGCAATGGTATAGCCGACCTTGGTGCGGGTGCTTACTGCGCGTGCCATGGGATGCTCCTCAATCCAGGTTCTTGCCGACGGCGCGCATCAGGAAGAACGCGACGATGTTGGCCAGGATGACCGCGATGATGCCGCCCGCGGCCGCACCGCCGATGTCGAAGTTCAGACGGGCCGCGCGATAGATCAGATAGGTCAGGTTCGTGCTGGCATTGCCCGGACCGCCATTGGTGGTCACCAGGATCTCGGCATAGATGCCCAAAAGGAAGATGGTCTGGATCAGCACCACGACGGTGATGGCGCGTGCCATGTGCGGCAGGGTCAGGTGGATGAACCGGCTGACGGCGCCCGCGCCGTCCATCTCGGCCGCCTCCATCTGTTCGCCGTCCAGCGATTGCAGGGCGGTCAGCAGGATCAGCGTCGCGAAGGGCAGCCATTGCCAGGCCACGATGATGATGATCGAGGTCAGCGGATATTGCGCGAACCAGTCCACCGGCTGCACGCCGATGGCGCGCGCGATGTCGGCAAAGACCCCATAGGACGGGTGCATGATCATGTTCTTCCAGATCAGCGCGGCCACCGGCGGCATCACGAAGAACGGAGAGATGATCAGGATCCGCACGATCCCCTGCCCGAAGATCGGCTTGTCGATCAGCAGGGCGATCGCGATGCCGCCGATGACGGTGATCGCCAGCACGCCCAGCACCAGGGCCAGCGTGTTCCAGATCGCGTCGAAGAAGGCCGGATCGGTGTAGAAATACTGATAGTTGAACCACCCTGCCCAGCTGACGGAGGCCGGGTTCAGCAGGTTGTAATTCAGGAACGAGTAGTAAAGCGTCATCCCCAACGGGACGATCATCCAGATCAGCAGCAGGATGATGGCAGGTGCGCGCATCAGGCGCGCAAGACTTGCGGTCTGGCGGGTGGCCATGGCTTGCGTCCTTTTGGGGGAAAGCGGGGGTGCGCCGCCCCGCATGTCGGGGGCGGCGCGGGTCGCGGCTTATTTGGGATAGCCCGCGCGCGCCATTTCACGGGCGGTGCTGGACTGCGCCGCCGCAAGGGCGTCCTCGGCCGACATCTGGCCTGCCAGCGCCGCCGAGAAGGTCTGTCCGACCGCCGTGCCGATGCCCTGGAATTCCGGGATCGCGACGAACTGGCCGCCGGTATAGGGAATGTCCTGGACCGACGATTTCTGCGTGTCGGCGGCGTTGATCGATTCCAGCGTCATCGCCGCGAACGGAGCCTCGGCCTGATAGTCGGGGTTCTCGTACAGCGACGTGCGCGTGCCCGGAGGTGCGGCGCGCCAGCCCTCGGCCTCGGCCACCATGTTGGTGTATTCCTGGCTGGTCGCCCAGGCCACGAAGGTCTTGGCCGCGTCCTGCTTCTGGCTGGAGGCCGGGATGGCCAGGTTCCACGCCCACAGCCAGTTGCCGTGGTTGTCGACGCCTTCCTTGTTGGGGAACTGCGCAAAGCCCACGCTGTCCGCGACGGTCGAATCCTCGGGGTCGGTCACGAAGCTTGCGGCGACGGTCGCGTCGATCCACATGCCGCACTTGCCCTGCTGGAACAGCGACAGGTTCTCGTTGAAGCCGTTCGACGACGCGCCCGGAGGTCCGTATTCGTTCATCAGCGTCAGATAGTCGGTCAGCGTCGCCTGCCATTCGGGGCTGTCGAACTGGGGCGCCCATTCCATGTCGAACCAGCGCGCGCCATAGCTGTTGGCCATGGCGGTCAGGAAGGCCATGTTCTCGCCCCAGCCCGGCTTGCCGCGCAGGCAGATGCCATAGACCTCGTTCTCCTTGTCCGTCATCGCCTTGGCGGCGGCGGTGATGTCGGTCCAGGTCGGGTTGTCGGGAATGGTCACGCCCGCAGCCTCGGCCAAGTCGGTGCGGTACATCACCATTGCCGATTCGGCATAGAACGGCGCGGCGTACAGCGTGTCGTTCACCGACAGGGCGGCGCGCACGGCGGGGACCAGGTCGTCCACGTTGTAGCTTTCGGGAAGGTCGTCCAGGGGCGTCAGCCAGTCCTGCGCCGCCCAGATCGGAACCTCGTAGGTGCCGATGGTCAGCACGTCATACTGCCCGCCGCTGGTGGCGATGTCGGTGGTGACGCGCTCGCGCAGGATGTTCTCCTCCAGCGTGACCCATTCCAGCTGGATGTTCGGGTTCGCCTCGGTGAAGGGCGCGGTCATCTGCTGCATGCGGATCATGTCGCCGTTGTTCACGGTCGCGATCGTCAGGGTCACGTTGTCCTGCGCGGCGGCCATGCTGCCGACGGCGCACAGGGCCGTAGCGCCCAGAAGGGCGCGGAATGTCGTGGTCATGTAGTCCTCCCTTGGCAGTTGGGCATTTGCCCTTCCGATGGGCATATACTCGCGCCGTATTGCGAATCTGTCAACGCAGATTCCCCGCCGCAGTGCAGCGAGGGTGTAAAGGCTTGACGACAGTGCAGTTCTTCAGGCCAGCAGGCGTTCCGCCGTCGCCTCCGAGGTGATCAGGCCGTTGATCAGCCCCCCCACCATCGCCGCGCGGATGGCCGGCAGCTTGGCCTGTCCCGAGGCGACGGCGATCACCGGACGGTCGCTCCCGCAGGGCAGCGGCGCCGACGCCACGCGGCGGTTGAAGTCGCAATCGATCACCTGGCCCCGGGCGTCATAGACCCAGCTGGTGATCTCGCCCACGGCACCGGCGCGGGCCAGCTGCGCCATTTCGGCCTCGCTCAGGAAGCCGTCGACATGCAGCGGCGCGGTCATGTCCATCTGTCCGATGCCCACCAGCGACAGGTCGGCGCGGGCGCACAGGTCGATGGTGTTGCGGGCGGCCTGCTGTCCCTGCATCGCCGCCAGTTCCGCCGCGTCGCGCGCCAGCACCGGCAGCGGATAGGGAAAGTGCGGCGCGCCGATGCGCTCTGCCAGCCGGATGGTGGCGTTGTAGGGGGTGGCCGACCCGTCCTCCATCATGTTGCCGAGGCGGGACACGACGACATGCTGGGGACAGGTCATGCGGGGCAGCTGTTCCACCGTGGCGCGCAGGTTGCGCCCGGTGCCCAGGCTGACGATCCGCCGTTCGGGCGATTTCAGCACGCGTTCCAGATGCGCGGCGGCGGCGATGGCGATGCCCGCCAACAGGTCCGGCGCCTCGGGGTCCGAGGGCGCAACCTCGGCGGTCAACAGGCCGAACCGGTCCTGCAGCGCGCGCGCCAGGTCCATGCAGCGTCCGATCGGGTGATCCAGGCGGACCTTGACCAGCCGTTCGGCCAGCGCCATCGCGACCAAACGTTGCGCGGTCTGGCGGCTGACGCCCAGCTTGCGCGCGATCTCGTCCTGGGTGTTTCCGGCGACGTAGTACAGCCAGCCGGCGCGGGCGGCATCGTCCAGGCGGGTCGTTTCGGGGGTGAAGTGGTTCTGGCTCATGCCGGCACCTGGATGCGCGCCAGCAGATCGGGGAACTGCGACCAGCAGTCAAAGCCCTCGTCCGTTGCGGGCTGTCCCGCTAGATGGGCGCCGCCGCGATACTGCAGGACCCGCATCCCCGCCGCGCGGGCCGCCTGCAGGCCGGGCTGGCTGTCCTCGATCACCAGGGCATGGGCGGGATCGACGCCCATCCGTTCTGCCGCGAACAGGAACAGGTCGGGCGCGGGCTTGCCGCGCGCCACCTGGCTGGCCGTGAAGACGTCCGCGCCGAACCGCTGCGCAAGGTCCAGCACCGCCAGCGTCCGCGCCACCCGCGGCGGGCTGGACGAGGTCGCGACGCAGACCGGCAGCCGGATCTGCGCCAGCGCATCGGCAAAGCCCGGCGTCGTGCGCAGATCGGTGTCGAACCGCGCCAGCAGGCGGGCCCGATAGGTGGCCTCGAAATCGGCGGGCAGGGTCAGGGCAAAGCGGTCGCGGATCGACGCCGCGACCGTGGGAAAGCTGCGCCCCAGGAAATCGCGGCGCACGTCGTCGGGCGTCACGACGATGTCCAGACGCGCCAGCTGGTCGATCAGCACCTGCGCGGACAGCACCTCGCTGTCGGCGATGACGCCGTCGCAGTCGAAGATGATCAGGTCCACGCGCATCGGTCCGGCTCCCTTGCCTTGTGCGGCAGCCATAATCGCATTCCGCCCGGCGGGGAATAGGCCTCAGGCCGCGGCCATGCCCAGCAGCACCCCCGATATCGCCTCCGACAGGTCCGGCCCCACGCGCTGAAAGCCCAGAAGGCGCGCCACGGCGCGGGTCAGCTGGTCGGGCGTCATGCCGCCGTTCTCGGTCCGGATCATCCGCGCGGCGGCGGCGATCTCTTGCGGGGGCAGGCAGGCGGCCTTCAGCAGGCTGCCCGTCTCGGCGCTGCGGTCGCGGACGGGCGGGCTGTCGGCCTGCGCCCGGGTCATCAGGAAATCGCCCTGCCGCATCAGGTCGGCATCGCGGCGCAGGGCCAGTGCGGTGGCCCGGGCCACGGCCTCTCCGATCCGGCTGCCGGTGCGCGCCTTGCCGAAGGCCGCGGCGATGCGCCGCGACACCTCGTCGGCATGGACCGGTCCCTCCGTGCGGATAACGGCCGCGGCCAGGTCGGCCAGGACGGCGTCGGGCTGGTCATGGGGCTCTCCCTCGGGCGGGGCCTGCAGGTCTGCGCGGCGATAGGGCGGCGCCGACAGCGACGGCTGCGCCAGCTCCAGGACCGGTTCGGGGTCGTCTTGGACGACGGGCCCTGCCCCATGGTTCGCGCCGAGCGGGCGGATGCCGTCCTGCGCCGCATCGCGGGCCTGCGACAGTGCGTCGCGCAGCCGCGCGATCTCCGCCTCGCGACGGTGGAACCAGTCGGTGCTCCAGATGCGGTGGAACCGCCAGCCCAGAGTCTCCAGGATGTCCTGGCGCAGACGGTCGCGTTCGCGCGCCCACAGCGCACCGTGATAGGCGGCGCCGTCGCATTCGACCGCCGCCAGGTACTGGCCCGGACGGTCGGGATGGCGCACGCCCAGATCGATGCGGAACCCGGCACTACCGACCTGCGGATCGGCCAGATAGCCCAGATCGCGGATAACGCGCGCGACATCCTCCTCGAACGGGCTGTCGGGGGCCAGACCGGTGGGGCGGCGTTCCTCGATGATGCCCGACTGCGCAAAATCCAGGAACCGCTTCAGGACGCGCGGCCCCTCGCGGGTGGTCCGCGACGGGTCGATCTGGCCCGGGTCAAAGGACGCGAACACCTCGCACCGGATCCGCGCGCGCGAAAACAGCACGTTCAGCCGCCGTTCGCCCCCCTCGCCGTTCACCGGTCCGAACTGCATCCGCGTCAGCGGCCCGTCGGGTTCGGACGGGCCGTAGCCGACCGAGATCAGGATCACGTCGCGTTCGTCGCCCTGCACGTTCTCGATGTTCTTGACGAACACGTCCTCGGCCCCGCCCTCGCGCAGCAGCGCGTCCAGCGCCGGGTCGCGGCGGCGGGCGGCATCCGCCACCTCGGTCAGCATGTCGGCCTGCGCCTTGGAGAAGGCGACCACGCCCAGGGACAGGCCCGGCCAGTTGCGGGCGTGATCGGCCATGGCGGCGACGACGGCCTCGGCCTCGATCCGGTTCGTCCCCGCGCGCCCCCGCCCGCTGCCGCGCGCGGCATAGGCGCCGGACACGCGACGGAACTTCAGCCCGTAATCGGGGTCCAGCTGCAGGGGCGACGGCGGCAGGACCAGCCGGTCGTCATAGAATTCCGCGTTCGACACCCGGATCAGCGACGGGTCGCGCGACCGGTAATGCCATTCCAGCATCCGCGACCGCAGCCCGCGCGCCTCGCACAGCGACAGGATGCTCTCCATGTCAGCCACGTTCGCGCCCTGGGGGCCGTCCTCGGGTTCGTCCTGGTCTTCGGCATCGTCGACCAGCCGGTCGAAGAACGATGTCGGCGGCAGCTGCTTCTGGTCGCCCACCACCACGATCTGGCGCGCACGCGCGATGACGCCCAAGGCATCCTCGGGGCGGATCTGCGACGCCTCGTCGATGACCAGCAGATCAAAGCTGACCGCATCGGGCGGCAGGAACTGGGCGACCGAGATCGGGCTCATCAGCATCACCGGCTTGATGCGCTGGACCATCGCGCCCGCGTTGCGCATCAGCCAGCGCACCGGCTTGTGCGCGCGGCGGCGGGCGATCTCTCCGCGGATCAGGCCCATCTCTCCCTGTGTGCCGCGGGGCAGCTGGTCGAAATGTCGCGACAGGATCAGCGTCTTGGTGGCCTCGATCCGCTCGGCCTCCAGCTGGCGGAACAGGCCGACCAGGTCGTGGCGATCCAGCATCGGCAGATCGTTCAGCGCGGGACGCGCCTGGCGGGCGGCGTTCCAGCGCGCCTCGGCGCAGGCATAGGCGAACTCGGTCGCGGCGTCCTGCGGGGCCAGATGCCCGGCGCGCACAGCCTCGACCACCGCGGCCGCGCCGTGGCGGCCGGCCACCTGCGCGTCGCGCGCCAGATCGGCCCATTCGGCATAGCGGGCGGGCGCGTCGGCCATGCCCGACAGCGCCGCCTGCCAATCCGCGATCGGCGCATCGCCCGCAAGGCCCGCGGCCTCCGCGTCCAGGTCCAGCCTGTCGCGAACCCGCGCCAGCGCCGCCCGCGCATCCTGCACGGCGGCCGCAAGCGCATCGCCCTGTGCCGCGGGGTCGGGAATGTCGGTCAGCGCCTGCACCACCGCCGCCCCATCCGGCAGGCAGCCGTCCAACTCTCCCAGCCAGCCCGCCACCGCCGCCAGCCGCGCAAAGGGCGTCCGCTCGCCCCGCCAGTCGGTCCCCAGGGTCGCCGTCAGATAGGCCTCGTCCTCGGCCAGGACACGGCGCAGGCGGCGCAGCGCCACCAGCTCATCCGCCAGCGCCAGCCGGTCGGCGGCCGCAGACGGCATCAAGCCTACCAGCAGCGTCTGCAGCTGTGCCGACGCCCCGCGATAGGGGCCGAACAGCCGGCCCAGGAATGACCCTACCCCGCGCGCCAGCCCGGCCCGCAGGGGCGCGGGGTCAAGATCCGGCGCGGCGGGGGTGAAACGGGTCAACACCTGTTCCTGGGCCGCCGCCCATTCGGCGCCCGCCTGCAGCGCCTGCACCAGGCGGAGATCGCGGGCGGCCGCGAACAGGGTCGCGGCGTGATCCGCCGCCCCCTGGGGGGCGCGCGCCAGCAGACGCAGCATCCGCACCCGCGCCTCGGCCCGGTCCAGCGTCGGCTGGCCCTGTGCCGCGACCGCCTGCAGCGCCGCCAGCGCGGCGCGCAGGTCGTCGACAAGCCGCGCCAGATCGGTCGGCTGCAGGTCCAGCGCCCGCGCGCCGCGGAACGGATGGGCCTGGGGCGAACCGGCCCGGTCGCGCGCCGCCACGAACCGGGCAATGGCCTGCGCCGCTTGTTCACGTGCGGTGGCGTCCAGCGCCTCCAGGCCGTCCAGCGGGATGGCCGGCGGGCGGGCGCCCTGCCCGATGAACCCGATGATCCGCGACAGCGCCGCATAGGGCGCCTCGTCCCAGGGCGGCAACGGGTCGTGCAGCAGGCCCGTGACCGCGTTCAGCATGTCGCGCGTCTGGCGCAGGCGCGCGGGGTCCGCCGTGGCGGGCAACGGATGCGCCCCGGCCATCAGGGTCCGGCCCAGCTCCTGCGCCAGGGCCTTCTTGTTGGCGCTGCGCGAATGCAGCTCAAGGCAGATGTCGCGCAGGCCCGCGCGGGCAAGGCGGTCGTGGACGACCGACAGGGCGGCCATCTTCTCGGCCACGAACAGCACCGTCTTGCCGTCATGGGCGGCGGCGGCGATGATGTTCGTGATGGTCTGCGACTTGCCCGTGCCCGGCGGGCCCTGCACGACCAGGCTGGCGCCCGCGCGGACCTCCTCGATGACCTTGGTCTGGGATGCGTCGGCGTCGATCACCTGGATGATGCGCGCCGGGTCCAGACGGTCGTCCAGACGGTCGCGATCGCCGAACAGCGGCGCGTCGCCCGCGAACCCCTGCGCCAGCAGCCCGTCCAGCAGCGGGTTGCCGTTGAACTCCCCCTCAGGCCAGTTGGCGGGGTCCAGGTCGCGGTGCATCAGCAGCTTCGCGAAGGAAAAGAACCCCAGCTGCATCCCGTCGCGGTCCACCTGCCAGTCCTGCTGCCCGGACACGGCGTCTTGGACCAAGCTCAGATAGTCGCCGGGCGTCCAGTTGTCGTCCTCCTCGATCTCGGGCAGCTGGATGCCGAAATCCTGGCGCAGACGCTCCTGCAACGGCAGGTTGGCGGTCAGGTCGTCCTCGCGCGCCATCAGGTCGAAGGTCGAGCTGCGGTCGTTGCGCACCAGCTGCACCGGCAGCAGGATCAGCGGCGCCTCGCGCAGGACCTGCGATCCGGGCGCCTCGCGCCAGCGCAGGAACCCCATCGCCAGGTACAGCACGTTCAGGCCCTGCTCCTCCTCCGCGGTGCGGGCGTCGTGGGACAGGCGCAGCAGGCGGCGGGCCAGCGCCTCGGGGCCAAGGGGGGTCTCCAGCTGGCTGTCGGACTGGGTCTGTGCACCGGGCGCGGCCAACAGCAGCACGCCCTCGGGCGTGGCCGTGTCGCTGCCCATGGCGCGAAAGCGCATGCGTTTGCCCTGGATGCGCAGCAGGCGCCAGACCTCGTCGCTGCGTTCGTGGATGATGTTCAGGCAGCTGGCGCGCTGATTGTCGCGGTTCACATGGATCAGGCGGTTGCGCGTCCCCGTCTCCAGCAGCTTGCGGCGGGCGGCATCCAGGGTGCGGGTCAGGGCGGCGGGCTGGGATTGGGTCATCGGTCCAGGTCTTCTCGTTGCGCGTCCGACCCTAGGGGGGCGGAAGGGGAACATAACCGCAACCTGAACGAAAGACGAGGGATTCCAGACGGAAAACGCCACTTCCTCGGGATATTTCGAGGGGTGCGGCCCGGTTTCCCGGACCGCGGGGGGCCATCAGAACCGCAGATCGGCCGTCAGCGCGATGCTGCGTCCGGGTTCCAGCTGCTGCACGACGGTGCTGAAATCCGCCCCATAGGTCGCCCGGTCGGCATAGGCGCGGTCGAACAGGTTGTTGACCTCGGCGCGCAGGGTCACGTTGCGGAACGCGGCCGGTTCGTATTCGGCAAAGACGTCCACGACGGTATAGCCGGGCCAGTCGCCGTCGACATCCACGCCCTGCCCGTCCTCCTCGATCGCGTGCTGGATGACGCCGCCCAGGGTCAGCCCGGCCATGACGGCATGGCGCGCCTCCAGCGACAGCATGCCGCCCGGCACGGTGCCCAGTTCGCGCAGGTCAAAGCTGGAGGCCGGCTGGCCGTCCAGCTCGACCTTTGTGTCGCTGTAGCGCAGCGCGGCAAAGCCGCCCTGCCAGTCGCGGCGGGCGGACAGACGGAACCCCCGGCTTTCCAGATCGCGCGACACCAGCCCCTTGCGGACCCCGTCGATGCGGGTCTGGAACAGCTCGGCCCCCAGGGTCGTCGCACCCGGCTGCCATTCGACGCCCATCACCACGTTGCGCGCCCGCGTGGGCTCCAGCGCGTCATAGGCCTCGGGCGCGACATAGGGCGCGTCCAGCTCATAGACCGAGGCCAGCTGCGTGCCGCCGAACACCGTCGACCAGCCCGCGTTCAGACGCAGCGTATCGGTGGCGTGCCAGGTGGCCGCGGCGTTCGCGCTGGTCCCGTCGGTGTCCAGGCGCTGCCCCCCAGCACCGGTGAACCGGCTGAAGTCATGGCGCAGCCCCGCGCTGTAGTCGATGTCCCCCGCCGTGCCCCGCCCCTGCAGGAACAGTCCGGTCGTGGTTCGGTCCTCGCGGAACGCGGCGGCCGTGCCGCGGAACACCCCGTCATAGGTCGCGCGCGTGCGATAGTTGTCCAGGCCCGCGGTCAGTTCGACCCCGTGCACGGTCATGCGGTTCTGGAGGACGACGCTGACGGTATCCGCATCGCCATTGTTGAAATCGGGAACGGGGGCGTCGGGCGTGGGCAGGTCGACGGTGTCCAGCTGGTTGCGGCTGCGTGCGATGCGGATCTCGGGGTCCAGCAGGCCGTCCGCGACCGTGCGGCGCAGGGTCAACGTCTGGGTCGACTGTTCCAGCGCATAGCGGCGCGTCTCGGGGACCGGGCGGCCCCCGATCGTGCCGGTGAAGTTCGCGCGATAGGGGCGCAGCGCGTCGTCCCGGAACCGGATGGCACCCAGCTCCGCCCGCCAGTCGCCGAACTCGGCCCCCAGCTTCAGCGCCTCGCTGTTCAGGTCGGCCCCCGTGCGGGCCACGGTGCGGCCGTTCCCGTCCTGATAGGCGTCGCCCGTCGCCCGCTTGGCATAGATCAGCGCGTCGACCGGCCCCTGGCGCCCGTACAGCGTCACCGCCCCCGTCGCCGTGCCGCCGTTGTCGCCATAGCCGTTGGTGACACGCCCGCCGCGGTCGCGCCCGTCCTCCAGCATGTCGATGGCCGATTTCGTCTCATACGCGATGCTGCCGCCCAGCGCGGCAAAGCCCGCATCCGCCGGCGCCACGCCCGGATCGACGCGCGCGGCCTTCAACAGGCCCGGATCGATCATGTTGGTGCCGGTATGGTGGAACATGCGGTTGTTCTGCGCGGCCCCGTCGACGCTGACCGACAGCTGCTGTTCGTCGATGCCGTTGACAAAGACGCGTTCCGCGATGGCGATGCCGCTGCTGACGGTCACGCTGGGTTCGGCGCGGAACACGTCCTCGATGGTGCCGGTGCGGGCATCCTCGATCTGTTCCGCGCTGGGGGCGATGCGGGCCGGGGCCTCGCCTTCGGCCGTCAGGGTGATCTCGTCCAGCAGGATCGGCTGGGACAGGGCGGGCAAGGGGGCAAGCGCGGTGCCCAGCATCAGGGCGGCCAAGGGGTGTCGCGTCATCGGGTTCTCCATCCATCGGGTCAATGGCTGGCGATGGCGCGGGGCCGGGCTGGCAACGCCACCCTCATAGGGGCAAAGCCGCCGCCTGTTAAGCCCGGATCGCGCGCGGGCACGCCACCCCTGTCACCCGATCGTCACCGCACCGTCGGATGGCTGTCACGCCCCGCCGCTAGACGGCCCCCATGACATCGAGAGGCCCCATGCTGGACATTCGCGACGCCACCCGCATCTTCGGCCGCAAGGCGGCGGTCGACCACGTTTCCTTCCGTATCGACGGCCCGGCCTTCGTCGGCATCATCGGCCGGTCCGGCGCGGGAAAATCGACGCTGCTGCGCATGATGAACGGGCTGACCCCCGCCACCAGCGGCCGGATCCTGGTCGAAGGGCGCGACGTCGCCGCCCTGACCGGCGCCGCCGCCCGCCAGTGGCAAAGCCAATGCGCGATGATCTTTCAGCAGTTCAACCTGGTGCCGCGCATGGACGTGGTGTCGAACGTGCTGCACGGCATCCTGAACCGGCGCGGCACGCTGCAGACGGTGCTGAACCTGTGGCCGCGCGCCGACATCCTCCGCGCGCTGGAGATCCTGGACCGCCTCGGCATCGCCGAACAGGCGCCCAAGCGCGCCGAGGCCCTGTCCGGCGGCCAGCAGCAGCGCGTGGCGATCGCCCGCGCGCTGATGCAGGACCCCCGCATCATTCTGGCGGACGAACCCATCGCCAGCCTGGACCCGATGAACGCGCAGATCGTGATGGACACCCTGCGCCGCATCAACGTCGAGGATGGCCGCATGGTCATCGCCAACCTGCACACGCTGGACACCGCGCGGCGCTATTGCGACCGGGTGATCGGCATGCGCGACGGGCGCGTGGTGTTCGACGGGCTGCCGTCGCAGCTGACCACGGGCGTGGCCCGCGACATCTATGGCGCCGACGCGGATTTCAACGAAAGCGCGACCTCGACCGCCATGCCCACCGATACCAGCGCGGATGTCGAATACGCCGCCCGCATGCTGGCCTGATCCCGAACCGGAGAGCACCATGACCCGACTGCTGAGCCTGCTGGCCGCCACCGCCGCCCTGACCACCCCCCTGCACGCGCAGGAGATCACCGAATTCCGCATCGGCCTTTTGGGCGGAGAGAACGCCCAGGACCGCATGGCGTCGAACGAATGCCTGCGCGACTATGCCGAACAGGCCCTGGGCGTCCCCGTCCGCCTGTTCACCCCCGCCGATTACAACGGCGTCATCCAGGGGCTGCTGGGCGGGTCGCTGGACATGGCGTGGCTGGGCGCGTCGGCTTATGCCGCCGTGTACGTCGCCGACCCCGAGGCGGTCGAGCCGGTGCTGGTCAAGACCAACCTGGACGGCAGCTATACCTATCATTCGATCGGCTTCGCGCGCGCCGACAGCGGCATCACCTCGCTGGACGACATGGAGGGCAAGAGCTTTGCCTTTGCCGACCCGAACTCGACCTCGGGGTTCCTGATCCCGAACGTGGAACTGCCCGAGGCGGGCTATTCGATGACCGAGGGCGAGTATTTCAGCCGCATCGCGTTTTCGGGCGGTCATGAACAGTCGATCATCGGCGTCGTCAACGGCGATTTCGATGCGGGCGTGACCTGGGCCGACGGCCAGGGCGCGTGGGAGGACGGCTACAACTCCGGCGCGCTGCGCAAGGCGGCCGATGCGGGCATCGTCGACATGAACGACATCGTCGAGATCTGGAAATCCTCGCCCATTCCAGAAGGCCCGGTGGTCGTCCGAAAGGATCTGCCCCAGGACGTGCGCCAGACGATGATCGACCTGGTCGCAGGCCTGCACGCATCAGACCCCGAATGCGCCTATGGCGTCGCCGCCGGAGAGACCGCGGGCTTCAGCCCCGTCACCCACGCGGAATACGAGACGATTATCGCCATCCGCCGCGCCGAGATGAACTGATCGCCACCCTTTCCGGGCCGGGCCCCGCACAGGGCCCGGCCTTCGCATATCCAGGAGGCAGCATGGCACTGGCCGAAATCCAGCACGACTATCTGGCGCTGACGCGGCGGCGACGCCTCTATGGCGGGTTGCTGGTCGTCATCTTCGTGGCGATGATGGTGTCGGGATTCCGCGTGGCCGACGCCCGCAATGCCGGCGGGTTCTGGCAGGGGCTGCACCAGGTGGGCGATTTCCCCGCAGCCCTTGTGTCCGAGGCGGTGCAGAAATCGGCCAACCTGCCCGGCCACATGATCCGCGCCCTGCCCGCCCTGGTCGAGACGCTGAACATCGCGCTGGTCGCCACGCTTCTGGGTTGCATCGCGGGCACCGCCCTGTCGCTGGCGGCCACGCGTGGCCTGGCCCGGTGGCCGCGCCTGGTGCCGGTGGCGCGGCGGGTGTCGGACGTCTGCCGCGCCATCCCGGAAATCGTCATCGCGCTGGTGCTGATCTTCATCCTGGGCGGCGGCCCGGTCCCCGCCGTCATCGCCATCGCGATCCACACCGCGGGCGCGATGGGCAAGCTGTTCTCCGAAGTGAACGAGAACGTCGACCTGAAACCGGTCGAGGGTCTGGCATCCGTCGGCGCCACCTGGTCGCAGCGCATCTGGCTGGGCGTGTTCCCGCAGGTGGCGCCGAACTATCTGTCCTATGGCCTGCTGCGGCTGGAGGTGAACATCCGCGCATCGGCCATCCTGGGCTTCGTCGGCGCGGGCGGCATCGGATACGAGCTGCGCAACGCGATGACCTTCGGTCAGGGCAAGTTCGATCAGGCGGCGGCGATCTTCCTGCTGCTGTTCATGACCATCGTGGTGGTGGACCAGATCTCGGGCCTGGCCCGCAACCGCCTGACGCATGGGGCCCCCACATGACCACGATGACGCTGCAGGACCGCACCATCCGTATCATGGACCGCAGGCGGCGCATGGCGCTGGCGGTGCCGGCGCTGATCCTGGCCTATCTGGTCTATGCCGCGATCAGCTTCGATCTGGCGGGGCTGGCGCAGCGGGCGCGGCTGGACAACGCGGCCGTGCTGATGGCCGACACGGTCACCCACAAGATCCACGTGACCCGCGACAACCGCCGCGACGCCCTGTCCGTCAGCGTCGAGGGCAGCGCCCGCGCCACCTTTGCCCCCGACCGTCTGCCGGACTGGGTCGCGGCGCAGGGGTCGCGGACGGTGATCGACCTGGGCGCGGGCCATGTCGTCACCTATGACGGGCCGCGCACCACCTATGACATTCCCGCTTACGGCCCCGTCACGCTGACCGTGGGCGACGGCGTGACGCTGGACACGCCCGACGGGCAGGTCCCCGCGTTCATCAACGCCAGCCCCGCCCGCGTAACCATCAGCACCGATCAGGGCCGCGTCACCGCCACCCGCGCCCGCACGGAAACCCTGCGCTATTTCTGGGGGTGGGAGATGTTCTTCTTCGACCTGTCCAGCCCGCTGGCAGGCCTGTCCGCGGGACAGGTCGCGGCGGCGGTCCTGTGGGGCGACCGGATCGACCCGGCGCGGTCCAACCTGTCGCTTGCCCTGTCGGAATTCTGGACGAACGACATCTGGCAGCACGGAGCCGTGGCCTGGGCCCTGTTCGAGACGATCCTGATGGCGTTCCTGGGCACCTTCGGCGCGGCCTTCGTGGCGCTGCCGCTGGCCTTCCTTGCGGCGCAGAACTTTGCCCCGTCGCGCATGCTGCGCTTTGCGGTGCGGCGCGTGTTCGATTTCGTGCGCGGCGTTGACGCGCTAATTTTCACGATCATCCTGTCGCGGGCCTTTGGTCCCGGTCCGCTGACCGGGGCGCTGGCGATCCTGCTGACCGATACCGGCAGCTTCGGCAAGCTGTTCTCCGAGGCGCTGGAGAACGTGGACGCCAAGCCGATCGAGGGCATCCGCTCGACCGGCGCGGGCGCGCTGCAGCGCTACCGCTTCGGCGTCATCCCCCAGGTGATGCCGGTCCTGCTGTCGCAGATGCTGTACTTTCTGGAAAGCAACACCCGCAGCGCGACGATCATCGGCGCGATCACCGGGGGCGGCATCGGACTGATGCTGACGCAGGCGATCCAGACCACGCAGGATTGGGAAAAGGTCGCCTATTACATCTTGCTGATCGTGGTGCTGGTCATCGCGATGGACGGCCTGTCGGGCTGGCTGCGGCGCCGCCTGATCCGCGGGTCCTAGTCCGCCAGCACCAGCGAGACCCGGTCGCCCGCGAACCACGTCCGCCCGTATTCCACGGGCCGGCCTCGGTCATCCAGGTTCACCGCCACCGAGCGGAGCACCGGCGCGCCCTGCGGGATCTGCAGGGCCACCGCCTGCGTGGCATTGGCCAGCTTGGCCGTGATGCGGGTGCTGGCCCGCGTATAGTCAGCCACCCCGCAGGCGGCCAGCGCCGCGGTGATCGACTGATGGTCGCGGGCCTGGTCGCAGAACCCCGCCAGCCATCCCGGCAGCACCGACCGGAACAGCGCCAGCGGCTGGCCGTCGGCCAGCGACAGCCCCTCGACCACGTGGACCGGATCGCCGGGGGACAGGTCCAGCATCTGCGCCTCGACCGCGTCGCAGGGGCGGGTTTCCAGCCGGGTGAAGCGGTGCGACCCCGTGCGCCCCGCCGCCGCCAGGTTCTGCGAAAACCGCACCCGGCGGCCCAGGGCATAGTCGGTCGGTCGCGCGGTCACGAAGACCCCCGCCCCGCGCCGCGCATGGACCAGCCCCGCGTCGGCCAGCTGCGCCAGCGCGTGGCGCACCGTGTGGCGGTTGACCCCGAAACGGGTGGCCAGCGCCGCCTCGGACGGCAGGCGGTCGCCGGGGGGATAGTGGCCCGAGGTGATCTCGGCCCGCAGGGTGTCGGCGATGGCCTGCCACAGGGGGGTCTTGTCCGTCATCAAAAATTCACACGGTTCCGGTTGAGAAGATGGCGCGGGCGCGGTATCACATGTCTAGTTGTATAGATAACGGGACACCCCGGCAAGATGTCAGCTTCCCCCCTTCCCCATCGCCGCGACTGGCTGTCGATCCTGGCCCGCAGCGCCCCCGACCGGCTGGCGCAGCTGCTGCCCGACCTGCCCGATCACGCCCTGCTGCGCGCGCCCGAAACCGGCACCGTGATGGTCCAGGGCCGCATCGGCGCCACCGGCGCGCCCTTCAACGTCGGAGAGATGACCGTGACCCGCTGCGCCCTGCGCCTGCCCTGCGGCACGCGGGGCCACGGCCATGTGCAGGGGCGGTCGCACGCCCATGCGCGGCGGGCCGCGGCGATGGACGCGCTGATGCAGACCGACCCCGACGCCCACGCCCCCCTGATCGCCGCGCTGCGCGACGACGCGCAGGCCGCCCGCGACACCCGCGCCGCCAAGGCCGCCGCCACCCGGGTCGAGTTCTTCACCCTGCAACGCGGAGAGGACGCATGACCGGCCACGGATTTACCGATCCCGCCCGCCAATCGGCCCAGGGGTTCCGCGTGCTGATGGAGGCCATGGCCCAGCCCGGCACGATCCACCGCCTGGATCAGGCCCATGCCCCCGGGGTCGGCCCTGCCGCCGCGACGGTGCTGCTGTTGCTGGCTGATCCGACGACGCCGGTGCATCTGGCGGGCGCGCTGCCCGACCTGGCCCCGTGGTTGCGGTTTCACGCGGGCTGCCCGCTGGCGGATGCACCGTCGGCCGCGTTGGCGGTGGGGCGCTGGCCCGACCTGCTGCCGCTGGACCGCTTTGCGGTGGGCCTGCCCGATTATCCCGACCGTTCGGCCACGCTGATCGTCGAGCTGGACCGGCTGGACGCGGACGGTCCCGTCCTGCGCGGGCCGGGCATCCGCGACCGCGCGACGCTGTCCCTGCCCGCGACCGCGCCGTTCCGCGCCAACCGCGCCCTGTTCCCGATGGGGCTGGACTTCATCCTGACCTGCGGCGACCGGCTGGCCTGCCTGCCGCGCAGCACCCGCGTGGAGGCCGCCTGATGTATGTCGCCGTCAAGGGTGGCGAACGCGCCATCGAGAACGCCCATGCCTGGCTGGCCGAGGAGCGACGCGGCGACCCCGACCTGCCGCTGATGTCGGTCGACCAGATCAAGGCGCAGATGGCCCTGGCCGTGAACCGCGTCATGGCCGAGGGCTCGCTCTACGACCCCGACCTGGCCGCGCTGGCGATCCGCCAGGCACGGGGCGACCTGATCGAGGCGGTGTTCCTGATCCGCGCCTATCGCACCACGCTGCCGCGGTTCGGTGCCTCCGTGCCCGTGGACACGGGCGCGATGGCGGTGGACCGGCGCGTCTCGGCCACGTTCAAGGATGTGCCGGGCGGTCAGGTGCTGGGACCGACCTTCGATTACACGCACCGCCTGCTGGACTTTGCAGATCAGGCGGCGGCGGACCCCGCGCCGCTGGCCGCGCCCGACGCCGGCGCCATGCCCCACGTCATGGCGATCCTGGACCGCGACGGGCTGATCGAACCCAGCCCGCGCGACGACACCCCCGCCCCCGACCTGACCCGCGAGCCGCTGGAACTGCCCGCGAACCGCTCGCTGCGCCTGCAGGCGCTGGCCCGCGCGGACGAGGGGTTCGTGCTGGGCCTGGCCTATTCCACCCAGCGTGGCTACGGGCGCACCCATGCCTTTGTCGGCGAACTGCGCATCGGCCGCGTCCCCGTGCAGATGCACATCCCCGAGCTGGACCTGACCATCGACATCGGAGAGATCGCGCTGACCGAATGCGAGACCGTGAACCAGTTCAAGGGCTCGCGCACCGAACCCGCGCAGTTCACGCGCGGATACGGGCTTGTCATGGGACAGTCGGAACGCAAGGCCATCGCCGTCAGCCTGGTCGACCGCGCCCTGCGCTGGCAGGAACTGGGCGAGGATTTCACCGGCGCCCCCGCTCAGGACCAGGAATTTGTGCTGTCGCATTGCGACAACATCCAGGCGACGGGGTTCCTGGAGCACATCAAGCTGCCCCATTACGTCGATTTCCAGGCCGAACTGGAGCTGGTGCGCCGGCTGCGGGACGACAACGCAAAGGATGCGCAATGATCAAGGCGATCGTCTTCGACATCGGCAACGTGCTGGTCCGGTGGGACCCGGTGGCCGCCTTCCTGCCCCTGCTGGGCGACCGTGCGTCGGTCTTGGCCTTCCTGGATCGCGTGGATTTCGCCACCCTGAACCAGCGCGCGGACGGGGGCGCGTGCTTCGACGATCTGGCCGAGGCGATCGCCGATCCCCGCGACCGTGCGGCCTTTCTGGCCTATCGGGCTGGACACGCGGCCTCGATCCGCGAGCCGATCGAGGGGACATGGGCGCTTCTGGACCGCCTGCGGGCGCGGGGCCACGCGGTCCACGCGATCACCAACTGGTCCGCGCAGACATGGCCCATCGGCCTTGCCACCCACCCGCGGCTGGCCACAGCCTTTGGCGTCACCATCGTGTCGGGGATCGAGGGCGTGCTGAAGCCCGACCCGCGCATCTTTGCCACGCTGTGCGACCGGGCGGGCGTGGCGCCCGACCAGTGCCTGTTCATCGACGACAGCCCCCGCAACGTCGCCGGCGCGCGCGACGCAGGCATGGCCGCGCATCATTTCACCGATCCCGCCACGCTGGAGGACGATCTGATCCGACGGGGGCTGCTATGAGCGAATACAACTTTGCCTATCTGGACGAACAGACCAAGCGGATGATCCGCCGCGCCATCCTCAAGGCGCTGGCGATCCCCGGATACCAGGTGCCCTTTGCCAGCCGCGAGATGCCCATGCCCTATGGCTGGGGCACCGGAGGGGTGCAGCTGACCGCCGCCTGCCTGACCCCCGACGACCGCCTGAAGGTCATCGACCAGGGCGCCGACGACACCACCAACGCGGTCAGCATCCGCACGTTCTTTCAGCGCACGTCGGGGGTCGCCGTCACCACCGCCACCGCCGACGCGACGCTGATCCAGACCCGCCACCGCATCCCCGAGACGCCCCTGACCCAGGGCCAGATCCTGGTCTATCAGGTGCCCATCCCCGAACCGCTGCGCTTTCTGGAGCCGCGCGAGACCGAGACCCGCAAGATGCACGAGCTGGAGGAATACGGCCTGATGCACGTCAAGCTGTACGAGGACATCGCCCGGCACGGCCGCATCGCGACCTCCTATGCCTATCCGGTCAAGGTCGAGGGGCGCTATGTCATGGACCCGTCGCCGATCCCGAAATTCGACAACCCGAAACTGTCGGACAGTCCGGCGATCCAGCTGTTCGGGGCGGGGCGCGAACAGCGCATCTATGCCCTGCCCCCGCATACCCATGTCGTCAGCCTGGATTTCGACGACCACCCGTTCAGCCCCTCGAAGGCCAATCACGCCTGCGACCTGTGCGGCGCTGACGCCAGCTATCTGGACGAGGTGGTGACCGATGACGCGGGCGGGCGGATGTTCGTCTGTTCCGACACCGATTTCTGCACCGCGCGGGTCGCCGCCGAGCACAGGGGCCGCCTGGCCGCGGAGGCCGCATGAGCGCCCCCATCCTGTCCGTCCGGAACCTGGAACGCCGCTATGGCGCGCGGATCGGCTGCACCGGCGTCGGCTTTGATCTGTGGCCCGGAGAGGTCCTGGGCATTGTCGGGGAAAGCGGGTCGGGCAAATCGACGCTGCTGTCCTGTCTGGCCGGGCATCAGCGCCCCGATGCGGGCACCGTCACCTATGACGGGCGCGACGTTCTGGCGATGGCCGAAACCGAACGCCGCCGGCTGGCGCGCACCGAATGGGCCTATGTCCACCAGCATGCCCGCGATGGGCTGCGCATGGGCGTCAGCGCCGGGGCCAATGTCGGCGAACGGCTGATGGCCGTGGGCCAGCGCCATTACGGCGACATCCGCGCCGCCGCCATCGACTGGCTGGACCGGGTCGAGATCGCCCAGGACCGCGTCGACGATCGCCCGCAGGCCTTTTCCGGTGGGATGCAGCAGCGGCTGCAGATCGCGCGCAACCTGGTGACCGGGCCGCGGCTGGTGTTCATGGACGAACCCACGGGCGGGCTGGATGTCAGCGTCCAGGCGCGGCTGCTGGACCTGCTGCGCGGGCTGGTGCGCGACATGGGCCTGTCGGTCGTGATCGTCACGCATGACCTGGCGGTGGTGCGCCTGCTGGCCGACCGCCTGATGGTGATGAAATCGGGCCGCGTGGTCGAACAGGGCCTGACCGACCAGGTGCTGGACGATCCGCAGTACGGCTATACCCAGCTTCTTGTCTCCTCCGTCCTGCAGGTGTGACGATGATCCAGGTCGAAAACCTTTCCAAGTCCTTCACCCTGCACAATCAGGGCGGCACGGTCATCCCGGTCATGGCCGGGGCCGCGCTGCACGTGGATCCCGGCGAATGCGTGGGGCTGGTGGGCCAGTCCGGGGCGGGCAAATCCACGCTGATGCGGATGATCCACGGCAACTATCTGCCGAACGGCGGCAGCATCCGCATCGCCGGCACGGAACTGGTAGGCGCCGCGCCCCGCACCGTGACCGCACTGCGGCGGGGCACCTTGGGCCATGTCAGCCAGTTTCTGCGCGTGCTGCCGCGGGTGCCTGCGGTGGACGTGGTGGCCGAACCGCTGCGCGCGCTTGGGGTGCCCGCCGCGACAGCGCGTGCGCAGGCCGAAGGCCTGCTGTGGCGGCTGAACATTCCGCGCCGGCTGTGGGGCCTGTCGCCCACCACGTTTTCCGGCGGCGAACAGCAGCGCATCAACATCGCCCGCGGCTTCGTCCATCCCTATCCCGTGCTGCTGCTGGACGAACCCACGGCCAGCCTGGACGCCGCGAACCGGCAGGTCGTCCTGTCCCTGATCGCCGAGGCCAAGGCCCGCGGCGCCGCGATCCTGGGCATCTTTCACGACGCCGAGGCGCGCGACGCGGCCTGCGACCGGTTGGTGGACGTGACCGGATTCACGCCGGGACGCGCGGCATGATCGCGGCGGTCGTCGGACCATCCGGCGCGGGCAAGGACACACTGATCGCCGCGGCTTGCGCCGCGCGGCCCGATCTGCGCCTGGCGCGGCGGGTGATCACCCGCCCCTCCGACGCCGGAGGAGAGGATTTCGACGGCGTCACCCCGGCACGCTTCGCGGCCCTGCGCGACGGCGGGCATTTCGCGCTGGACTGGCGGGCGCATGGCCTGTGCTACGGCATCCCCCACGATCAGCTGACGGGGCCGTCGGTGATCTTCAACGGCAGCCGCGCGGCCCTGCCGCAGGCGCAGGCCCGGCTGCCCGACCTGCGGGTGATCCTGATCACCGCCCCGGCGGAGGTGCTGGCGCGCCGCCTGGCCGACCGCGGCCGCGAGGGGTCGGCCGACATCGCTGCCCGCCTGCGCCGCGCCGCCTTCGCCATGCCGCCGGGCATCGCCCACCTGACCGTGTGCAACGATGCCTGCCTTGCGCAGGGGACCGCGCGCCTTCTGGCCGCGCTTCAGCCCGACAGGGGCGCGCGATGACGCAGGTGGAACCGGCCCTGCGCATCCTGGGCCACCAGGCACAGGTCGGCGATCACGAAAGGCCGCGGCAGGACAGGGCCCAGCCAGGCCTGAGCCGCGGCCTGCACCGCGGGTCGTTCCGCGGCGGACAGCCGGTCGGTCAGGGTCAGGTGAAACCGGAACTCCTCCATCACGAAGGGATAGCCCCACCGGTCCAGCAGGGCGCGCTGGCGCGGGGTCAAGCTGTCGGGGCGCCGCCGCGCGACCTCTTCGGCCGTCAGTGGCGCGCGCAGCGGATCGGTGGCGCGCACCACCGCATCGGCCAGCGCGATCAGGTCGGGCTGGCCCCCGGTGGGCATCAGCGCCAGGAACCCGCCCAGATCGCGCAGCGCCAACGTCCCGCAGGTCACCGCCGGACGGTTGCTGGCCAGCGCGTCGACGGCCGCGATCAGGTCCGCTTCGGGGACGACGGGACGGAAGGGCGCGCGGATGGTGCCGTGGAACCCGTATCGGCGCGGCTGGCCCACCGGGCGCGCCGGCAGGGACGGATCATCGACCGCATGGCCGCCCGCCAGGTCCCAGCCCAGCCACGCCGCCGCACGGTCCGCGAAGATGCCGGGTTGCGGCGCGTAGTAGACGGCATATCGTGTGAAATCCTGCATGCGCGGCACCCTAAGCCCGTTGTGTCACACGGCTGTGACAGCCGTCTGCCAGATGACGCCCTTCGACATGATCCTTCAAGACGGAACCCGACCGCATGACCGACATCATCCTTGCCAACGCCCGCCTGGTCCTGCCGACCGAGGTGATCCACGGCCACCTGGTCCTGCGCGACGGGCTGATCGCCGAGATCGGCCAGGGCCGCGCCCTCCCCGCGGGCGCGCTGGATTGTCAGGGCGACCTGCTGATGCCGGGCCTGATCGAATTGCACACCGACAACCTGGAACGCCATATCGAGCCGCGCCCCGGCGTCGACTGGCCCCATGCCCATGCGATCATCGCCCATGACGCCGAACTGGCCAGCGTGGGCATCACCACCGTCTTCGACGCGCTGCGCGTGGGGTCGGTCGTGACGTCGAACAATGCAGGCTACGGCGAATATGCCCGCGCCCTGGCCGACGAGATCCTGGGCCTGCGTGCCCAGGGGGCGCTGCGGATTAGCCATTTCCTGCACCTGCGCGCCGAGATCTGTTCCCAGACCCTGCCCGAGGAGATGGCCAAGTTCGGCCCCCGGGACCGCATCGGCATCGTCAGCCTGATGGACCACACCCCCGGCGAACGCCAGTTCCGCGACATCGGCAAGCTGCGCGACTATGTCTGCGGCAAGAAGGGCCTGTCGGATGCCCAGTTCCTGGACCATGTCGCCGACCAGCAGGCCCTGCGCGCCCGCGTGGGCGAGCTGCACGAGGCGACCGCCGTGGCCGAGGCGCGCCGCTATGGCGCGGTGCTGGCCAGCCACGACGACACCACCGCGCCCCAGGTCGCGGTCAGCGCGGCGCATGGCTGTCATTTTGCGGAATTCCCCACCACGGCGGATGCCGCGCAGGCCTGCCGCGACCACGACATCCGCGTGATGATGGGCGCGCCCAACCTGATCCGCGGCGGATCGCACAGCGGCAATGTCGCGGCCAGCGACCTGGCGCGGGCCGACCTGCTGGACATCCTGTCGTCGGATTACGTGCCGTCGTCGCTGCTGTCGGGGGCGATGATGCTGGGCGATCTGTGGGGCGATCTGGCGCGCGGCATCGCAACCGTGACGCAGGCGCCCGCCCAGGCCGTGGGCCTGCACGATCGCGGCAGGCTGGCACCGGGCGCGCGGGCCGACGTCATCCGCGTGGCGCAGATCGGCGGCGCCGCGGCCGTGCGGGGCCTGTGGACACGGACCGCCGCCTGAGCCGCGCGCCCCGCCGGGGGCGCGCGGCCGCGATCAGCCCGACACGCCGCGCAGCCGGATGATGCCGTTGGCATAGGGCTCGAACCCCTCGATCCCCTGGCGCATCGTGTAGAAGTACTTGATGTGGTACAGATAGATCAGCGGCAGATCCTGTTTCAGGATGTCGCGCGTCTGGTCGTACAGCGCCTTGCGGACCGCGGTGTCGGGTTCAGACCGGGCCTGTGCCAGCAGGGCATCGATCTCCGCATTGCGGTAATGCTGGTCGTTGTTGGCCCCGTCCGACCCGACAAAGGGGTGGATGTTGGCATCCGGGTCGATCCGGCCCGACCAGCCCTGCAGCGACATGTCGAAATTGCCGGCGACGTTCTCGGACAGCAGCGTCGCGAACTCCGTCGCGCGCAGAGAGATGTCGAACCCCGTCTCGGCCGCCATGGCCTGGATCACCTGGCCGACCTGCTGGGCGATGGGGTTGTTTCCGATCTGCATCTCGACGCGGATGGGGGTCTGGACACCCGCCTCGGCCAGCAGGGCGCGGGCGGCATCGGGATCGCGCGCGGGGATCGGATCGCGGTCGTCGTAATAAGGGGTGCCCGGCGCGGCCCATTGATTGCCGACCACGTATTCCCCCTCGAACACGACCTGGTTCAGCGCCTGGCGGTCGATGGACAGCGACAGCGCCTGGCGGACGCGGGCATCGGCGCCAAGCGGTGCCTCTGCGCGGGGTCCGTTGCCGACGTTGATGGTGATGCCCTGATACCCGATGTTGGGCACCTCGAACAGCTGCAGGCGGTCGTCGGCCCGCACGCCCGGCACGTCGGCGGGGGCGGTGCGTTCGATGATGTCCAGATCGCCCGACCGCACGTTGGCCAGCCGCACCGTCGTGTCCGGGATCGGCAGATAGATCACCCGGTCATAATGGAACTGGTCGGCGTCCCAGTGATCGGCAAAGCGTTCCAGCACGATCCGGTCGCCCTCGACCCGGTCGACAAAGGCATAGGGGCCCGAACAGACCGGGGCCCGGCCAAAGGCGGCGCCCGCCGCATCGGCGGCATCGGGCGAATACATCCGCCCCGCGTGATGCGCCAGCTGCGCCAGCAGCGTCACGTCGGGCGCGGTCAGCGTGATGGTCAGTTCATGATCGCCCGTCGCCTCGACCCGGTCGATCGATCCCAGCTCCGCCTTGCGGCGGCTTTCCTGCATCGTCATGTTCCGCTCCAGCACGCGGCGGGCGGATTGCGCGTCAAAAGGCGTGCCGTCGTGATGCGTCACCCCCTCGCGCAGCGTCAGGGTCAGCGTCCTGCCGTCATCGGACCAGGCCCAGTCGGTGGCCAGTTCGGGGATGATCTCCATGTCAGCATTGGTGTTCAGCAACCGGTCGCACAGCGATTCATAGACCAGCGAGGACACGAAGGTCCGCGACTGTGCGGGATCCAGCGAATCCGGGTCCTCGTTCAGGCCGATGCGCAGATCGGCCGCGGCGGCCATGCCGCCGATGGCGGCGGTGCCCAGGGCCGTTGCCAGAAAGGTGGTCAGCTTCATCGATGTCTCCCGATCGGTTCCGGCGCTTGGCGACGCCCTGTGCGGCCAGCCCAAGAAGGGACCGGATCATTAGTGTATACTAAGGTTCACGATCCACGGCTGGCAACCGTGATGCGTCTGCGCCTCGAATTTGCACATCCTGCAAATTTCTTTCGGTCAGGGCATTGATGCCGACCGACGATATCCTTAGCTAGCTAACGAACCAGCCGAAAGGACGAGTCATGCCCCGCGAAAGCCCGATCCTTGACACCCTGCTGCGGGTCATGCGGACCCTGCGGCGCAGCTATGACCGCAGGGCGCGAGACGTGGGCCTGACCCTGTCACGGGCGCGCGCGCTGACGACGCTGGCGCATCACGACGGCATCACCCAGACCGAACTGGCCGCCGAACTGGCGATCGAGGCGCCGACCCTGAAACGCCAGATCGATGCCCTGGTCGCCGGCGGTTTCGTCGAACGGCGTCCTCTGGACGGCGACGGCCGCAAGAACGGTCTGGTCGTGACCGAACGCGGTCGCGACAGCGCCATCGTCGAATTCACGCACCGCCTGCGCGGCGAAGTGCTAGAGGGAATCGATCCCCAGGACCTGGACCGCGCGGCCCAGGTGCTGGACCGGATCGCCCGCAACATCGAACGGATGGACCGGACATGAGCGCCCCTGCCGCACCCCCGCCGCCGCATCCGCCGCTGCCCGGATTGCAGGCCGTGGCCTATATGCTGGCCGCCACCGTGATCGGCCTGTCGCAGGGCCTGCAGCAGGGCTTCGTGTCCACCAGCCTGCCCCAGCTTGCGGGCGATCTGGGCATCACCACGACCAGCGCGGCCTGGCTGCTGGCGGTCTACATGATCCCGCGCGCGGCGCTGCCGGTGCTGCTGATCAAGATCCGCACCCAGTACGGGCTGCGGCGGTTCGCGGAGCTGGGGATCATCCTCTATGCGCTGGTGGCGCTGGCGTCGCTGTGGGCGGTCGATTTCCGCTCGGCGCTGGTGCTGCAGTTTCTGGCGGGTGCCGCCGCGGCGCCCCTGTCGACGCTGGCCTTCCTCTACATGCTGGAACCCCTGTCCCCGCAGGCCAAGATGACCTTGGGCCTGCCCTTGGCGATGACGGTGCTGATGACCGGACCGACGCTGGCCCGGGTCGTGGGGCCGTACCTGATCGGCGACGGCGGCATGACGGCGGTCCACGTGACGGGCCTGGGCATGGCGCTGGTGTCGCTGATGCTGGTCTTTTGCCTGCCCCTGCGCCCCATCCCCCGCCAGAAGGTGATCGAGCCGCTGGACTTTGCCAGCTTCGTGCTGATCGGCGCAGGCTTCGGCGGGCTGATCGTGGCCTTTGTCATGGGGCCGATCTACAACTGGACGGATGTCGCGTGGATCGGCTGGCTGCTGGCCGGCGCGGCGCTGTCGCTGACCCTGGCGGTGGTCGTAGAGCTGAACCGCACCGCCCCCCTGCTGGACATCCGCTGGCTGGCCAGCCCGGCCATCCTGCACCTGACCGGCACGCTGTTCCTGTTCCGGCTGATCCTGTCGGAACAGTCGGCGGGCGCGCCGCGCATGTTCCAGGTGCTGGGTGTCGCGCCCCAGCAGATGACCGTCCTGTTTGCCGTGATCGCCCTGGCAAGCCTGATGGGCGCGCTGGCCTGCATCGCCTGGATGCGGCCCACCCGCGTGCCCCAGTTCCACCTGGCCGCCCTGCTGCTGATCGCCGCCGGCGCCTGGCTGGACAGCGGCGCCGGGGTGCTGACCCGGCCCGCGCAGATGGTGGTCAGCCAGGCGCTGATCGGCTTTGCCGCGATGCTGTTCATGCCGCCCGCGATGATGGCGGGCCTGCTGTCGGCCCTGGCCAAGGGGCCGCAATACATCCTGTCCTTCGTCATCGTCTTCATCTCGACCCAAAGCCTGGGCGGCGTGCTGGGGTCGGGCCTGTTCAACACCTTCACCACCCGTCGCGAGGCGCTGCACCTGCAGGACCTGTCCGTCCAGCTGACCGCCACCGATCCGGCCGCGGTCGCGACTCTGGCGGGCCGGGCCGCGATGCTGGCCGCCCAGATCCCCGATGCCGCCGCGCGCCGCGCGCAGGCGGCGACTGATCTGGGCCAGCAGGTCGCGGCCCAGGCCTGGGTCAGCGCCTATGCCGATGCCTATGCGCTGACCGCGCTGGCCGCCCTGCTGGCAGCGGCCGTGCTGCTGCTTCACCTTTTGCGCGACGTGATGGCCCGCCGGGCCGCCGTCCAGAACACCGGAACCACGCCATGAAGAAAGAGAACCTTGTCCCGACCGCCATTGCCCTGATCCTGGGCCTGGCGGGCACGCTGCTGCTGCTGTTCGCATGGGGCCTGCCGCCCTTCTCGACCGCCGCCCCCCAGACCGAGAACGCCTATCTGCGCGCCGAGGTCACGATGATCGCCCCGCAGCTGTCGGGCTATGTCACCGCGGTCGAGGTCGAGGACTATCAGACCGTCGCGAAGGGCGACGTGATCGCCCGCATCGACGACCGCATCCCCCGCCAGAAGCTGGCCCAGGCCGAGGCCCTGCTGCAAGGCGCCCAGGCCGCGCTGAAGGTCGCCGAACAGGACGTCGTGTCGGCCGAGGCCGTGGCCCGCGCCGAACAGGCGGGCGTCGAGGCCGCCGACGGCGCGCTGGAGAATGCCCGGTCGCAGGCCGACCGCGCGGGGCAGCTGCTGGACCGGGGCGTGACGTCGCAGTCGTCGTCCGACCAGGTCCGCCTGGCTCTGCAGCAGGCCCAGGCCGCCCGCATCCAGGCCGGCGCCCGCCTGGACGTCCAGACCGAGGCGATCCGTTCGGCCAATGTCGCGCTGGACGCCCGCCGCGCCGACATCGCCAGCGCCGAGGCCGCCGTCCAGCTGGCCCGGATCGAGGTCGACAACACCGTCATCCATGCCCCCGCCGACGGCAGCCTGGGCCAGATCGCCGTCCATGTCGGCCAGTACGTGACCCCCGGCACCGCGCTGGTCCCCCATGTCGGCACCGACTTGTGGGTCATCGCCAACTTTCGTGAAACCGCGATGCGTGGCCTGGCGCCGGGTTCGTCGGTCAGCTTTACCGTGGACGCGCTGCAGGACCGCCGGTTCACCGGTCAGGTCGAATCGCTGTCGCCCGCGACCGCATCGGAATTCAGCCTGATGGCGGGCACCGCAAGCGCCGGCAACTTCACCAAGATCGCCCAGCGCCTGCCGGTGCGCATCACCATCGATCCCGACCAGGACCGCGCCGCCCTGCGCCCCGGCATGTCTGTCGTGGTCCGCGCCGGGTCCTGACCCGCCGACGGCCCGGCACAGACCGGGCCGCACAGGGGGGCAGCCGGCCCGGGGGCGCGACAAGGACGCAGTCGGCGCGCACGCGCAGCCGGGCCGGGACGCAACCGGAGTGCCTCCAGGCCGGGATGATGCAGCGGCGCGGACCAGACCACTCACGGCGCCGGGCCGGTTTTTCCGCCACCACGGGTTGAAGCCCGCCACGGGCGGCACTATGGCCCATGCCGAAACGTCAGGGCGCAGGAAAGCTGTGCCAGAGGAGGCATCGGTGAAATCATTGGCATCGCTTTCGCGGTTCGTCGGCAATACCTTTGCGGCCTGGGTCGTCCTGTTCGCGGTCCTGGGCTTTCTGCTGCCCGACCTGTTCCGCCAGCTGACACCCTGGATCGTCACACTGCTGGGGATCATCATGTTCGGGATGGGGCTGACCATCTCGGGGCGCGACTTTGCCGAGGTGCTGCGCCGCCCGGTCAATGTCGGCGTGGGCGTCGCGTCGCAGTTCCTGATCATGCCGCTGCTGGCGGTGGCGCTGACCATGATCATCCCGATGTCCCCCGAGGTCGCCGCGGGCGTGATCCTGGTCGGCTGCTGCCCCGGCGGCACGTCGTCGAATGTGATGACCTATCTGGCCAAGGGCGACGTGGCGCTGTCGGTCGCCTGCACCAGCGTGACAACGCTGATGGCGCCGATCGTGACACCCTTCCTGATGCTGATGCTGGCCAGCGAATACCTGCCCGTGGATGCTTGGGCGATGTTCCAGTCCATCGTCAAGGTCGTGCTGTTCCCGCTGGCCCTGGGCTTTGCGGCGCAAAAGCTGTTGCCGGCCTTCGTGCGCGCGGCGGTGCCCGCCCTGCCCTTGGTCAGCGTGACGGGCATCGTGTTGATCGTGGCCGCCGTCGTGGGCGCCTCCAAGGGCGCGATCGTCCAGTCGGGGCTGATGATCTTTGCGGTCGTCGTGCTGCACAACATGCTGGGCTATCTGATCGGGTTCATCGCGGCGCGGCTGGCCGGGCTGGACCTGGCCGCGCGCAAGGCCATCGCGATCGAGACCGGCATGCAGAATTCGGGCCTGGCGGCGGCACTGGCTACTGCCTATTTCTCGCCGCTGACGGCGGTGCCGGCGGCGATCTTCAGCGTGTGGCACAACATTTCAGGCGCGCTGGTAGCCAACATCCTGTCGCGGATGAAGGCCCGCTAGATCCGCCTCAGCGCCCCGTGATGCCCTCGATCTGCGGCAGCACGCGGGGCTGGGTCACCAGTTCCGGGCGGCGGCGTTCATAGAACGCGTTGCCGCCCGCCGTCACGACGTAATGCATGTTGTTGTAGGACGCGCGATAGCTGGCCGCGTGAAAGAACTGGGCGTTCTGGATCATCGGGTGGCGTTCGCCGCGCAGCACGGACACGGCCGCCTCGCGCAGGCGCGGGGCCGACGCGCGGTCCATCCGCTTGGTCAGGACGCCGGGCGCGAACTGGTTCTTCTGGCCCACCACGCCGCAGACCGACCGCGGATAGTTGCCTGACTGGACGCGGTTCATCACCACGCTGCCCACCGCGATCATCCCGTCCCGGCTAGACCGGTTCGATTCGAAATACATGGCGCGTTCCATGCATTCCAGTTCGCTCTGACGCTTGAAACCGCCGCAGGCGGCCACCGACGACAGCACCGCCAGCAGCGCGGCGCCGCGCAGCATCCCCTTCGAAAAACCCATGCCTGCCCCTGCCCTTGCAGCCTTGTTGTTTCGCAAGGCTTAGCAGCAGGCGGGCCGCGCGGACAACTGCCAGATCGCATCTGAACTATGTCACATCCCTGTTGACAGAAGTCACCCGCGCCGCTTAGCGTGCAAAAGTCAGAGGGAGACTGACATATGTATCGGCACGCCTGGTGGGCGTCCGGCATGGGGGGACGACATGACCACGCCGCTGTTGGAGGCCTCGGGCTTTCGCAAATCCTTCGATGGCGTTCCCGCGCTGAAGCTGGGCCAGTTCCGGCTGGAGCCGGGATCGGTGCATGCGCTGTGCGGGGGTAACGGCGCGGGCAAGTCGACCTTCCTCAAGATCCTAATGGGCATCCATCACCGCGATGCGGGCACCCTGCTGCGCAACGGCCAGCCGGTGGTGTTCGACAACCCGTCCCAGGCCCTGGCGCACGGCATCTCGATCATCGAGCAGGAGCTGAGCCCCGTCCCGGCCATGACCGTGGCCGAGAACATCTATCTGGGCCGCGAACCGGTGGGGATGTTCGGACGCATCGCGTTCCGCGAGATGAACAGCCGCGCCCAGGCGCTGCTGGACGGGTTCCAGTTCGGCATCCGCGCGGACAGCCTGATGATGGACCTGACCGTGGCCCAGACCCAGCTGGTCGAGATCGCCAAGGCGCTGAGCTATGACGCCGAGGTCATCATCATGGACGAGCCGACCTCTGCCCTGGGCGAGGCCGAGGCCGACCAGCTGTTCGCCGCCATTGACACGCTGAAGGCGCGCGGCAAGGGGGTGATCTATGTCAGCCACCGCCTGTCCGAGATCTTCGGCGTCTGCGACAGCTATACCGTGTTCCGCGACGGCAGCTTCGTCGAGACGGGCAGCCTGGCCGACATCGACAAGGACCACCTGATCCAGCTGGTCGTGGGCCGCCCCCTGACCGAGGAATTCGTCAAGGAGAACACCCCGCAGGCGCGCCGCCTGCTGTCGGTCGTGGGTCTTGCCGCCGATCGCGGCGTCCGGGACGTCAGCTTCGATCTGCACGAGGGCGAGATCCTGGCGCTGTACGGCCTGATGGGGTCGGGCCGGACCGAGATCTTCGACCGCCTGTTCGGCCTGTCGGCCGAGACGGCCGGCACCGTGACCATCGACGGGCGCCCCGCCCGCATCACCACCCCGCGCGAGGCGATCGAGGCCGGGCTGGCCTATGTGACCGAGGATCGCAAGCGGTCTGGCCTGGTCCTGACCGGCGACGTGCGCGAGAACCTGTGCCTGGCCACGCTGGACCGCATGTCCGCGGGCCCGGTGATGAACGCCCGCGCCGAGGGCCGTGCCGCCACCCGGATGATCGACACGCTGAACATCCGCACCGCGTCGGACCGGCTGAACGTGGCGCATCTGTCGGGCGGCAACCAGCAGAAGGTCGTGCTGGGCAAGTGGTTCCTGACCGAGCCGCGCATCCTGCTGCTGGACGAACCCACGCGCGGCGTCGACGTGGGCGCGAAGCGCGAGATCTATCGCGTGATGTCCGATTTCGCCCGCGCGGGCGGGGCGGTCATCATGGTCTCGTCCGAGACGGACGAGGTGCTGGGCATGGCCGACCGCGCGGTCGTCATGCGGGACGGGCGCGTGGCGGGCGAGTTGGATCGCGCCGCGATGTCGGCCGAGAAACTGCTGCATCTGGCGGCCTGACGCGCCGGGACGGACGCCGTCGACGGATGCATGAACGGGAGAGAGACAGGGTGGAAGACCAGATCAAGACCGCAGCGCAGCCGCGCCGCATGATCCCGGCGCGGATCGGACGTGACGCGCAGCGATACGGCATCCTGATCGCGCTGGCGCTGCTGTGCATCGTGCTGTCGATCGTCAGCGAGAATTTCCTGACCTCGCGCAACATCATCAACGTGCTGCGCCAGACCTCGATCAACGGGATCCTGGCGATCGGGATGACCTTCGTCATCCTGACGCGCGGCATCGACCTGTCGGTCGGATCGGTGGTCGCGCTGGTGGGCGTGGTCTCGGCCAGCTTCGCCACGACCTCGGCGGCGGGGTTCATTCCCGGCGCGCCCTACATGCCGCTGATCCCGATCGCGGTGGGCCTGATCACCGGCACCGCGATGGGCGCGCTGTCGGGGATCGCGGTCGCGCGCTTTGCGGTCCCGGCCTTCGTCGCGACGCTTGGCATGCTGTCGGCGGCGCGCGGGCTGACGCTGATCTATTCGGGCGGGCGGCCGGTCCCGGCGCTGACCGACGGCTATCGCTGGATCGGGACGGGCGACATCGCGGGCATCCCGGTGCCGATCATCCTGTTCGGCATGGTCTTTGCGTTGTCGCATTTCGTGCTGACCCGGACCCGCTTTGGCCGCCACGTCTATGCGGTGGGCGGCAACCCCCATGCGGCCAAGGTGTCGGGCCTGCCCGTCCGCGCCATCCGGTTTTCGGTCTATGCCATATCGGGCGCGCTGGCGGGCATCGCGGGGATGATCCTGGCCGCGCGGACCGGCTCGGCCCTGCCCCAGGCGGGTGTCGCCTATGAGCTGGACGCCATCGCGGCGGTCGTGATCGGCGGCACCAGCCTGGCGGGCGGCGTGGGCCGGGTCACCGGCACTGTCATCGGCGCGCTGCTGATCGGGGTGATGAACAACGGCCTCGATCTGCTTGGGGTCGAATCCTATTACCAGCAGGTGATCAAGGGGGCGCTGATCGTGGCCGCCGTCATGCTGGACCGGTCCCGCAAGACCGAAGACTGAGATCCGGCGCGTGCCGGGACATGGTGTCACCGAGGGAGGAAACCAGATGACGACGAAGATGATGATGACGGCCAGCGCATTGGCGCTTGGCCTGGGTCTGGGCGCGGCGCAGGCGCAGGACGACCCGATCAAGATCGGCATGGCCGCCTATGGCCTGAATGCCGAGTTCATGCAGCTGTGGTCGGCGGCGGGCGAAAAGCACCCGGCGGTCGAATCCGGCATGGTCGAGCTGACCATCTTTGACGGCCGCTATGACGCGCTGGTGCAGCAGGACCAGTTCGAGACGATGATCACCCAAGGCTTCGACGCGATCGTCTTTGCGCCGATGGACGTCGAGGCCGGCGCCACCGCCGTCCAGCTGGCCGTCGATGCGGGCATCCCCGTCGTCGGATCGAACGCGCGGGTCAACAGCGACCTGCTGACCGCCTATGTCGGATCGAACGACGTCGAGGCCGGCTATCTGGAGGCCAAGGCCGTCCTGGACAAGATGGGCTGCCAGGGTGCGGTGGTCATCATCGAGGGCCCGATCGGCCAGTCCGGCGAAATCCAGCGCGGCGAGGGCAACGAGAAGGCCCTGGCCGAATGCCCCGACGTCAAGATCCTGGAACGCCAGACCGGCAACTGGTCGCGCGCCGAGGCGCAGGCCCTGATGGAGAACTGGCTGACTGCGCATGGCAACGACATCAAGGGCGTGATCGGCCAGAACGACGAGATGGCCCTGGGTGCCATCGAGGCGATCAAGGCCGCCGGCATGGACGTGGCCGATTTCGCGATCGCGGGCGTGGACGGGGTGACCGACGCGCTGAACGCGGTCAAGGCGGGCCAGATGGATTCGATCCTGCAGGACGGCGAGGCCCAGGCCCTGGGCTCGATCGACGTGGCGATCAAGGCGGTCAAGCCCGACTATGAGCCCATGTCCGCGATCTGGGAACAGTATCCCGACATGCCGTGGAACAACGGCGCGGACAAGGAATACAACGTGCCCTGGACCCCGGTGACGGCCGAGAACGTCGACGCACTGCTGGCCACGCGCCAGTAACGACCACCCCCTTCGGCGGCACGCCTGCCGGAGGGGCCACCTGACCCACGAAAGGACTGCGGATGGCCGCTTCACTTGATTTCAGCCTGGGCGGCCGGACCGCCGTGGTGACGGGTGCCGGATCGGGCATCGGCGCCGCCATCGCGCAGGCCTTTGCCGCCCAGGGCGCGCGCGTCGCGCTGCTGGACATGAACCTGGCCGCCGCGACGAATGCCGCGGCCGCCCTGCCCGACGCGCAGGCCTTTGCCTGCGACGTGACCGACGCGGCCAGCATCGGCGCGGCCGTCGATGCGGTGACGCAGGCCTTTGACGGCATCGACATTCTGGTCAATTCCGCGGGCATCGTGGACCTGGCCCCGGCCGAGGATCTGAGCGACGGCGCCTGGACGCGCACCATCGCCGTCAACCTGACCGGCAGCTTCCTGATGGCGCAGGCCGTGGGCCGCGGGATGATCGCGCGGGCCAAGGGCGGGCGCATCATCAACCTTGCCAGCCAGGCGGGCTCGGTCGCGATCGAGGGGCATGTGGCCTATTGCGCGTCAAAGTTCGGCATCGTCGGCGTGACCAAGACGCTGGCGCTGGAATGGGGCGGGCACGGGATCACCGTCAATTCCATCTCTCCCACCGTGGTGATGACCGATCTGGGCCGCAAGGCCTGGGAGGGCCCCAAGGGCGAGGCGATGAAGGCGCTTATCCCCGCCGGCCGCTTTGCCGAACCCCACGAGATCGCCGCTGCGGCGGTGTTCCTGGCATCGGACGCGGCGGCGATGATCAACGGCGCCGACCTGCTGGTCGACGGCGGATACACGGTGCGATGATGGGGGACGACATGGCGACCAAGGCGATGCAGCGTTTCGTCAACGACCCCGACGACATCGTCGACGAGACGGTGGCGGGCTTCATCAAGGCGCATCGCGACCTGGTGCGCAAGGACCCGGCCAACCCGCGCGTGGTCCTGTCGCGCTTTGCGCCCCAGGACGGCAAGGTCGGCATCGTGACCGGCGGCGGGTCGGGGCATGAACCGGCCTTCATCGGCTATGCGGGCCGTAACCTGGTCGATGCCGTGGCCGTCGGAGAGCTGTTCTCGTCGCCCACCGCGAAAAGCTTTGCCGATGCGATCCGGGCCGCCGATGGCGGTGCCGGAGTCGCGGTCCTCTACGGCAACTATGCGGGCGACAACATGAACGTGCGCATGGCCGCGGGCATGGTGGCCGAGGACGGGATCGAGGTCGCGACCGTGGTGGCCAATGACGACGTCTGTTCCGCCCCCGCGTCCGAACGCGCCAAGCGCCGCGGCGTGGCCGGAGAGATCTTCATGTGGAAGATCGGCGGCGCCAAGGCCGCGCTTGGCGGCACCCTGGCCGAGGTTCGGGCCGCGGCCCAGCAGGCGATCGACGCCTGCCGGTCGGTGGGCGTGGGCCTGGGCCCCTGCACCCTGCCCGCGGTGGGCCATCCGAACTTCCAGATCGCGCCTGGCACGATGGAGGTCGGCATCGGCCATCACGGCGAACCCGGCACGCGGGTCGAGGCGCTGAAGACCGCCGACCAGGTCGCCGACGACATGGTCCGGATCGTGCTGGACGATCACGCCCTGCCCGAGGGAACAGAGGTCGCGGTGCTGGTTTCGGGCCTGGGCGCGACGCCCGTGAACGAACTCTATGTGCTGTACGACCGGATTGAGGTCGGGCTGGAACGCGCGGGCCTGCGGGTGCACCGGGCGTTCGTCGGAAACTATTTCACCTCGCTGGAGATGGTGGGGGCCACGCTGACGGTCATGGCGCTGGACGACGACCTGAAGCCCCTGCTGGACATGGACTGCGCGGCGCCCGGCCTGACCGTCGCGGGCACCCGGCCCGCGCCGGTGGGCGCTTTGTCGGGCGGTCCGCGTCACCGCGCCGCCGCCGTGGCCGCCGACACCGCCCCCCGCGCGCCCGAGGCCGCGGGCCATCCCCGCCTGTCCGTCGCGCAATCGGGCGACATCGTGGCCGAACTGGCCGCGGTGATCGTCGCCAACAAGGCGCACCTGTCCGAGGTGGACGGCCTGATCGGCGACGGCGATCACGGGATCAACATGGCCAAGGGCTTTGGCCGCGCGGCCGAACGCCTGTCGGGCCAGCCGCTGGACGGGGCCTTCCTGGTGCTGTCGGACGTGCTGATGTCCGAGATCGGCGGATCGATGGGGCCGCTTTACGGTTTTATGTTCCGCGACATGGGCCGCACCATCCGCGACCGCGCCGCCATCGACGCGGACGGGTTCCTGACCATGCTGCAGGCGGGGCTGTCCGCCGTCACCGCCACCGGCGCCGCCAAGGTCGGCGACAAGACCCTGATCGACTGCCTGGACCCGGCCATCGCGGCCTTCGACGCGGCACGACCCGACGGGTTCGCCGCGGCCTTGCGGGCGATGGCGCGGGCGGCGCAGCAGGGGCGCGACAGCACTGTCGACATGGTCGCCAAGCTGGGCCGCGCGGCGCGGTTGGGCGAACGGTCGCGGGGGGTGCCCGATGCCGGGGCGACGTCCTGCTGCCTGATCCTGACGACGCTGGCCGACAGCGTGGAACGCCGCCTGTCGCAGCCGTGACGTGCCGTTCCGGGACCGCTTGCAACCCTGCGGCGGGCCGTGCCAATGAGGTCCGACATGCAGACCTTCTCGCGCCATGATCTGACCGACCTGTTCCGCAGCCTGGCCGAGCGCATGGCCGCGGAACAATCCTATCTGGCCGAACTGGACGGAGAGATCGGCGATGCCGATCACGGCGTGGCGATGGCCGGGGGCTTTGCCGCCGCGGCGCGCGCCCTGGGCGAGGCGGGCGGGGCGGACCAGACGCTGGCACAGGGGCTGACCCTGGCCGCGTCGTCCCTGCACAATGCGGTGGGCGCCACGACTGGCCCGCTTTATGCCAGCGCCCTGCTGCGCGCCGCCTCGGCGCTTGGCGCCGAGACGCAGGTGCCCCTGTCCCGCCTGCCCGAGGTCATCGTCGCGATGGCCGAGGGGATCGCCGCCCGCGGCCAGGGCAAGCCCGGCGACAAGACCATGGTCGATGCCTGGGCGCCCGCCGCCCATGCCGCCCGCGCGGGCCTGCAGGCGGGCCAGCCCGCGACCGAGGTGCTGGCCGCCGCGGCACGCGCCGCCGCCGACGGCGCACAGGCGACGCGCGCGATGATGGCAAGCCGCGGCCGCGCCGCCCGCCTTGGACCGCGCAGCGTGGGCCATCTGGACCCCGGCGCGGTATCGGCCGCGGCGCTGCTGGACAGCCTGGCGCACTGGGCCCGGCGCCGCGCGGAGGGGTCGCGCCCATGACCACCACCCCCCGCCAGCCCCTGCGCTTTGGCGAGGACCCGCTGCTGTGGGCGTCCTGGCTGTATTATCAGGAGGGCCTGACCCAAGGCGACATCGCAACCCAGATGGGCGTCTCCCGCGCCTCGGTGAACGCCTATCTGGCGGATGCGCGCACCCGCGGCATCGTCTCGATCGAGATCGACCCCGAACGGTTCCGCGCGCTGAGCCTGGCGCAGGCGATGCAGGACCATTTCGGCCTGACCGACTGCCTGGTGATCCCGTCCGAAGGCGGCGACAGCCCGCTGATCGACCGGCTTGGCGCGGCCGCGGCGCAGGTGCTGTCGCGTCTGGCGCGGTCGGCCGACACCATCGCGGTGACCTGGGGACGGACCGTCCTGTCGATGGCCAGCCGCGTCGACCGCGCCGGACTGCAGGACCTGCGCGTGGTGCAGGCGACGGGCGGCACCACCGCCAAGATCCCCTGGACGCCCGAGGCCTGTGCGACGCGGCTGGCGGAATCGATGGGCGCGCGGTGCATCCCGATCTCGGCCCCGGCGATCGTGTCGTCGCCCGACATGCGCGCGCTGCTGCTGCGAGAGCCGGTGGTGGCAGAACAGATGGCGGTGCTGGCACAGGCCAACCGGATCGTGCTGGGCATTTCCTCGCTGCGGCCGGAAAGCACCATCCACAGCAGCGGCTTTTTCGACGACGTGGCCATGCACGCCCATTACCACGCCGCGGTGGGCAGCATCGCGGGGCGGCTGATCGACGCCCAGGGCCAGCCCGTCGACGGTCCGCTGGAGGGGCGGACCATCGGCATCGACCTGGGCGGCCTGCGGTCCGTGCCCTGCCGGATCGGGGTCGCAGGGGGCATGGACAAGGTCCAGGCGATCCTGGCCGCGCTGCGCGGGAACTACATCAACGTGATGGTGACCGATGCCGACACCGCCCGCGCCATCCTGACCTCCGAAGGGCATGACGACACACCCGCGCGGCGCCGCGACCAGGCAGCCCAGCCCCTGCCCGAACGCCTGCGGGTCAAGAAGTTCATCAACCGCCCCCAGGACGCCGTGAACGAGACGGTGGCCGGCGCCCTGCTGGCGCATGAGGACATGCTGGCCCCCGTCACCGGTGCGCCGCGCGCCCTGCGGGCCACGGGCGCCCCCCGGGCCGGCAAGGTCGGCCTGGTCATCGGCGGCGGGTCGGGGCACGAGCCGGGGTTCTTCGGTTATGTCGGGCGCGGATTGGCGGATGCGGTGGCGATCGGCAACGTCTTTGCCGCACCGCCGCCCGACCCGATCCTGGCGGCGACGCTGGCCGCGGATGGTGGGGCGGGCGTGCTGCACATCTTCGGCAACTTCTCGGGCGATCTGATGAACTTCGAGATGGCGGCCGAGATGGCCGCCGCCCGCGGCGTGCCGGTGCGCACCATCGTGACCACCGACGACATCGCCTCGGCCCCCGTCGACACGCGGGCGGCGCGGCGCGGGGTGGCGGGCAATGTCTTCGTCTTCAAGGTCGCGGGGGCCGCCTGCGACCGGATGCTGCCGCTGGAGGCCTGCGCGGGGCTGGCGCTGCGCGCCAACCAGCGCTGCTACACGATGGGGATCGCGCTAGAACCGGGCGCCTCGGTCGACAGCCAGAAGCCCAGCTTTCGCCTTGGCGCCGATGATATGGAGATCGGCGTGGGCGTGCATGGCGAACGCGGCATCGCCCGTGCGCCCCTGGCCAGCGCGGACGGCGCCGCCGACCTGATCGTGGACCGCATCCTGGACGAGATGCGCCCCGCCGAGGGCGACCGGGTCGCCCTGTTGGTGAATTCGCTTGGCGGCACACCCAAGATGGAGCTGTACATCCTGAACCGCCGGCTGCGTGAACGTCTGCGCGCGCGGGGCGTGCAGGTGCATCGCACGTTGATCGGACATTACTACACCTCGCTGGACATGGCAGGCGTGTCGATCACCGCGCTGCACCTGGACGAGGAGCTGACCGCCCTGATCGACCACCCCTGCCATTCCCCGGCCTGGACCCAGCCCTAGGCGGCCCATCGCGGCCTGCAACCCAGCCATGCCTTGCCGATCGCCGCGCAAATCGCCATGTTAGCGCCTGACAGACCTGAAAGGATGACCCATGACCGCCCGCCGTTTCGATGCCGTGATCTTTGATCTGGATGGCACCCTGCTGGCCACCGAACAGATGACCATCGAGACCGGAGAGGCGGCGCTGGCCCGCATGGGGCGCGTGGCCCCCGACGGGCTGCTGGCATCGCTGGTGGGCATAGACGAGCCGACCTCGCGCGGGATCCTGCGCGACCACCTGGGCGCGGATTTCGACTTTCCGCACCTGGACCGGATGTGGGCCGAGGCGATGATGGAACGGCGCGACCGCGACGGCATCCCGCTGCGCCCGCATGTCCACACGCTGCTGGACGCGCTGCGGGCGGCGGGTCTGCCCTTTGCCATTGCGACCTCCAGCACCGGCGATCAGGCGCGCGAAAAGCTGGCGGCGGCGGGGCTGACCGACCGCTTCGACATCGTGGTGACGCGCAGCGACGTGCCCAGCCCCAAGCCCGCCCCCGACGTCTATCTGCTGGCGGCCCGCCGGCTTGGGATCGAGCCCGCCCGCTGCCTGGCCTTCGAGGACAGCGATGTCGGCGCCATTGCCGCACGTGCGGCCGGGATGACGGTCGTGCAGGTGCCCGACATGGTGCCCCTGTCGGGAGAGAATGCCGACTTTCTGGCGACCGACCTGATCGCGGGCGCCCGGGGCATCGGCCTGCTGGCTGCCTGACCCGGTTGTGGCCCCCGCGGCGCCCCGCTAAGGTGGCGCTGTGCCCGAGGGATCGATGACCGACACCAAGCCCGCCTACCAGGTTCTGGCCCGGAAATACCGGCCCGAAACGTTCGCCGACCTGGTCGGACAGGACGCGATGGTCCGCACGCTGAAGAACGCGTTCGCCGCCGACCGCATCGCGCAGGCCTTCATCATGACGGGCATCCGCGGCACCGGAAAGACGACCACCGCGCGCATCATCGCCAAGGGCATGAACTGCATCGGCCCAGATGGCCAGGGCGGCCCCACGACCGAACCCTGCGGCGTGTGCGAGCATTGCGTGGCGATCGCCGAAGGCCGCCATGTCGACGTGATGGAGATGGATGCCGCGTCCCGCACCGGCGTGGGCGATATCCGCGAGATCATCGAATCGGTGCATTACCGGGCGGCGTCCGCGCGCTACAAGATCTACATCATCGACGAGGTCCACATGCTGTCGACCAGCGCGTTCAACGCGCTGTTGAAGACGCTGGAGGAGCCACCCCCGCATGTGAAGTTCATCTTTGCCACGACCGAGATCCGCAAGGTGCCGGTGACCGTCCTGTCACGCTGCCAGCGCTTCGACCTGCGCCGGATCGAGCCCGAGGTGATGATCGCCCTGTTGCGCCGGATCGCCGCGGCCGAGGGTGCGACGATCACCGACGACGCGCTGGCGCTGATCACCCGCGCCGCCGAAGGGTCGGCCCGCGACGCGACCAGCCTGCTGGACCAGTCGATCAGCCATGGCGCGGGCGAGACCACCGCAGACCAGGTGCGCGCGATGCTGGGCCTGGCCGACCGCGGCCGCGTGATCGACCTGTTCGAGATGGTGATGCGCGGCGACGCTGCATCGGCGCTGACCGAGCTGCAGTCGCAATATGCCGATGGCGCCGATCCGGTCGCGGTGCTGCGCGACATGGCCGAGATCGTGCACTGGATTTCCGTCGTGAAGATCACGCCGGACGCGCTGGCAGATCCGACGATCTCTCCGGACGAACGGTCACGAGGCAAGGACCTGGCCGACCGGCTGCCGATGCGGGTCATGTCGCGGATGTGGCAGCTGTTGCTGAAGGCGCTGGAGGAAGTGTCCGCCGCGCCCAACGCGATGATGGCCGCCGAGATGGCGATCATCCGCCTGACCCATGTCGCCGACCTGCCCGACCCCGAGGCCCTGATCCGCCGCGTCCAGCAGGCACAGACGGCAGGAGAGTTCGCGCGCGGACCTTCGGTGGCGGGCGCGCCCGCGGCCCAAGCCCCACAGGCGATGCGCCGCGCCCGCCCGGCGCCGGCGGTCCAGGCGCACGGCGCCGCGGCGCATGCCCTGGCCGTGACGCCCGAACTGGTCGAGAGCTGTCCCGATTTCGCGTCCGTCATCGAGCTGATCACCCGGATGCGCGACATGACGCTGCTGGTCTTGGTGGAACGCCACGTGTCGCTGGTTCGCTACAGCCCCGGGCGGATCGAGTATCAGCCCCGCGACAACCCGCCCGCCGATCTGGCGCAGCGGCTGGCCGAGCGCCTGCGCGGCTGGACCGCCGGACAGCGGTGGGCCGTCATCATCACGAACGAGGCCGGCGCCCCCACCATCGCCGAAACCCGCGAGGCGCAGGCCCGTGCCGACCGCGACCGTGCCCTGGCCCTGCCCATCGTGCAGCAGGTGCTGGCCGCCTTTCCCGGCGCGACCCTGACCGGCATCACCCGCGTCGCCCCGGAGGCCCAGGTCGCCGACCTGCCCGAGGGTGCGGCCAATCCCCATGACGGAACCGAAGGCCCGGTGGCCGAGGTTGAGGAATGGGACCCCTTTGAGGATGAGGACTGAACGATGATCAAGGGATTGGGCGGCTTTGGCGACATGGCCAAGATGATGAAGGCCGCCAAGGACATGCAGGACAAGATGGGCCAGATGCAGGAGGACATGGCCCGCATCACCGTGACCGGCGAATCCGGCGCGGGCCTGGTGCGCGCGACCTGCACCGCCAAGGGCGAGTTGACCGCGCTGGAGATCGACCCGTCGATCTTCGTGCCGTCGGAAAAGGAGGTGGTCGAGGACCTAATCCTGGCCGCCATCAAGGACGCCCAACGCGCCGCCGAGGAGAAGATGCAGGCCGAGATGTCGCGCATGACCGAAGGCCTGGGCCTGCCCCCCGGCATGAAGCTGCCCTTCTGAGCGGCATGGAGCAGGGCAGCGACGACATCCAGGCGCTGATCGCGCTGATGGCGCGGCTGCCTGGGCTGGGCCCGCGATCCGCCCGCCGCATCGTGCTGCAGCTGGTGCGTCGGCGCAGCCAGCATATGGTGCAGCTGTCGCAACTGCTGGACCGGGTGGCGCAGAACTCGCGCGAATGCGTGGTCTGCGGCAACATCACCGACCGTGACGAATGCGCGATCTGCACCGATCCGGCCCGCGCGACCGGAGAGATCTGCGTGGTTCAGGACGTGGCCGACCTGTGGGCGCTGGAACGCGGTCGGGCCTTTCGCGGCCGCTATCACGTGCTGGGCGGCACGCTGTCGGCGCTGGACGATGTGGGACCGGAGGATCTGGGGATCCCCACCCTTCTGGCGCGCATTGATGACGAAAGCATCACTGAGGTGATCCTGGCGCTGAACGCCACCGTCGACGGCCAGACCACCGCGCATTACATCGCCGATGCGCTGGAGGGGTCACCGGTGACGGTGACGGGCCTGGCCCAGGGCGTGCCCATCGGCGGAGAGCTGGATTACCTCGACGACGGTACCATCACCGCCGCCTTGCGCGCGCGCCGCAGGCTGTAACCACAAAAGGCCGCGTCGGGGGACGCGGCCTTTCCATCGGATCTTGGGCGGACGGAGGGTCCGGGGGGCTGGCCCCCCGGCCGTCGCGGGACGCGATCAGGCGTCCAGCTTGCCGACACGTGCCGGGGTCTTGGCGATCTCGATCCGGCGCGGCTTCAGCGCCTCGGGGATCTCGCGGACCAGGTCGATATGCAGCATCCCGTCGACATGGCTGGCGCCATCGACGCGGACATGGTCGGCCAGCGTGAACTTGCGCTCGAACGCACGCGTGGCGATGCCGCGATGCAGGAAGGTCCGGCCCTCGTCCTCGTCCGCCTTGCGGGCCGACACGATCACGGCGCCGTCGCGGACCTCGACGTTCAGGTCGTCGGCGGCAAAGCCGGCCACCGCGATCGAGATGCGATAGGCGTCCTCGCCGGTCTTCTCGATGTTGTAGGGGGGATAGGTGGTGCTGGCCACGTCGGCGGTCATGGCGCGGTCCATGACGTCGGCCAGACGGTCGAAGCCGACAGATGCCCGGTACAGCGGGGTCAGGTCGAAATTACGCATGTGTCACATCCTGTTCAAAGCGATGTCAGAGTTGCCCCCCGAAACCGGGCGGGCAGGGAAACCGACGCCGTCATGGCCGCCGGCTTCCTGAATCTAGATCGCTCGAACCGCGTTTCAAGACCCCAATGCGGCAGGTTTCGGCCCGCCCGTGGCCCAGTCCAGCAGCTCGACCGTATGCACCACCGGCACCTGCGTCCCGCCGCCGATCTGCATCATGCAGCCGATATTGCCCGCCGCGATCACCTCGGGCGCGACCGCCTCCAGCGTCTCGACCTTGCGCGCCTTCAGCTCCGACGACAGTTCCGGCTGCAGCAGGTTATATGTCCCCGCCGACCCGCAGCACAGATGCGGGTTCGCGGGCTCCAGCACGGTGAAGCCCATTCCCGACAGCAGGTCCTTGGGCGCCGACCGGATCTGCTGGCCGTGCTGCAGCGAACAGGCCGAATGATAGGCAACGCGCATTCCCTGCCCCTGATCGCCCGCCCGCGCGGGCAGGCCCAGCCCGACCAGGAACTCGGTCACGTCACGGGCCAGGCCCGCGACACGGCGCGCGTCGGCCTCCATCGGGTCGCCCTTGAACAGATGGCCGTAATCCTTGATCGTCGTCCCGCAGCCCGAGGTGTTGATGATCACCGCGTCCAGCGCCCCCCCCTCTTCGGCCGCAAGCAGGCGGCGGATGCTGTCGCGGGCGCGGGCCTTGCCGTCGGCCTCCTGCCCCATATGCAGGGTCAGCGCGCCGCAGCAGCCGAAATCCTGCGGGATCACCACCTCGACCCCCGCCCGCTGCAGCAGGCGGATGGTGGCATCATTGATGTCGGTGTTCAGCGCCCGCTGCGCGCAGCCGACCATCAGCGCGACCCGCGCGCGACGGGTGCCCTGCGCCGGGAAGGTCTGGCCGTCGTCGTTTCGGCTGACCGGGGGGATCGACCTGGGCGCCATGTCCAGCATCGCGCGCAGGCGGCGGTCCGGCATCAGCCCCTTGAAAGGCCGCGCGATCCGCGCCCCCATCAGCGCCAGCCGGAACCGGCCCGGATGCGGCAGCACGAATTTCAGCACCCACCGCAGAAAGCGGTCAGCGACGGGACGGCGATAGGTCTCCTCGATATGTTCGCGTGCATGTTCCAGCAGGTGACCGTAATGCACGCCCGACGGACAGGTCGTCATGCAGGACAGGCAGCCCAGACAGCGGTCGATGTGCTTGACCGTCTTTTCATCCGCCGGCCGGCCGGATTCCAGCATCTCCTTGATCAAGTAGATACGGCCGCGGGGGCTGTCCAACTCGTCCCCCAGCACCTGATAGGTCGGGCAGGTCGCCGTGCAAAAGCCACAATGCACGCAGGTCCGCAGGATCTTGTTCGACCGCGCGGTCAGCGGGTCGGACAGCTGTTCGGGCGAGAAATGGGTCTGCATCAGGCAAGGTTTCCAAACAGGCCGCGCGGGTCGAACCGTGCCCGCAGGTCACGCTCCAGCCGGTCGGTCAGGGGGTCGGGGGCGGGCAGGATGCCCGGCGCGCCGCTGATGCGGCGGGCATGGCCCGAAAAGGTCGGCAGGTCGGGCATCTGCCCGCGCGGCAGGCGGACATGGATCAATGCCCCGCCCCAGTCCAGCGACCGGGGTTCCGGCAGGCGCGCCAGCAGGGCCGGCGCCTCGCTTGGCCGACAGGTGATGCGCCATGTGTCCAGGTCGGGGTGGTGGCTGGTCCGGCACAGCAGATCCCAGGCCTCCGGGTCGCCCTCCTGCACGGTACCGAAGGCGGACAGGCGCGCGGTCAGGTCCGCCGCGCGTGCCTTGACCGATGCAGCCAGCCCCTCGACCCGGATCAGCGCGCCGTGGCCGGGCAGCCACGCCGCTCCGGACACGTCGAAGGGGCCGCCAAGCGCGCTGGACAGGGCCGGGATGGCGGCCGCGCCGTCCAGGTCCGGCAAAGCCAGGGTCGCGGTCACGGGCGGGATGGGGGCCGTGCGAAAGCTGATCTCGGTCAGCGCGCCCAAGGTGCCCCGGCTGCCGGCCATCAGCTTGACCAGGTCATAGCCGGTGACATTCTTCATCACCCGCCCGCCATTGCTGACGATCTGGCCCTGCCCGTCCACGAAGCGGACGCCGATCATCGCGTCGCGCGCGGCCCCGGCCTGAACCCGGCGCGGGCCGCTGGCATTCGTCGCAGCCACGCCACCGATGGTCGAGCCGGTCGTGACCGGTGGTTCGAACCCCAGCATCTGGCCTTCGGCGGCCAAGGTCTGGCGCACTTCCTCCACCGGGGTGCCCGCACGGACGACCAGCGTCAGCGCCTCGGGTTCGTACAGCGTCACGCCAGTCAGGGCGGTCGTGTCGATCCGGTCCCCCTGCCCCTCTCCGGGCCACAGGCGCGTGGCGCCACCGGTCACGGCGATCGGGCCGCGGGCGTCGCGGATCATCTGGGCCAGCTGGCCCTCGGTCTCAGGCTGCATCGGCGGGCCGGTTCAGGCGGCGGTCGCGGCGCGGGGCGCTGACGTCCAGGGGAAAGACCTTGGCCGCGTTCAACAGCCAGTGTGGATCGAACGCATCCTTGACCAGCATCTGCGCCTCGAGGTCGTTGGGGGCGAACTGTTCGCTCATCAGGTCTCTCTTTTCGATGCCCACGCCATGTTCGCCGGTCAGGCAGCCGCCGACCTTGATGCACAGCCGCAGGATGTCGGCGCCAAGCGCCTCGGCCAGGTCCAGGTCGCCCGGCTTGTTCGCGTCATAGATGATCAGGGGATGCATGTTGCCGTCGCCCGCGTGGAACACGTTCGACACGGCCAGCCCGTATTGCCGCGACAGATCGCCGATGCCCGCCAGGACCGTGGGCAGGGCCGTCACCGGGATCGTCCCGTCCAGGCAGATATAGTCGCCCATGCTGCCCATCGCGCCAAAGGCCGATTTCCGGCCCTTCCAGATGCGGGCGGATTCGTCGTCGGACCGGCTCTCGCGGAACTCGACCGGGTCGAATGTCATGGCGATGTCGCGGATCAGGGTCAGCTGTTCGTCGATCTCGGGGCCCGTGCCCTCGACCTCGACGATCAGCAACGCCTCGCAGTCGGGATAGCCCGCGCCCGAAAACTCCTCGGTCGCCTTGATGCAGGGGGCGTCCATGAACTCGATCGCGACCGGGATGATGCCCGCCCGGATGATCGCCGCCACGCAGGCGCCCGCGGTCTCGGCTGCGGCAAAGCCGATCAGCGCGGGCCGCGCGCCTGCGGGCTTGGGGAGGATGCGCAGGGTCGCCTCGGTCACGATGCCCAGCTGGCCCTCGGACCCGCAGACGACGCCCAGAAGATCAAGCCCCGGCCCCTCGCCCATCGGGCCGCCCAGATGCACGACAGACCCGTCCATCAGCACGACCGTGACGCCCAGGAGGTTGTTGGTGGTGACCCCGTATTTCAGGCAATGCGCGCCGCCCGAATTCATGGCGATGTTGCCGCCGATGGCGCAGGCCAGCTGGCTGGACGGATCGGGCGCATAGAAGAAGCCCAGCCCGTCCACCGCACCCGATACCGACAGGTTCGTGCGCCCCGCCTGGACCCGGATCAGCCGATCCTCGGGGGCGATCTCCAGCACGTCGGTCATGCGCGACAGGCCGATGACGACCGCGTCGGCGGTGGGCATGGACCCGCCCGCAAGGCTTGTCCCCGCGCCGCGCGGCACCACCGGCACGCGCAGGTCGTGGCACAGGCGCAGCAGGCGCGACACCTCCTCGGTGCTGCGGGGCAGGACCACCGCCAGCGGCGCGCAGCGATAGGCCGACAGCGCATCGCATTCATAGGCCCGCGTTTCCGCCGGGTCGTCGATGACCGCGTCGGGCAGCGCCTGCCGCAACGCCTGGGTGATCACCTGCCTGCGCGCCAGGATGGACGCGTCGGGTGGGGGCATCTGCATCATGGCCGGTTCTCCTCCCTGCCTGTCGTCCCGACGGTATGCCGCGTCACGGGGGGTTTCAAGGCGCGACGTCCGGCCCTAATGTCGCGTCATGAACCTGCTGGACCAGATTTCCGCCGCTCCGATGGCCCTGCGCGACATGGCCGCGCTGGCGTTCCTGTTCGTCGCTTGGCTGGGGATCGGCTGGTTCACCGAACGCCCGCCGGCGGGGCGGCCGTCGGTCTCGGTGCTGATGACGCGCTATCGCCGGGAATGGATGCGACATTTCGTCGAGCGCGACCCGCGCATCTTCGACGGCAACATCCTGGCCAGCCTGCGCGAGGGGACGGCGTTCTTTGCCAGCGCCTGCATGATCGCCACGGGCGGCCTGCTGGCGCTGATCGGCAACGGCGAGCGGCTGCGCAGCGTCGCCAGCGGGCTGGAGCTGACGCCCACCGCCGGCACAGGGTGGGAACTGCGCCTGCTGGTGCCGATGTTCTTCGTGGTGAACGCGTTCCTGAAGTTCGTCTGGGCGCACCGGCTGTTCGGCTATTGCGCGGTGATGATGGCGGCGGTCCCGAACCGCGCCGACCACCCCGAGACGATGGACCGCGCCATGCAGGCGGCCGATCTGAACATCACCGCCGCCCGCAGCTTCAACGCCGGGCTGCGCAGCGTCTATTTCGCGCTTGGCGCGCTTGGCTGGCTGACCGGCGCCTGGACGCTGATGCTGGGCACGGCGATCGTGCTGTGGGTCACGTGGCGGCGCGAATTCGCGTCGACCTCGCGCCAGGTCATCCTGCGGTCGCTGCCGCCCCCGATGCTGTCCGCCGGGCTTTCCGGTCCTGTCGGACAGCGATCGTCAGCACCACCGCCCCCGCGGCCGTAAGCGCCACGCCCACCAGCCCCGGCGCGCGCCAGCCCCATCCGGCCGCCAGCGCCAGCCCGGCCAGGAAGGGTCCAAGCGCGTTGGCCGCGTTGAAGGCCGCGTGATTCATCGCCGCCGCCATGTTCTGGGCCGACCCCGCCACGTCCATCAGCCGCGTCTGCAGCGGAATGACCAGCCCCGCACCGGCGGCGATCAGGAAGGACGACAGCACCATCAGCGGCCAGCTGCCCACGACCAGGGCTGCGAACCCCTGGGTCGCGGCCATCGCGGCCAGGCTGGCAAATGCCGCACGGTCGATGCCCAGGATCTCGGTCAGGCGGCCGGCGCCCCAGGTGCCCAAGGTGCCGCCCACGCCAAAGGCCGCCAGCGTCAGCGGGATCACGTATCCCGGCGCGTCGGTGGTGGCCAGGATCGCCGCCGTCAGGAAGGCATAGACCGCGAACAGCCCGCCGAACCCGATGGCCCCCACGGCCAGCACCCACAGGACGCGCGGGTTGCGCAGCGCCGCCAGTTCGTCCCACGGGCGGGCGTCGGGATTGCCGCCGACGCGGGGCGCCACGCGAAGGATCAGCCAAGCCGACAGCAGCGCGATCACGCCAGGCAGCGCAAAGCCCCACCGCCAACCGATGCTTTGCCCCATCCAGCCCGCCAACGGCACGCCGACGATGTTGGCGATGGTCAGCCCCAGCAGCACCCGTGCCGCGCCCCTCGCCCGCTGTCCCACGGGCAGCGCGTCCGCCGCGTAAAGCATCGCGACCCCCAGAAAGCCGCCATGCGGCAGGCCGGCCAGGAACCGCACCCCGACCAGCGTCGCCAGCCCCGGCATGAAGGCCGCCAGCAGGTTCACGACGCCGTAAAAGGCCATCAGCGCCGCCAGATAGCGCCTGCGCGGCAGCCGCGCGCCCAGCATCGCGGTGACCGGCGCACCGACCACGACGCCAAGGGCATAGGCGCTGATGACGTGACCGGCCTGCGGCTCGGTCAGGGCCAGGTCGGCGGCGAAATAGGGCAGCAGGCCCATGGCCGCGAATTCGGACGTGCCGATGGCGAACGCGCCAAGCGCCAGCGCCAGGATCGCGGCGCGAAAATCAGGGGTAGAGGTCATGCGGTGTTCCTGGGACGGGGGTGTTAGCCCTCACACCAGCTTGGGCGGGGTTTGGCAAGCCCTGCGCGGACAGGTCAGCCTTGCATCATGTGCAAGGCGTCACAGCAGCCCGCGCTGAACCGCGACCCAGATCGCCAGCGCGGCCACCACCAGCACCCCGAACGCGACCGAGGCGCCAAAGCTGACCGCCCTTCCCTGCCAGCGGGTGATCTCGCCCAAGGGGCGCAGATGCGCGGCCAGCGCGGCGTGATCGCGCGCCAGACGCTCGGCGGGCAGCTGCCGCGCGACCTTGGGCTGGGACGACAGGCGGTCGGCCTCGGCCAGGCGGGCCGCACGGCGGCGCAGGCGCGCCGGCAGCGCCCCCCCGCGGCGGTTCAGCATCACGGAAAGCGGCGGCCGTTCGCCGCGCCGTGCGCCGCCGAACCGGGACGCGATCAGGACCGCGATCTCGTCGGCCATGACGGGAATGTCTTCGAAGCTGTGACCCTTGCGCATCATCGGGTCAGGATAGACGGGATGGCAGCCGCGCGCCAGACGCCGTAAGCTGCCCGCATGAAGCTGAATCACACCATCGCGGGCCCCGAGGGCGCCCTTCCCGTCCTGCTGGTGCACGGACTGTACGGCCAGGGCCGCAACCTGGGCGCGCAGGCCCGCAGGCTGGCACAGACGCGCCGCGTGGTCACGGTCGACCTGCGCAACCACGGCGACAGCCCCCAGGACATGGATGCCGACTATGCCGCGCTGGCGAACGATCTGGCCCGACTGATCGGCGATCTGGGCGGGCGGGTCGATCTTGTCGGCCATTCGATGGGCGGCAAGGCGGCGATGGTGCTGGCGCTGACGCAGCCCGACCTGGTGCGGCGGCTGGTGATCATGGACATCGCGCCCGTCGCTTACGACCATGACCAGACCCGCTATATCGACGCGATGGAGGCGCTGGATCTGTCCGCGATCACCCGCCGCAGCCAGGCCGATGCGGCGATGGCCGCGGACGTGCCCGAACCGGGCGTGCGGGCGTTCCTGCTGCAGAACCTGGACTTCAAGGCCACGCCGCCCGCGTGGAAGCTGAACCTGCCCGCGCTGCGCGCGGCGATGCCGCAGATCGTGGGCTGGCCCGACGACCTGCCGCAAGGCAGCTTTCCCGGCAAGGTCATGGCCCTGCGCGGGGCCCGGTCCGATTATGTCGCCGATGCCGGAGAGGCCGCCCTGCGCGCCCATTTTCCGCAGGTGCGCATCGTCACGCTGAAGGATGCCGGGCACTGGCTGCATGCCGACGCGCCAGAGGCCGTGGCCGAAACGCTGGTCAGCTTTCTGGGCGACGGCCGCTAGCAGCGCAGATCGACCAGTGCGACGGCCGAATGGGGGCCGCCCTGCGGCGTCAGGCTGTTGTCGATGGGCCGGCATCCGGTGGCTTGGGCGGCCGCGCGCATCATCAGGTCGGGCATACGGCCGCGATCGGCGCGGCGGAGGTGGTCCAGCCTGATCACCTGCGCCTCGGTCCCGCGGGGATAGACGGCAAAGCGCATGCCGTCGACCGTCACGTCCTGACGCGCGGCGGCCGGGAAGCCCGGCGACGGGGTGGTGCAGCCCGACAGGGCCAGCATCAGGACAAGGGGGACCGTCATGCGCATCATGCCCCCATCATCGCCCGGCAAGGTTAACGGCAGGTTAATCCTGCCGCTGCTCCTCCAGCCGATCGGCCAGCGATTCGGCCCGGGCGGCCAGTTCGGCCATCGCCTCTCGCAGGTCAGAGGGAATCACCGGAACCTCGACGCGGGGCGGGTTCTGCTGCAGCCGATTGATGTGGCGTTCGGCCTTTTCGGCGCGATCCTCCAGCGTGGCGAAACGGTCGGCCAGCATCAGCCCGGCCAACAGCAGCAGGCGCGGCTCGGGGACGCGACCGGCCTGTTCCAGGATCTGGCGCGCCTCTCCGTCCAGGATGGCGGCGGCGCGTTGCAGCAGGCGCTCCTCGCCATCGGCGGCGCCGACGCGGTATTCCTTGTGTCCGATGGTGAATTCAACCTCGGCCATGTCAGCGCTCCTCGTGGTTGGGCGGCAGATCCTCGGGCAGACCGCCCGCATCGCCCCCGGCCTCGTCCGGCACGGCGCCGTCCAGGATCGGCGGTTCGTCGGCCAGCAGGCGCTCCAGCTCTGCCATGATCTCGCTCATCTGCGCCATCTCGGCGGCGCGGGCGGCGCGCAGGGCGGACAGTTCGGCCTGCAGGGCGGCCATCTGTTCGTCGGCCCCGATGCCGCCGGTCTCCTGCGCCTCCAGAAGGTCGCGGTTGGCGGTGATCAGTTCCTCGTTGGCGGCGGACAGGCCCGCGGCCTGTTCCGTCGCGGCGTCCAGACGGGCCTGCAGCTCGGCCAGGGCGCCGTCATCGGCGGCGCTGGACGGGGCTGGTGCCGCCGCTTCGGCCGGACGTGGGGGCACGTCAAGCATCTTGTCCATCCGGTCAAGCGCGGCGCGCAGCCTGCGTTCGCTGGCAGTGATGTCGCTCATGGCGCGGGTCCTTTGGTGGCGTCTGAAAGACGTTTTCGCATTGCGGGCCCGGTAAGACAAGAACGGGCGGGAAAACCCGCCCGTTCCTTTCGACTATCCGGGGGTCAGCGCAGCTCTCGATGCTCGGCCATCAGGCCCTTGACCAGGGCATAGCACGCGCCCAGCAGCACGATGGCGAAGGGAAAGCCCGTCGACACCGCCATCGCCTGCAACGCGACCAGGCCGCCGCCCACCAGCAGGGCGATGGCGACCGCCCCCTCGATGGCAACCCAGAAGATGCGCTGCGGGACGGGGGCGTTGATCTTGCCGCCCGCCGCGATCGTGTCGATGACCAGCGATCCGCTGTCCGACGAGGTCACGAAGAACACGATCACCAGCACGATCCCCACCAGCGAGGTGATGGAGGCCAGGGGCAGCTGCCCCAGCATGGTGAACAGCTCCAGTTCCAGCGGCGCATCCAGGATGCCCGAGAAGCCGCTGACGGTCAGGTCGATGGCCGTGCCGCCAAGCGCCGTCATCCACAGGATCGAGATCAGCGACGGCACGATCAGCACCGCGATCAGGAACTGCCGCACGGTGCGGCCGCGGCTGACGCGGGCGATGAACATGCCGACGAAGGGCGACCAGCTGATCCACCATGCCCAATAGAACGCGGTCCAGCCGTGGCGGAAGTTGTCGTCCGTGCGACCGAAGGGATTCGACAGCGGGATCAGCTCCGCACCATAGGCGCCCAGGTTGCTGAAGAAGCCGCCCAGGATGGCCATGGTCGGGCCCACCGCGATGATGAAGATCAGCAGCACGATGGCCAGGATCATGTTCAGCTCGGACAGGCGCTTGACGCCCTTTTCCACGCCCAGGACGACCGAGGCCCCGGCGACGAAGGTGATGCCGACGATCAGCAGGATCTTGTTCAGGCCGGTGTTCTGGAACCCGAACAGATAGGCCAGCCCGGCCATCGCCTGTTCCGCGCCCAGACCCAGCGAGGTCGCAAGGCCGAAGATCGTGGCCAGCACCGCCAGGATGTCGATGACGTGGCCCGGCCAGCCCCAGATCCGTTCGCCGAAGATCGGATAGAAGACCGAGCGCAGCGTCAGCGGCAGCCCCTTGTTATAGGCGAACAGGCCCAGTGCCAGCGCCACCACCGCATAGATCGCCCAGGGGTGCAGACCCCAGTGGAAGATCGTCGCGGCCATGCCGATGCGGCGGGCGGCCTCGGGGTCGTCGACGGCGCCGCCCAGCGGGGCCCAGTCGGTGCGCACGCCCCCCTCGGTCACCGGACCGCCCAACGCGGCCTCGAAATGGCCCAGCGGTTCGCTGACCCCATAGAACATCAGTCCGATGCCCATGCCCGCCGCAAACAGCATCGCGAACCAGCCGGTCAGGCTGAAATCGGGCGTGGCTTCGGGTCCGCCAAGACGGATCCGGCCAAGCGGCGACACGATCAGCGCCAGGCACAACAGCACGAAGACGTTGCCGGCCAGCATGAAGAACCAGTCCAGGTTCGATGTCAGCCCGTCGCGGATGCCCCCGAACAGGGGTTCCAGCTGGCCGGGAAACATCAGCGTGGCGACGGTGAACAGCACCACCGCCGCGGCAGAGATGCCGAAGACCGGGTTGTGGATGTCGAAGGGCACCTTGCCCTGATGCTCGATGTTGTCCTGACCGATGGTATAGTCGGTCTCGATGATCTCTGTCGGGCCTTCGGGCTCGGGCAGCGGCTCGATGCCGTCATCGGGGGCGGGTGCAGGCTCTGCCTTGGGCGGCGGGGCCTTGGGGGCATGGGGCGGGTAACGGCCGCTCAGGGCGTCCTGTTCGCGCGTCCGGTCGCGGGGGGTGCCCGGCGTTCCCGGACCTTTCGGTGGTGTTTGTGACATCTGTCCCTTTCAGATTTGGTCTCGAACGGGTGGCAGGTCCTTGGACCCTTGGCGGAAATCCGCCGCGGAGGCTCACTCCTTCTCACATTTCGGTCAGAAAGGCCACTGCCGGACATTTGGTTCCCATTGGCCTGCCCGGCCCGACCGTTGACTTTGCCGGCAACCGTGACCAAGCATTCGCGTTTTGCGCCGTGGCGAGGACCCGATGGGAAAAGTGAACCGCAGCTTTGTCGTGATCGGGCTTGGCGCCTTCGGCAGCGTCGTGGCCGCCGAACTGGCGCGCTTCGGCAACCAGGTCATGGGCATCGACAAGGACCCGCGGCGGGTGGCGGCGCTGGCCGAACAACTGCCCGCGTCGCTGATCCTGGACGCCACCGACGAAGGCGCGCTGCGCGAGGCGGGCGTCGACCGCTATGACGTGGGGCTGGTGTCGATCGGCAACAACCTGGAAAGCAACGTGATCGCCGCGATGAACCTGCGGCTGGTGGGCGTGGGCACGGTCTGGGCCAAGGCCGACAACCGCACCCATCACCGCATCCTGTCCAAGATCGGCGCCGACCGCGTCGTCATGCCGGGGCTGGAGATGGGCCGCCACACCGCGCAGATGCTGAACAACCCGGCGGTCCAGGACTATGTCAGCCTGGGCAACGGCTATTCGGTGGTGAACCTGATGATCCCGCACCGCCTGTCGGGCCGTACCCTGTCGCAGCTGAACCCCGGCCCGGGGATCGAGATCCTGGGCATGATGCGCGGCACCGAATATCGCGACATCCGCGGAGAGGACCCGGTCCTGCAGGCCAACGACCGCCTGCTGCTGCTGGGCAAGCGGGTGGACCTGACCGGTTTCGGCGACCGGCTGTGAAGCGGCCCCGCCCCTCGGCGCTGCGGCGCTGGCTGGCGCGCACGCCCCCGCCGGCCGTGCTGGCGGTGGGGTACCTGACCCTGATCGCGGTGGGCGGGCTGCTGCTGATGCTGCCACCGATGACGCACACGCCGATCACGCTGTCGGATGCGCTGTTCACCTCGACCTCGGCGGTGACGGTGACCGGGCTGAACGTGGTCGACACCGAACTGGTCTATGCGTTCTGGGGACAGCTGGTCATCGCGGTGCTGATCCAGCTGGGCGGGCTGGGCCTGATGACCTTCGCGGTGCTGATCTGGTCGGCCCTGGGCCGCCCCCTGGGCATCACCCAGGGCACCTATCTGCGCGAGGACCTGAACCAGACCTCGTACGGCAAGCTGACGCGGCTGGTCTGGACCATCCTGCGCATCGTCGTCATGGCCGAGGTCGCGGGCGCGATGCTGCTGTGCCTGTCCTTCATGCCCCATCACGGGCTGGGCCCGGGGCTGTGGCATGCGATCTTCCATTCCGTCTCGGCGTTCAACAACGCGGGCTTCTCGACCTTCTCTCCGGGGCTGACGGGATACGCGCTGGACCCGGTGGTCAACGTGGTGATCCCGGTCCTGTTCATCGCGGGCGGCATCGGCTACGTCGTCATCGCCGACCTGTACCAGCGCACGTTCTGGCGCGGCTGGTCGCTGCACACGCGGATGATGATGGTCGGCACCGCCATCCTGATCGTGGGCGGCGTCGCCATGACCGCGATCCTGGAATGGGACAACCCCAACACGTTGGCACAGTATCACAGCATCACCGCCCGCCTGACCGTCGCATGGTTCCAGGGCGTGACCACCCGCACCGCGGGGTTCAATTCGACCGACATCGCGGGGTTGGAGGAATCCACCTCGTTCATGTACATGATCCTGATGATCATCGGCGCCGGCCCCACCTCGACGGGCGGCGGGCTCAAGGTGACGACCGTCTTCGTGATGCTGCTGGCGACCTGGGCGTTCCTGCGCCGCCGGACCGAGGTGACGGGGTTCGGCCGGTCCATCCCCCTTGGCGACGTGCTCAAGGCGATGGCGCTGATGGCGATGGCCTCGGCCGTCATCGTCACCGCGATCTTTCTGCTGCTGATCAGCGAGGGCGGCGATTTCGTCGACATCGCGTTCGAGGTGTCGTCGGCCTTCGGCACGGTCGGCCTGTCGCGGGCCTATACGCCGGAACTGTCCGAATTCGGGCGCGCGGTCATCATGGTGGTGATGTTCCTGGGCCGGGTCGGGCCGCTGACCCTGGGGTTCTTCCTGGCCACACGGATGGTGCCGCGGGTGCGCTATCCCGCGGGCCAAGTGCACCTTGGCTGATGCGCCCGCCGCCCCTATAAGGCGCCCTGACAGGAAGGACATCCCATGCGCCAGGCGACCATCACCCGCAAGACCTCGGAAACCTCGATCGAGGTGACGCTGAACCTCGACGGCACCGGGGTCTATGACAACCGGACCGGCGTGGGCTTCTTCGATCACATGCTGGACCAGCTGTCGCGCCATTCGCTGATCGACATGACCATCCGCGCCGAGGGCGACCTGCATATCGACGACCACCACACGGTCGAGGATACCGGCATCGCCATCGGCCAGGCCCTGGTCGCGGCACTGGGCGACAAGAAGGGCATCCGCCGTTACGGCAGCTTCCTGCTGGCCATGGACGATTCGCTGGTCCGCGCGGCGCTGGACCTGTCGGCGCGGCCCTATCTGGTATGGAACGTCGAATTTCCGTCGGAAAAGATCGGCACGTTCGACACCGAACTGGTGCGCGAATTCTTCCAGGCGCTGTCCACGCATGGCGGCATCACGCTGCATGTCGACCGCCTGCACGGGCTGAACAGCCACCACCTCGCCGAGGCCGCCTTCAAGGCTGTCGCCCGCGCGCTGCGCGAGGCGGTCGAGCCCGATCCGCGCATGGCGGGGGTGCTGCCCTCGACCAAGGGGGCGCTGTGATGCGGGTCGCGCTGGTCGATTACGACAGCGGCAACCTGCATTCGGCCGAAAAGGCGTTCCAACTGATGGGCCGTGACGCGGGCGCCGAGGTCGTCGTGACCTCCGACCCCGAGGTCGCCGCCCGCGCCGACCGCATCGTGCTGCCCGGCGACGGGGCCTTCCCCGCCTGCCGCACCGCCCTTGGCGAGGTGGACGGCATGGCCGAGGCCATCCAGGACGCGGTGATCACCCGCGGCGTGCCCTTCATGGGGATCTGCGTCGGCATGCAGATGCTGGCCACTACCGGCCACGAATATCGCGAGACCCCCGGCCTGGACTGGATCGGCGGAGAGATCCGCGCCATTGCCGCCCCGGGCCTCAAGGTGCCGCATATGGGCTGGAACGATCTGGTCATCGACCGCCCCCACCCCGTGCTGGAGGGGATCGCGACCGGCGATCACGCCTATTTCGTTCACAGCTGGCAGTTCCAGGTTACCGACCCCGCCCATCTGCTGGCGAATGTCGATTACGGCGGGCCGGTGACCGCGGTGGTCGGACGCGACAACATTGTCGGCACCCAGTTCCACCCCGAGAAATCCCAGGCCGTGGGCCTGCGCCTGATCGCCAACTTCCTGCGCTGGAACCCCTGAGGGGTCACTGGACCTCCGCCGCCGTTTGCGGTCATGTGCCGCAAACGGACAGGAGAGAGTGATGGATGATCTGGAACGCCGCATCGCCGTGGCCCGGGGCGATCAGCCCGCCGACCTGATCCTGCGCGGCGGCCGGGTCTTCGATCTGATCACCGGCACGATGATGGCGGGCGACGTGGCGATCTGCGGCGACCGGATCGCAGGGATCGGCGATTACGACGGCACCCGCGTGATCGACGTCACCGGGCTGATCCTGGTGCCGGGCTTCATCGACACGCATCTGCATGTCGAAAGCAGCCTGGTCACGCCCTTCGAGTTCGACCGCTGCGTGACGCCCCGCGGCGTGACCACGGCCATCTGCGACCCGCATGAGATCGCCAATGTCATCGGCCTGGAGGGCATCCGGTATTTCCAGGCCGCGTCCGAGCATCTGCTGATAGACCTGCGGGTGCAGCTGTCCTCCTGCGTGCCGTCCACGGAGATGGAGACGTCGGGCGCGCGGATCGAGGCCGGGGATCTGGCGCAGGTGATGGGCCACCCCTCGGCCATCGGGCTGGCAGAGTTCATGAACTATCCCGGCATCATCCACCGCGACCCGGGCGCCATGGCCAAGCTGCGCCTGTTCGCGGGCGGCCATGTCGACGGGCACTGCCCGCAGCTGACGGGTCTGGACCTGAACGCCTATGTCGCCGCCGGCATCCGCACCGAGCATGAGGCCACGACCGCCGAGGAGGCGCTGGAAAAGCTGCGCAAGGGAATGCGCGTCCTGATCCGCGAAGGCTCGGTCAGCAAGGATCTGGATGCGCTGCAGCCCATCCTGACCGAGGCCACCAGCGCCTATCTGTGCCTGTGCACCGACGACCGCAACCCGCTGGACATCGGAGAGCATGGGCATCTGGACTACATGATCCGCCGGCTGATCGCGCTTGGCACCTCGCCGCTGGCGGCCTATCGCGCGGCGTCGCTGTCGGCGGCCGAGGCCTTCGGGCTGAAGGATCGCGGGCTGATCGCGCCGGGGTTGCGCGCCGACATCGTGGCCATCGACAGCCTCGAGGGGTGCCACGCGCAGCTGGTCCTGACCGGCGGGCGGGTCGTGGATGACGCGGCCTTCGCCGCGCGCGGGACGGTGGCGCCGGTGGGACGCGCCTCGGTCAAGGCGCCCAAGGTGACGCCGCAGGATTTCCGCTGCACAGGCAACCGCGCGGAAACCCCGGTGATCGGCATCTTGGAAGGCAAGATCATCACCGAACACCTGACCCATGACATCCCGCCGCAGGACGGCGACAAGCGCCCCGATCCGTCGCGCGATCTGTCCCGCATCGCGGTGATCGAACGGCATGGGCGCAACGGCAACATCGCCACGGGCTTCGTGCAGGGGTTCGGCCTAGCGCGCGGGGCCATCGCATCGACGCTGTGCCATGACCATCACAACATCGCCGTGGTGGGCGTCGATTACGCCGACATGGCGCTGGCGGCCAACCGGCTGACCGATCTGGAAGGGGGCTTCGTCGTGGCCTGCGACGGCCGCATCCTGGCCGAGCTGCCCCTGCCGGTCGCGGGGCTGATGAGCCTTGAGCCGTTCGAGACCGTGCGCGACACGCTGATCGCCCTGCGGGAGGCGGCCCGGACCCTGGGCACGACGCTGGAGGAGCCGTTCCTGCAGCTGGCCTTCCTGGCCCTGCCGGTCATTCCCGCGCTGAAGATCACCGATCGCGGCATGGTCGATGTCGCGAAATTCGAGATCATCGCCCCCTGACCCCGCCGGCATCGGTCCGGGACGGGCACCAGGCCCGTCAGTCGCCCCGAACGCGCAACACCTCGGCCACGGCGCGCGCCACGGCATCGTCGATGCTCAGCGTGCTGGTGTCCAGCACGACCGCATCCGCGGCCGGGCGCAGCGGCGCCGTCGCCCGCTGGCTGTCGCGCAGGTCGCGTTCGCGCAGCTGGGCCAGCATCTCCTCGGGGTCGGCGCCCAGTTCAGCCGCACGACGCGCCGCCCGCACCTCGTCCGAGGCGACCACGTACAGCTTGACCGCCGCATCGGGACAGATGACCGTGCCGATGTCGCGCCCGTCCAATACGGCACCGGGGTCCTGCGCGGCAAAGCGGTGCTGGAACGCGACCAGGGCCGCGCGGACGTCGGGAATGGCCGCGATGCGGCTGGCAGCCTGACCCGCCTCGGCGCTGCGCAGGTCCGGGCGGGCCAGATCCTCCGCGTTCAGCGAATGGGCCGCCGCGACAGGATCGCCCCCCTTGGCGCCGGTCGCCCGGTACAGCAGACCCGTGTCCAGGTGGTGAAATCCGAACCGGTCGGCCAGCGCGCGGGCGATGGTGCCCTTGCCCGATGCGGCCGGTCCGTCGATAGCGATGATGAAGGGCATGGCAGGCGATCTGTCGGTTGGCGTTGAGAACGGAACGTCCCGCACCCTTCGCATGCCCGGGGCCACGCGTCCAGCACCCCCGCCCCCGGACCGCCACGCGCAATATTCAGATCACCGGCCATCGCGATATTTTCACGACATTACCCCTTGGCAATCTCTGCGCTGCGCCGTCCTATGGGACTTTAAGAACGCATTGAGTTTTAGATATAGATTTTATCAGGTTTTATCGAACGTCTTCTGGACGCCCCGACCATTGCCGACATCCGCGCCGTATTTCTGGAAGCGGTCGGCCAGCTTGGCTACGATCACGCCCTTTATGCCGCGCGTTTCATGCTGACGGTGCCCAGGGCGCTGTTGCGCGACAACCCCGTGGTCTTCAGCAACCTACCCCCCGATCTGATCGAACAAGCCCAGCGGCTGCGCGATCTGGATCAGGACCCCTGGGTCGAATGGGTGCGCGACAATGACGGCGACATCGCGTCCGACGCGTTGCAGGACCAATTCGGCCCGTCGCGGTCCTTCGGGCTGGCGGCGGAACACGGGCTGGGCCATGCCCGCATCATCAGCCTGCGCGACAAGGTCCTCCACAGCGTGGGCGCGGTGGTGGTAATGCCGCGGCAGGGTGCCGATGCGCAGGACCTGCAGGCGTCCTGGGCGCGGTCGGGCCGCGAGGTCCGGGTGCTGTCCTGGGTGATGCACATGCGCATCGCGACGATGCAGCGCAACCTGCCCAAGGCCACCCTGACCCCGCGCCAACGCGAGGTCCTGGGCTGGCGCTCGGCCGGCAAGACCGTCGGAGAGATCGCGGTGATCCTGGGCATCACCGCCGCCACCGTGGAAAAGCACATGCGTCTGGCCCGCGAGGCCCTGGGGGTCGAGACGACGCCCCAGGCCGTGCTCAAGGCCCATGTAACGCATCAGCTGTTCCAGCCTGCCGCCGCCTCGCTGAGGCTGGGGGGCCAGGGGTAGGGTTTTCCACCGTTTCGCCCGCCCCCGAAACCGCGTCACATCGCGGCGTTCCGTGAGTGGTGACACGCATGTGTCAGGAACAGGCGGCGTGCGGCAAGGTTGCCTTGGCCGGGCGCCGCCACCAAGGTCCGGAACGCGAAATGCCGGCCCAGGGGGCCGGCATTCGTGTCGTTCGATCAAGAAAGGATCAGGCGCCGCTGAGGGTCTTGGCGACCTCGGCTGCGAAATCCTCTTCCTTCTTCTCGATGCCTTCGCCGACCATCACGCGGGCATAGCCGGTGATCTGGACGCCGGCCTCGGCCGCGGCCTGCTCGACCGTCAGGTCGGGGTTCATCACGAAGGCCTGACCCAGCAGCGTGTTCTCGGCCACGAACTTCTTCATCCGGCCCGGGATGATGTTGTTCTGGATGACGGCCTCGGGCTTCGGCTTGGCCGAGGAAGCATTCTCTTCCAGCGCCTTGGCGGTCTGGACCTGCAGCTCGCGCTCCAGCGCGGCGGGGTCCATGGTCGCTTCCGACAGCGAGACGGGGTTCGTCGCCGCGATGTGCATCGCGAACTGCTTGCCCACGGTCTGCGCCTTGTCCGCCGGACCCGACAGCGCGACCAGCACGCCGATCTTGCCCAGGCCGTCGGCGGCGGCGTTGTGCACGTAGGACACGACGGTCTCGCCTTCCAGCACCTGCACGCGGCGCAGGGTCAGGTTCTCGCCGATGCGGGCGATGGCGCCGGTCACGACGTCCGAGACGGGCTTACCGTCCAGATCGGCGGCCTTCAGGGCCTCGATCTCGCCCGCGCCGTTCAGCGCGACGCCGGTGATATCACGGACCAGCTGCTGGAAATCGGCGTTCTTGGCGACGAAGTCGGTCTCCGAGTTGATCTCGACGGCGACGCCGCGGCCACCCGAGACCTGGACGCCCACCAGACCTTCGGCGGCAACGCGATCGGCCTTCTTGGCGGCTTTCGCCAGACCCTTGGTGCGCAGCCAGTCGATGGCCGCTTCCATGTTGCCGTCGTTCTCGGTCAGGGCCTTCTTGGCGTCCATCATGCCTGCGCCGGTGGTCTCGCGCAGTTCCTTCACCATCGCTGCGGTGATTGCCATATCCGTCTCCTATCTGTTCAACGCGTCAGGCGGGGCATATCCCCGCCTGACGACAATCCGATGAATGGGTGGTCCGGGGCGGATCAGGCCTCGGCTGCGGCCTCTTCGGTCGCCGGCTCGTCCAGCAGCTCTTCCGGCGCTTCGGCCAGCGAACCCAGGTCGACGCCCGACGCACCCATGTGCGCGGTCATGCCGTCCAGGGCCGCACGGCTGACCAGGTCGCAGTACAGCGCGATGGCGCGGGCCGCGTCGTCGTTGCCCGGGATGATGTAGTCGATGCCGTCGGGCGAGCAGTTGGTGTCGACCACGGCCACGACCGGGATGCCCAGCTTCTTGGCTTCCAGGATGGCCAGGTCTTCCTTGTTCACGTCGATGACGAACAGAAGGTCGGGAAGGCCGCCCATGTCGCGGATGCCGCCCAGCGAGGCTTGCAGTTTGGTCTGCTCGCGCTCCAGCTGCAGGCGCTCTTTCTTGGTCAGGCCCTCGGCGCCGCCGGCCATCGTCTCGTCGATCGCCTTCAGGCGATTGATCGACTGGCTGACGGTCTTCCAGTTGGTCAGCGTACCGCCCAGCCAACGGTGGTTCATGTAGAACTGTGCCGACTTTTCAGCCGCTTCCGCGATGGAACGCTGTGCCTGACGCTTGGTGCCGACGAACAGCACGCGGCCGCCCTTGGCGACGGTGTCGCGCACGACCTGCAGGGCCGCGTCCAGCATCGGCACGGTCTGCGTCAGGTCCAGGATGTGGATGCCGTTGCGGTCGCCATAGATGAACTCGCCCATGCGGGGGTTCCAGCGTTGGGTCTGGTGACCGTAGTGGACGCCAGCTTCAAGAAGCTGACGCAGCGAGAATTCGGGAAGCGCCATGAGGAGTTCCTTTCCGGTTTGCGCCTTGGCAGGGGGTCTCAGGGCGGATGCCCCAACCGGTGGACCGTTGCGGATATGTCCCGCAAGGCCCTCCCCTGCCTGTGAAGTAGGCGCGCGATAGCCCCTGCGCGGGTGAAAGGCAAGCAGATTCGCTGTGGCATTCCTGCAGATAGCGGTAACATCGGCATGGCGGCACCCTTGCATCGGGCGGGGCTTGGGTTCAGGTTCGCAGCAGTTCCATTCATAAGCGATAGGCCCGCCATGACCCCCCAAGATCAGTCCCGGCAGACGAAAGCCCTGTGCCAGCTTGCGCCGGTGATCCCGGTCATCGTCATCAAGGACGTGGCCCATGCTGAGGGGCTGGCCCGTGCGCTGGTCGCGGGCGGGTTGCCTGTGCTGGAGGTGACGCTGCGCTCGGACGCCGCGCTTGACGCGATCCGCGCCATGAGCGGTGTCGCGGGCGGCCATGTCGGCGCGGGCACCGTGCTGACCCCGGACGACGCCAAGCGCGCCAAGGACGCGGGCGCCAGCTTCGCGGTCTCTCCGGGCCTGACCGACCGGCTGATCGCGGCCTGCGAGGACCTGGCCCTGCCGCTGCTGCCCGGCGCCGTCACGGCCTCCGAGGTCATGCGCGCCGCCGATGCGGGCTTTGACATGCTGAAGTTCTTCCCGGCCGAGGCCGTGGGCGGCGCGCCTGCGCTGAAATCGCTGGCAGGCCCCCTGCCCCGCATCAGCTTCTGTCCCACGGGCGGCGTGACACCCCAGAACGCCGGCAGCTATCTGTCCTTGCCCAACGTGATCTGCGTCGGCGGCAGCTGGATCGTAACCGATGCCGACATGGCCGCCGGCAACTGGCAGGCGATCGAGGATCGCGCCCGCACCGCCGCCGCCCTGCGCGGCTGACCATGGACCTGGCGCGCGCCCGGAGGAACGTCACGGTCCTCGTGCTGGCACAGGCGATCCTGGGCGCGCAGATGTCGGTCATCTTCATCGTGGGCGGGCTTGCGGGACAGATCCTGTCCCCGCATCCCTGCCTGGTGACGCTGCCGCTGTCGATGATCATCCTGGGCTCGACCCTGTCGGCACGGCCGCTGGCGCGCTTCATGCAGGCGCGCGGGCGGCAGGCGGGGTTCCTGCTGGCCGTGGCGGCGGGGGCCTTGGGCGCGGCGATCGCGGCGGCGGGGCTGTGGCTGGGCTCGTTCGCGCTGTTCATGGTGGGGTCTGGGCTGACCGGCATCTACATGTCGGCGCAGGGCTTCTACCGCTTTGCCGCGACCGACACCGCGCCCGAGGATTACGCCCCAAAGGCCATCAGCCTGGTCATGGCCGGGGGCTTGGCCGCCGCCATCATCGGCCCGGCGCTGGTGCGCATGACCAGCGACCTGACCGCCGTGCCGTTCCTGGCGACCTATCTGGCGGTGATCGGCCTAAACCTGGCCGGACCGCTGCTGTTCTCCTTCCTGGACATCCCCAAGCCGCCCGCGCCGGTGGCGGGCGCATCCACGGGGCGCCCGATGGGGCAGATCCTGCGGACCCCCGCCATTGCCGTGGCGATGGTCTGCGGCATGGTGTCCTATGCGCTGATGAACCTGGTGATGACCTCGACGCCCCTGGCCGTGGTGGGCTGCGGCTATGACACGGCGGATGCCGCCAATATCGTCAGCGCGCATGTGCTGGCCATGTTCGCGCCCAGCTTCGTCACCGGCCACCTGATCGCGCGCTTCGGGGCCGAGACGATCGTGGGGCTGGGCCTGGCGATCCTGGCCGCCGCGGGGGCCGTCGCCCTGTCGGGGGTGGAACTGGAGCAGTTCTTCATCGCCCTGATCCTCTTGGGGATCGGCTGGAACTTCGGCTATATCGGCGCCACGACCATGCTGACCCGCGCCCATGCCCCCGACGAACGCGGCCGCGTGCAGGGCATGAACGATTTCGTGGTCTTCGGCGGGGTGTTCCTGGCGTCGCTGTCGTCGGGCGGGCTGATGAACTGTTCGGGCGGGTCCATCGTCGCGGGCTGGAACGCGGTGAACCTGGCGATGCTGCCGTTTCTGGCGCTGGCGGGCGGGGCGCTGCTCTGGCTGATCAGGCGCCCTCGTCCCGCCTGAGGTCAGATCAGCGTCTTCTGCTCGGGCGGCGCGGGCTTGCGACGTTTGGGCTTCTCGGGGGCCGCGTCGAGGCGCACGGCCACGCGGCGGTCGCCCGCGAATTGCAGCTCCATCCGCGGGGTCCGGGCGGCGACCTCGGGCGTGGTGATCACCCCGCCCTCCGCGTCGCGCAGGATCACGAAGCCGCGCCGCAGCGTCTGTTCGTGCCCCAGGGACAGCCGCATCCGGTCCAGCCGGACCAGCGCATCCTGCCGCTGACGGCGGATGCGGGCCGTCGCCGCGACCAGCCGCCGGTCCAGATCCCCCAGACGCGCATCCTGCTGCGCCGTCACGCGCCGCGTATCGGCCAGGACCCGCACCAACGAATTGTCCAGCCGCTGGCGCAGCTGCGCCAGCCGGTCGCGCGGACGCTCCAGCCGCCGGGCGCGCGCGCCCTCCAGCCGCATCAGCGCGCGGTCCATCCCGGCGCGCTTGCCTTGGGTGAACTGGCGCAACATCGCCGCGGGCATGGGCCGCGAGGCCAGCTGCTGCCGTCGCGCCCGCGCCAGCTGCCGCAGCGCGGGCTCTAGCCGCCCGCCCCACAGGTCCAGCCGCTGCCGCGCGCCTTCCGTCAGCGCCGCAGGACGACCAAGCGCGCGGGCCAGATCGCGCAGACGCTGACGCGGGCGTTGGATCGCCTGCGCATTGCTGCGCGCCATCCGCGCCCCGGCCTCGGCCAGGCGCGCGGCCAGGTCGGCGCGGACCGGGACGGCCATCTCGGCCGCAGCCGTCGGCGTCGGCGCGCGCCGGTCCGAGGCGAAGTCGATCAGCGTCGTGTCCGTCTCATGCCCCACGGCCGAGATCAGGGGGATGGCGCTGTCCGCCGCCGCCCGCACGACCGATTCCTCGTTGAAGCCCCACAGATCCTCCAGCGACCCGCCGCCGCGCGCCACGATGATCAGGTCCGGCCGGGGGATCGGCCCGCCCGGCGACAGCGCGTTGAAGCCCCGGATCGCGGCCGTCACCTGCGGCGCGCAACCCTCCCCCTGCACGGCCACCGGCCAGATGATCACGCGGGTCGGAAAGCGGTCGCGCAGCCGGTGCAGGATGTCGCGGATCACCGCACCGGACGGCGAGGTCACCACCCCGATCACCCGCGGCAGGAACGGCAGCGCGCGCTTGCGGTCCTGATCGAACAGCCCCTCGGCCGCCAGGGCCTTGCGACGCTTCTCCAGCATGGCCATCAGCGCGCCCGCACCGGCGGGCTCGATCTGATCGACGATCATCTGGTATTTCGACTGGCCCGGAAAGGTCGTCAGGCGGCCGGTGGCGATGACCTCCATCCCCTCCTCGGGGCGCTGGATCAGGCGGGCGGCCTGCCCCTTCCAGGTGACGGCGGCCAGCACGGCGCGGTCGTCCTTCAGGTCGAAATACAGATGCCCCGATCCGGGACGGGACACGCGCCCGACCTCGGCCCGCACGCGGACGCGGCCGAACTGGTCCTCGATGCTGCGCTTGACCGCGCCGGACAGTTCGGACACGGTGAATTCATGCGCGTTGCTGCCCGGCTCTGGGGCATCGTCCATGTCGTCGTCCAGCAGGTCCATGCGTCTTGTTCCCTTGTCCCGGCCAGACTAGAACGCCGCAAGGTCAAGCGAAAGGGCGGCAGATGAATATCCTGATCCTGGGCGGCGGCGGGCGCGAACATGCGCTGGCCTGGGCGATCCGGCAGAACCCGAAATGCGACCGCCTGATCGTGGCGCCGGGCAATGCGGGCATCGCGGGCGTCGCCGAATGCGCCGATCTAGACGTGCTGTCCCGCGCCGATGTGCTGGAATTCGCCCAAGGCAACGCCATCGACTTCGTCATCGTCGGCCCCGAGGCGCCCCTGGCCGCGGGCGTGTCCGACGCGCTGCGGGACGCGGGCTTCCTGGTCTTCGGCCCGTCCCAGGCCGCGGCCCAGCTGGAGGCCTCCAAGACCTTCACCAAGGAGATCTGCGACGCCTGCGCCGCCCCCACCGCGGCCTGGGCGCGCTTTACCGATGCCGCCGCCGCGCGCGATTACGTGACCGCCCAGGGCGCGCCCATCGTGGTCAAGGCCGACGGGCTGGCCGCCGGCAAGGGCGTTACCGTGGCCGAGACGTTGGACCAGGCCCATGCCGCCATCGACGACATCTTCGACGGGGCGTTCGGCGACATGTCCGTCGTCATCGAGGAGTTCATGGACGGAGAGGAGGCCAGCTTCTTCATCCTGTCCGACGGCACCGACTGCCTGGCCATCGGCACCGCCCAGGACCACAAGCGCGTGGGCGATGGCGATACCGGCCCGAATACTGGCGGCATGGGCGCCTACAGCCCCGCCCCGGTGCTGACGCAGGCGATCCAGGACCAGGTGATGGCGCGCATCGTGCGCCCGACCATCGCGGAAATGGCCCGGCGCGGCATGCCCTTCCAGGGGGTGCTCTATGCCGGGCTGATGATCGCGGACGGACAGGCGCGGCTGGTCGAATACAACGTCCGCTTCGGCGACCCGGAATGCCAGGTGCTGATGATGCGGCTTGGCGGGCAGGTGCTGGACCTGCTGCTGGCCTGCGCCGAGGGGCGGCTGGCCCAAACCCCCGTGACCTGGGCCGACGATCACGCCCTGACGGTGGTCATGGCGGCCCAGGGATATCCCGGCAGCTATGCCAAGGGGACCGTCATCGGCGGCCTGCAGGCCCTGCCCGAAACCAGCTTTCAGATGACCTTTCACGCGGGCACGGCCGACCGCGATGGCGCGGTTGTCGCCACCGGAGGGCGCGTGCTGGCCTGCACCGGGCGCGGCGCGACCCTGGCCGAGGCGCATCAGCGCGCCTATGCGCTGGTCGACGCGATCGACTGGCCGCAGGGCTTCTGCCGCCGCGACATCGGCTGGCGCGCGCTGTGAACCCATGACAAAGGGCCGGCCCCGCGACGGGGCCGGCCCTTGGACGCCGTCGGGACGATCCGGTCAGATCGGCGAATACAGCCCTTCGTAGATCGGCAGAAGGGTGTCCGTCTCGAACAGGCTGCTGACCGAGGTGCCGTTCCAGATATTCAAAATCGCCTGCGTGAACATCGGTGCGGTAGGCACGATGCGGATGTTGGGCGCGTTCCTGACCGCATCGGTGGGCTGGATCGAATCGGTGATGACCAGCGATTTCATCACCGAATTGGTGACCCGCTCGACCGCCGGGCCAGAAAGGACGCCGTGGGTGATGTAGGCATGGACCTCGGTCGCGCCGTTGTCGGTCAGCACCTGCGCCGCCTTGACCAGCGTGCCGGCGGTGTCGCAGATGTCGTCCACGATAATGCAGGCCTTGCCCGCCACGTCACCGATCACGGTCATCTCGGCGATCTCTCCGGCCTTCTCGCGGCGCTTGTCGACGATGGACAGGGGCGCACCGATCCGGGTGGCCAGTTCGCGGGCCCGGGCCACACCGCCGACGTCGGGCGACACGACCATCAGGTCGTTCATCCGCCCCTTGAAGTGATGCTGCACGTCCAGCGCAAAGACCGGCGCCGCATAGAGGTTGTCCACCGGCACGTCGAAGAAGCCCTGGATCTGGGCCGCGTGCAGGTCCAGCGTCAGGACGCGGTCCACGCCCGCCTCGGTCAGCAGGTTCGCGACCAGCTTGGCGCTGATCGGGGTGCGGGCCTTGGCGCGGCGGTCCTGGCGGGCATAGCCGAAATAGGGAATCACCGCCGTGATGCGCGCGGCCGACGACCGGCGCAGCGCGTCGGTCATGATCAGCAGCTCCATCAGGTTGTCGTTGGCCGGGTTCGACGTGGGCTGGATGATGTACATGTCCTCGCCGCGGACGTTCTCGTAGACCTCGACGAAGATCTCCTGGTCGTTGAAGCGTTCGACGCGGGCGTCCAGCAGGTTGACGCTCATGCCGCGATGCAGGGACATGCGCCGCGCGATGGACTGGGCCAGCGGTCGGTTGGCGTTTCCGGAAATCAGCTTGGGTTCGGTCATGACGGGCATGGGGCGGGCCTTTGGCGGTTGCGTCAGATTGCGGTTGCCTTAGCACCGGGCTAGCCTGCGGGCAAACCCGGAAAGGACAAGGCCATGGCCCATATCGACTATTATCTGGGGACGATCAGCCCCTGGTGCTATCTTGCCGGCGACCGCCTGGAACAGATCGCCGCCCGGCACGGTGCGCAGATCACCTACAAGCCCCTGGACCTGCTGCAACTGTTCGACCGGACCGGCGGGGTGCGCCCGGCGCAGCGCCATGCCAGCCGGATGGACTACCGCAACCAGGAACTGCCCCGGTGGGCCGACCATCTGGACATGCCCCTGAACCTCAAGCCCGCGCATTGGCCGGTGAACATGGCGCCGTCGTCCTATGCCATCATCGCCGCGCAGGCGGCGGGGGGCGATGCCGGCGCGCTGGTCCAGGGCTTTCTGCGGGCGGTCTGGGCCGAGGAACGCGACATCAGCGACGACGCGGTGATCCGCGACATCCTGGGCGCCAACGGGTTCGACCCGTCCCTAGCCGACACGGGCCTCTTCGTGGGCGCCGAGACCTATGGCCGCAACCTGGAACAGGCGGTGGCCGCCGGGGCCTTCGGCGCCCCCTTCTATGTCGTGCGCGAGACCAATCAGCGGTTCTGGGGCCAGGACCGGCTGGACTTTCTGGACCGCCATCTGGCCGCGCTATGAGCGGACTGCACCTGCGGCACTGGCCGGGCGATCAGGATCGCCCGGCACTGGCGCTGCATTGCATGATGGGCAGCGGGTCGGCCTGGGGTCCGATCGCGCGGCTGCTGGAAGGGCGCGTCGATCTGCGGGGCTTCGACATGCCGGGCCACGGGCGCAGCGACGACTGGCAGCCCCAGCCCGACGGCCCCGACTATCACACCGCGGTCACGCGTCTGGCCGCGGCGATGATCGACAGGCCGCTGGACCTGATTGGTCACAGCTTCGGCGCGACCGTGGCGCTGCGCATCGCGGTCGCGGCGCCCGATGCCGTGCGCAGCCTGACCCTGATCGAACCGGTGCTGTTCGCCGCCTGCCCAGACCCGGCCCAGGACGCGCTGGATGCCCGCATGGCCGACCTTCTGGACCAGGGCCAGGACGACCAGGCCATGGCGGCCTTCCTGTCGGTCTGGGGCGCGCAGGACCCCGACCGCCTGCCCCCCGAGGCCCGCGCCCAGATGGTGCGCCAGATCGGGCTGGTGGCCGGGACCGGCGACGCGCTTCGCCATGACAGCGCACGCATCCTGCGCGAGGGCGGGTTGGAGCAGGTCGACGCCCCGGTGCTGCTGGTCCAGGGGGCCGACAGCCCGGCGGTGATCGGCGGCATCATCGACGCGCTGGCGGGCCGGTTGCCCGATGTCGGGCGCGCCACGATCCCCGGTGCCGGCCACATGGCGCCCCTGACCCATCCGGAACAGGTCGCGGGACTGATCGGGGTCAACCTGGACCGCGCCTAGAGGATGAAGTCCTGTTCGTCGGGCACAGCCCCGATGGCCATCCACTCCACCCGCATCCGCGCGATGCGGGTGTCACCCCAGGTGCGGAAGAGGATGTCGAACCCCGTCAGGGTCACGTTCTCGACCTGCAGGTCGCCGCGCTGATTGCGATCGCTGTCCAGGTCCCACATCCCGACGCCAAGATGCACGACAGGCGGCGCCACGAAGCGGTCGCCGAACTCGACACGCTGGCGGTGCGACCGATCGCCCGTCTCGGTCCACATCGGCCCCTGCGTGTCGAAATCAGAGACCATCGTGACTGCACCGCGTGCGATCCCGATCTCGTGGGTTGCAAATCGTATCATCCGGTCCTTCCCGTCACCCGCGCGGCGATGCTAGCGGCGGCCAGGGTGAAAAAAAAGCCCCGGCAGTGCCGGGGCCTTTCAAGATGTCGATGGTCGGACGGATCAGTCCGGAACCGTCGACTGATTGGGGTCCAGCCCGATATGGGTGCCAAGCGCCTGCATGTCGCCCAGAAGCTTGACGGCGGCGGTCACGACCTCTTCGCCGACATGTTCGCGCCGATCCTTGGCGCTGCGATGGGCGCGGTGGGCGTCCTTCATCATGTCGTTGTAGACGTCCTGCGTGATCTCCTCGCGCGGGTGTCCGCGTTCGGCCAGCAGGCTGACGCTGTCCTGGTTGATCTCGGCAAAGCCGCCGGTGACGGCGAATTCGCTGGTGGTGCCGTCGGCACCCACCAGGATCACCATGCCCGGACGCAGGGTCACGATCGTGGGCGCATGGCCGGGCATGGCGGTCAGATCGCCATCGCTGCCCGGCAGGCGCACCTCGCGCACGGGAACGGAGGCGAGGCTCCGTTCCGGCGACACGAGGTCGAACTGCATGGTATCGGCCATTCTGCCCCCTTACGCCGCTTCTGCGGCCAGACGCTCTGCCTTGGCCTTCACGTCGTCAATGTCGCCGACCATGTAGAAGGCCGATTCCGGCAGGTGGTCGTACTCACCCGCGACGACCGCCTTGAACGAGGCGATGGTCTTCTCCAGCGGCACCTGGACGCCGTCGGAACCGGTGAAGACCTTGGCGACGTCGAAGGGCTGCGACAGGAAGCGCTGGATCTTGCGCGCACGGGTCACGGTCAGCTTGTCCTCTTCGGACAGTTCGTCCATGCCCAGGATCGCGATGATGTCCTGCAGCGACTTGTACTTCTGCAGGATGCCCTGCACATCGCGCGCCACCTGATAGTGCTCCTCGCCGACGACGGCGGGGTCCAAAATGCGGCTGTTGGAGTCCAGCGGGTCCACGGCCGGGTAGATGCCCAGTTCCGAGATCGCGCGCGACAGAACCGTCGTGGCGTCCAGGTGGGCGAAGGTCGTGGCGGGCGCCGGGTCGGTAAGGTCGTCGGCCGGGACGTAGACGGCCTGGATCGAGGTGATCGAGCCGTTCTTGGTCGAGGTGATGCGTTCCTGCATCGCGCCCATGTCGGTGGCCAGCGTCGGCTGATAGCCCACGGCGGACGGGATGCGGCCCAGCAGAGCCGACACTTCGGACCCGGCCTGGGTAAAGCGGAAGATGTTGTCCACGAAGAACAGCACGTCCGTGCCCGACGCGTCGCGGAACTGCTCCGCCAGGGTCAGGCCGGTCAGGGCGACGCGCATGCGGGCGCCCGGCGGCTCGTTCATCTGGCCATAGACCAGGGCCACTTTCGAATCGACCAGGTTGTCGGGAACGATGACGCCCGATTCGACCATCTCGTGGTACAGGTCGTTGCCCTCGCGGGTGCGCTCACCCACGCCGGCGAACACCGAATAGCCCGAGTGCACCTTGGCGATGTTGTTGATCAGTTCCATGATCAGAACCGTCTTGCCCACACCGGCGCCGCCGAACAGGCCGATCTTGCCGCCCTTGGAATAGGGGGCCAGCAGGTCGATGACCTTGATGCCGGTCACCAGGATCTCCGAGCTGGTCGCCTGTGCGGCGAAGTCGGGGGCGGCCTGATGGATGGCGCGGGTCTCGCTGGTGGCCAGGGCTTCGCCCTCGTCCACGGGCTCGCCCACGACGTTCAGGATGCGGCCCAGGGTCACGTCGCCCACGGGCACCATGATCGGGTTGCCGGTGTCGGTCACGACCTCGCCGCGGACCAGACCTTCGGTCGCGTCCATGGCGATGGTGCGGACGGTGTTCTCGCCCAGATGCTGGGCAACTTCCAGCACCAGCGTCTTGCCGTTGTTTTGGGTTACCAGCGCGTTCAGAATCGCGGGAAGCCGGTCCTCGAACTGCACGTCAACGACGGCGCCGATCACCTGCGTAATTTTACCAGTGGCCTCTGCCATGTTGTCACCTTTGCTTTACGGTCAGAGCGCCTCGGCGCCCGCAATGATTTCGATCAGCTCCGTGGTGATCGCAGCCTGACGCGAGCGGTTGTACTGCGTCGTCAGCCTGTCGATCATGTCGCCCGCGTTGCGCGTGGCGTTGTCCATGGCACTCATCCGCGCGCCCTGCTCGGACGCCGCATTCTCCAGAAGCGCCGCAAAGATCTGCGTGGCCACCGAACGGGGCAGCAGATCGGCCAGCAGTTCTTCCTCGCCCGGTTCGTAGTCGTAGAGGGCGTTCGTCTCGGACGCGCCCTCGGGGACTTCGGCGGGGATGATCTGGCGCGCGGTCGGAACCTGGCTGATCACCGATTCGAACCGGTTGTAGAAGATCGTCGCCACGTCGAAATCGCCGGTGTCGAAGCGGGTCAGCACCTCGTCGGCGATGGCACGGGCCGTGTCATAGCCCATGCGCTTGACCTCGGAGAGGTCGACATGGTGCACGAACAGGCTGCCATAGTCGCGCTTGAGCTGCTCGCGGCCCTTCTTGCCGACGGTCAGGATCGCGACGTCCTTGCCCTCGGCGCGCAGCCGGTCGGCGTGCTGGCGGGCCAGACGCACGATCGAGCTATTGAAGCCGCCGGCCAAGCCGCGTTCCGCCGTCATCACGACCAGCAGATGACGCTTGTCGTCGCCCGTTCCGGCCAGCAGGCGGGGCGCGCCGGACTGGCCTGCCGCATTCGCTTTCAGGCCGGCCATGACGGCCGCCATGCGGTCGGCATAGGGACGCGCGGCTTCCGCCGCGTCCTGCGCCCGGCGCAGTTTTGCGGCGGCGACCATCTGCATCGCCTTGGTGATCTTCCGCGTGTTCTTGACGCTTCCGATCCGGTTCTTGAGATCCTTGAGACTGGGCATCTATTCCCCCCTCAGGCGCGGGTGCGGTTGTATTCGTCCAGCGCCGCCTTGATCGAGGCTTCCAGCTCGCCGCTGACCTTGCGGTCGTTGCGGGTCATGTCGTCCAGCAGGTCGGACTTCTGGCCGCGCAGGAAGTGGATCAGACCGTCTTCCCAGGCAACGACGTCGCGCACAGGCACGTTGTCGATATAGCCCTTGGTGCCGGCATAGATCACGATGACGATCTCGGCGTTGGTCAGGGGACGGTACTGCGGCTGCTTCATCAGCTCGGTCAGGCGCGAACCGCGGTTCAGCAGGCGCTGCGTCGCGGCGTCCAGATCCGAACCGAACTGGGCGAAGGCTGCCATCTCGCGGTACTGCGCCAGTTCCAGCTTGACCGGACCAGCGACGGATTTCATCGCCTTGGTCTGGGCGGCCGAACCCACGCGGCTGACCGACAGACCGGTGTTCACGGCAGGGCGGACGCCCTGGAAGAACAGTTCGGTCTCCAGGAAGATCTGGCCGTCGGTGATCGAGATCACGTTGGTCGGGATATAGGCCGACACGTCGCCCGCCTGCGTCTCGATGATCGGCAGCGCGGTCAGCGAGCCCGAGCCGTTGGCCTCGTTCAGCTTGGCCGAACGCTCCAGCAGACGCGAGTGCAGATAGAAGACGTCGCCCGGATAGGCTTCGCGTCCGGGCGGACGGCGCAGCAGCAGCGACATCTGGCGATAGGCCACGGCCTGCTTGGACAGGTCGTCATAGATGATCAGCGCGTCCATGCCGTTGTCGCGGAAGTATTCGCCGATCGCGGTGCCCGAATAGGGCGCCAGGAACTGCATCGGCGCCGGGTCGGACGCGGTCGCGGCCACCACGGTGGTGTAGGCCATGGCGCCGGTTTCTTCCAGCTTCTTGACCAGCTGGGCCACGGTCGAGCGCTTCTGGCCGACGGCGACATAGATGCAGTGCAGGGTCTTCATGCCCTCGGCCTCGCGGCCGTTGTAGCTCATCTGGTTCAGGATCGTGTCCAGCGCGATCGCGGTCTTGCCGGTTTGACGGTCGCCGATGATCAGCTCGCGCTGGCCGCGGCCGACGGGGATCATGGCGTCGACCGACTTCAGGCCGGTCGCCATCGGCTCGTGGACCGACTTGCGCGGCATGATGCCGGGGGCCTTCATGTCGGCGATGCGGCGCTCGGTCGTCTCGATCGGGCCCTTGCCGTCGATCGGGTTGCCAAGGCCGTCCACGACGCGACCCAGCAGGGCCTTGCCGACAGGAACGTCCACGATCGAGCGCGTGCGCTTGACGGTGTCGCCTTCCTTGATCGAGCGGTCGTCGCCGAAGATCACGATACCGACGTTGTCGGTCTCGAGGTTCAGCACCATGCCGCGGATTCCGCCGGGGAACTCGACCATCTCGCCGGCCTGGACCTTGTCCAGACCATAGACGCGCGCGATGCCGTCACCGACGGACAGGACCTGACCAACTTCGGCAACTTCGGCGTCCTGGCCGAAGTTCTTGATCTGCTCCTTGAGGATCGCCGAAATTTCGGCAGCCTGGATTCCCATTATCCGACCTCTTTCATGACATTCTGCAGGGAAGCGAGCTTCGAGCGGACCGAACTGTCGATCATCTGCGAGCCCAACTTGACAATCATGCCGCCGATGAGGGTCTCATCGACGCGCGTGTTCAGCTTGACCGTCTTGCCGGATTTCTCGGCCAGGGTCTGTTTCAGGCGGTCCATCTGCGCATCGGTCAGCGCGATGGCGCTGGTGACGTCGGCGGTGACCTCGCCCCGCTCCGTAGCGATTAGCTCCGCCAGGCGGGCGGTCAGCTGCGGCAGCACGAACAGGCGGCGATTCTTCGCCATCAGCTGCAGCGTGTTGGCCAGCACCGGCGACAGGCCCATGCGGGTTGACAGCGCGCCGATCGCGGCCGCCTGCTGGTCACGGGAATAGATCGGGCTGGCGATCAGGTCGCGCAGCTCGGCGCTGTCGTGCAGGGCGGCGTTCAGATCGTCGGTCTGGGTGGCCAGGGCGTCCATGCCCCCGCTTTCCTTCGCGATCTCGAAGACGGCCTGCGCATAGCGTCCGGCGATGCTCTGGGAGATGGAAACAGAGTTGGCCACGGTCATCCTTTACGGTTTGCGCAAACCCCGCTGGCGGGCCGGGCTGCTGCCTGGTCTGTCGCGGGGTGCGGGTCGCGGTCGCGCGGCTGATGGAAGGTCGCGCGCAAATCTGGGGCGTCTCTAGCAGGTGATTTGACGCCCGGCAACCGTCCAGGGCCCTGAAACGCGGGCCTTTGCGACAAACGGCGCAGGATCGACGAAACCCCACGGGGACAGCGCTAACACCCCGCATCCCGGGCCCGCGCACCGTGCGGCAGGATGTCGCATCAGGGGCCGGTTTAAGTCGATTTCGCGGGCCGTCGGGGCGGCTTGCGGACGCGGACGGGCCACTCCGTCCAGGATCTCCAGCGGACTGGGCACATGGATTCGCACCCCGGGGCCGACCGGCGCGCGGGCATGCTTGGACAGTTCGACCATGATGACGCCGGCGATCAGCACCCGGCTGATCCGCGCGCCGGTGCGTTCCCAGAACTGGGCGCTGCGCAGCCAGAATCGCCGGTCCGAGGGCGGGATGTAGATGGCGCTGCCATGCCAATCGGGCTGGAACCCCGCGCGGCGCATCTGCGCCTCGATCTGACCGGTGGTGTAGGACCGCCCAAAGCCGAAGGGCGTGCGGTCCGATGCGGCCCACAGGCCCGCCCGGTTCGGCACCATCAGCATCATCCGCCCGCCGGGACCCAGGCAGCGCCATGCCTCGGTCAGCAGTTCGCGGGGATGCTCGCTGGTCTCCAGCCCGTGCAGCATCACCAACCGGTCCAGGCTGCCGGTCTGGATGGGCCAGGCGGTCTCATCGCACAGGACGGCATGGTTGGGCATGCCCGCGGGCCAGCCCATCACCCCCTGCGGGCCGGGCATCAGCGCGGTCACCCGCCGCGCGGTCGGCAGATAGGGCCGCAGCATCGGCGCTGCGAACCCGAACCCCGCCACGGTCATGCCGCTGCTGCGCGCAGGGTCCCACCGCGCCGTCAGCCGGTCGCGCAGGATCCGCTGGACCACGCGCCCCAACGCCCGCTGGTAATAGAACCGTCGCAGCTGGTCGATGTCGTGGTGCATTGCGCGCAGGTCCCGGTTTTGACAGGCTCAGGTGAACACATGGTCAAGGATTTGCCAATGCCGCTGGAACTGGTCACGCTGCGCTGTCTCAAGGACAACTATGCCTATCTGCTGCATTCCGACGCGGGCACCGTTCTGATCGACGCCCCCGAGGCCATGCCGGTCCTGACCGAGCTGGAGGCGCGGGGCTGGGGGCTGGACGCGATCCTGCTGACCCATCACCACGACGACCACATCCAGGCCGTGCCGGAGATCGTCGCCGCCACCGGTGCCCGGGTCATCGGGGCCGCCGCCGATGCGCATCGCCTGCCGCCGCTGGACGTCAGCGTCGTGCCAGGAGAGCCGCTGGAGGTTCTGGGCGAACCCGTCCACGTGATCGACGTGTCGGGCCATACCGTGGGCCACGTGGCGTTTCATTTTCCGGACAGTGCGATGGCCTTCACCGCCGACAGCCTGATGGCCCTGGGCTGCGGTCGCCTGTTCGAGGGCGACCCCGCGATGATGTGGGACAGCCTGTCGCGGCTGAACGCCCTGCCCGGCGACACGCTGATCTGTTCGGGGCACGACTATTGCACGGGCAACGGCGCCTTTGCCCTGTCGGTCGATCCCGACAACGCGGCGCTGCAGGACCGCTTGTCAGCCATCGCCGAAGCGCGCATCCCTTGCGCCCCCGCCACGCTGGAGGTGGAGCGCGCCACGAACCCCTTCCTGCGCGCCGCCGCGCTGGCACCGGCGCTTGGGATGGCGGAGGCGGACGACGCGCAGGTCTTTGCCCGCCTCCGCCGGATGAAGGACGATTTCTGAGGCCTGCGGCATCGGCGCGCGGGGGCGTGCCGGCCCCGCGCTTGAAATGCGGGCTTTGCGACATCACATCTGCCTCAAGCGTGGGAAAATCGTGGCACCTGTCTGAAAAATCACTTGAAGCCGAACGAAATCCACCAAATCTTAACCCTACCGTGACAGTCTGGGCAGGTGGGCCGCGAACAGCCCATACCGCCAGCCGACTGACAGGAGACGACCGTGCCAAGTTTCTCGACCTCCCTGGAACAGGCCATTCACCAGGCGCTTGCGCTGGCGAACGAACATCGACACGAGCTTGCGACGCTGGAACACCTGTTGCTGGCGCTGACCGAGGAGCCCGATGCGGTCAAGGTCATGCGCGCCTGCAACGTGGACCTCGAGGATCTGCGCAAGACGCTGGTCGATTTCATCGAGGATGACCTGTCGACCCTGATCACCGACGTCGAAGGTTCGGAGGCCGTGCCCACGGCCGCGTTCCAGCGCGTCATCCAGCGCGCGGCGATCCACGTGCAAAGCTCGGGCCGGCAGGAGGTCACCGGCGCGAACGTGCTGGTCGCGATCTTTGCCGAGCGCGAATCGAATGCGGCCTTCTTCCTGCAGGAGATGGACATGACCCGTTACGACGCGGTCAACTTCATCGCCCATGGCGTGGCCAAGAACCCGTCCTTCAACGAGCCCCGCAAGGTGGTCGGATCGGAGGAGCCGGTCGAGCAGAGCAAGGCCGAGGCCGCCCCCGACCCCAAGGACGAGACCGCGCTTGGCAAGTACTGCGTCGATCTGAACGTCAAATCCAAGAAGGGCGACGTGGACCCGTTGATCGGACGCGAATCCGAGGTCGAGCGGGCCATTCAGGTCCTGTGCCGCCGGCGCAAGAACAATCCGCTGCTGGTGGGTGATCCGGGCGTGGGCAAGACCGCCATCGCCGAGGGGCTGGCGCTGAAGATCACCCGCGGCGAGACCCCCGAGGTCCTGGCCGGTGCGACGATCTTCTCGCTGGACATGGGCGCGCTGCTGGCCGGCACACGCTATCGCGGCGACTTCGAGGAGCGGCTGAAGGCCGTCGTCAAGGAACTGGAGGCGCATCCCGACGCCATCCTGTTCATCGACGAGATCCACACCGTGATCGGTGCGGGCGCGACCTCGGGCGGGGCGATGGATGCGTCGAACCTGCTGAAACCCGCGTTGGCGGGCGGCAAGCTGCGCTGCATGGGCTCGACGACCTACAAGGAGTATCGCCAGCACTTCGAGAAGGACCGCGCGCTGAGCCGCCGGTTCCAGAAGATCGACGTGAACGAGCCTTCGGTGCCGGACACCATCAAAATCCTGATGGGTCTGAAGCCGCATTTCGAGGCGCATCACGACCTGCGCTATACCAATGACGCGATCAAGTCGGCGGTGGAGCTGGCGGCACGCTACATCAACGACCGCAAGCTGCCCGACAGCGCGATCGACGTCATCGACGAGGCCGGTGCCGCCCAGCATTTGGTCAGCGAGAGCAAGCGCCGCAAGACGATCAGCCCCAAGGAGATCGAGGCCGTCGTGGCCAAGATCGCCCGCATCCCGCCCAAGAACGTCAGCAAGAACGACGCAGAGGTCCTGCGCGATCTGGATGCCGGTCTGAAGCGCGTCGTGTTTGGCCAGGACAACGCCATCGAGATGCTGTCCAGCGCCATCAAGCTGGCCCGTGCGGGCCTGCGCGAGCCCGAGAAGCCCATCGGCAACTACCTGTTCGCGGGCCCGACCGGTGTCGGCAAGACCGAGGTGGCCAAGCAGCTGGCCTCCAGCCTGGGGGTCGAGCTGATCCGCTTCGACATGTCGGAGTACATGGAGAAGCATGCCGTCAGCCGCCTGATCGGCGCGCCTCCGGGCTATGTCGGCTTCGACCAGGGCGGCCTGCTGACCGACGGCGTGGATCAGCACCCGCATTGCGTGCTGCTGCTGGACGAGATCGAGAAGGCGCATCCGGATGTGTTCAACATCCTGCTGCAGATCATGGATGCGGGTCGCCTGACCGACCATAACGGGCGGACCGTCGATTTCCGCAACGTGATCCTGATCATGACCTCGAATGCGGGCGCCGCGGATCAGGCCAAGGCCGCGATCGGCTTCGGCCGCGACCGGCGCGAGGGCGAGGACACGGCCGCGATCGAGCGGACCTTCACGCCCGAGTTCCGCAACCGTCTGGACGCGATCATCAGCTTCGCACCGCTGTCGCGCGACGTCGTGGTCCACGTCGTTGAGAAGTTCGTGCTGCAACTGGAAGCGCAGCTGATGGACCGCAATGTCCATATCGAGCTGACCCCCGAGGCTGCAAACTGGCTGGCCGAAAAGGGATACGACGACCGCATGGGCGCCCGCCCCCTGGGCCGCGTGATCCAGGAAAGCATCAAGAAGCCCCTGGCCGAGGAACTGCTGTTCGGCCGCCTGACCAAGGGCGGCGTGGTGCGCGTCAAGATCGAGGACGACAAGCCGGCCTTCGACATCACCGGCCCCGATGCCCCACGGATCGGCAAGTCCAAGACACCCTTGCTGACTGCTGAATAAGCGCGAAAGGCCCCGCCACCACGGCGGGGCCTTTTTCGTCATGGGCCGACGTTCCTGAATGCCGCCGCCCATGAACCAGAACCGACGATCGCGACAAGGGATGCGGGGGCGACGCCCCCCGCGCGGGGCGGGCCCCCTCGATTGGGGTCCGCCCCGCTCCCGATCAAGGTGTAATCAGCCGTGCCGGGATCAAGCCGCGTAAGGCATTGCCGCAGTAAAGCTGGCCGTGCTGCAGATCCGCCACCGTCAGCACGGCGTCCTGTGCCCGACCATCGGCCAGCAGCGTCTCGCGCAGGACGCCCGGCAGCAACCCGCTGCGCGACGGCGGCGTCAGCAGTCGACCATCGCGGCGCAGGAAGATGTTGGTGATCGTGCCCTCGCACAGCTCCCCGTCGGCGTTCCTCAGCAACCCTTCGTCGATGCCGGGTGGCAGCGCCGCGCGGGCGGCGTCATAGATCGGTCGATGCGATGTCTTGATCCGCAACCATGGGTCGCCCGCCTCAAGGCGCATGTCCGACAGGACCACCCGCCAGACCGCCGGGTTCGGCGGCAGCGGTGCATGGGTCAGAGCGACCTGCCCCCCCTGATCCACCGACAGCCGCGCCCGAAGAACCGCACCACGCGGCAGCCCCGCCAACGCCGCCGTGACGCTGTCTTCGTCCAGCGCGATCCCGGTGGCTGCGCAGCCGCGGCGCAGACGTGCCAAGTGGCGCGGCCACAGGGGGATACGGCCGTCCGCCTCGGCGCGCATGGTCTCGAAGACGGTCAGACCGTCGGGGATCTGCCCAAGAATGCGGCCTTGCACAGTGCTTCCTCCCATTCGGACCCGGCTTGGCTGTCATGCACGATGCCGCCGCCGACATTCAGGCGCAACCGCCCCGGCGTTTCCACCCAAGGCGACCGGATCGCCACGTTGAACCGCATTGGCCCCGCCGGATCGACCCATCCGATGGCCCCGCAATAAACCTCGCGCGCGGCGCCCTCCAGATCGGCGATGATCTGCATCGACCGGACCTTGGGCGCTCCGGTGATCGACCCGCAGGGAAACAGCGCCGCCAGGATCTGAGCCAGCCCCGCGTCGGGCACCAGCTGACCCTGCACTGTCGAGACCATCTGATGCACGGTGGCATAGGTCTCGACATGGAACAGCTGCGGGACGCGAACGGTGCCAGGCAGGCAGATGCGGCTGATGTCGTTGCGCAGCAGGTCGACGATCATCAGGTTCTCGGCCCGGTTCTTGGCCGATCCGTGCAGCGCCTGCGCGGCCTGCGCGTCATTTGCCGGGGTGTCGCCGCGTGCGGCCGTGCCCTTCATCGGTCGGGTGGTGATGCGCCTGTCGGCATCGACGGCAAAGAACAGCTCGGGCGAGCGTGACAGGACGACCGGCCCACCCAGATCGACAAAGGCCCCCTCGCCCACCGGCTGTCGGGCGGCCAGCGCGGCATAGATCGCCAAGGGATCGCCCTCAACCTTGGCCTGCAGTGGGAATGTCAGGTTGATCTGATAGGTGTCGCCTGATTCGATCAGTCCGTGCACGGCCGCGATGGCCGCGTCATAGCGCGCGCGATCCCACAGGGGGCGCACCGCGCCGATGGCGACGCCGTCAGGCGACGGCAGGGGATCCGCCGGGTGCGGGCCGTCAAAGACCCCCATCAGGATCAGCGGCATCTGCCGGTCCGCAGGCATCAGCCCGGCCAGCCGCGGGATCAGCGCGTGACCCAGTTCGTAGGACAGATACCCCGCCAGCCAGCAACCCCGCTCGGTCGCCGCCTGCATCGCGGCCAGGGCCGGGCCCACGCCCGCCGCGCTGTCCGCCCGGATGATCGCCTGCGGGGCGCGGAACAGCGTGCCATCGCCCAGGGGCCCGGTGTCGAACCGGATCTGCCCGCCCGTCACGTGGCGGCCTTTTTCGCGGCGGCGCGGCCTTCCTTTATCTTGGCCGCCAGATCGCGCGCCACGGCGAAGGCGCCCTTGATGCGTTCGCCGTCGGTGGCAAAGTCGCGCTTCAGCACGATCTTGTTGTCGGTGACCTTGGCGGTGCCGCGTTCATCGGACAGGAAATCGACCAGCCCGGCGGGGTTGGGGAACTTGTCCTGATGGAACTGGACCGTGATGCCCTTGGGGCCCACGTCCAGCTTGGCGATGTTGGCGCGCTTTGCCATCGCCTTGATGCGGATCACCAGCAGCAGCGTGTTGACCTCGCGCGGCAGCGGGCCGAAGCGGTCGATCAGTTCCGCCGCAAAGCCCTCCAGCTCGACCTTGGTCGTCAGGTCGGCCAGGCGTCGATACAGACCCAGCCGCACGTCCAGATCGGGGATATAGCTGTCGGGAATGGTCACCGGCACACCCAGGTTCAGCTGCGGCGCCCATTCATCCTCGGGCGTGCCCTCCAGCTCTCCGGATTTCAGCTTGGCGATCGTCTCCTCCAGCATAGCCTGGTACAGCTCGAACCCGACCTCCTTGATGTGGCCCGACTGCTCCTCTCCCAGAAGGTTGCCGGCACCGCGCAGGTCAAGGTCCTGGGACGCCAGGTTGAAGCCCGCGCCCAGGCCGTCGATGTTGCCCAGGAACTTCAGCCGCCGCATCGCCTGCGGCGTCAGCGGCGCACGCGGCTTGGTGGTCAGGTACGCATAGGCCCGCGCCTTGGAACGACCCACGCGACCGCGGATCTGGTACAGCTGCGACAGGCCGAACATGTCGGCACGCCAGACGATCATCGTGTTCGCGGTCGGGATATCCAGCCCCGATTCGACGATGGTCGTCGCCAGCAGGATGTCGTGGCTGCCGTCGTAGAAGGCGTTCATGCGGCTGTCCAGGTCGCCCGCCGCCAGCTGGCCATGCGCCACGATATAGGACAGCTCGGGCATGTTCTCGGTCAGCCAGTGCTCGATCTCGGGCAGGTCGGTCAGGCGGGGCACGACAAAGAACGACTGCCCGCCGCGATACTTCTCGCGCAGCAGCGCCTCGCGGATGGTGACGGTGTCGAATTCGCTGACATAGGTGCGGATCGCCAGGCGGTCGACCGGCGGCGTGCCGATCACAGACAGGTCGCGCACCCCCGTCAGCGACAGCTGCAGCGTGCGCGGAATGGGCGTCGCGGTCAGGGTCAGCACGTGGATGTCGCTGCGCAGCTCCTTGAGCCGCTCCTTGTGGCCGACGCCGAAATGCTGCTCCTCGTCGATGATGAGCAGGCCCAGGTTCTTGAACCGCACGCCCTTGGCCAGCACTGCATGAGTGCCCACGACGATGTCCACGCTGCCGTCCGACAGGCCGGTGCGGGTGGCCGACGCGTCCTTGGCGCTGACAAAGCGCGACAGCGGGCGGACGGTGATGGCGGTACCGCGAAACCGTTCGACGAAGCTGCGGTAATGCTGGCGGGCCAGCAGGGTCGTGGGGGCCACCACGGCGACCTGCATCCCCTGGCTGGCCGCGATGAAGGCCGCGCGCATGGCGACCTCGGTCTTGCCGAACCCCACGTCGCCCACGATCAGGCGGTCCATCGGGCGACCGATGGCCAGATCGCCGGCCACGTCCTCGATGGCGGACAGTTGGTCGTCGGTCTCGCTGTAGGGGAAGCGCGCGGCAAAGGCCTGCCAGTCGTGGTCGTCGGGCTCCAGCACCGGGGCAGGACGCAGCAGGCGTTCGGCGGCGACGCGCATCAGCTTGTCGGCGATCAGCTTGATGCGTTCCTTCAGCTTGGCCTTGCGGGCCTGCCAGGCTCCGCCGCCAAGCCGGTCCAGCAGGCCCTCCTCGTGGCCGTACCGCGACAGCAGCTCGATGTTCTCGACCGGCACAAACAGCCGGTCGCCGCCTGCATATTCCAGCGCCACGCAGTCATGCGGGACCTTCATCGCCATGATCGTCTCGATGCCGGTGTATCGGCCGATGCCGTGTTCGACATGCACGACCAGATCGCCCGGCGACAGGGTCTGGGTGTCCTTCAGGAAATTGTCGGCCTTGCGCCGTTTCTTGGCGCCACGGATCAGCCGGTCGCCCAGCACATCCTGTTCCGAGATCACCGCCAGCCGCCCCAAGGCGCTGCCGTCGGCCACGAAACCCTCATCCAGGGGCCAGACCGTCAGGCCGATGCTGCCCGGCTGGTCCGGCAGGTCGCGGATGTCCGCGATGGGCTTGGCCCCGGCCAGCCCCTCGTCCGTCAGAAGACCGGACAGGCGTTCGCGTGCACCGTCGGAAAAGCTGGCGATGATGACGCGGTGGGTGCGCGCCAGCGCCTTGACGTGATCGGCAAGCGCGCCGAACAGGTTGATCTGCTCGGCCTGGCGTTCGGGGGCAAAGTTGCGCCCCTGGCGGCCGCCCGCGTCCAGCACGCCCGGCCCGGGCGGCTGCTGCAGGACCGATAGGCGCAGTACCCGGTGCGGGGCCAGCCAAGCGGCCCATTCGGCATCGGTCGGAAACATCGCGTCGGGTGGCACGGGCTTGTAGACCGTGTCGGCCCGCCCCTTGGCGGCCATCGCGGCGCGACGCGCCTCGAACTGTTCGCGGATCATCGTGCGGCGGGCGTCGATCACCTGGCCGATGTGATCGTCCAGCACCACCGACGCGCCGGGGGCATAGTCGAACAGGCTCTCCATCCGGTCGTGAAACCACGGCAGCCAATGTTCCATGCCGGCCGTCTTGCGGCCCGCGCTGACGCTTTCGTACAGCGGATCGCTGGTCCCGCCGCCGTATTCGGTGCGATAGCTTTGCCGGAACCGGGTGATCGAGGGTTCGTCCAGGATGACCTCGGACATCGGCGCCAGCTCGATCCGGTCCAGCTTTTCGGTGGTGCGCTGCGTGTCGGGATCGAACCGCCGCGCGCCGTCCAGCACGTCGCCGAACAGGTCCATGCGGATCGGGCCGGTGGTGCCGGGGGGATAGATGTCGATGATGCCCCCGCGGATCGCGTAATCGCCCGGGTCGGTCACGGTCGCGGTCTGCGCGAACCCCATGCGCACCAGGAACTCGCGCAGGGCGACCTCGTCGATGCGGTCGCCCACGCGCGCGATGAAGGCCGTGCCGCGGACCAGATCGCGGGCCGGCACACGCTGCAGCACCGCATTCAGCGTGGTCAGCAGGACGAACGGTCCCTTGATGCGCCCCTGCGCCAGACCCGCCAGCGTCGCCATGCGCGCGGCCTGAACCTCGGGCGCCGGAGAGATGCGGTCATAGGGCGTCGTGTCCCAGGCCGGGAAATCCAGCACCGGCAGATGCGGTGCCATGAAGGCCAGCGCCTGGCGCATCGCCTCCATGCGGCGGTCGTCGCGGGCCACGTGGATCACGGGCGCGCCACGGTTCTCGGGTCGCGCCGCCTCGCGCGCGATCAGCGCGGCGTCATAGCCTTCGGGCGCACCGGACAGGATCAGCTTGTCGGACATGGATGCTGACCTAAGCGGCTGCGCGGGGAAGTCAAGCGGGCTAGAAGCCAACGGGATGCAGGACCGTCCACAATGCCCCCCACAACGCCGTCACCGCGACCGCGATCATCGACAGGATCGTCACGAAGCGCTTGTGCCAGACCATCGCGCGGGCCGCATCGCCCGCCGCCTGCGACACGGGGGCGCGCCCCTCCTGCGCGGCATGGACCAGCGGCACCAGACGCCGTGCCAGGCGCACGCGCATCCAGAACAGCACCCAGAACGGCAGCAGCAGCAGCGTCAGCGCCTGTGCCATCTCCAGCCAGAAGACGAAACCCAGCACCGCCAGCGAGGTCATCAGGAAGCTGGTGACGCCCAGAAAGGCTGCCCCCTCGCGCGGGCGCAGCTGCCAGCGGGGCAGGATCAGCGACAGCCAGTCCAGCAGCGTGATGACCGCCGGTCCCTGCGCATCGTCGCCCGCCAGCGACGCCCGGGCGCGGGCCAGGACCTCGGTCGGGATGCCCAGCACGCTGCGGCCGGCTACCGACCACATGCCGATCAGCACAAGCCAGAACCAGATCGTCGAAAAGGACCGGCTGCCCAGAAGCCCGATCAGGTTGTCGAATTGCGGCACGGGCAGTTCCTTGTCCTTGTCTGTGCGCGACCTTAGAACGGGTTTCAACCAAGGAAAAGCGGCACGGTTGCCCCACCCCAGACAGGAGGCCCCCATGGCCAGTCCCATCATCGCCCCCTTCCCCGCCGGCCGCCTGCGCCGGCTGCGCCGCAACGCCAACATCCGCGCGATGGTGTCGGAACGGAACCTGACCCCCGCCAACCTGATCTGGCCGATCTTCGTGACCGAGGTCTCCGGCGCCGAGGGCGAGATCGCCTCGATGCCCGGGGTCGAACGCCTGACCCTGGACGGCGCGCGCCGGGCGGCGGAACGGGCGGCGCGGCTGAACATCCCCGCGATCTGCATCTTTCCCCATTCCGACCAGGCCAGCCGCACCGACGACTGCGCGCGTGCATGGGATCCCGACAATATCGGCAACCTGGCCATCCGCGCGGTCAAAGAGGAGGTCCCCGACTTGGTCGTGATGACCGACATCGCGCTGGACCCCTATAACGCCAACGGCCATGACGGGCTGGTCCGGGACGGAGAGATCCTGAACGACGAGACCATCGAGGCGCTGGTGCGCATGGCGCTGGTCCAGGCCGATTGCGGCGCGGACATCCTGGGGCCAAGCGACATGATGGACGGGCGCATCGCCGCCCTGCGCGCCGCCCTGGAACGCCATGACCACAAGAACGTCGCGATCCTGTCCTATGCCGCGAAATTCGCCAGCGCGTTCTACGGGCCGTTCCGCGACGCGGTGGGTGCATCGGGCCGGCTGGTGGGCGACAAGAAGACCTATCAGATCAACCCCGCCAACCGCGGCGAGGCGATCCGCTGCGTCGCGCGCGACCTGGCCGAGGGCGCGGACATGGTCATGGTGAAACCCGGCATGCCCTATCTGGACATTTGCCGGGCCGTGAAGGACGAATTTGGCGCGCCCACCTTCGCCTATCAGGTCAGCGGCGAATACGCGATGATCGAGGGGGCGATCCGCAACGGCTGGCTGTCGCGCGACGCGATGGTGGAAAGCCTGCTGGGCTTCCGCCGCGCGGGCTGCGACGGGGTGCTTAGCTACTTTGCGCCGACGGTGGCCGAAATGCTGGCATGACGCCGGTGGCTGGCGTATCTTGCGCGCCAACGGGCCGAGACGAGCCCCGCACCCCGACACGAGGCGACACATGACCCACCCGATCCACCTGTCCCGTCGCAACCTGCTGCTGACCGGGGGCGCGGCCCTGCTGGTTGCCGGCTGCAGCAACGCGGTCGGCAGCGACGCGGCCGCCCAGCTGGATGCGCGCGTCGACCAGACGCACCAGTATCTGGTGACCACCTATCCCGCATCCCAACCCCTGCTGCAGAACGCCCGCGGCGTGCTGTACATGCCCCTGATGACCGAGGCCGCGCTTGGCTTTGGCGGCGCCTATGGCCAGGGCGCGCTGCGGATCGGCGGGCAGACCGTCGACTATTACTCGGCCACCCGCGCCACCGTCGGGCTTCAGGCGGGCGCGCAGCAATACGCGCATGTGCTGATCTTCCAGGACGAACAGGCGCTGACCGCGTTCCGTGCGGCACCGGGCTGGACCGCGGGTGCCGGGGCCTATTACGCGCTGCCGTCGGGAGGCATGGCGGTGGGGGCCGATACGTTCAGCGCCCAGTTCCCGGTCGTGGCGATGATCTTCGGCCAGTCGGGCCTGATCGCCGGTGCGGCGATCGAGGGGACGAAATACACCCGCGTCATCCCCTCGGCCCTGCCCATCGTCCAGTTCGGCAATCTGGGCCTGCCGCCGATGGGCGTGCAGGGCTAGGACCGCGACAACAGCGCCCCGCGGTCATCGGCCAGCCCGATGACCATCGCGGCCTCGAACCCGCCCTCGACCTGCGTGACCTCGGCATAGGCGCCCTGCCCCGCGCGGCGCGCGATGCCGTCCTGATCGTTGAAGATCCGCCCCCGCGTGCTGTCGCGGGCGTAATCGGGCAGCTGGTCGAAGACCGCACGGCTGAAGCGGTCGGGAAAGAAGATCTGACCGGTCAGCAGGTCGCGTTCCCCCAGCAGCACCTTGAAATGCACATGCGCCGTGCGGCCCTTATACCATCCGGGCCAGATGGTGCGGAACGCCGCCCGCCCGGCCTGGTTGGTCACCTGCGCGCCGCGCAGGAAGGTCTCTCCGCTCAGGTCGCCCTGCTGCTGGCCGGGATAGCCGCTGTAGTTGCCCTGCGCATCGCAATGCCAGACATCCACCCGCGCGCCCTGGATGGGCCGGCAGGCCGCATCCACCACCTGCAACCGCAGCGCCAGCGGATAGCCGGCACGCCCGTCGCGGATGTCGCCGCGCATCAGGCGCGGATCGAAGTAGAACGGCCCCTGCGTCGTCGCCGGGGTCACCTGGCAGACGTTCGCGGCGATCAGCCGGGCGGCACGGGCATCCTGGGCCAGCGCCTGCCCCACCGCCCCGATGCCCAGGACGGACGGCGCGGCGATGGCCAGGCTTCGCAACAGCTGACGGCGGTCGATCATCGGGCATCTCCTGTGGTCGGGAGGCCATGATGCCCGGCGGGGCGCGCGGGCAAAGTCACATTGCCGTCAGGCGCCCTCGGTCGAGGTCAGGTGCCGCAGGCCGTGCGTCACGTCGGCCCGCACCGCCAGGCGCAGCGCGGGCTCGTCTCCGGCGCGCAGCGCGGCCAGGATCATGCGGTGATGGCGCGGCGGTTCGTTGCGCCGCACACGACCATAAAGCGCGCGCATCGTCGGTCCCAGCTGCAGCCAGATCGTCTCCAGCATGGCCAGCATCGCGGGAGCCTGCGCCCGCAGATACAGCATGCGGTGAAAATCCAGGTTGCAGCGGATATAACCCACGGCATCGTGGCGCTCGACGGCATCCGCGATCCGCCCGTTCATCACCGCCAGACGGTCGATCAGCGCGAAATGCGCCCGCGGCAGGGCGCGGGCGGCCAACTCGGGCTCGATCAGCGCGCGCAGGGCGGCCAGTTCCTCGATCCGGTCGTCGGACAGGGCGGGCGTGGCCACGCGTCCCGATCCCGACAGGGTCAGCGCGCCTTCGGCGACCAGGCGGCGCACGGCCTCGCGCGCGGGGGTCATCGACAGGTTGTGATCGCGCGCGATGCCGCGCAGCGTCAGCGCCTTGCCCGGCGGCAGTTCCCCCAGCATGATCTGGCTGCGCAGGCTGCGATACAGGCGTTCATGGGCGGTGGGGTCGGTCGGGCTCATGGCCATGATGTGATCACAAATCCGGGCTGCGTCAATCGCGGAACCGCCACAGCATCAGATCGCCCCCCTGCGCGCGCAGCCACGCCCGATGCGGGGCGTGACCGGGCATCAGCGCCTCGACCTGGGCCCAGAACCGGGCCGAATGATCCATATGCGCCAGATGCGCGACCTCGTGCGCCGCGACATAGTCCAGCACGACCGGCGGCGCCATCGCCAGGCGCCACGAGAACATCAGCCGCCCGTCATGGGTACAGCTGCCCCACCGGGACCGCGTGTCGCGCAGGGCGATGGCGGCATAGGGGCGCCCCAGTGCCTCCGCAAATCGGTCGCAGGCCACCCGCAGGCGCAGCATCGCCAGATGCTTCAGCCAAGCGGCCGCAACGGCGCCCGCCGGGCGTCCTTCGGGGATCAGCAGGCGGTCGTCCTGAACCTGGGCGCGCCGCACCGGCGCCGGTGTCAGGATCAGCGCCCGCCCCTCGACCGGCAGGGCCGCGCCGGGCACCGCCGCCTGTCGCAGGGGCAGCCGGCCCACCGCCGCGCGCAGCCAGTCCCGGCGCGACCGCGCGAAATCCTGCCCCTCGGCCAGGGGCACCCCCACGGGCAGGGTCAGCACCGCGCCCGACCCGTCGCGGGGCACGCGCAGGGTCATCCGCCGTGCGCGCGACGACCGTCGCAGACGCACCACCAGCCCCTCTTCGATGATGATCCGCTGATCGCCGCTTGCCATGCCCGCCTTGGCCTGCCAGATAAAGCCTTTGACACCCCTTGGCCTCTGTGGCAGGGGATCACCCGATTTCCCCTAATCGCGGCTGAAGGAGAATACCATGCCCAAAGAGGAATGGGGCACCAAACGCCTGTGCCCGCATTGCGCCACCCGCTTTTACGACCTGAAGGCAGATCCGATGACCTGCCCGGCCTGCGGGAACACGTTCACGGTGACCAGCCTGACCGACGGTCGTGGCAAGACGCTTGTGACCGAGAAGACGGCCGCGGCGAACGATGACGACGAACTGGTCGACGACGAAGAGGATATCGCCGACGACGCGGGCGAGATCGACGACGACCTGCTGGAAGAGGACGACGACGACGGCGACGTGTCGCTGGACGACATCGCCGATGTCGCGGGCGACGAAGAGGAATAAGACCCAAGGCCGCGCCCGAAATGGCGCGGCCTTCTTCGTTGCGGCGCATCGATGCGGAGCGCCGCGCAGGCCTGCCGGGGGAATTTCCGGAAACTGCACGACGCCGCCGATTTTCCGCTTGCACCCCGCCGCGCCCCCTCCTATAGACCCCACACGCGGCGGCGCAGACGCGCTTCGCGGACCTCACGGTGGGGCCATAGCTCAGTTGGTAGAGCGCTTGAATGGCATTCAAGAGGTCAGGGGTTCGATTCCCCTTGGCTCCACCATTAGACATTCCAGACAGCTGATCCGACCCGCAAGGCCGACCTGTCTAGACGTCGATCTCGAAGCCTGGCAGCCAGCGGTGCAGCATCGTCCCCGGCAGGTGAACGGCCGGGCGCGACAGCGTCGTGCGCAACAGGCCGCGGCGGGCCGGATGGGCATTCCCCTCGACCCGCATGTTCTGGCGCTGCATCGCATAGCGCACGCCGGTAACCGGCCCGTCGATGGTCAGGTGCAGATCATGGCCGTCAAGGGCCAGCGCGGTGATCGTGCCGCCGCCGGTGACCTCGACGCCCAGAAACGCGTCGATGCCCCGGCCGCCATAAGGCGAGGCCTGATGGCCCGCCAGGGCTTCGTCCGGGCGCAGGGCAAAGCGCAATGTGATCCGGTCGCCCTGACGCCGTGCGGTCGGGCGCGGGATCGTCCAGCCGCGCCCTGCCATGGTTTCTTGCAGGGCCCATGCCGCCAGCTCTCCCATGATGCGGGAATGATGCAGGTCCGGGTGCACGCGGTCGGACAGGGCCGAGGGATAGATCGGCCCCACCATCACGGCATCGTCGCGCCCGGCCACGAAGGCCAGCTGATCGGCGGCGGCATGGTTCGTGTCGCTGCCGTGATGCGACTGGTCCGACCCCGCGGTCTGCATCAACAGGATCATCTTGCGCGCGGCGGGGTAAAGATCGTCCAGCCGGGCCCGGATGCGGTTCCAGTGCGCCTGCAAGGCGTTCAGATACACACCCGGCGCGGCCTGGCGGTCGGCTTCTCCCTGGATCCAGAAATAGACGACCGTCTCTGGGGCGCTCCCCTCCCGCAGATACGCAAGGTGCGTGCCGTCGATGATCATGTCCATGTTGTGACGGACCAACCCGTCGGGGTCCTCCAACAGCGCGATCGACTGACCGGCGACGGGATTTCCGGAGATGCTGATCGGCGCGAAACGCTGAACGTCCTCTGCCTCTTCCCCGTGTCCAACCAGGGCCTGCGCCATTGGCAGGGCCGGCGGAACCGGCTTGGATATCCTGACACGCGTGAACTCGGCCTCAGACAGCGCAACAGGACCGCTGCGCTTCTGCAAACCCTGCAGCTCAATGATGCGACGCTCGGGCCCGGTGTGGATTCCGCTCAGCATTTGCACATTCAGACGGGCGATGTCAGCCAGCGCAAGCTTGTCGACAGCCGGGACATCGGGACCAAGGGCCAAGGATTGGCCATTGAAATGAATCAGCAACGGTGATCCGCTCACCGCTTCGTCTGCACTGCCCCGGCGGGACGAAAGCCAGTCGCGCAGTGCACCGATATCGGTTTCGTTCAGAACCTGAAGCGTCAGATCATGAAGTGTCACGGCGGCCTTGGTACCGGCGTGAATCTGTCGAATCTGCAACAGCGGCATTGCATCGAAGGCTGCGGCCTCTTCGATCAGGCCATCCTCATGACAGGTCAGCAGATGGCCGGACGCCGTCAATACAAAGCAGACCGTCCGCCGCGTGTTCAGCTTGCTTGCGAAATCAACCCGGGCGGTTCCGACCCTCGCAACCCAATGGGTTCCCATATCGCGGAACGACAAACTCAGCCCGCTCTGATCGATCAATGACAGCAGGGTGCCGTGCGGAGATGGCTCTTTCTGTGAAAAGCATATTTCGACCAGAATGGCCTCTGCCTGCAGCAACGCCGTCGCAGGGAGGACGCATCGCAGGCTGGTGCCCCGGACAATATTGATCCCATCCGGCCCGGCGGACAGAACCGTGCCGGGCGGATGCGCCCTGAGCGAAAGGTCGCGCTGGCCCCGCAGCGTAACTGCGGCGACCTGACTGTCCGGAGTGGCAGGCAGCGTCAGGACCGTGGGCGCGGGCACCGATGCGCCATCCGACCCCGGGGTCGAGCCGTCGGACGCGTTGCTGCCGGTCATCGGGGCAGCGACAACCGGCCGGACCTGCCCGATGCCGAGAGATCATGGCCCCTCATGCCGACGCCTTGGCCGTTCTTCTGGCGTGACGTTCCAGATTTTCGTCCAACGGGTTGAAGGCCTGACCGTGCAGGTCGGCGATTCGCTGCAGATCCGCGTCGCGCTGGCTGTCGGTCAGCGCGGGCCAGGGCGTGTCGCCGCTGATCATGCCCCGGTCGCGCAGCATCCGCCAGGTCCGCGGAAAGTCCATCTCGCCGAACGACCCACGTCCGGGGCGCAGCGCGCCGCCCTGAACCCAGTCGCGTTCCAAGGTGTTGATCTCGAACGCGGTCATGCCGGTGAAGGTCTGCAGCTGGCGCACGAAGCCGGGTGCAAAATCCATGCTGCGCCGGGTCAGGATCGCCACCCGCTGCGCGGCATTGCCGACATAGGCCATCATGTGCAGCGGAGAGCAGTCGACCGTGATGATGTCCCGCGCGGCCTTGTAGTGCGCGATCTGGACCGCCGCAGGGTGCTTTTGCGGATGGAACATCTGATAGCCTTCCTGGGCCAGATACCCTTCCAGCAAGCTTTCGGCGATCAGGCCGCCGCGCTGCGCGGGCAGGAGGCTGCGCGAGACATAGATCCGTTCGGGCCCCGCCGGGTCGATCCCCGCGCCGGCATGCGCGCCGACAAAGTCGCGGAACTTGGCGCTGCCGACGGTCAGATCGCCCATGCCGACGCCTTGGCGCGGCACGTGCAGACGCTCGACCCGGGTGGGCGTGGTGATGCAGCGGACCGGCACATCCAGTCCAAGCGAATCCATCAGCGGCCGCAGGGCCTTGAGCATCGGTTCCAGGTTGGCCGAGCTTTGCTTGGGCGTGAACAGCACGCCATCGATCTGGCCCCGCAGCGCGTCCAGCGCCCATGCACGGGCAAAGCTTTCGGTGATGAAATGGCCGAAATGGCCGTACAGCGTCCCCCCGAACATCCAGCAGCCGGACAGGGTTTCGACCGTGTCGGGCATGGCGGGCGCAGCGTTCACGGGCTCCCGGCTGTTCGACCAGCTGATCGAGTTTTCGACCATCCGCCCGTCGGGTGTCAGAACGCCCGACGCCTGCTGGCGGCCCCGCCCGTCAACGGGCGGTGGCACCAGGATCGCGTCCTGAACAAGAACCAGATCGTCGGGGGCTTCGAGGTCGAACATCGTCAAACGCTCCGATGGCTGCAAATCTTCGGGATGAAATGGTACATGATGCTTCAACTTAGGAGAGAACGGTACAGGACCGGAACGATCCGGTCCAGCCGCTACACGCCCCGGCCACGCTCAAATGCAGCAAATGCCGTTCGGACGGACGGGATGACCGCGGCAATCCACCCCGGCGGCATTCCCGTCCGGCGCGCCGTGGTGTCGTGGCCCTATCGGGCGATGGCCCGGCTGAACACGTCGTTCGGATAGGTCTGATCGGCGATCCGGAACGCCGTGGTGCCGACCCTGTCGAACCCGTTTCCTTGATAGAAGGCGATCGCCGGGGCGTTCTCGGCATTCGTGGTCAGCCAGACCGAACCGGCGCCCTTGCCCGCCGCATGGTCCAATCCCTGGTGGAGAAGCGCCCGACCCAGACCGCGGCCTTGGTGCCGCGGCTGGACATAGAGGGTGGATATCTCGGTCGTGGAGCAGCCAGCGACGGGCGCCGCCTTTCCGCTGCTGATGCGGATGAACGCGTCCGGCCCGTCGTCGTTCTGAGAGACGATGACATGTTCGTCCGGGTCGCCGATCACCGCGGCCAGCCTTGCGGGTGTGAACTGTGTCAGGGCGTAGGTGGCAAAAGCGTCGCTGACGCCGCGACGGATGTATGTGCCCAGCCAGACCTCGATCGAGATGGCGGCAAGCATCGGGGCATCGGAAGGTTCGGCAAGGCGAAATCTCATGCCATCGCCTTTGATCGGGACGTTGCGTGCGGCAACCTGCTCATGCGCCGCAAATCCGGCAGGATATCGGCGCCGCAGATGGCCGCGTTCCGATGGTTGGTCGGGTGCGATCAGTCATCGCCGCCAGCCTGGAACAGGCTTTCGGCGGACGCGTCCGGGGCGGGATCGCTGTCCATCGTATCCTCGGCGGACAGGATGTGGACCTGCATCATGCGTTCTGCCCAGTGCGGCTTGCGGGCGGCGATGGCGGCGGCGATCTCCAGGTGATGCTGTGCCGAACGGCGCCGCTGCTGGGGCGTGAAGCGGCGGAAGGTGCGCGTGACCAGCGCCACGTCGACCGTCGCGCGGATCAGGTGCATCAGCCTGGGGGACTGCGTCGCCTCGGCGATCAGCGCGTGGAACCGGGCGTTTTCCTGGTCGATGCCGGCGATCAGGGCCTCGCTGTCCTCGGCGACCTGCGCCAGCGCCTGCATGCGGTGGGCGGAGGCGGTCAGCGCCTCGATCTGGGCAGGCGTCGCGCGTTCGGCGGCCTTGGCGGCGGCATAGGATTCCAGCCGCAACCGCAGTTCGAAGATCTCGCGGACCTCGTCGGCGTCGGGGACCACGCACCACAGCCCCTGCCCCTTGCGACGCTCCAGCAGTCCCTCCAGCAGCAGGCGCTTGATCGCCTCGCGGATGGGCGTGCGCGAGATGCCCAGGTCCTCGGCCAGCCCGACCTCGGTCACCTTGCGGTCGGACGGCAGGCGTCGCTCCAGAATCGCCTGGCGCAGTTCGCGATAGGCCCGCCTGGACGCACTTTCGGCTGATTCCGGCTGCATCTCGAACCCTTCCGCCACGTGCTGCTGGGGCGCAGTTCATCATCTGGTCGGGGGCATTACAATCCCCGGCAATGAGTGCAGGAAAGCAGGCATGCTTCACTGGAACCATAGAAAATCGATCTTCAGCCATAAAAAATGGATACAAATTTCAGGCCGCGCGGATTAAACCCGTCATGAACGCATCAGGGAGGGATGGCGATGACAGGGAAAGCACCGTTCGGGCCGCTGCAGGGCCTGCGGGTCGTCGAGATGGGGCAGCTTTTGGCGGGACCGTTCGTCGGCAGCCGCTGCGCCGATTTCGGGGCCGAGGTCATCAAGGTCGAGGCGCCGGGCAGCGGCGATCCGATCCGCAGCTGGGGCCGCCTGCAGCACGAGGGCAAGACGCTGTGGTGGCCGATCATGGCACGCAACAAGAAATCCGTCTCGATCAACCTGCGTGCCGCCGAGGGGCAGGAGCTGGCGCGGTCGCTGATCGCGCAGGCCGATGTCCTGATCGAGAACTTCAAGCCCGGCACCCTGGAACGCTGGGGCATGAGCCCGGAGCAGCTGCACGCCCTGAACCCCGGGCTGGTGATCGTGCGGGTCTCGGGCTTTGGCCAGACTGGCCCCTATGCGGCGCGACCCGGCTTTGCGTCGGTGGGCGAGGCGATGTCGGGGCTGCGCTATATCAACGGCTATCCGGACATGCCGCCGCCGCGCTATGGCATCTCGCTTGGCGACACGCTGACGGCGCTGTTCGCGTTCGAGGGGATGATGATGGCGCTGTATCACCGCGACCGGAACGGCGGGCGCGGCCAGGTGGTGGACGCGGCCATCACCGAAAGCTGCTTTGCGATGCTGGAAAGCACGGTCACGGAATATTCCAAGGCCGGAGAGGTCCGCCAGCCGTCCGGCACCGGGCTTGCCAAGATCGCGCCGTCGAACATCTATCCGGCCAGGGACGGCACCTATGTGGTGATCGCGGCCAATGTGGATGCGATGTTCCGCCGTCTGACGCAGGCGATGGGCCAGCCGCATCTGGCGGACGATCCGCGCTTCGTGACCCATATCGCGCGGGGCGAGAACGCGGAGCTGCTGGATTCGATGATTGCGACCTGGTCCGCGTCGCTGGACGTGGCCGACCTGACCGCGCGGCTGGAGCAGTTCGGCGTGGTCTTCGGCCCGATCAACTCGATCGCCGAGGTGGTCCAGGACCCGCATTTCCGCGAACGCGGCATGGTGCGTGACCATCACGACGACGACTTCGGCACGATCACCGTCCCCGGCGTCTTCCCGGTCCTGTCCGAGACGCCCGGCGACATCGCCTGGCTGGGCCCGCAGCAGGTGGGCGCGCACAACGCCGAGATCTATGCCCGGATCGGCCTTGGCGAGGAGACGATCGAGGATCTCAAGGCGCGGGGCGTGATATGAGCGTCACGATCTGCGAGGTCGGCCCGCGCGACGGGCTGCAGAACCTGCCGCGCCTGTTCTCGGTCCAGGAACGGGCGCATCTGATCGCCGAACTGGCGGCCGCGGGGCTGCGCCAGATCGAAGCCGTCAGCATGGTGAACCCGGCCCGCGTCCCGCAGATGGCGGATGCCGAGGCGGTGCTGGACGCGCTGCCGCCCCTGCCGGCGGTCCAGCTGTCGGCCCTGGTCCTGAACCGCAGGGGGGCCGAACGGGTCCTGGCGACCGGGGTGCGCGAACTGCGCTTTGCGGTCGTCGCGTCGGACACGTTCTGCCGGCGCAACCAGAACATGGGCAGCGACGACAGCCTCGCGGCCTTTGCCGCCGTGGCGCCGATGGTCGGCCAGGCCGGGCGGCAGCTGACCGGCGTGATCGCCACCGCCTATGGCTGCCCGTTCGAGGGAGAGATCGCGCCCGCGCGGATCGCGCAGATGGCAGAGGCGCTGCGCGCGGCGGGCGCCGACCGGATCGTGCTGGCCGACACGATCGGCGTCGCCGCCCCCCGCGACATCGCGCGGGTCCATGACGCCTGCCGCGACGCGCTGGACGGCATTGCCTGGGGCGTGCACCTGCACAACACCCGCAACACTGGCTTTGCCAACCTGATGACCGCGCTGGAACGCGGCGCCGGCATCATCGATGCGTCCATCGGGGGGCTTGGCGGCTGTCCCTTCGCGCCCCGCGCCACCGGCAACATCGCGACCGAGGACGTGCATTACCTGCTGCACCGCGAGGGGATCGACACCGGCCTGGATCACGACCGGCTGGCCCTGCTGGTGGAGTGGCTGGCCGAACGCGTGCCGGACAAGATCACCGGCCAGCTGGCCCGCGCAGGCTGGTTCGGCGCCTGACCTGCATCGGCGCCCGGCCGTCCGGCCGGGCGCCGATCACTACAGCCCCGGTATCGCCAGGACGATCTGCGGGAACAGCGCGATCAGGAACACCGACCCCAGCATGATCGCGACAAAGGGCAGCGCGCCCTTGGCCACCACCGACAATGGCGCGCGGTCCAGCGACTGGATCACGAACAGGTTCAGCCCGACCGGCGGGGTGATCAGCGCGACCTCGATCAGCAGCACGAAGAAGATGCCGAACCAGATCGGATCGATGCCAAGCGCGATCACCGTCGGCATCAGCACCGGCACCATGATCAGCAGCATCGACATGCTCTCCAGGAAGAAGCCGATGAAGATCAGCATGACCGCGATCAGCAGCAGCGCCAGCGTCGCCGTGTTGAAGTAGTCCTCGAACAGCCAGGCCAGTTGCGCGGGCAGCTGATAGAGGGTGATCGCCTGGCCGAAGATCTTGGCGCCGATGACGATCAGGAAGATGACCGTCGTCGTCTTGACCGTGTCGCGCACCGCGCCCAGGAACACCGCACGGCTGAGCCGCCCGCCTGCCCCCAGGATCAGCAACGCGACGGACGCGCCGATGCCCGAGGCCTCGGTCGGGGTGAAGATCCCGCCATAGATGCCGCCCAGGATCGTGCCCGCCAGCAGCAGCGTCGGCAGGGCGCGCCGCGTCGCGGCCAGACGTTCGGGCCATGTCGCGCGCGGCATCGCCTGATGCGTGCCCTGGATCGCCGATGCGATGACGACATAGATGCCGAACAGCACGATCAGCAGGATGCCCGGACCGACGCCGGCCAGAAACAGCTGGCCGATGCTTTGTTCGGTGATCGCGCCATAGATGATCAGCGGAACCGAGGGCGGAATGATGATCCCCAGCGTGCCGCCTGCCGCCATCAGGCCCAATGTCAGGCTGCGCGAATAGCCGCGCTTGACCATCTCGGGGATGGCAACGGTGCCGACGGTCGCGGCCGTGGTGATCGAGCTGCCCGAAATGGCCGAGAAGACTCCGCAGGACAGCAGCGCCGCGATGCCCAGGCCGCCGGGCCAATGCCCGACCCAGCTCTGCATCGCGACGAACAGGTCGCGCCCGATCCCCCCGCGCAGCAGCAGGTTCGACATCAGCAGGAACAGCGGGATGGCCAGCAGCACGAAATCGTTGATGCCGCCGAACAGCGTGCTGGCGACCATCGACAGCGGCAACCCGTCGATGGCCAGCAGGCCCGCACCCAGGATGCCCAGCGTGAAGGCCACCGGAATGCCGGTCATCAGCAGCGCCAGAAGCGCGCCGAAGATCAGGAACGGGGTCATCGTCCGGCCTCCCCAGGGGCGTTGTGCGACAGCTCCTGTTCGGCGCTGCTGGCGAAATCGGGGGCGGGACGGCCCGGCAGCCGGATCAGGTCCGCCAGCGCCTGCAAGGCCAGGATCGCAAAGCCAAGGATGATCGGCAGTTCGGCGATCCAGGTCGGCATCCGCAGCATCGAGGGCTGGCGCCGCCCGAAGGCGATCGAATCGAGCATCGACCCCGTGGCGACCCACAGAACAAAGATCGAGAACCCGAGGATCGCCACAAGGCTCAGCGCCTCGGCCGCCTTGCGGCCTGCGGGGGGCAGTTGCCCGATGACGGCAGTGATGCGGATCATGTGCCCGTCGCGCAGGCAATAGCCCATCGCCAGGAAGGTGAGCCAGATCATCACCGTGGTCGCGACGTCCGATGTCCAATGCGTGGGGGCGCGAAAGACATAGCGCGCCACCACCTCATAGGTCAGCAGCATCGTCATGGCGACGATGCCCACCTCGGACAGGCGCGCCGCGATCAGCGACAGCCCGTCCGCCAGGCGCAGCGCGCCACGGGATGCAGTCATGCCCCTGCCCTCAGCGCAGCGCGTCCAGCGCCGTCAGAAGCTGGTCTCCCGCCTCGCCCGCCTCCTGGCGGAACTGCTCGACCGCGGGGCGGGTGGCCTCCTGCCAGACGGCGATCTGCTCGGGCGTCAGTTCGGTGACGGTCGCATGGCCGTTCTCGGCCAGCCACTGCGCGGCCTCGACATTCTCGGCCTCGGTCTCGGCGCGCATCTTCTCCTCGGCGCGGATGGCGGCCTCGGTCATCCAGGCCTGCTCCTGTTCGGACATGCTGTCCCACAGGGCCGGGTTGATGACCGCGATGAATTCGGCCAGGCCGTGGCTGGTCATGGTGACATGATCCATCACCTCATAAAGCGCGCGCGACTTGACCGCGGTGGTCCCGCTCATCCCGATATCGACCAAGCCGCGCTGATAGGCCACGAACTGCTCGGCGCCGCCGACAACCACGGCCGATCCGCCCACGGCCTCGATCAGATCGCCGGTCGGCTTGCCGGTCGCACGCACCATCTTGCCGCGCATGTCCTCCGGAGAGACGACCGGCGCGCCCTTGGACAGCATCTGCACGGGACCGTAGTCCTGCCACCACAGCACCTTGGACCCGGCCTCCAGCAGCAGGTTGTCAAAGGTCGTGCGGAACGCGCCCTCACGGTCGGCGGCGCGCGCCAGGATCTGATAGTCCGGGAACATGAACGCGACCGAGAAAATGCCGGCTGCCGGGACGGACCCCGCATATTCGTCGGCCAGCACGATGCCCATGTCGATCGCGCCGCTGGAGATCGCCTGCGGCACCTCCTGCCCCTTGAATAGCGACGCGCTGTCAAAGACGCGCACGGTCATCTCGCCGCCGGAAATCTCGTTCAGCTGTTCGGCGAAATAATGGGTGTTCGCGCCGACGGGATGGTTGGCACCGACCTGGACGGTCATGCGCAAGGTCCGCTCGGCCGATGCATCCCCGGCCATCAGGCACATCGCGCCGCTCATGACGGCAGCCGCTATCGCGTGTTTCATCACTTCCTCCCTGATATTCCCGGCCCCTCGCCGTGATCCGGCCGCTCCTCCCCGAGCGCCGACACCTTCAGATAATGCATACAATATTTTTACTGTAAAGTCGCGCAGGTATGCTGATGACGCGGTTCACGGCGCAAAAAGCAGGTTAATGAATAAAAGTATCGGCCGCCCAACATGCCTTGCACACAATTTTTGGCGGTGGTTCGTCCATTGACGGATGACCCCAATGCTTTGGGCAACGCCACCTTTCCAGCATCCAAAGCAGCGTCAATCGACCGCGACCGGTGCGAACCCGATTGCCGTCATGGGCGCGATGGTGTCGTATCGGCGGCGAAACGATCAGGGACCTACAATGCGACCATATCTTGCCGCCTTTCTTGCGCTCATGACGGTCACGGCCTGCGCGGTCGGCTCCGGCGCGGTGGTGCAGGGTGCCGGCCCCGACGACCTTCTCAAGCTGCGCGAGGGGCCGGGGCTGAACCACAGGATCATCATCGGCCTGCCCGACGGCACGCGCCTGACGCGCCAGAACTGCGTGACCACCGACGGCAAGGTCTGGTGCAGGGTGATGCTTGCCGACCGGCCCAGCGTCTCGGGCTATGTGGCGGCAGAATACCTGGCGCATCGCTGACGACGATCAGTCTGCCGGGCGCCCCTCGCGCACACCGGACTGGGCGATGATCTCGGACACCAGGTGTTCCCGGCGATAGGCCATGACATGCACGCCGCTGACGCCCGCAATCGCGCGGATCTGCTGGATCAGCTCGATGCACAGGCGTTTGCCCTCCTCGCCGGGATCGGCGGCCCGCTCCATCCGGGCGATCACCGCGTCCGGGATATGGACGCCGGGAACGTTGCTGCGCATCCAGCGCGCGGCCTTGGCCGAGGCCAGCGGGCCGACCCCGGCCAGGATGAACACCCGCCGGTCCAGGCCCAGGTCGCGGACCCGCGCCATGAAGCGCGCGAAGGTCGGGACGTCGAAGATATAGTTCGTCTGGATGAAATCCGCGCCAGCCTCGACCTTCTTGGCCAGGCGGTCGGGACGCCAGTCCAACGGCGCGATGCAGGGGTTCTCGGCCGCGCCTAGGAACATGCGCGGCGGGCTGGTGATGCGGCGGCCCGACAAAAACATGCCATCGTCGCGCATCGTCCGGATGGTGCGCAGCAGCGAGATCGAATCCAGATCGAAGACCGGTCGCGCGCCGGGCTGATCGCCCACCCCCACCCCGTCGCCGGTCAGGCACAGCACGTTGCGCACCCCCATCGCCGCCGCCCCCAGCACGTCCCCCTGGATCGCGATGCGGTTCCGGTCGCGGCAGGATATCTGATAGACCGTCCCGATCCCCGCCCGCGTCAGCAGGGCCGAGATGCCGATCGACGACATGTGGCAGTTGGCCCCCGACGCATCCGTCGCGTTGATCGCGTCGGCGACCCGGGCCAGCGGGCGCGCGGCGGCAAAGACATCCGCGGGGTCTGCGCTGTCGGGCGGGTTCAGTTCGGCGGTGACCGCGAAATGACCCTGGCGCAGCACCCGCTCCAACCGGCTGCCCGACACATGGCCGGGCGGCGGCGGGTCATAGGACGGCTGCCAGCGGTCAAAATCGACGGGCGGGAGGTCGGTCATCGGCGCGGCCCCCGGTCAGCTGGTCGCGGCTCGACCGCCAGGGGCGCGGCCGCCGGTTCATGGGCGCGGGCCTGCGGAAAGGCGCAGGCGATGGTGGCGCGGGGGGCGTCGGACGGCCCGGCCGGGTGCGCCGCCTTTTCGCGCGCCACGCGCAGCCAGGACGACGACCCCTGCAGGCTGCGGTCCACGGGCGGCTGGACGTCGCCGATCCGCGCGCCGTCGCGCATCCGGGCGGCCCCCTCCCACGCCATCACCCAGACACAGCGCATCTGCGGATCGACCTCGCAGAAGCCGCCGGGGCGCACGCCGCCGCAGGGACCGTTCCGCAATGTCTTGGGGCAGTTCATCGGGCAGGACATGCCGGTCGAGGACAGCACGCATTGCCCGCACATCCGACAGTCGAACAGCAGGCCCTTGGTCAACCGCTCGACCGCGGCGACGGGGCGTTCCAGCCGGTGATACCCGATGCGCCGGAACAGCGGGTCGAGGGCGACCAGAGCGGCCTCGAACCGGACATAGACCCATTCGAAGGCGCGGGCATGACGGACGGCAAGACGGCGAAGGTGGTACATGCTATCCGCCCCGCCGCAGGGAAGGCCGGTTGCCCATCATGTCGCCGCGTTCAGTCGCCCGACCCGATCGCGCAGCACGCGCATTCCGATCGGGCGGGGTGATTGAACTGGTCGGGCGTGTTCGCCGGGTGCCAGACCGGCGACGCACCGGGGCAACCCTGATCACCCGCCCGCATGCGACCAGCCCCTTGCGGGCGCAGGGCGACAATGCACCACGCGTCGCCGGAAAGGTGCGCCCTGCCCCGGGGGGCTGGAACGACATCGCCTTACCGGGCATCTGCATCCCCAGGCATCAGCACGCGGCGGTCCCCGGACAGAGGCACCATCCGCGTCGGGGGGCAGGACAGATCGGACATGTCTGAGGCTCCGTGATCCGGGGGCAGGGTCAGGCGACGGCGATGGTCTTCTTGGGGTCGTGAAAGGGCCGTTCGACGATGGTCGCGGACCGCGTGCCGTCCGGGGTCCGGACCTGAACCTGGGCGCCCATCTGTGCCGATCCGGCCGACAGCATCGCCAGCGCGATGTTGCGATCCAGCCGTGGCGAATGGATCGCCGAGGTGACCTTGCCCACGACCTGGCCGTCACGGGTGACGGGCCAGAAGGTCGTGTTCGGCCCCTTCAGCGGCGCGCCGTCGATCACCAGGCCGACCTGGCGGCGGGCGGGGCCGTCGGCCTTGATCCGGCGCAGCGCGTCCTTGCCGATGAAATCGGCCTCGATGTCCAGATCGACCAGCCGATCCAGACCCAGCTCATAGGGATTGGTGTCGATGTCGGCATCGGCGTGATAGGACAGCATCGCCCCCTCGATCCGGCGGATCGACGAGGTGTGGCCCGCCTTCAGCCCCAGGGGCGCACCCGCGGCCATGATCCGCTCCCACAGCGCGTCGCCACGACTGCCGTCCTGCAGATACAGCTCGTATCCCAACTCGCTGGACCAGCCGGTGCGCGACACGATCAGCGGGATGCCGTCCAGATCTACGCGGCGCAACCAGTAATAGCGCAGGTCCATGATCGCGTCGCCGAACAGCGCCCGCATCACCGCACCCGATTTCGGCCCCTGCAGCTGCAGGGGCGACACGTCCGGTTCCCTGATCGTGACGTCCATTCCCGAATGCACCGCGACCCCCTGCGCCCACAGCAGGATGTCACTGTCGGCCAGCGATATCCAGAAATGGTTTTCCGCCAGCCGCAGCAGGACCGGGTCGTTCAGGATGCCGCCCTGGGCATTCGTGATCAGCACATATTTGCACTGTCCGACCGCCATCTTGGACAGGTCGCGCGGGGTCAGCATCTGGACGAACCGCGCCGCGTCGGGGCCGGTGATCTCGACCTGACGCTCGACGGCGACGTCGCACAGGATCGCGTCGTTGATCAGGTTCCAGAAGTTCTGCACCGGATCGCCGAAGTCGCGCGGGATGTACATGTGGTTATAGACCGAGAACCCCGTGGCGCCCCATCGGACGGTCGCGTCGAAATAGGGGGACTTGCGGATCTGGGTTCCGAAACCGAAATCTTGGATCTGGGTCATCTGACGTCTTCTTCCACGAAAATGGGCCGGTGGCCGAGGCGGGACATCTGCCATCTAAGCGCGGATGCGGACGACGCACGGGCCAAATCCGGCGCGCAAACAGGCCGGTCGGGCTGTTCTTGGGGTGGACTGCAGACCGGACGGTTTTGGCCGGAGAATCCCGCGCCGGGTCAGGCGGGGTGCGCGGGCGCGCGCGTCAGCGCCTTGAGGTCGGGCTGTGCCGCCTTGACCTGTCGCGTCACGATATAGGTCATATAGCGCTGGATCCCCAGATCGGCCTCCAGCAGCGATTCCATCAGGGTCTGGAACGCCGTCAGGCTTTGGGTGACGACCTTGAGGACATAATCCATCCCGCCGCCGGTCGCGATGCATTCGGTGATCTCCGGCAGGGCGCCGATATGGCCTTCGAACCGGTCGAAATCGACCTTGCGGTGCTGCGCCAGCGATACGGTGACGACGACCTGGGTGACATTGGCAATGCGCTCCAGCGCGATGTCGGCCCGGTATCCCCGGATCAGCCCGGCCTCGCGCAGCCGCGTCAGGCGCGCCCAGCAGGGTGTGGGCGACAGGTTCACCAGCTCGGCCAGTCGCGCCTTGCTCAGCTGCCCGTGCTGCTGCACGGCCGCAAGGATGCGGATGTCGGTCGCATCAAGGCCTGGCCTGCTCATCCACCGCCTCACTTGCCGTCACGGACGGCGAACATTGCCCACGGCCCTGCTGCCCGGAAACAGGCGGGCGGCCCATCGTCGCGATCAGACCGTGTCCAGGTACAGCTCGACCGTCTCCTCGTCGGACAGCTCGGCCATGTAATGCAGTTCCTGGCGCTTGGTCATCAGATAGTTGTCGACCAGATGCGCGGGCAGGATGCGGCGGATCTCGGGGCAGCTGTCGAACGCCTCGATCGCGGCGCCCCAGTCGCCGGGCAGCTGCGCCAGCTTCTGGTCATAGGCGTTGCCCTTGAAGGGCGCGGGGGCGACCAGCTGGTCCTCGATCCCGTTCAGCGCGGCCCCCAGGATGGCGGCGATGGTCAGATAGGGGTTCACGTCGCCGCCGGCCACGCGATGCTCGATCCGCCGGGCCTTGGGGCCCGAGGAGGGGATGCGGATCGCGGCGGTGCGGTTCTCATAGGCCCAGCCGATGCCGGTCGGGGCATGGGCGTTGGGAACCAGGCGGTCAAAGCTGTTCTCGTGCGGGGCAAAGAGCAGGGTCGATCCGGGCATGGCGCGCAGGCAGCCGGCGACAGCCTGGCGCAGCGCCTCGGTCCCCTCCTCTCCGCCATTGTCGAAGATGTTTCGCCCGGCCCGGTCCAGGATCGAGAAATGCATGTGCATCCCGTTGCCTGCGAACATCTCGTAGGGCTTGGCCATGAAGCTGGCGGCAAAGCCGTAGGTCCGGGCGATGCCCTTGACCAGCATCTTGAACAGCCAGGTGTCGTCGGCGGCCTTCAGCGGATCGGCCTGATGCATCAGGTTGATCTCGAACTGTCCCGGCCCCGCCTCCGAGATGGCGGTGTCGGCGGGAATGTCCATCGCCTCGCAGGCGTCATAGAGCGTGGTGAAGAACTGGTCGAACGCGTCCAGCGCGCGCAGCGACAGGACCTCGCCGCCGGTGCGCCGCTTGCCGGATTTCGGGCTGGGCGGCACGCGCAGCGTCTTTCCGCTGTCGTCGATCAGAAAGAATTCCAGCTCGGTCGCCACCACCGGCACCAGCCCGGCCGCGACATAGCGTTCGGCCACGCGGGCCAGCGCCTGGCGCGGATCGCCGTCATAGGGGGTGCCGTCGGGATGGAACATCCACAGGGGCAGCAGTCCCGTGGGCGCGTCCAGCCACGGCATGGGCAGGAACCCCCGTTCGGTCGGCAGCAGCAGCCCGTCAGGGTCGCCGGATTCGAAGACCAGCGGGCTGTCCTCGACATCCTCGCCCCAGATGTCCAGGTTCAGGACCGAATAGGGAAACTTGGTCCCCTCCTCCAGCAGCTTGCCGGCATAGCGGGCGGGCACGCGCTTGCCCCGCGCGACACCGTTCAGGTCTGCTGCCGCGACGCGGATCGTCTTGACCTCGGGGTGTTCGCGCAGCCATTCCATGGGATTATCTCATCAACTGGGGACGGTACCGGACGCGGCTGGTCGCACCCGGCAGATGCCGGTTCAGCCGCCTGTTCACCCTGCCGAAAAGCCAGATCAATGCCAAGGTGGCAGCGATGAAATAAGCGGCGGCAATGGGATAGGCGACAAAGGGGTTGAAGGTCCGGTCGGCGAAGTAGCTGGCATAGTACAGCGCGTCGCCCTTTTGCTGGAACGCCGGAAAGCCGCTGAAATAGACCAGCGTCGTGGCGTGGAACAGGAAGATCGCCTCGTTCGTGTAGCTGGGCCAGGCCAGGCGCAGCATGGTGGGCCAGACGATCCGCCGGAACCGCTTCCAGCCGGTCAGGCCATAGGCGTCGGCGGCCTCGACCTCTCCCTTGGGGACCGACATCAGCGCGCCGTGAAAGATCTGCGCGCTGTAGGCCGCGGTGTTCAGGATCAGCACGATCAGCGCCCCGGCCCAGGCCCGCGTCAGCCAGCTGGTCTGGATGGTCATCCCCAGGACGTCGATGCCCGCCCGCGGCAGCAGCACCAGCGATTCATAGGCGATGAAGAACTGGATGAACAACGGACTGCCGCGGAAGACGAAGATGAAGGCATTCGCGGGCTTGCGCAGCCAGGGGGTGGCACTGGCCTTGGCCAGCGCCACGCCCGTCGCGATGAAGAAGCCGACCGACAACGCCAACACTGCAAAATACAGGTTCCAGATCAGGCCCGACCCGATCAGCACCGCCTGCTGGCACAGGTCATATCCCTCGCGCGGCAACAGCCGTTCGCCATAGCCGATCGAGCGCAGGGCATAGTCCTGGATGGTCTGCACGCAGCTCATGCCGGGGCTCCCTTGCGCTCGGCCTCGCCGCCAAGCGTGGCCTGGCCGCGCGACAGCCGCCGCGTGACGCGGCCCAGCACGCGTTCCGAGATCCAGGTCATGCCCAGATAGAACACCAGGATCGCCAGGAAGTAATACAGCCGCCAGTCCGGATGCGGATAGGTGAAGGCGCTGGTCTTGGAGCCGCCCAACTCGCGCGCCCAATAGACGATGTCCTCGACCCCCAGCAGGAACAGAAGCGGCGTGGCCTTGATCAGGATCATCCACAGGTTCGACAGGCCCGGCAGGGCATAGGTCCACATCTGGGGGATCAGCACGCGGCGGTTCACCTGCGCGGGCGACATGCCATAGGCCTCGGCCGTTTCCAGCTGGGCGCGAGGCACGGCGGCCATGGCGCCGGACAGCACGTTCGCGGCAAAGGCACCGAAGACGATCGAGAAGGCGATGACCGCCAGGAAGATGCCATAGACGTCATGCACCCAGGGCGCGGCATCGTTCAGCGGCAGCTTGGCCGCGGCGCACACGACGAAATCGTTGCCCTGCCGGACGGGCGCATCGCTGTCGCACAGGACCTGATGGCGCACCCATTCGAAGCCCTGGTCCAGCGCGATCGGCACGAACAGGAAGAAGATGATGTCCGGCACGCCCCGCACCATCGAGGTGTAGATCCCCCCGAACCACCGCAGCGGCGCGATGCGCGAGCGGCTGGCCATGGCGCCGCCAAAGCCGAACAGCAGCGCGATGGGCGCGGTGATCGCCAACAGCAGAAGCACCGTCCCGAAGCTGGCATAGAACAGCAGATGCGTGCCCGATGTCAGGTAGCACGACAGCCAGGCAAGCCCCTGCAGCAGGGACGGATCGGTGCAATATGCGAACATGGGACTTCCCGAAGGGCCGCCGCGGCACGGGTCCGCGGCGGCAGGTCAGATCATTCGAACAGCAGCGCGTCGTCGCCGAACCACTTCTTGATCATGTCGTTCAGGCTGCCGTCTTCCTTCATCGCGGTGATCTGCGCGTCGAACTTCTCCAGCAGCTCGGTGTCGGACTGGCGCAGGCCCATGCCGATGCCCTCGCCCAGGGCGACGCGGTCCATGCCCTCGACCCAGACCAGCTCTCCGCCGGATTCCTCGACGATGGGGGCCAGGAAGTCGCGGTCGGCCAGGATCGCGTCGGCCTCGCCGTTGCGGACGGCGGCGACGGCCTGGTCGGGGTTCGGGAACTCGATCAGCGTCGCGCCGCTCTCGGCGACATAGCCGGCCTGGATGGTGCTGGTCTGGGCCGCGACGATGCCGCCCTCGACGTCGACGTCAGCCGCCAGCGCCGCATAGGCCGACGGCGTCGGCGGGGTGTAGGGCTGGGTGAAGGCGATGACTGCCTGGCGTTCGGCGTTGATGTTCATGCCGGCCATGATCGTGTCATAGTTCGACGAGACCAGGTTCGGGATGATCGAATCCCAATCGTTGCGCACCCAGGTGCAGTCCAGCTCGGCGCGCTTGCACAGCTCGTTGCCCAGCTCGATCTCGAAGCCGGTGACCTCGCCGGTGGCGTCGTCGATGAAGTTGTAGGGGGCATAGGCGCCTTCGGTGCCCATGCGGATGGTCTGGGCCTGGGCCAGGCCCGCGGTCAGCATCAGCGCGGCGGCCGCGATCGTCAGGGATTTCATTCGGGGTCTCTCCTGTTGGTTTCTTATGTCGCCATGGTCGCGGACAGGAACTGGCGCAGACGGTCGGTCTGCGGGTTCCCGAACAGGCGATCCGGCGGGCCTTCTTCGCAGACCACGCCCTGATGCAGGAACACGACGTGATCGCTGACATCGGCGGCCAGCCGCATGTCATGGGTGACCAGGATCATCGTGCGATGCTCTCCGGCCAGATCCTTGATGACGCGGACGACCTCCTGCTGCAGCTCGGGGTCCAGCGCGCTGGTGGGTTCGTCGAACAGCAGCGCCTTGGGCTGCATGCACAGCGCGCGGGCAATGGCGGCACGCTGCTGCTGGCCGCCCGACAGCTGTGCGGGCCAGGCGTCCGCCTTGTCGCCGATGCCGACCTTGGCCAAGAGGTCGCGGGCGCGGGCCTCGACGGCGGCGCGATCCTCGCCCAGCACGGTGACCGGGGCCTCCATCACGTTCTGCAGGATCGTCATGTGGGCCCACAGGTTGAACTGCTGGAACACCATGGACAGGTTGGTGCGCATCCGCGTGACCTGGGCGCGGTCGGCGGGATGGCGGCCCTGCCCCTGCCCCTTCCAGCGGACCGGTTCGCCCTCGAACAGGATCTCTCCGGCCTGGCTGTTCTCCAGCAGGTTGCAGCAGCGCAACAGCGTGGACTTGCCCGACCCGGACGACCCGATCAGGCTGACCACATGGCCGCGCGGGGCGGTCATGGACACGCCCTTAAGGACGTCAAGCGGACCATAGGACTTGTGCAACCCGTTGATCGAAATGACCGGGGCGGCGCTGTGAGGGGTCGGGGTCTGGTTCATCATCCGCACATTGGGCGTCAAACGCGCGCGTTTTGCAACGGGGTGCAGGGGGCAACCTGCCGATAAGGGCAGGCTGCCGCAGCGTCAGCCGAACGCTTACGCAATCTCGATCGAGTATTTCTCGATCACGGTGTTGGCCAGCAGGCCCTCGCACATCCTGGCGACCTCGGCCCGGGCCGCCTCGGCGTCGGTGGCGGCCAGGTCCAGCTCGATCAGCTTGCCCTGGCGGACGCCGGTGACGTCCTGGTGGCCAAGCCCGCCCAGGGCATGGCGGATCGCCTCGCCCTGGGGGTCCAGGACGCCGTCCTTCAGCATGATGGTGACACGTGCTTTCATGGCGGCAGTCCCTCTCAGTTGATCGCGGTCGGTTTCAGGCTGGTCGTGTTGGCGGGCATCAGGCCCAGCCGGCGCGCCACCTCGGTATAGGCGTCGGTCAGGTTGCCCAGGTCGCGGCGGAACACGTCCTTGTCCAGCTTCTGCCCGGTCTTGACGTCCCACAGCCGGCAGCTGTCGGGGCTGATCTCGTCGGCCACGATCAGGCGCATGAAATCGTTGTCCCAGACGCGTCCGACCTCGATCTTGAAATCGATCAGCTTGATGCCGGCGCCGTAGAACACCCCCGACAGGAAGTCGTTCACCCGCAGCGCCAGGCTGACGATGTCGTCCAGGTCCTGCTGGGTCGCCCAGCCGAAGGCGATGATGTATTCCTCGGACACCATCGGGTCGCCCAGCTCGTCGTTCTTATAGCTGTATTCGACGATGGGCCGCGGCAGGGCCGTGCCCTCCTCCAGCCCAAGGCGCTTGGACAGCGACCCGGCCGCGAAATTGCGCACGATCACTTCCAGCGGGATGATTTCGACCTGGCGGATCAGCTGCTCGCGCATGTTGATGCGGCGGATGAAGTGGTTCGGGACGCCGATATTCGTCAGCCCGTTCATGAAGAACTCGGACAGGCGGTTGTTCAGCACGCCCTTGCCTTCGATGGTGGCGCGCTTCTGCGCGTTGAAGGCGGTCGCGTCATCCTTGAAGTACTGGATCAGCGTGCCGGGTTCCGTGCCCTCGTAGAGGATCTTGGCCTTGCCTTCGTAAACTTTCTTGCGCCGCGGTGCCATGGGCCCACCGTCCTTTCGCATGTCCCTGAAGATGCCGCTTACCCCGGATTGCCGGTCGGGGGCAATACGAGCCTTGCGACAAGGCATGCCGATGGGCATATCTTGTCCCAGACGCCGCACAGGAGGGCCCGATGACCACGTTCAACGATCGAGAGCGCGCCTACGAATCCAAGTTCGCCCATGACGCCGACCTGCGCTTCAAGGCCGAGGCGCGCCGGAACCGCCTGCTGGGCGAATGGGCGGCCGGACAGCTGGGCAAGACTGGCGACGACGCCCGCGCCTATGCCATGACCGTCGTCAGTGCCGATTTCGCCGAGCCCGGAGAGGAGGACGTCTTCCGCAAGGTCGAGGCCGACCTGACAGGCGTCGCCGATGCCGAAACGATCCGCGCGCAGATGGCCCGCCTGATGGACGAGGCCCGTCGCCAGGTCATCGACGAGACCTGAGCCGCCATCGTCAGCAGACCGGATCAGGGGGGCATCGCGCCCCCCTTTTCCATTCCTGCACGCGCGGAAGGCAGCCGGGGTCAAGCTTTGGTGACCCGGCATTTTTGCCGTCGCGTTCCTGCCGAACCGTGGGATGAAAGGGTCTGCCCTATCAGCGACAGGATGCCGGAACATGCTTTGGGACAATCAGGACCGCTATGGAGCCGTGACCCGGACGCTTCACTGGGGAATCGCCGCCCTGATGGCGTGGCAGTTCGGCGGCATGCTGTCCGAAAGCCTGCTGGGCGACGAGGCGCCCCTGGCCGTCGCACTGACCGCCAACCACACCTAGGTCGGAACCATCCTGTTCGTGCTGATCGTCCTGCGCGTGGTCTGGGCCGCCCTTAACCGTGATCGTCGCCCGCCGCGCCGGGCGGACCTGCTGGGCCATGCGGCAAGGCTGGGGCATGTCGCGCTCTATGCGCTGATGCTGGCGGTTCCCTCGGCGGCGCTGCTGCGGGCCTGGGGCGGGGAACGGGGCTTTGCGCCCTTCGGGTTCCAGATCTTTGCGCCGCGCGCCCCGGACCAGGTCGTCAAGACCGCCACCGACATCGGGTCGAACTTTCATGGAGAGTTGGCCTGGGTGATGGGCGTGCTGATCCTGGGCCATATCGCGATGGCGCTGTTCCACCAGATCGTGCTGCGAGACCGCCTGCTGCGCCGCATGGCAGGCTAGGCGGCCGCGGCCTCGGCATTGGGATAGCGGCGCAGCATCGTCACCGCGCGGGCCAGGTTCAGCGCCATCAGCGCCGCCCACAGGCCGTGGTTGCCACAGAAGGGCGGCAGGATCAGCACGCAGGCCGCGAAAACCGCCACCGAGCGGATCATCGCGTTGCGCATGTCCCGCGTCAGCGTGGCCCCGATGAAGATGCCGTCCAGCATCCAGCCCGCCACCCCGATCAGGGGCGCCAGCGCCAGCCAGGGCAGATAGATCCGCGCCGCCTGCCGAACCGCGTCCGAGGTGGTCAGCAGATCGATGATCGCGCCCCCCGCGACGATGAAGACCAGCCCCATCACGACCGCACCCCCCAGCCCCCAGGCCGAGGTCAGCAGCGACGCCCGCCGCACCCGGTCCGGCCGGCGCGCGCCCACGGCCTGTCCCACCAGGCTTTCGGCGGCAAAGGCGAACCCGTCCAGCGCATAGGCGGTCAGCGCCACGAACTGCAGCAGCACCTGGTTCGCGGCCAGCGGCACGTCGCCCTGCCCCGCCCCCAGGAACAGGAAGCTGGTCATGCAGCCCTGCAGCAGGACCGACCGGATCATGATGTCGCCGTTCACCCGCGCCAGCCGCGTCAGCCGGTCGCGCGCCCACAGCCCCGCCGCGCGGCGCGCCTGTCCCAGCACGTGCCGGGCCAGCCACAGGCCCAGCGCCACGCCGGACAGTTCGGCGATCAGGGTGGCCCAGGCGACGCCCGCCACGCCCAGCCCCAGGCCCAGCACGAACCACACATCCAGCGCGACGTTCAGCCCGTTCTGCAACAGCTGCAGCCCCAGCACCGCACGGGTGCGTTCGACCGCGATCAGCCAGCCGGTGATCGCGTACAATCCGATGGTCGCAGGCGCCCCCCAGATGCGGATCGCCAGATAGTCGCGCGCCAGCGCCTCGACCGCATCCGAGGCGGGGGCCAGCCGGAAGGCCGCCCAGAAGATCGGCGCCTGCAGCGCGATGAAGACCAGCCCCGCGGCGGCGGCGATGGCCAGCGCGCGCAGCAGATGGGCGCCGACCTCGGGCGCGTCGCCCGCGCCATGCGCCTGCGCCACCAGACCGGACGTGCCCATGCGCAGAAACCCGAACACCCAGTAGATGGACGTCAGGATGATCGCGCCGATCCCCACCGCACCGATGGCCTGCGGCTGGCCCAGCTGGCCCACCACGCCGGTATCGACCAGCCCCAGCAACGGCACCGTCAGGTTGGACAGCACGATGGGCACCGCGATCTGCAGCACCCGGCGGTGGGTCAGCAGGCTCAAGGCTGCGGCATCAGGAAGTGACCGGTGGCCTGGGCAATCAGGCGGGCGCGGTTGTCCTGCCACGCCTCGACATGGACGGACGCATAGCGGCGTCCCGACCGCACCACGCGGGCGCGGGCATAGGCGTCGCGCGGCAGGCCCGAGCGCAGGTAGTCGACGGTGAAATCGATGGTCTTGGGCAGCCGCGGCAGGCTGTCGGGAACGGCCGCGTCGGGGGCGATGCGGCCTGATTCCAGATCCTCCCACATCGCGGCCCAGCCCAGCTCGATGATCGCCGTGACCTCCAGGAAGGCCGCGGTGACCCCACCATGGATCGCAGGCAGCATCGGGTTGCCGATCAGCTTGTCGTCATAGGGCAGGATCGCGGTCAGTTCGTCCCCGCGCCGGTCGAAGCGGATGCCCAGCCAGGTCATGTAGGGCACGCCGGTGACCATCGCCGCCAGGGCCGAATCGCGGCGCGACTTGATCTGGTGCAGGGGTTCGTTGCGGTCGCCCATGATCACCGCTCCGCCGTGAAGGCGCCGGTGGCGGCGGCGACGGGATTGGCCTCGTCCTCGTCCAGGGCCACGGCGCGCAGGAAGGCCACGCTGCGGGTCATGTGATAGCATTCGGCCCGCGCGGTGATCCGCTGCCCCGGCGTCGCGGCCCGCATATAGTCGATGCGCAGGTCGATCGTCGCGGTCGATCGCGGGTTCGTCGGATGCGCCATCACCGCCGCCCCGCAGCAGGTGTCCATCAGCGCCGAGACGACACCCCCGTGGATCACCCCGGTGCGCGGATCGCCGACCAGGTGTTCGGCCCAGGGCATGCTGATCGTGGCGCGGCCCGCGCCGATCTCCTCGACCCGCATGCCCAGGGCGCGCGCATGGGGGATCGCCTCGATGAACTGCTGGGCGATGCGGGCGTGATCGTCGGGATCGGTCATGGAGCGTCCTTCTTTGCGCGAGGGGTAGCGTCCGGTCGGGACCCGGATCAAGCCCCGGCACGCGATTCGGTTGAGAAAGGATGCGGCTGCGCTTAGGTTGACGCCAAGGGAAATCTTCCAGGGAGGTGCCGGGTGACCGAAGACCGCATCAGCTTCAAGGACATGTGCGCACGGTTCGAGGTGACGCCCCGCACGCTGCGCTATTACGAATACATCGAACTGCTGCAGCCCCGAAAGGAAGGCCGCGCCCGGTTCTATGGCCCGCGCGAGGTCGCCCGCATGACCCTGATCCTGCGCGGGCGGCGCTTCGGCTTCAGCCTGGAGGAGATCCGCCAGTGGCTGCAGATCTATGACAAGAAGGGCTCTCGCGAGCAGTACCAGGTCTGGATCGACATGGCCGACCGCCAGCTGGCCGTGCTGGACGGGCAGATCGCCGACCTGACGGCGGCGCGGGCGGACCTGGACCAGCTGCGCCAGACCACCGTGGCCGAACTGGCCAAGATGGGCTGACGCGGCGGCACGCGCCCTTGTGACGCCGCGTCCTGCTTACGTTCGCGTCAACTTGGGGCTATGTTCAGGGAAGGACGGAAAGCCGGTTTGAGGAGGAGCCGCACCCATGTCCGAAGATCTGATGACCATCCGCCAGATGTGCGACGCCTTTGACGTGACCCCGCGCACGCTGCGGTTCTACGAGGCACGAGAGCTGATCTTTCCCCAGCGCCGCGGCCAGCACCGGCTGTATGACCGGCGCGACCGGGCCCGGCTGATCCTGATCCTGCGCGGCAAGCGCTTCGGGTTCAGCCTGGAACAGATCCGCCAGCTGCTGCAGCTGTACGAACCCGGCGGCACGAACCGCGCGCAGATCGCGGCCACGATCGATGTCGGCCGCGACCGCCTGGCGGACATGGAACGGCAATATGCCGAACTGAGCGAGGCGATCGCCGACCTTCGCCAGCAGATCTCGGATGCCGAGGGCCGGCTTTCCGCAGCCCCCACAGAACAGCCGTAAAGGATCCCGACATGCCTTCGTACACGCCCCCGATCCGCGACCTGCAGTTCGTCCTGCACGACGTTCTGATGCTGTCGCAATCCGACCTGCCCGGCCATGACGAACTGGCCCCCGACTTTACCGAGGCCGTGCTGGAAGCCGCCGGCAAGCTGTCCGCCGAGGTGCTGGCGCCCCTGAACCTGTCCGGCGACCAGGAGGGCTGCGTTCTGGAGAATGGCGTCGTCCGCACGCCCAAGGGCTTCCGCGAGGCGTTCGAGCAGGTCAAGGAGGGCGGCTGGACCGCGCTGGACTGCGACCCCGAATACGGCGGTCAGGGCATGCCCTACACGATGGGCGTGGCCACCGGAGAGATGTTCGTGTCGGCCAACATGGCCTTCAACATGTACCAGGGCCTGACCCACGGCGCCTATTCCGCGATCCACGCTCACGGCACCGACGACCAGAAGCAGACCTATCTGCCCAAGATGGTCAGCTGTGACTGGACCGGCACGATGAACCTGACGGAACCGCATTGCGGCACCGACCTGGGCCTGCTGCGCACCAAGGCGGAACCGCAGGATGACGGCAGCTACCTGATCACGGGCCAGAAGATCTTCATTTCGGCCGGTGATCACGACATGGCCGAGAACGTCGTCCACCTGGTCCTGGCCAAGGCACCCGGCGGCGGCGAGGGCACCAAGGGCATCAGCCTGTTCATCGTGCCGAAGTTCCTGGTGAACGCGGACGGCTCTCTGGGCGATCGCAACGGCGTGTCGGTGGGCGCGCTGGAGCACAAGATGGGCATCCACGGCAACGCCACCTGCGTGATGAATTACGATAGTGCGAAGGGCTGGCTGCTGGGCGACCTGCACAAGGGCATGCGTGCCATGTTCACCATGATGAATGAGGCCCGCTTGGGTGTGGGCCTGCAGGGCTATGCCGCGGCCGTGCCCGCCTATCAGAACGCCCTGGCCTATGCTAAGGACCGCCTGCAGGGCCGCGCGGTGACCGGCGCGCAGAACCCGGCCGGGGCCGCCGATCCGCTGATCGTGCATCCCGACATCCGCCGCAGCCTGCTGGACCAGAAGAGCTTCATCGAGGGCGCCCGCGCCCTGGCGCTCTGGGGCGCGCATCTGATCGACCGCGGCCACCTGGCCGGCGACAAGGATGCCGAGGGGCTGGTGTCGCTGATGACCCCGGTCATCAAGGGCTTCCTGACCGACAAGGGCTTCGAGGCGACGGTCCTGGCCCAGCAGGTCTTCGGCGGCCACGGTTATGTCGAGGAATGGGGCATGAGCCAGTTCGTCCGCGACGCCCGCATTACCATGATCTACGAGGGCGCGAACGGCGTGCAGGCGCTGGACCTGGTCGGCCGCAAGCTGGCCCAGGATGGTGGCAAGCATGTGATGGCCTTCTTCGACATGGTCAAATCGTTCTGCAAGGAACAGTCCGGCAATCAGGCACTGGCGGCCGACTTCATCGAACCGCTGAAGGCCGCGTCCAAGGACCTGCAGGCGGCGTCCATGTTCTTCATGGAGCGCGGCATGAAGAACCCGAACGATGCGCTGTCGGGCAGCTACGACTTCATGCACCTGTTTGGTCACGTGACCCTTGGGTACATGTGGGCCCGGATGGCGGTCGCCGCACAGGCGGCGCTGGATGCGGGCACCGCGGACCCGGCGTTCCACAAGACCAAGCTGGCAACCGGCCGCTACTACATGAAACGGCAGCTGCCGATGACCGCCACGCATCTGGCCCGCATCCAATCCGGAGCAGCCACGGTGATGGAGCTGGAGGCAGAAGCCTTCTGATCCGGCAGCAAGGGCGGAGAGGTCGGATTGGGTATTTTTGCAAAGAAGAAGCAGGATGCGCCCCGACTTCTCCCGATTGTTGTCGGGTCAGGCGTTGTCGGCCCACAGGCCGGGGCGACTTCTCCTTTGGCGGTCATCGGCTCCCCAGCCTGTACCGCAGGACCAGACTAATGCCGTTCAGTTGAAGAAGTGGTTAACGCCGCTTCTTCTTTGCCCAAATACCCCGCGGGGGGTCCGGGGGGGCGCGCAGCCCCCCGGCGTCGAGGAGGAAAGATGACCGCGCAACTCTGGTGCTTCGGCGAATCCGGGAACGCCTACAAACCGGCCCTGACGATGCAAGTGGCGGGCTATGACTGGCAGCCCGTCTATGTCGATTTCTTTAACGGAGAGGGGCGCAGCCCCGCATTTCGGGCGCTGAACCCGATGGGCGAGGTCCCGGTGTTCCGTGAGGGCGATGTGACCCTGACCCAATCGGCCGTTATCCAGCTGCATGTCGCGGAACGCACCGGCCGGTTCCTGGGCAGCGACCGCAACGAGACGCTGCGCTGGCTGATGTTTGACAACCACAAGGTCTCGGGCCAGGCGGGACCGGCGCGGTTCCTGTTGAACTTCCTGCCCGCGGACAAGCGGCCGGCAGGGGCCGCGGAATACCTGCAGGGACGGCTGAAAGGGGCCTATCAGGTGCTGGACGCGCATCTGGCGGACCGCGACTGGGTCGCACCCGGCGGCCCGACCATCGCCGATTTCGCGCTGTGCGGTTACCTGTACTATCCCGAGCCCTTCGGCTTTGACCGCAAGGATTGGCCCCATATCGATCGCTGGCTGGACGGCATCGCCGCCCTGCCCGGCTGGAAACACCCCTATGATCTGATGCCCGGCAACCCATCCGACCGGGCGCCCAAGGAGGACACATGACCGACGCATTCATCTATGACGCCGCCCGCACGCCGCGCGGCAAGGGCCGCCCCGATGGCAGCCTGCACGAGGTCACCTCGCTGGCGCTGTCGGCGCGCCTGCTGAACGCCGTCAAGGACCGCAATGGGCTGGAAGGCCACGCGGTCGAGGATGTCATCTGGGGCAACGTGACCCAGGTCAAGGAACAGGGCGGCTGCCTGGCGCGCAGCGCCGTGCTGGCATCGGACCTGGACCAGAGCATTCCCGGCCTGTCGATCAACCGCTTCTGCGCGTCTGGCATGGAGGCCGTGAACCTGGCCGCCAACCAGATCAAGGGCGGCGCGGGCCAGGCCTATATCGCCGGCGGGGTCGAGATGATGGGCCGCGTTGCCATGGGCAGCGACGGGGCGGCCATCGCGGTCGATCCGGGACTGGCCATGCGGTCGTACTTCGTACCGCAGGGGATCAGCGCCGACATCATCGCGACCGAATACGGCTTCAGCCGCGCGGATGCCGATGCGCTGGCGCTGGAAAGCCAGCGCCGCGCGGCGCAGGCCTGGGCCGACAACCGCTTTGCCAAATCCATCGTCCCGGTGCTGGACCAGAACGGCCTGACCATCCTGGATCGCGACGAATACATGCGCCCCGGCACCACGGCGGACGATCTGGCCAAGCTGCGCCCGGCCTTCAAGGAGATGGGCGAGATGATGCCCGGCTTTGACAAGGTCGCGATGCTGAAATACCCGCACCTGACCCATGTCGATCACATCCACCATGCCGGCAACAGCAGCGGCATCGTCGACGGCGCCGCCGCCGTGCTGATCGGGAATGCGGAATTCGGGCAGGCGCATGGCCTGAAGCCCCGCGCGCGCATCCGCGCCACCGCCAAGATCGGCACCGACCCCACGATCATGCTGACCGGCCCGGTTCCCGTGACCGAGAAGATCCTGAAGGACAGCGGCCTGTCCATCGGCGACATCGACCTGTTCGAGGTGAACGAAGCCTTCGCATCCGTGGTGCTGCGCTTCATGCAGGCCTTCGACGTGGACCATTCCAAGGTCAACGTGAACGGCGGCGCAATCGCCATGGGCCACCCCCTGGGCGCGACCGGCGCGATCATTATCGGCACCCTGCTGGACGAGCTTGAGCGGCAGGACAAGACCATGGGTCTGGCGACCCTGTGCATCGCGTCCGGCATGGGCGCGGCCACCATCATCGAACGCGTGTGAGGAGCCCGGACATGACCGATTTCACGATGGAGAAAGGCGCCGACGGCGTCGCGGTGATCACCTGGGACGTGCCGGGCAAGTCGATGAACGTGCTGTCGATGGACGGCGCGACCGCCCTGAACGGGCTGATCGACGACGCACTGGCCGACGATGCCGTCAAAGGCATCGTCATCACCAGCGGCAAGAAGGATTTTGCCGCCGGGATGGACCTGAAGGTCATCGCGGGCATGAAGGACGCGAACGGCGCGCAGGGCGTGTTCGACGGCGTGATGACGCTGCACCACCTGCTGCGCAAGATCGAGCTGGCGGGCATGGACCCCAAGACCAAGAAGGGCGGCAAGCCGATCGCCAGCGCCCTGCCCGGCACCGCGCTTGGCATCGGGCTGGAGTTGCCGCTGGCGACGCATCGCATCTTTGCAGCCGACAATGCCAAGGCCAAGATCGGCCTGCCCGAGATCATGGTCGGCATCTTTCCCGGCGCCGGCGGCACCACCCGCCTGACGCGCAAGCTGGGCGCCATGATGGCCGCACCCTTCCTGCTGGAAGGCAAGCTGTCGGACCCCAAGAAGGCGAAGTCGGCCGGGCTGATCGACGAGGTCGTCGAAGACCCGCTGGCCGCCGCCAAGGCCTGGGTGCTGGAGGCCAAGGAGGCCGACCTGGTCAAGCCGTGGGACGCCAAGGGCTACAAGATGCCGGGCGGAGAGCCGTTCCACCCGGCGGGTTTCATGACCTTCGTGGGCGCCTCCGCGATGGTGCATGGCAAGACGATGGGCGTCTATCCGGCGGCCAAGGCGCTGCTGTCGGCGGTCTATGAGGGGTCGATGGTACCCTTTGACCAGGCGCTGAAGATCGAGGCGCGCTGGTTTACCAACGTGCTGATGAACCCCAGCAGCACCGCGATGATCCGCAGCCTGTTCATCAACAAGGAAGCCCTTGAGAAGGGCGCGAACCGTCCCGAGGCCCCCGACCAGACCGTGCGCAAGGTCGGCATCCTGGGCGCGGGCATGATGGGCGCGGGCATCGCCTATGTCAGCGCCATGGCCGGGATCGAGGTCGTGCTGATCGACGCGGCCCAGGACAGCGCTGACCGCGGCAAGGCCTATTCCACGGGCCTTCTGGACAAGGCCATCAGCCGCAAGAAATCGACCGAGGAGAAGAAGGCCCAGGTGCTGGACCGCATCACCGCCACCACGGACTACGCCGCGCTGGAGGGCTGCGACCTGATCGTCGAGGCGGTCTTCGAGGACCCGTCGGTCAAGGCCGAGGTGACGAAGAAGGCCGAGGCCGTGATCCCGCATGACGCAATCTTTGCCACCAACACGTCGACCCTGCCGATCAGCGATCTGGCGAAAGCCAGCGCGCGCCCCGAACAGTTCATCGGCATCCACTTCTTCAGCCCAGTCGACAAGATGCTGCTGGTCGAGATCATCAAGGGCCGCGAAACCGGTCCCGTGGCGGTCGCCAAGGCGCTGGATTTCGTGCGCCAGATCCGCAAGACCCCCATCGTCGTGAACGACGAACGGTTCTTCTATGCCAACCGCTGCATCATCCCCTATATCAACGAAGGCATCCGCATGGTGGCCGAGGGCGTGAACCCCACGCTGGTGGAAAACGCCGCAAAGATGATGGGCATGCCCCTGGGTCCGCTGCAGCTGGTCGACGAGACCTCGATCGACCTGGGCGTCAAGATCGCCAAGGCGACCAAGGCCGCGATGGGCGACGCCTATCCCGACGGCGCGGTCGACGACGTGCTGTTCTGGATGGCCGATCAGGGCCGGATGGGACGCAAGGGCGGCGCGGGCTTCTATGCCTATGAGGACGGCAAGCGGCAGGGCCTGTGGGAGGGTCTGGACGCGCAGTACCCGCGCAGCGCCGATCAGCCCGACCTGCACGAGATCCAGCACCGCCTGATGTTCGCCCAAAGCCTGGAGGCCGTGCGTGCGCTGGAGGACGGCGTGCTGGAGGACATCCGCGAAGGGGATGTGGGCGCCATTCTGGGCTGGGGCTTTGCGCCCTGGTCAGGCGGTCCCTTCGGCTGGCTGGACATCCTGGGCGCGCAGAAGGCGGTCGAGATCTGCGACCGGCTGGAGGCCGCGCACGGTGCCCGCTTCAAGGCGCCGCAGATGCTGCGCGACATGGCCGCCAAGGGCGACAGCTTCTACGGGCGCAAGGCCGCGGCCTGACACCCCCGGATGGGCCGCGCTTGTGGCCCATCCGCACCATCCGCTGTGTCCGCCCTGCCATGTGACGAAACTTTCCGGTCTGGCCGTCGTTGAAGCCGCGGAAATTAGTCATATGCTGCGACAACGGAACCGCCCGACGGGCGGATGGCCGTAAAGGGGACATGCCGATGAGTGACGAGACGAAACGCCGCGCCGAAGCTGCCCAGGCCCAGATCGAGGCGATCGCCTCGGCCCCGCTGCCCGAGCCTGCTCCTGCGGCGCAGTCCCTGTCCGATGCCGACCCCGCCGTCCAGGCCCAGATCCGCGCCCGCATGGCCGAGATCGACCTGAAGGACAGCAATTCCATCCTCCGCTTCGGCACCCGTGCGCAGGCCGATCTGCAGCAGATCAGCCAGTCCATGCTGGCCGATGTCAAGGCCAAGGAGGTCGGCCCGGCCGGCGACAGCCTGCGCGAGGTCGTGACCACGATCCGCGGATTCTCGACCAGCGAGCTGGACATGCGCCGCAGCCGCAGCTGGTGGGAAAAGCTTTTGGGCCGGTCGGCGCCCTTTGCCAAGTTCGTGGCGAATTATGAACAGGTCCAGACCCAGATCGACCGCATCACGGCCGAGCTGGAGGGGCACGAGCAGAAGCTGCTCAAGGACATCAAGTCGCTGGACATCCTGTATGACCGCACGTTGACCTTCTATGACGAGCTGGCCCTGTACATCGCCGCCGGCACCGAAAAGCTGGCCGAGCTGGACCGCGAGACTATCCCCGCCAAGGAGGCCGAGCTGGCCGCAAAGGCGCAGCCCGACCAGGTGATCGAGGCGCAGGAGCTGCGCGACCTGCGCACCCTGCGCGACGACCTGGAACGCCGCGTCCACGACCTGAAGCTGACGCGCCAGGTGACGATGCAGTCGCTGCCCTCGATCCGGCTGGTGCAGGAGAACGACAAGTCGCTGGTCACCAAGATCAACTCGACCCTGGTGAACACGGTGCCCCTGTGGGAGACGCAGCTGGCCCAGGCCGTCACCATCCAGCGCAGCGCCGAGGCCGCCCGCGCGGTCAAGGAGGCCAACGACCTGACCAACGAGCTGCTGACGCGCAACGCCGACAACCTGCGTCAGGCGAACGCCCAGATCCGGGCCGAGACCGAGCGCGGCGTCTTTGACATCAAGGCGGTTCAGACCGCCAACGCCCAACTGATCGCCACGATCGAGGACAGCCTGCGCATCGCCGACGAAGGTCGCTCGCGGCGCGCCTCGGCCGAAACCGAACTGGTGCGGATGGAGGCCGAACTGCGCGATGCGCTGGCGGCGGCATCCTCGCGGCAGCCTGCGGCCGTCACCGGCCCCGGCGGGCGGCGCTGATGCGGCGCCTGGCTGCCCCCGCCCTGGGATTGGCGCTGCTGCTGGGCGGCTGCGCCCCCGACCCGTTCACGGACACGCCCGGCTCTCCGCGCCCGCAGGCACGCCCCGAGGCGGCCTCGGCCGCGCAAAGCCAAGCCGAGTTGCGCCGCGCGCGGGCCGAGCGCAACCGCGCCGCGAATGCCGTTGCGCGCCAAGCCTCGGCCTCGCCCAGCCAAGCCAGCCAGTCACAGCGCGACTATTATGCCGCGGCGGAACGGCGGCTGGTGGCGCAGGGTCGCCTGCGCCGCGACCGGACCCCGCTGGACGCGCCGATCGACGCCGAGATCCTGACCCGCAACTTCATCGACATCGCGCTGCGCGACGAATACAGCCAGACCGACGGCGGGCTGGTCTCTCAGTCCCGCGCGGCGCCCCTGCGCCGCTGGCAGGGTCGGGTGCGGATGCAGCTGGAATTCGGCGCCTCGACCGACATGGCCGCCCGCCCCGCCTGGCGGTCGGAGGTCGCAGATTTCGCGGGCCGCCTGTCGGACGCCACGCGCCATCCCGTGTCGCTGACGGCCGAGGGCGGCAACTTCACCATCCTGGTCCTGACCGAGGATGAGCGCCGGGCCATCGGCCCGCGCCTGGCCCAGCTTGTGCCGGGCATCCCGGCGCAGGACGTGTCGATCATGACCGACCTGCCCGCCGCGATCAGTTGTGCGGTCTTCGCCTATTCGCAGGGGGCGGCCGCCGACTATGCCCGCGCCGTGGCGGTGATCCGGGCCGAACTGCCGCCACTGCTGCGCACGTCCTGCATCCACGAGGAGCTGGCGCAGGGAATGGGGCTGGCCAATGACAGCCCCGGCGCGCGTCCGTCGATCTTCAACGACGACGAGGAGTTCGCGCTGCTGACGCGCCATGACGAGCTGCTGCTGCGGATCCTCTATGATCCCCGCCTGCGTCCCGGCATGTCCGAGGCGGAGGCCGCGCCCATCGTCCGCCGCATCGCGACCGAGCTGCTGGGCGAGAACGCTTGATCCCGTCCCCGGCCCGCCCCTAGAAAGGGGCGAGGTCAGCGGGAGGCACCTATGTCCATCTTCGACATCCTGGGCGGCGAATTCATCGAGATCATCGAATGGACGGCCGACGACCGCGACACGATGGTCTGGCGCTTCGACACGGTCGGGCGCGCGATCAAGTATGGCGCCAAGCTGACCGTCCGCGAGGGTCAGGCCGCCGTCTTCGTCCATGAGGGCCAGCTGGCCGACGTGTTCGGCCCCGGCCTGTACCTGCTGGAGACGAACAACCTGCCGGTGCTGACGCGCCTGCAGCACTGGGACCACGGCTTTCGCAGCCCCTTCAAGTCCGAGGTCTATTTCGTCAGCACGACCCGCTTCAACGATCTGAAATGGGGCACCCGCAACCCCATCATCGCACGCGACCCCGAATTCGGCCCGGTCCGCCTGCGGGCCTTCGGCACCTATGCGATGCGCGTGGGCGACCCCGCCCGGTTCATGTCCGAGATCGTCGGCACCGATGGCGACTTCACCCGCGACGAGATTACCTTCCAGATCCGCAACGTGATCGTGCAGGAGTTTTCCCGCGCCATCGCCGCGTCGAACATTCCCGTTCTGGACATGGCCGCAAACACCGACCAGCTGGGTGCGCTGGTCGCCAAGGCCATCGCCCCGGTGATCGAGGCCTATGGCCTGGTCCTGCCGGAATTCTACATCGAGAACATCAGCCTGCCCGCCGAGGTCGAGGCGATGCTGGACAAGCGCACCAGCATGGGGATCATCGGCGATCTGGATCGTTTCGGCCAGTATGCCGCGTCCGAGGCCATGCTGGCGGCCGCGCGGAACGAGGGGGGCGCCGGTGCCGGCCTGGGCGCCGCGATGGGGGCCGCCATGGGCGCCACGATGCGCGGACCCTGGGGCGCCGTGCCCTCGGCCGCCCCACAGCCCGCAGCGCCGCCTGCGGCCCCGCCGCCCCTGCCCGGCGGCACGGCACCACGCTGGCATGTGGCCATCGACGGCGCGGCCTCGGGGCCCTTTGCGCAATCCGACCTGCTGCGGCTTGTGGCCGAGGGGCGCCTGACCCCTGCCACGCTGGTCTGGACCGAAGGCCAGGATGGCTGGCTGGAGGCCGGTCAGGTTCCGGCCTTGGCCGCCATCCTTGGTGCGACGCCGCCGCCCCTGCCGCGCTGAGGACCGGATGATCCCGGCCGAACACCGCTTTCCCTGCGGACAATGCGGAGCCAGCCTGACCTTTCGCCCCGGCCAGCAGGAGCTTGTCTGCGACTGGTGCGGCCACCGCCAGGCCATCGGCCCCGGCCCCGCCCGCGCGCCGGGGCGCAAGGCCGATGACAGCAGCGCCGACCCCGCTCTGCAATGGTCCGAGGGCCCGCGCGCGCCGGGCCCCGCGCTTCGCGAGATCCCCCTGGCCGAGGGGCTGGATCTGTCCCAGGGTGCCGCGGACATCGTGCAGACCGTCCGCACCCTGTCCTGTCCGAACTGCGGGGCACAGGTCGATCTGGACGCCGACCATCACGCCAGCGCCTGCCCCTTCTGTGCAACGCCGGTCGTTACCGACACCGGCCCCACCCGCCGCATCAAGCCGCAGGGGGTGATGCCCTTTACCCTGACCGAGGCGCAGGCCCGCGCCGCGATGAAGGCATGGCTAGGCAGCCTGTGGTTTGCGCCGTCCGGCCTGACGGCCTATGCGCGCAAGGATCGGCGGCTGAGCGGGATCTATTCCCCCTTCTGGACCTTCGACGCCGACACGACGTCGCGCTATCGCGGCCAGCGGGGCGATGCGTATTACGTCATGGTGCAAAGCACCCAGACCGTGAACGGCCGGACGCAGACGGTCAGCCGCCAGGAACGCCGCATCCGCTGGACCCCGGTGTCGGGTCAGGTCGCGCGCCAGTTCAACGACGTGCTGATCCCCGCATCGACCGCGCTGCCGCCGCGCTTCTCCGAGGCGATGAAGCCCTGGGACCTGTCGGCCGTGGCGGAATACGACCCCCGCTTCCTGTCGGGGTTCGAGGCCGAGGGGTACACCGTCCCCCTGGCGGACGGTCACGGGGCTGCGCGCCAGCAGATGGCGCAGGTCATCCACCAGGACGCCCGCCGCAGCATCGGCGGCGCGGAACAGCGCGTCGATCACGTCGACAGCCGCTTCGTGAACGAGACCTTCAAGCACGTGCTGCTGCCGATCTGGGCGGCGGCCTATCGCTACAACGGCGCAAGCTACCGCTTCGTGGTCAATGGCCAGACCGGCAAGGTCATGGGCGAACGCCCGTATTCGGCATGGAAAATCGCCGGGGCCGTCGCCGTGGCACTGGTAGCGTTAGCAGCCATCCTGTATCTGACCCAATAGGGCCGAACCAAGGGGGACCGACCATGATCCTGTGCGCAGGCGAATCGCTGATCGACATGGTGCCGTCCGACGGCACCTTCCGCCCGCTGGCCGGCGGCGCGGTCTACAACACCGCCATCGCGCTTGGGCGGCTTGGCCAGGACACGGGCTATCTGTGGCCGATCAGCCGCGACCCCTTCGGCGACCAGATCCTGCGGCCGCTGGCCGAGGCCGGGGTGAACACCGACCTGTGCCCCCGCACCGACCGGCTGACCACGCTGGCGCTGGTGACGCTGACGAACGGCGAGGCGCGCTACTCCTTCTACGACGAGGGCTCCGCCGGGCGGATGCTGCTGCCCGAGGATATCGGGCCGCTGCCTGATACCGTGACCGCGCTCTTCGCCGGCGGCATCAGCCTGGTGCCCGACCCCTGCGGCGGCACCATCGAGGCGCTGATCGCGCAGCATCACGACCGCCTGCCGGTGATGATCGATCCCAACATCCGGCCGTTCTTCATCACCGATGCGGGCGCCTATCGTGCGCGGCTGGCACGGCTGATGCCCATGGCCGATATCGTCAAGCTGTCGGCCGACGACCTTGAATGGCTGCACCCCGACCTGTCGCCCGAAGACGCCGCCCGCGCGGTGCTGGCCACCGGCCCCAAGCTGGTCCTGCAGACCGGAGGAGAGGCCGGCGCCAAGGCGATCTGGGCCGGAGAGACAGTCCACGCCCCCGCCGTGCGCGCCACCGTGGCCGACACGATCGGCGCGGGCGACACGTTCAACGCGGGCGTGCTGGCCTCGCTGGACCGCCAGGGCCTGCTGACCAAGGACGCCATCGCGGCGATCACCCCCGCCCAGATCCACGCGGCGCTGACGCTCGGCGCGCAGGCCGCCGCCGTCACCGTCTCGCGCCCCGGCGCAAACCCGCCCTGGTCACACGAAATGCCTGCCTGATCTGGGGGAGGGTCCGGGAGGGGCGCAGCCCCATCCCGGCGGGGGGGGTGCGGGGGGCTGGCCCCCCGCCCTTCCGTCGCGGGACGCAAGGGGCTCAGTCCGCCGGGTGCCACCCGCCGCTGCGCGGCTCTTCGGGTTCGTCATCCTCGTCGGCCTCGGTGGCCGTGCCGGTGAACGCCTCGAACGCGCCTTTCTGCCGCGCGGTCCAGCGCAGATCCAGATGCAGCCCGTCCTCGCCTGCCTCCTCGCGCTCGACCACACCGGCCTCGTGCAGCCAGGCACGGCTGCGCCCATCGGCAAAATCCAGCACCACCTGCCCCTCCACGCGCGGCTCGTCCAGAACCTCGCCCAGCTGACGGTCGATGGCGGCGATCAGGTCGTCCAGCCCCTCGCCCGACAGGGCGCTGACCGCCTGCACGCCCTCGGTGCGAGCATCGGTGCGACGCAGGGCCGCCCGGGTGTCGTCGCCTAGGGCGTCGATCTTGTTCCAGACCTCGATCGCGGCGACGTCCTCGTCCACGCCCAGGCTGTCCAGGATCGCGGCCACGTCATGGGCCTGCTCCTCGGTCTCGGGGTGGCTGATGTCGCGCACATGCAGGATCAGGTCGGCCTCCAGCACTTCCTCCAGCGTGGCGCGGAAGGCCGCGACCAGTTCGGTCGGAAGATCGCTGATGAAGCCCACCGTGTCCGACAGGATCACCTTGCGCCCCGAATTCGCGCCCTGCGCGTCAGGCAGGCGGATCGCCCGCATGGTGGGGTCCAGCGTCGCGAACAGCATGTCCTTGACGAACACGTCCGCCCCGGTCAGCCGGTTGAACAGCGTCGATTTCCCGGCGTTGGTGTATCCCACCAGCGCGACGATCGGATAGGGCACCTTCGCACGCGATGCGCGGTGCAGGCTGCGGGTCTTGACCACGCGGTCCAGCTGCCGGCGCAGGCGCGTCATCTGGTCGTCGATGGCGCGACGGTCGGCCTCGATCTGCGTCTCGCCGGGACCGCCCACGAAGCCCAACCCGCCGCGCTGACGCTCCAGGTGGGTCCAGGCACGAACCAGCCGCGTGCGCTGATAGGACAGCGCCGCCAGCTCGACCTGCAGGACGCCCTCGCGGGTGCGGGCACGGTCGGCAAAGATCTCCAGGATCAGCCCGGTCCGGTCCAGAAGCTTGACGCCCCAGTCCTTCTCCAGGTTGCGCTGCTGGACCGGGGTCACCGGCCCGTCGATCAGCACCAGTTCGACCTCAAGCGCCTCAAGGCGCTCCTTGATCTCGGCCAGCTTGCCCTTGCCGAACAGCTTGCCGGCATTGGGCTCGCGCAGGTTGGCGACCTCGGATCCGACCATCTCGATGCCCGGCAGGGCCAAGGCCAGCGACACGGCCTCGGCCAACGCATGCTCGGGCTCGCGCCGTTGGGTACGGGCGCGGCCCAGATCGGGGTGGATCACATAGGCGCGTGTCGGCTTGGCTGCGGTTTCCGTCAGTTCGGCCAATCAATCCTCGCCTTCGTACAGGGTGATGGGTTGGCCCGGCATGATCGTGCTGATCGCATGCTTATAGACCAGTTGCGACTGTCCGTCGCGGCGCAGCAGGACGCAGAAGTTGTCGAACCAGGTGATGACGCCTTGCAGCTTGACACCGTTGATCAAAAAGATGGTGACGGGCACCTTGGCCTTGCGGACATGGTTCAGGAACGCATCCTGCAGGTTCTGCTTGTCGCCAGCCATTTGTTTATCGTCCGTTTTTCACTGTCCCTGTCCGTTCAACATCTAAGCCGATGCCCCACCCCATGCAAGCATGGCGGATTTCGCGAAAACGCGAAGGCAACATTTGGGCCACACCTAGCGGCGCCAGAACTCCGGAGAGAACAGCGCCAGCACCGCCAGCGTCTCGATCCGGCCCAGGACCATCGCGCAGGCCAGCACCGCCTTGGTGAAATCGGGCAGGCCCGACCAACCCTCCCACGGCGCGGAGGCGATGCCGGCGGTACCTTCGAAGGCGGGCGTCAGGGGAATGGCGCTGGCCAGCGGGCCGGCATTGGTCAGCGCGGCGATGGACAGGATGGTCGCGGTCTCGAACTCGATGGCGTGGATGGACACCAGGCTGACCACCAGCGCGATCGAAATCGCGAACAGCATAAAGAAGATGAAGGCCAGATAGGCGCCTTCGCGACGCAACCTGCGGGCGATTCGCCCGCCGCCGGACACGGAATGGGGGTGGATGATCCGCTCCATCTCGCGCTGGCCGTGGGTGGCCAGCGCATAGACGCGCAGCAGCTTGACGCCCCCCGCGGTCGTGGCGATCCCACCCCCCATCAGTGCCAGCCCCGCCAGGACCAACCCCGGCGCGTCCAGCCCCGACCAGGACCGCGCCCCCGCCCAGGCGACAGAGGTCCAGCCGGTCGTGGTCAGATAGCTCAGCGCGCTGAACATGCTGCCCCACATGGCCGACAGGGCGCGCCCGACCTCGGCCATGCCGGTCGGATCGGGGGGCGCCGCGCGGTCGACCTCGATCGCTCCCAGGAAATGGCGCAGGAACAGCATCACGCCGACCCCCAGGACCAGGCCCAGCGCCATGCGCAGTTCGGGGTCCTCGATCAGCCGCTCGGTCGCGCGCAGTTCCGCGCCCCCGGGCCAGAAGCGCCGTGACAGGGCGGGGATCAGGAAGATAAAGACCAGCATCTCTCCGGGAATGCCCGAAGCCTCGCCCGACGGCCCGATCACCGGAGAGATGCCCGACGTCGACAGCGTCCCCATCGCCCGCGTCAGCGCCACGAAGGACGGATCGCCCAGCATCAGCAGCCCCACCCACAGCACCAGCGTGAAGCCCAGATAGAGCGGGCCCACCTGCAGCGCGGCGCGGCCCAGCCGGCTGGCGGGATCCGCCAGCTGCGTGTCGAAGCTGGGATCGGACAGGTGCAGGACCGGGCGGCGCGGCTGGTCCGACGGCGGCAGGTGCTCGCGGTATTCCTCGCGGCCATAGGGGTTCGACATGATCTCGAACCCGCCGACGCGCAGCGGCGCCAGGATCGCGACCGCCGCCACCAGCACGAAAAAGCCCCCCATCCAGCCCACCATCGACCGCCACAGATGCAGCGGCAGCGGCAGCAGGTCGGCCGAATAGAGCGACGCCCCGGTGGTGGTCAGCGACGACACCATCTCCCACCAGGCGTTGAAGAACCCCGTGTCGGGCTGGCTTTCCGCAAAGGGCACGGCCAGCAGCAGCGGCAGCAGCCCATAGACCCCCAGCATCAGCAGCAGCATCTCGCGCGCGGTCTGGCCGCGGGGGTTGGCCTGCGCCGCAAGCCCGATCAGCCCGCAGAAGGTCAGCGTCAGCAGCGCCGCATAGAAGAAGTTGCGCGCGATTGCGGCGTATCCCGTGACCGAGGCAAAACCCGCGGGCGCCAGCATCAGCACCGCCGCCAGCCCGACCAGCAGCACCAGCAGCGGCATCCGCAGAAGAAAGCCCGTCATCCCCCGACCCTCAGAAGAAGTCGATCGAGACCTGCAACAGGCGCTCGACTTCGGGGACATCCTTGGTCAGGGCAAAGATCAGCACGATGTCGCCCTCGTCGATGCGGGTGTCGGCCAGCGGCTTGACCACCCGGTCGCCCTTGCGCACCGCGCCCAGCAGCGCGCCTTCGGGGAAGTCGATGTCGCGGATCGCGCGGCCCGCCATGGGGCTGGTGGACAAAACCTGCGCCTCCATCACCTCGGCCTCGGCGTCGCCGACGGAATAGATGTCGCGCACGCGCCCGTGGCGGATGTGGCGCAGGATCGTGGACACGGTCGTCGATCGCGGGTTGATATAGGCGTCGATGTCCAGCGCCCCCATCAGCGGCACCAGCGTGGGGTCGTTGATCAGCGCAATCGCCATTTTCGCCCCCGCCTGCTTGGCGCGCACCGAGGCCAGGATGTTGGTCTTGTCGTCGTCCGTGACCGCCAGGACGGCGTCGGCCTGGGGAACGGCAGCCTCGTCCAGGATCTCGGCCGACAGGCCGTCGCCGTTCAGCACGATGGTCCGTTCCAGACGGTCGGCCGCGAATTCGGCGCGCCCCCGGTCGCGTTCGATCAGCTTGGCGCGGATGCGGTCCGGCCGCGCCTCCAGCGCCTGCGCCACGGCCAGGCCCACGTTGCCCGCCCCGATGATGGTCACGCGCTCCTGCTTGCGGGCGGGCTTGCCAAAGATGTCCAGCGTACGCGCCACGTCGTCGATGTGGCAGAAGACATAGATCTGGTCCTCGGCGAACAGCTGATCGCCCGGTTCGGGCGCGAACAGCCGCCCCTTGCGGCGTACCCCCGCCACGATAGCACGCAGGCTGGAGAACAGCTCGGTCAGCTGGCGCAGCGGCGTGTTCAGCGCCGGACAGTCCGGTTCCAGGTCGATCCCCAGCAGCTGGATTTTGCCGTCCATGAAGGTCTCGACGTCGAAGGTCGACGGGGCCGACAGGCGCTGCAGGGCAGCCAACGCGACCTCGCGTTCGGGACTGATGACCACGTCGATGGGCAAGTGCTCGGTGCGGTACAGATCGGAATAGATCGCGTCCAGATAGGCACCCGACCGCAGGCGCGCGATCTTGCGCGGCACTTGGAAGATCGAATGCGCGACCTGGCAGGTGACCATGTTCACCTCGTCCGAATGGGTCGCGGCGATGATCAGGTCGGCGTCGCGCGCGCCGGCGCTGTCCAGGATGTCGGGATGGCTGGCAAAACCCGTCACCCCCTGCACGTCCAGCGATTCCGTGGCCCGGCGCACCAGGTCGGGATTGTTGTCGATGACGGTGACATCGTTGCGCTCGCCCGACAGGTGGCGTGCGATCTGCCAGCCGACCTGCCCTGCCCCGCAGATGATGATCTTCATGCGTCACCCTTCCTGTCCCGCGCCCCCTTGCCTAAGCCGGGCGCGCGGTCCGCGCAAGCGGCAGGCTATTTGCCCATCATCAACTCGTCCTCGCCGCGCATCCCGCCGACGACCCCAAGCGACTTCAGCTTGCGGTGCAGCGCGCTGCGCTCCATGCCGACGAACTGCGCGGTGCGGCTGATGTTGCCGCCGAACCGGTTGATCTGGGCGACCAGGTATTCACGCTCGAACAGCTCGCGCGCCTCGCGCAGCGCCATCGCGGTGACCGACGGCCCCAGGCTCAGCGTGTCGCTGTTGTCCGGCGTGGCCCCCTGGGGCTCCAGCTCGGACGGCAGGATCGGCCCGTGGCTTTCCGCCAGGATCAGCACGCGCTCAATGACGTTGCGCAGCTGGCGGATGTTGCCGGGCCAGCGCATCGATTGCAGCGCGGCCACGGTCTCCTCGGGCAGATCGCGCGGGGTCAGGCCCTGGTTCTTGTGGAACTGCTCGATGAAATGGCGCGCCAGGGCCGCGATGTCGTCGCGCCGGTCGGCCAAGGACGGCACCGCGATGGGCACCACGTTCAGCCGGTCGAACAGCTCCTGCCGGAACCGGCCGGCGGCGATCTCCGCCACCAGGTCGCGGTTCGTCGACGACAGCACCCGCAGGTCGACCCGTACCTTGTCCGCGCCGCCCGCGCGCACGAACTGCTGTTCGGTCAGCACGCGCAGGATCTTGGGCTGGGTGCCCATGGGCATGTCGCCCACCTCGTCGAAATAGATGATGCCGCCATGCGCTTGCTCCAAGAGGCCCGGCTCTATCCCGCGTTCGGGGGATTCGCGGCCGAACAGCACCTCCTCCATGCGCTCGGGCTCGATCGTGGCACAGGGGACGGTGACGAAGGGCGCCGACGCGCGCGGGCTGTGCGTGTGGATATAGCGCGCGGCGCTCTCCTTGCCGGTGCCGGGTTCGCCCGCCAGCATCACCCGGCCGTTGGACCGCGCCACCTTGTCCAGCGCGTCGCGCAGCCGCTTGAAGGCTGCGGACTGGCCCAGCATGTCGGCCACGCGGTCGCCGCCGCGCCGCAGGCTGCTGTTCTCGCGGCGCAGGCGGGCGGTCTCCATCGCGCGGTTGATGACGACCATCAGCTGGTCGATGTTGAAGGGCTTCTCGATGAAATCGTACGCCCCCTGCTTGATCGCGGCGACCGCGATCTCGATGTTGCCATGCCCCGAGATGATGATGACCGGCACGTCGGGATTGTTGCGCTTGACCTGTTTCAGGATGTCGATCCCGTCCATGCGGCTGTCCTTCAGCCAGATGTCCAGGATCATCAGCGATGGCTCGCGGTCGTTCAGGGCCGCCACGGCCTCGTCCGAATTCGCGGCCATGCGGGTGTCAAAGCCCTCGTCGCGCAGGATGTCGGCGATCAGTTCGCGGATGTCGCGTTCATCATCGACGATCAGGATGTCGTTCATGGTGTCGCCTCGTCTTTTTCTTGTCTGCTCTTGGTCTTGGGCCCCCGCACGGGATGGCGTTCGCGGGGCAGCCGGATCTCGGCCATGGCGCCCGGCGGATCGGGCGCATCGGTCAGGGACAGGCTGCCGCCATGTTCCTCGACGATCTTCTTGACGATGGGCAGGCCCAGCCCGGTGCCGTGGCTTTTCAGCGTCACATAGGGTTCGAACAGCCTCGACCGGTCGGCGGGCAGGCCCGGCCCGGTATCGGTGATGCGGATGCAGACGGATTCGGGCTGCACCTCCAGCGCGACGGCGATCTTCGGCGTCCAGCCGGGGATCGCCTGCGCGGCCTGTTCGTCGATGGCCTCTCCGGCGTTCTTCAGAAGGTTGGTCAGCGCCTGGCGCATCATCCCCGCGTCGCAGTCGACGATCACCGGCTCCTCCGGGATGTCGCGGATGATGGTCGCGTGCAGGGCGTCCTGCTGCAACAGCAGCACCTGGCGCAGCAGCGCGGCCAAGTCGGTCTCGGCCCGGTCGGGTTCGGGCATCCGGGCAAAGCGGCTGAACTCGTCCACGATCCGGCGCAGGTCGTTCGTCTGGCGGATGATCACCTCGGTGTACTGGTCCAGCGCGGCGCGGTCGCCCTCGGCCGCCAGCGGGCCGAACTTGCGGCGCAGGCGTTCGGCGGACAGCTGGATGGGCGTCAGCGGGTTCTTGATCTCATGGGCCACGCGGCGGGCGACGTCGCCCCAGGCGGCCATGCGCTGCGCGCTGACCAGTTCGGTCACGTCGTCGAAGGCCACCACGTATCCCTCCAGCGCACCGTCCGCGCCGCGGCGCACGGCCATGCGGACCAAGAGGCTCTCCACCCGGCCCTCGCGCATCAGGCGGACCTCGTCCTGGATCGTCTCGGCGACCGAGGCGGACAGGCGGGCGAACAGCGGCGCGAATTCCGGCACCACCTCGGACAGCAGGGCATCGATGTCGCGTTTCGCATCCAGCCCCAGAAGCCGGCTGGCCGAGCGGTTGACGAAGTCGATCTCTCCGGCCGCGTCCAGCCCGATGACCCCTGAGGTGACCGAGGTCAGAACGTTGTCGAACAGCCGCCGCTGGTCATCGGACAGGCGATAGCTCTCGACCAGCTCCTCGCGCTGCGTCTTCAGCTGGCGGGTCATGCGGTTGAAGGCCTGGCCCAGGGTCTGGATCTCGTCCCCGGTGCGGACCTCGGGAACCTGCACGTCCAGATCGCCGCGCCCCACGCGGTCGGTCGCCTGCGCCAGAAGGCCGATGGGCCGCGACAGGCGGGAAGCGAACCACAGCCCCAGCCAGATCGCCGCCGCCACCAGCAGAAGCGCAAAACCCAGATAGACCAGCGAAAACTCCAGCAGGACCTGGCTGCGCATCGCCTCCAGCTGGCGGTAATCGCCCGCGGTCGCACGGGTATCGTCCACCAGCCCCAGCAGGTCGCCATCCACGTCGCGTGTCACGTACAGGTATCGGTCGGCCAGCGGCGGCAGCGCGACAAGCGCGCGGAACTCGTCATTCGCCCAATCCTCGATCAGGGCGATGCCGTCGGCCTGCGCGCGGTCCAGCTGGTCGGCACCCGGCGCCTCGTACCAGAACAGATAGCTCCGCTCGCCCCGGGCGCGGATCTCTCCGGCGCCGTTAATGATATAGGCTTCGCGCAGTCCGCGCTGGATCAGGCCCTGGCCCTGCACCAGCAGCTCGCGCATCTCTCCGTCCTCAATCAGGGGATTGGCGCGCCCCGCACGGGTCAGGATGCTGGCCAGCGCGCGCGCATCCTCGGTCAGATCGCCGCGATGTTCCGCGTGATAGGCCTCGGCCGCGGCCTGGGACGTGGTCACGACCTGCTGCACGCGGTCGGAGAACCAGCCCTCCAGCCCGATGTTGACCAGAAATCCCGCGAACAGCGCGACCAGCACCGTGGGCACCAGCGCCAGCCCGCCAAAGATCGCGACCAGCCGTGCATGCAGGCGCGATGCAGGCGCCGTGCTGCGCCGGGCCGAGATCAGCCGCGCCATGCGCGCGACGATGAACCCGATCAGCACGATCAGAAAGGCCAGGTCCGCCAGCAGGACCACCCGCAGGGTCGCGCCCTGCATGCCCCGACCGAACGGTCCCATCACCGCCAGCGTCGCCACGGCCAGTGCCACGCCCGACAGCACGATGCCCCAGGTCAGCGCCCCGCGCCACGGTCGGGGCAATCGGATACGGGCCAGCCTGTCCCAGCTGAGCCCCGATGCCAAACCTGCCATATCCCCCACTTGCCGTCTTTCGCGGCTTTTGTTGCGGGCGCGCGTGTCCTTCGCGCTGGTCCCTGTGGCGGTTTTACATCAGTTTGCGCCTCCGTGTCACCTCGATATTCAGCTCGGTCAGTTTCTTGCGCAACGTATTGCGGTTGATCCCCAGCAGATCGGCACAACGCAGCTGATTTCCCCCGGTCGCATCCAGCGCCACCTGCAGCAGCGGGCGTTCCACCTCTCGCAGGATGCGGTCATAGAGGCCCGGCGGTGGCAGCGCGTCGCCATGCAGGTCGAAATAGCGCTGCAGATGCGCCTCGACCGAATCCGACAGGCGCGATCCGACCTGGGGCAGGCTGACGACGCCCGCGGGTTCGGGCGCGGGCGCCAGGGCCGATACCGGCGCCGCCGCGGGGGTGCGGTGGCCCGACTGCTGGGACAGCGCCTCGCGCATCTCGGCGGTGCTGATGGCGGGGCCGCTGGCAGTCAGGGCCAGGCGGCGCATCATGTTCTCCAGCTCGCGGACGTTGCCCGGGAACGGATGGGCGCGCAGCATGGCAGCCGCATCGTCCGACAGCATCCGCTCCGGCAGGCCCTGTGCGGCGGCACGGGCCAGCAGATGCGCCGCCAGCGGCAGGATGTCGTCCACCCGCGCGCGCAGGGGCGGCACGCTGACGGTGACGCCCGCCAGGCGGTAATACAGGTCCGACCGCAACCGGCCCGCCGCCACGTCGGCCTGCGGATCGGACCCGGTGGTCGCCACGATGCGGGGCGCATGGGCGCGGTCGGGGCCGGCCTCCATCGTCTCGATCAGGCCGATCAGGCGGGCCTGCGCGCCTGTGTCGAACCCCGCCGGGTTCTCGATGATGATCGTGCCACCGCGGGCCTTGTCGGCGGCGCGCACGATCGCCTCCTCGGTCGCGTCGGACGAGGTCAGGACCGCAAGCCCCCGGTCGCGCCGGTCCGACAGCTCGTGAAAGCTGCGGGCGATGGTGGTCTTGCCCACCCCCGCCTCTCCGGCGATGATCACCGGCAGGTCGGCGTTCAGCACCCGCGCGACCATGCGGAACAGCGCCTGCATCGACGGCGCATGGCCGATCAGCGGCATGGCCGGGTCTGCCGCCTCGCGCGGGGCGGGCAGCGGTTCGGGGATCGGGTCGGACTTTCGCGGGCGGCGCGACAGGGCCTGGTTCGCCTTGGACATCAGGTCCGGCAGATCGAAGGGCTTGGGCAGGTATTCGAACGCCTCGGCCTCGGTCGCGCGGATCGCGGTGACGATGGTGTTCTGGGCCGAGATCACGATCACCGGCAGGTCGGGCCGCGCCTCGCGGATGGCGGGGATGCGGTCGATGCCGTTGCCGTCGGGCATCATCACGTCGGTGATGACCAGGTCGCCGCGCCCCTCCTCGACCCATTTCAGCAGCTGTGCCAGGCTGCCCGTGGCGTGGACGCGGCACCCCGCGCGGGTCAGCGCCTGCGTCAGCACCGTGCGGATGGTGCGATCGTCGTCAGCAATCAGAACGGTGCCGTCCATGGGTTCAGGTCCTTATGCCTTGGGCAGGGAGATGCGGAACACGGTGCGACCGGGGCGGCTGTCCACCCGGATCAGCGCGCCGTGGTCGGTGATGATCTTGCTGACCAGCGCCAGGCCCAGCCCGGTGCCGTTCTCGCGGCCCGAGACGAAGGGCTCGAACACCTGGTCGGCGATGGCCGGGGGGAAACCGGGGCCGTTGTCCTCGATCTCGATCTGCAGGGGCAGCGGGCGGCCCGTGGGATCGGTCTCGTCGGGGGGACGGCGCAGCGTGTGGTCGTAATGGGTGCGCAGGCGGATCGCGCCGCCGGCCTTGCCGTCCAGCGCCTCGGACGCGTTCTTGACCAGGTTCAGGCAGACCTGCACCAACTGGTCCGCGTCCGCCAGCGCCGCAGGCAGCGAGGGGTCGTAATCGGTCACGATCTGCACGTCGCGCGCGAAGCCCGCCTTGGCCGACCGGCGCACCTGTTCCAGCACGTCATGCACGTTCAGCGCCGACAGGCGCGGGGCCGAGGTGTCGCCGAACCGTTCGACCTGGTCCAGAAGCGCCACGATACGGCGCGATTCCGCGACGATCATCTCGGCCATCTCGCGGTCCTCGGGGGTGGCGTTCATGGCCATCAGCTGGGCCGCGCCGCGGATGCCCGCCAGGGGGTTCTTGATCTCATGGGCTAGCATCTCGGCCATGCCGATGGCGCTGCGTGCGGCGCTGCGCACATGACGGGCCTGGTGCGCGCCATCATCGTCCTGCGGCACGATCAGCAGCGACACCGACCCGCCGGCCCCGTCCGCGGGGCCCGCATGCACGGCCGCCCGCCGCGCCTGGTGGTTGCCGGTCCGGTCGCCGATCTCGAACTGGACGCTGGTCTGGTACAGCGCCTCCTCGCTGGCGCGCACGCGGGCCAGCAGCGGCCCCAGGCCGGGCTGCAGGCGCAGGCGCATCGACATCTCGTCCCCGTCCAGTGCGCGGCCCAGGGTCGAGTTGCGCGACAGGTTCAGCCAGATCTCGGCGGCGTCGTTCATCGCGGCCACGCGTCCGTCGGCGTCCAGGATCAGCGCGGGCAGCGGCAACGCCGCCCAGCCCGGTCCGGGGGCCGCCTCACGGAAATCGCGCGGCCGAGGCGTCATGCGGCCACCCCCGCGGCATCGCCGAAGGCACGGGCGATCAGGTCCAGGGTCGCGCGGGGCGTGTCGGCCCGCATCATCTGGTCGCGCAGCGGGGCGCCGTTCGCATCGGCATACCAGCCCAGATGCTTGCGCGCGACGCGCAGGCCCAGATCGCTGCCATAGAAGTCCAGGATGTCCTCGTAATGCTCGGCCACCAGATCGGCCAGCGCCGCGCCCTGCGGCACGTCGGGCGCGGGCGTGCCCCACAGATCATGCGCGATCTGCGCCAGGATCCAGGGCCGCCCCTGGGCGCCGCGACCGACCATCACCGCATCCGCCCCCGACGCCGCCAGGGCCGCACGGGCGCTGGCGGCATCGACGACGTCGCCATTGGCCACCAGCGGCGGGCGCGCCGGCAGGTCGGCCACGGCGCGGATCGCGGACCAGTCGGCCTGCCCCTTGTAGAACTGCGCCCGCGTGCGTCCATGCACGGTCAGCATCGCGACCCCCGCATCGCGCGCCCGCGCCGCCAGATCGGCCGCGTTCAGGCAGTCGTCGTCCCAGCCCAGCCGCATCTTCAGCGTGACGGGCACGTCGACCGCCCCCACGACCGCATCGACCAGCGTCATCGCGTGATCCAGGTCGCGCATCAGCGCCGCGCCGGACAGCCCGCCGGTGACCTTCTTGGCGGGGCAGCCCATGTTGATGTCGATGACACGCGCCCCCATGCCGGCCACGATGCGCGCGGTCTCGGCCATCGGTGCGGCTTCGCGGCCCGCGATCTGGACGCTGACGGGCAGCGCCCCTTCGGTCAGCGCCTTGGCGCGCACGGCGGCACGCGTCGACGGGCGCGGCGTCACCATCTCGGTCGAGGCGACCATCTCGGACACCATCAGGCCCGCGCCGAACCGCGCGACCGCGCGGCGGCAGGGGACATCGGTGATCCCGGCCATCGGCGCCAGGAAGACCGGCGGGCCAAGAGGTGTGTCACCAAGCATGATCGGGTCGGGCAATCGCATGTTCTGTTCCTTCACCCCGGGGCAGACCGCCCGCAAGAACGGCAGGGGGCGGCTGGCCTGCCCAAATCGCAGGCGCGTCCCGGTTGCCTGCAAACCGGGCATGTTGCAATCATCTTAAGCAGACCGCGCGCCAAGGCTGCAAGCGGGCCGATGTCGCAACCGGAACCGGAAGCGACGTGGACGGTGGTGGCGGCGGGGCCTGCGTCGTGCTTGGATGGGCGCGGAAATGCAAGGGGGTGCCATGTTTCTGTCGGTGTTCGATCTGTTCAAGCTGGGGGTGGGGCCCTCCTCCTCGCACACGATGGGGCCGATGGTGGCCGGCCAGCGGTTCCTCGACTCCCTGCGGGTGCAGCCGTTCCGCGCGCATGGGCTGCGCGCCAGCCTGCATGGCAGCCTGGCCTTCACCGGCAAGGGACACGCAACCGACCGCGCGACGATCCTGGGTCTTGCGGGCTTCACCCCCGCCAGCATGGACATGGACGCGGCCGAGGCCGCGCTGGCCCGCAACCGAGAGACGCGCCTGCTGGAACCGCAGGGGCTGGGCCCGCTGGTCTTCGACCCCGAACGCGACCTGCGGTTCGATTACGACCACACCCTGCCCGGCCATGCCAACGGCATGACCCTGTCGGCGACCGACGCGCAGGGCGACGTGATCTATCACCAGATCTACTACTCGATCGGCGGTGGCTTCGTGATGACCGACCAGGAACTGGCCGACAAGGCGGGCGCGGTGCGCAGCGATGCCACGTCCAGCGTGCCCTATCCCTTTGCCAGCGCGGCCGAGATGCTGGAGATGGCCCAGGCCTCGGGCAAGTCCATCGCCCGCATGAAGGAGGCCAACGAGCTGTGCTTTCGGTCCCGTCCCGACATGCTGGCGGGGCTGGACCGCATCTGGACCACAATGCGCGACTGCATGGACCGCGGCCTGTCGACGGAAGGCGTCCTGCCCGGCGGGCTGCACGTGCGTCGGCGCGCGCGCGCGATCCACGCCAAGCTGGTCGAGGAACGCGGCCTGAACATGACCGCGCCCCATGTCATCAACGACTGGATGTCGGCCTATGCGATGGCCGTGAACGAGGAGAACGCCGCCGGCGGTCAGGTCGTCACCGCACCCACGAACGGCGCCGCCGGCACGGTGCCCGCTGTGATCCGCTATTGGCTGGACCATGTGCCGGGCGCGTCCGAACGGCTGCTGCCCGATTTCCTGCTGACGGCGGCGGCGGTGGGCGGGCTGATCAAGCACAACGCCTCGATCTCGGGCGCGGAATGCGGCTGCCAGGCCGAGGTCGGATCGGCCGCCGCGATGGCCGCCGCGGGCCTGGCCGCCGTCCTGGGGGGCACCCCCCAACAGGTCGAGAACGCCGCCGAGATCGCGCTGGAGCATCACCTGGGCATGACCTGCGACCCGGTGCGCGGCCTGGTCCAGGTGCCCTGCATCGAGCGGAACGGGCTGGGCGCGATCAAGGCCGTGGCGGCCGCCAGCCTGGCGCTGCGCGGCGACGGCAGCCACATCGTGCCCCTGGACGCCGCCATCGAGACGATGCGCCAGACCGGCCGCGACATGTCCGAGAAATACAAGGAAACGTCGCTTGGCGGCTTGGCCGTGAACGTCCCGAACTGCTAGGGGGTCAGCTGCCCGCGCAGCGTGTAATGCAGGCCCTGGGGCAGGAATTCGGCCTGTCCCTCGCCGTTGAAATAGGCCGGGACGATCATGTTCACCAAGCGCGACCCGAACCCTTCACGCGTGGGCGCGGCCACGACCTGACCGCCGGTCTCCTGCCAGTCCAGCGCGAAGTCGTCGCCCATGACCGACCAGGTCAGGTCGACCATGCCCAGCGGGCTGGCCAGCGCGCCGTATTTTGCCGCATTCGTCGCCAGTTCGTACAAGGCCAGCGACAGGCCGACTGCCTGCTGGCTGCTCAGCGGCACGGGCGGGCCGGACAGGCGGATGCGGTCGTTCCCGACCAGATGGGCACCAATGGATCGGGCCATCACCTCGGTGATGTCGGCGCTTTCGCCCAGGCCCGTGAACAGACCCTGTGCCTTGGCCAGCGCCATGATGCGCGCGCCGACCGTGTCGCGGGCCTCCTGGATGCTGGTCGCGTTGCGCAGGCTGGAGGACACCACGGTCGAGGTCACCGACAGGATGTTCTTGATCCGGTGCAGCAGCTCTTCCTGCATGACCTGCTGGTTGCGGCGTGCCAGCACCAGCGCAGTCATGTCCACGGTGATGTTCATCAGACCCGCCACGCTGCCGTCGTCGTCGTAAAGCGGGCTGTAGCTGAAGGTCCAGAACGTCTCCTCGTCGAACCCGTTGCGGGTCATGACAAGGCGCATCTCCTCGGAATAGGTGCCGCGGCCTGACAGCGTCTGGTCAACCAGCGGCTTGACGTCGTCCCAGACATCCGCCCAGATCTGCTGGAAGGGCTGACCCAGGGCCCGCGCCTCCTTGCGGCCCAGGACGGGCGCATAGGCGTCGTTGTACAGCATGATCAGCTCGGGGCCCCAGAACATGCAGGACGCGTGCCGCTGCGCCAGCATCATCCGCACCGCGGTCGTCAGCGCCACCGACCATTCCGAGATCGGGCCCAGGGGCGTGGCCTGCCAGTCAAAGTTTCCGGTCGCACGCGCCATCGGCCCGTCGTCCCAGGAAAATCGCGCCGGTTCGGGCCGCGCGGCGGGGCCCCGGGCGTGCTGTGCCGATCCCGTCATGTGGGTGCCACCAGAGAGAACATCACCGAAACCTATGCCGGTTCCCGTATGATATTCAACGAATAACCCTCGATCCCGCCGGTTTCGCACTAATAATCATCATTTATCAACAAGGCGAACCGTCCGGTGCGGCCGATCCATGCGGCGGCGACATGCCGGGACGGGGGCGTGACGCTTGCCCCCTGTGGCTGCGGTTGCTAACGCTTGGCAGACAGTGATCCCGCGACAAATCCGCCCAGAACCAGAAGGCCAAAGCCCCATGTTCCCCCGCCTTGCCATCCTTGCCCTGATGACCCTGCCCCTGGCCGCCTGCGACACCCAGGTGATGACCGACCTGCGACGCGGGGTCGGCCTGGACGACGCCGCAGCCCAGCCCGAAGAGCCGACCGGCCCGCGCCCGCCCGCCGTCTCTCCGCTGGAACAGCCGATCGAGACGGGCACGGTCGGGCGCGTCGTGCCCACCGCGGAACCGGTGACCTATCGCACCACCGCCTTTGTCGCGGGCGGGAACGAACCGGCCTGGAACGTCCAGGTCAGCGGCGACACGGCCGTCTATCGCACGGCCGACAACCAGGCCGGGCGCCAGATCCCGGTGAACCGCCTGGTCTTCAGCCAGGGCGTCGAATACATCGGCGTGCTGGGCGGGCGGCCCTTCGTGCTGAACCTGCGGGCGGCGAAATGCAAGGACAGCATGGTCGACGAGACCTATCCGCTGACCGCACGCCTGACCGTGAACGGCCAGACCCAGCCCGGCTGCGCACAGCCCGCCGCCCCGGCCGCACCCGCCACAGCCGAGGCCGCACCGGCCGCCGCCGGTTGACGCGCGCGCGCGGCTCACGCATTCGTGTGTCGATCCGTGCCGCAAAGCCTGCCACTGCGCCTGACGATCCTGCCCTGCCCGCCCTGATCCTGCCGCCGAAAGGAAGCCGCCGATGCGCCGCTCGCGACTGACCCGCCAGCTGATGGCCACCACCCTGCCCCTGGCCCTGATCGTGGGGTCGGGCGTCGGCGTCGCGACCGCCGACCCGATGCTGGGGCGCAACATGTCGACCTATGGCCTGCCCGGCGGCATCGACACGCCCACGGCCGAGACGATGCCCGACGGCAGCCTGGGCGCGACACTGTCGCTGTCCGACTATGCCCGGCGCGGCAACGTCTTCTTCCAGGCGCTGCCGGGGCTGACAACGGTCCTGCGCTATGGTCGCGTCGACGGGATCAACGATTACCGGCAGGAGGGGTTCATCTCGGACCGATCGCTGGACCTGCGCTATCAGATCGTGGACGAGGACGGCTGGCGCCCCGCGGTGGCCGTCGGCCTCCAGGACTTCCTGGGCACCGGCGTCTATTCGGGCGAATACATCGTTGCGACGCGCAACGTGACGCCGACGGTGCGCGCATCGGTCGGCCTGGGCTGGGGCACGCTGGCGGGCAAGCCGCGCATCATCGACGTCGGCGACGAGGGCGGGACGCCCAATGTCGAGGACTGGTTCACCGGCGGGGCCAAGCCCTTCGCCTCGGTCAGCTGGCAGGTCAACGACCGCCTGAACCTGGTCGCGGAATACTCCAACGACATCTATCGCGCCCGCTACAGCGACGGCAACGAATACCAGCAGGGCGACGAGCCGGGCAGCAACATCAACCTTGCCGCCAACTACCGCTTTGGCCGCAACTACGAGGCCGGGCTCTATACCATCGGCGGAGAGACGATCGGCGCCCAGTTCACCATCGCGCTGAACCCGCGCGACGCCACCTATCCGTCGGGCCTGGAAAGCGCGCCGGCCCCGGTGCGTCCGCGGCCGGCGCCCGCGCAGGACCCCGAGGGCTGGTCGGGCAGCTGGTCGCAGGACCCGACCGCCCAGCCCGCCATCCAGAAGGCCCTGGGCGACGGCATGGCCGACGAGGGGATGCTGCTGGAAAGCATGGCCCTGGCGCCGACCCGCGCCGAGGTCCGCCTCCGCAACCAGCGCTATATCAACCAGGCCGAGGCCGTGGGCCGCACCGCGCGCCTGATGACCCGCGCACTGCCCCCGTCGGTCGAGACCTTCGTGATCACCTCGACCAGCGACGGGATGCCGACCTCGTCGGTGACCCTGCGCCGCAGCGATGTCGAGCGGCTGGAGAACACCGAGGCCGGGCAGATCGCCGCCGCATCCACCCTGTCGGACGCCGCACCGGGCGCGCCGGGGCTGGTGGCCAGCCAGGGCCTCTATCCGCGGTTCCGATGGTCGGTGAAGCCCTATCTGGACCTGGGCATCTTCAGCGCCGAGGACGGGCTGACCCACGAGGTCGGCGCCGAGGCGCGTGCCAGCTATGAGCTGATGCCCGGCCTGATCGCCACCGGCGCCCTGCGCCAGCGCGCCTTCGGCGACATCGGTCAGCGCGGACCGGGCATTCCGGGCCAGCGGGGCGAATATTACAGCCCCGACGAGTATGAATCAAACCCCGCCCTGGAAACCACGCCGCAGGGCGTGCCGCGGGTGCGGTCCGACACGCGGATGTACACGGGCAATTCCAGCCCGGTGATCCCGGAACTGACGCTGGCTTGGTACGCCAAGCCGTCGGACGCGATCTATACCCGCGTGACCGTGGGCCTGCTGGAACGCGCGTATGGCGGCGTCTCGGCCGAGGCGCTGTGGAAGCCCGCCAATTCGCCCCTGGGCTTTGGCGCCGAGATCAACCGCGTCCGCAAGCGCGACTTCGACCAGCTGTTCGACTTCCGCGACTATGAGGTCACGACCGGCCATGTCTCGGCATACTATGAGTTCACGCAGGGCTTTACCGCCCAGCTGGATGTCGGCCAGTATCTGGCGGGGGACGTCGGTGCGACCGTGACCCTGGCGCGCGAGTTCGCGAACGGATGGCAGATCGGCGCCTATGCCACCAAGACCGACCTGTCGGCCGAAGAATTCGGCGAGGGCAGCTTCGACAAGGGCGTGACCCTGTCGATCCCGCTTGGCTGGGCCACGGGCCAGGCCAGCCGCGACCGCGTGTCGACCAACATCCGCTCGCTGTCGCGCGACGGCGGATCGCGGGTCAATGTCAACGGACGCCTGTACGACCGTGTTCGCGAAAGCCACACCGTCGATCTTTACGAAGGCTGGGGGAGGTTCTGGCGATGAGCAGAGCGATGCAGACGCGCGCAATCCTGGCCGGGGTGGCCCTGGCCGCCCTGTCGGCCTGCGGCAATACCGGCGCGGACGAGGCCGGGGCCAGCCCGCTGTCGGTTCTGGCCCAGACCGCGACCCAGGCCATCACGGCCCGCGGGGCGGCCCAGCCGGCGCAACCCGCCCGCAACCCCCAGCAGGCCGCGGCCGAGGCGTTGCGCGTCAATCCCGGTCCGCTGATCCAGGCGACGTTCGAAAGCCCTGCCCGCACGCAGGTCTTGGCGCTGACGGGGACGAACGGTGCCATGCGCACCTACATGACCCCCGACGAACAGGCGGTGATCCTGCGCGGCGGCATGCTGATCGGCACGCGCGGTCTGGGCCGCGACCTGTCGGTGGCGGAACCGGGGACCGAGGCGCTGATCCGGGCGGGCCAGTCCGGCAGCGGCACGCGCGTCATGCGCTATCTGTCGGGCGACGGGCTGGAACGGCCGCTGCAGTTTTCGTGCACCACTGCGCCCGGCCCCAACCCCGGCGTGATCCTGGAGACCTGCGAAGGGCACGGCGCGACCTTCCAGAACAACTATCTGGTCCAGAACGGGCAGATCCCCGTATCGCGCCAATGGATCGGGCCGGGCATGGGCTATGTGACCATCCAGACGCTGCGTCCCTGACAGGCAACACCGGAACGGAAAGACCGGCCCTTTGCGAGGCCGGTTTTTTCATGCGCGGGTGCCATGGCGGGCAGGCCTGCGGACAACGAAAAAGGGGCTGGCCAAAGGCCAGCCCCTTGTGGCTCGGACCGTGCGAACGATCCGATCCGATATCAGCTGTCGTCGTCGTCCGAAGCGACTGCGGCGATGACGCCCAGCAGCAGCAGGGCGGGGACGACCAGGCCAGCGTTCGAGGAAGCGGGCTGCTCCTCGACGATGACGGGCTCGACTTCCACGACGGGGGCGACATAGCCACCGGCCAGAGCCGAGGTTGCGGTCAGGCCGAGAGCGGCCGCGAAAGTAGCGAATTTGGTCATGATCATGCTCCGTTTCGATTGACGGCTGCCATTTCTGGCAACATCGAGGCGACAGTTACACAAACCCGAACAGTTGAAAAGCAGCATTGAATTGATTCCCCCGTGGGCTTGCAACCACTGTTGCATATTGGCCAACACCTGTTTCGGCACTTGGTTCCGGCCCCCGCAAACCCCCGGAAAAACTGTGACAATTCGGCACTATGCCCGGCGAAGTGCCTGTGAGACGACGAAAAAGATCGCCGCCGCGGTCACGATCGAGGGACCCGCCGGCGTGTCGAGTCGCAAACTGGCCCACAACCCCAGGATGACGGATGCGGCGGCGATCAGGGCGGCGCCGGCGGCCATCCGCTCGGGGGTCCGGGCCCATGTGCGGGCCGCCGCCGCCGGCACGATCAGCATCGCCGAGATGAGGAGCGAGCCCACCACTCGAATCGCCAGCGCGACCACCACGGCCAGCGCCAGCGACAGGACCAGGCGCTCGACCCGCGGGTCGATCCCCGCGGCCATGGCCAGCTCCTCGTTCAGGCTGCTGGTCACAAGCCGTTGCCAACGCAGGGCCAGGACCGCCAGAACCAGCGCCGCCCCCGTCCAGATCAGCACCAGGTCGGCACGGCCCACCGCCAGAATGTCGCCGAACAGATAGCTGGACAGATCGGACCGCGCCGCAGGCACGAAGCTGATCGCGACCAAGCCCACGGCCAGCGCGGAATGTGACAGCACGCCCAGGATCGTGTCCATCGCCTGCCCCCGCGTCACCAACGCCGACACGAGGCACGCCATCGCCACCGCAACCGCAAGTGTCCCGGCATAGATCGATACCTCGAAGGCCAGGGCCATCGCGACACCCAGGATGGCGGCATGGGCGGTCGAATCGCCGAAATAGGCCATCCGCCGCCAGACCACGAAACTGCCCAGCGGTCCCGCCACCAGGGCCAGCCCCAACCCCGCCAGAACGGCGCGCATGAAGAAATCGTCAAGCATAGATGGTCACCCCTGCGCCCGGTCGGCGTGGTCATGGCCGCATCCCGGCCCGTGGACATGCGGCGTCAGGTCGTGGTCGTGGTCGTGGCGGTGCTGGTACAGCGCCAGCGTGCCCTCGGCCCCGGCGCCGAACAGGGCGCGGTATTCGGGGGCGGTGCTGACATGCTGGGGCGTGCCCTCGCAGCAGACATGCCCGTTCAGGCAGACCACCCGGTCCGACGACCGCATGACCACCAGCAGATCGTGGCTGACCATCAGCACGGCCGCGCCGGTCTGCCGGCGCACCTCCTCGATCAGCTGATAGAAGGCCACGATGCCCGGCTGATCCAGCCCCTGCGTGGGTTCGTCCAGGACCAGCAGATGCGGGTCCGCCAACAAGGCCCGCGCCAGCAGCACCCGCTGGAACTGGCCGCCCGACAGCTGGGTCAGTTGCCGCGCACCAAGGCCCGGAACGCCGGTGCGGACCAGCGCATCCTCGGCCTGGTCGTCGGATACGCGCACGGGCAGCGACAGGAACCGGCGCACTGTCATCGGAATGGCCGTGTCCAGCTGAACCCGCTGCGGCACATAGCCGATGCGCAGTCCCTGCCGCCGCGTCACCGCGCCCGAGGCCAGCGGCATGTGCCCCAACAGCGCCCGGATCAGCGACGACTTGCCCGACCCGTTCGGGCCGACGACGGTCACGATCTCGGCGGGGCGGATGCGGAAATCGACCTGCGCCAGCACCGGTTCGGTCGTGCCGGGGCGATGGATCGTCAGCGCGCGGGATTCGATCAGCGGGGTCATGCGACGCCTTCGGCGGCACAGGTGGCGCAGAGGCCCAGCGCCTCGATCGTGGCGCGTTCGACGCGGAACCCGCCCTGGGCCGCGACCGCGGTCAGCGCATCGCGGATCGGGGCGGCGGCGGCCTCTGCCACCTTGTCGCAACTGCGGCAGATCAGGAAGGCCGGATGATGGTCATGCCCCGGATGCAGGCAGGCCGCAAAGGCGTTCAGTCGCTGCAGCCGGTGGGCCAGCCCATGCGTGACCAGAAACTCCAGCGCGCGATAGGCGACGGGGGGTTGGCGGCCGAACCCTTCGGTCGCCAGGCGGTCCAGCACCTCATAGGCGCCCATTGCGCGGTGGCTCTCCAGCAGGATCTCCAGCGTGCGGCGGCGGACGGGGGTCAGGCGCGCGCCCTGCTCGGCCAGCCGGGCCGCAGCCTCGTCCAGCGCACGGTGCGCGCATTCGCGGTGGTCATGCGGCGCAAAGGTCGCGGCGATGACATGGTCGTGGTCGTGGTCTGGCACGGGGGTCCTTCACGCAGCGATGCGTTACTTTATTACAATGCAGTTGACTTGTTACCCTGTAACACACAGAACCCTGCCATCGCAACAAACCCGCCCTGCAAAGGAGATCCCGATGCGCAGCCCTGCATCCCTTGCCGCCATCCTGTCAGTGACCGCCGCCCCTGCCCTGGCCGCCCCGCAGGTCGTTACCGATCTGGTCCCCACCGGCGCCCTGGTCCAGGAGGTCATGGGCGATCTGGCTGAGGTGCGCGTCCTGCTGCCCCAGGGGGCCAGCGCGCATCATTACCAGATGCGCCCGTCGGACGCCCAGGCGCTGCAGGGTGCCGATGTGGTGATCTGGATGGGACCCGAGCTGACGCCCTGGCTGTCGCGGGCGTCGGACACCCTGTCGGGGGCCACGCAGCTGCGCCTGCTGGAGGTCGAGGGCGTCGCCTTGCGCGACTATGCCGGTGCAGCGTCAGAGGGTGACGCGGACCATGGCGACCATGCGAGGCATGACGACCACGCGGATCACGCCGGTCACGATCACGGCGATCATGCCGACCACGACCACGACCACGACCACGACCACGACCACGGGGACCATGCGGGGCATGATCATGTCCATGCCGGCACCGATCCTCATGCCTGGCTGAACCCCGCCAACGCGGCACCCTGGCTTGACGCCATCGTCGCGACGCTGTCCGAGCAGGACCCCCAGAACGCCGCCACCTATCGCGCCAATGCGGATGCGGCGGCCGAACGCATCGCCGCCCTGGACGACACGTTGCGCGAACGCCTTGCCCCGCATGCGCAGGACCGGTTCGTCGTGTTCCACGACGCCTATGGCCACTTCACCGATCACTTTGGCCTGCAGCCTGCGATCGCCGTGTCGCTTGGGGACGCCTCGACCCCGTCAGCGGCGCGCATCGACCAGATCCGCACCCAGATCGCCGAGTCCGGGGCCGTCTGCGCCTTTCCGGAATACGCCCATGATGCCGGCCTGATCACCACCGTGACCGAGGGCAGCGACATCCGCACCGGCGGCGAACTGAGCCCCGAAGGCGGCACGCTGTCTCCCGGCGCGGGCCAGTACGAGATGCTGCTGACACAGATGGCAGACACCATCGTCGATTGCCTTGCCGATCAGTGATCGCCCGTCCGGGCCGCCTTAGCGGCGGTCCGGACCACCTGTCAGCGGGTCGAAATCCGATCGCAAAGAATCCTGACTATTTTACTTTGACAAACCTGAACGAATTTGTCAGCATTGGGGCATCATCACTGTCCCAGCATGAGGCTGACCATGACCGCAACGCGCCCCGCCGATTTCACCCGTCCCGGCACCGCCATCCTGGCCCGGATGCCGCAGCATGACGCCACCGCCCTAACGCAGGGCGGCAACCAGGCGCTGATCGTCTTGGACGAGCAGGTCTATCAGTTGCGGATCACCCGCGCGGGCAAGCTGATCCTGACGAAATAATCGACCGACCTTGGCAAAAGGGCCGCCCTACGGGGCGGCCCTTTCGTCATGCGTGCTGTCGCCTGTCAGCCGCGGGGCTTGCCGCCGGGGCGGCCACCACCCTGCGGGCGATCTCCGCGCGGAGCGCCGAACGGCTTGGCCCCGCCCGGCCGCGGCTTGCCCTGAAACTTGCCGCCCGCATCACCACGCGGACCGCCGAACGGCTTGCGACCCTCGGCCCCTTCGCCGCGCGGTGCGCCATAGGGCTTGCGGTCGCCATCGGCGCGGGGTTTGCCGAAGGACTTTCCCTCCGGACGCGGCGCGCCGAACGGCTTGCGGCCTTCGGCCCCTTCGCCACGCGGTGCGCCATAGGGCTTACGGTCGCCATCGGCGCGGGGCTTGCCGAAGGGCTTCCCCTCCGGACGCGGGCCGCCGAACGGCTTGCGGCCTTCGCCACCTTCGCCGCGCGGTGCGCCATAGGGCTTGCGGTCCCCATCGGCGCGGGGCTTGCCGAAGGGCTTGCCCTCAGGGCGCGGACCGCCGAACGGCTTGCGCGCCTCTCCGGGCTTGCCGGCAAAGCGCGCGGGGCGGGCATCGTCGCCCTGAACGGACATGCGGCCGCCCCCTTCGCCGGGGCCGGATTTCTTCCAGCGCGGCTTGTCGCCTGCGGGCCGGGGACGGTCGCCGAAACCGCCAGCCGAATCGTCGCGGGCGCCAAAGCGCGGGCGTGCGCCGTCGGTGCCTGCGGGCTTGGCACCCCAGCTGCGGGCCGGGCGGTCGGACTGACCATCGCGCGGACGGTCGCCAAAGCCGCGGCCGGCGGGCTTGCCGTCAAAGCCCGGCTTGGGGCCGAAGCGGCGCGGGCCGGCATCGCCGCCATCGGACCGGGCGGCGCGTTCACCGGCGGCCCCGCGGGGGCGCATCTCGCGCGGCTTGTCCTCGACCTCTCCGGTCAGCAGGCCGCCCAGCTGGTCGCGCAGGACCTTGCGCTTGACCTCGGTCACCTGGTTCTTGTCCATGCCGGTCAGCTTGAACGGACCATAGCCGATGCGGATCAGGCGGTTCACCTGCAGGCCGACATGAGCCATCGCGCGGCGGATCTCGCGGTTCTTGCCCTCGCGGATACCTACGCTGATCCAGGCGTTCGCGCCCTGCTGGCTGTCCAGCTTGATCTCCATGGGGGCGAAGTCCTCTCCCTCGATGGTGACGCCGCGACGCAGTGGGTCGAAGGTCATGTCCGAAGGCGTGCCGTTCACCCGCACGCGATACCGGCGCAGCCAGCCCGTGGCGGGCAGCTCCAGCCGCCGCTTCAGCTCTCCGTCGTTCGTCAGCAGCAGCAGACCCTCGGAGTTCAGGTCAAGACGCCCCACGGTCATCACCCGCGGCATGTCGCGCGGCAGCGCGTCGAACACGGTCTGGCGGCCCAGCTCGTCGTTTTCCGACGTGATCAGGCCCAGGGGCTTGTAGTACAGCCACAGCCGCGTCTCCTGCGGCTCCTCCAGCTTCTTGCCGTCGACGGTGATCCGGTCGGTGGGCAGAACGTCCAGGGCGGGACTGTCGATCTTCTTGCCGTTCACGCTGACGCGGCCCTCGATGATCATCCGCTCGGCCTCGCGCCTGCTGGCGACACCGGCGCGCGCCATCACCTTGGCGATGCGGTCGGCTTCGGTGCGGGGGGCGACCTGGGGGGCCTTGCGGTCGGGAATCTGATCGTCGGTCATGCGCGTCTCCTTCGCATCGCTGCGGGGCAAAGAGGGGTGCATACGCCCAAGCGGGCCGTGTGGGAAGCGTTTCTTTCCCCGGCTTGCGCGCCGCGCGGGGGATTGCGACAAGACGGTCATGGTCCACTTCACCACCCATATGGCGCTTGCCCTGTCCCAGGCCCGCGACGCCGCCCTGCGCGGAGAGGTGCCGGTGGGCGCGGTCGTGACCGACCCGCAGGGCCGCGTGGTGGCCGCCGCGGGCAACCGCACGCGCGAACTGTCCGACCCGACCGCCCATGCCGAGATCCTGGCCATCCGCGCGGCCTGCGCGGCCCTGGGGTCCGAACGCCTGCCCGGTCACGACCTGTGGGTCACGCTTGAGCCCTGCCCGATGTGCGCGGCGGCCATCTCGGCCGCGCGGATCGCCCGGCTGTATTACGGGGCGTCGGACCCGCGCATGGGGGGCGTCGCCCATGGCGCGCAGGTGTTCCGGCACGCGCAGTGCCATCACCGCCCCGAGGTCTATGACGGCCTGGCCGCGCCGGAATCACGCGACCTGCTGCGGCGGTTCTTTGCGCAACGACGGTGACGCGACCGCTTGAACCTGCCGCGCGGGCGGACTATACCGATCCCCGCGCGGGTGTTGTGTAATGGTAAGACCCTAGCCTTCCAAGCTAGAGACACGGGTTCGATTCCCGTCACCCGCTCCAATCCCTCTCACGACATCAGACGACCGGATGAAACCGCATCACGCGGCTGCCGTCCTGCGGATCGGTCAGCGTGCTTGCCCGCACCTGAAAGACGCGCGCCAGCAGGTCCGCGGTCAGGACCCCGTCGGGCGGGCCCAGGGCCACCATCCGACCGGCCTGCATCACCGCCAGCCTGTCGCAGCGCATCGCCTGGTTCAGGTCATGCAGGGCGATCACCGTGGTCAGGCCCAGGCCGCCCACCAGATCCAGGATCGCCAGCTGATGACGGATGTCCAGGTGGTTCGTCGGCTCGTCCAGCAGCAGGATCCGTGGCGCCTGCGCCAGTGCGCGGGCGATATGGGCGCGCTGGCGTTCGCCCCCCGACAGGGTCGACCAGTCGCGCCCCGCCAGATGTGCAAGGTCGACCCGCGCCAGCGCCTGCGTCACATGCGCCTCGTCCGCCGGGGACCAGGGCCGCAGGGCGTCCAGCCAGGGCGTGCGCCCCAAGGCCACGGCGTCGCGGACCGTGATGCGGTCCGACGTCTCGGCGCTTTGGGCGACCAAGGCGATGTGGCGGGCGACCTGGCGCGCGGGCATCGCGCGCAGCGGCTTGCCATCCAGCGCGACTTGGCCGCCGTCGGGGCGGACCAGCCCGGCCAGCATCCGCAGCAGCGTGGACTTACCCGACCCGTTCGGGCCGATCAGGCCCAGCATCTCTGCGGGGCGGACGTCCAGGGTGACGCCGGCCACCAGGGGGCGCCTGCGCACGCGGCGGGTCAGATCACGCGCGGTCAGCATCATGACGCGGACCGCCCGCGGATCAGGATCGCCGCAAAGGCCGGCGCGCCGACCAGCGCGGTCACGACGCCAATGGGCAGGGTCTGGCCGGGCACCAGCATCCGCGCGATCACGTCCGCGGCGATCAGGAAGACCATGCCGATCAGCGCCGACACGGGCACCAGCCGCGCGTGGCGCGTGCCCACCAGGAACCGTGCGGCATGCGGGACGACCAGCCCGACAAAGCCGATCGCACCGGTGACCGACACCATGACCGCCGTGGCCATGGCGGTCGCCAGGATCAGCACGGCCTGGACGCGCCGGACCGGCACGCCCAGGGACGCCGCCGATTCCGTGCCGAAGGCAAAGGCGTCCAGCGCGCGGATATGCCATGCGGCCGCGCCAAGGACGGTCACAACGGCGGCCAGCGACAGGCCGACATCGTTCCACCGGACGCCCGACAGGTTGCCCAACAGCCAGAACATGATGCCGCGCGCCTGTTCCGCGCTGGCCGACCGCGCGATGATGAAGCTGGTCAGGGCGTTGAACAGCTGCGACCCGGCGATGCCTGCCAGCACGATCTGCGCGGCACCCCGCGCCCCCGGACCGCCGCCCGACAGGCGCGCCAACCCCACCACCAACGCAAAGGCCGCGATCGCGCCCAGCAGCGCGCCCGCCGACATCGGCACGAACCCCGCGCCGATCCCCGCCACCGCGACCGTCACGGCCCCCGTAGACGCCCCGGCCGAGATGCCCAGCAGATAGGGGTCGGCCAGTGCGTTGCGCAACAGCGTCTGCAGGACCAGCCCCGAGATCGCCAGCCCCGCTCCGCAGGCCCCCGCCACCAGCGCGCGCGGCAGGCGGTAAGCCCAGACGATACCCTGATCGATCGGGTCCAGCGGATAGCCCGCACCCAGCATCTGGTTGGCCAGCGCCTGCCAGACGGTCGAGAGCGGGATCGGCGTTTCCCCCAGGGCGGTGCCGGCCAGGGGGGCCGCCACGATCAGCAGCGACACCCACAGCCAGACCGGGGCCAAGGGGCGGCGGACGGTCGGCACCCCGACATCGGCGGTCATTCGGACAGCCCGTCCATGCCCGCCGCCAAGGCCTCCAGCCCGTCGATCATGCGGATGCCGGGATGCAGCGCCTCGGCGTCCAGGATGACGATGCGATCCCGGCGCACGGCGGTCATCCGGCGCGTGACCGGGTCCGTTTTCAGAAAGCGCAGCTTTGCCTCGACATCGTCGGCGGGAAAGCGGCGGCGGTCCATGCGCGCAATCACCAGCACCGAGGGGTCGGCACGGGCGATCGTCTCCCACCCCACGGCGGGCCATTCCTCGTCCGAGGTCACGACGTTGCGTAGGCCAAGGCGGTCCATCATCCAGGCCGGGACGCCCATCCCGCCCGCCATGTAGGGGTCCAGCGCCAGATCGGCCGAGGAGAACCAGACCGCCGCGGACGCATCCGGCAGGTCCATCGCCCGCGCGCGCTCCACGACCGCCGCCTCTCGGGCCTGCAGGTCGGCGATCAGCGCCCGGCCCGCGTCCTGCGCGTCCATGACCCGCGCGATCTGGTCGATGCCGTCCCACAGGGTCGCGATGTCGAAGGGCGCAAGGCGGGTGCCGTCGGCGCCCACGCTGTTGTCCTTGCCCTGGCAGTCCGTGGGCATGACATAGGCCGGAATGCCCAGATCGGCGAACTGTCGGCGCGTGCCGACCGCCCCTTGGTCCCCGATCATCCAGGCGAACATCGTCGGCACGAAGCCGGGCCGCCGGTTCACCACCGATTCAAAGCTGGGCGTATCGTCGCTGATGCGGTCCACCGTGGCGTCATCCTCCGCAAAGGCGGGCAGCACCGGGGTGAACCACAGCGCGGTCCCGGCCATCCGGTCCGCCTGGCCCAGCGCATACAGGATCTCGGTCGTGGACTGGCCGATCGACACGACGTTGTCGGGACGCGCGGGGATGGTCACTTGGTACCCGCAATTGTCGATCACCAGCGGATAGTCGGTCGGCGCGGCAAGGGCCGCCTGGCCCAGGCCCAGCGCCACCGCGGTCGTCAGGAAGATTCTTGTCGTCATGGTCGTCCTTCATGAAACGAAGGACGGGGCTGAAAAAGGCGCAGAGGCGTCACCGGGGTCCCACCCACCTTCGCGGTCGCGTCGGACGAAGGCCGTGGATCGGCGCATGCGGTCTTTCTCCGGGGCACCCCGCCCGGGTTGGTTCAGGTCATGATGGCAGGTCTCCTGACTTGCGGATCGCGGCCTTCCCCGCCTTCCCGGCGCAGGGGGCGCCAGTGGCATCATGGGGTCGGCTACCGCTTACAGTTGCGGGGGCAGTCGCGGATTCGGCGCCTGATGGCTACACCTCACCACGTTCCCTTTTCACCCTGCCGGGGCCTTGGCCGGCACGGGAACCATCACGGACGGAAATGCCGCCGGGTGGGGACAAAGTCAACCGCCGCGGCAAGCAGCCCGCAGCCGACCCGGCCGCCACGGCCGACGCACTGCGACACCCGCGGCTTATGCCAGCCTGATCCCGGCGACCGGTGCGCCGCAGGTCGAACGCGCTGGCGCCCTGCGGGGGAAGGAGTTGGTCGCAGTCCTTCCTGCCAGGCATGGATGGGGGGTCGGATGCAGGGCGATCCGGCGCCTGACACCGGAGGGCTTCAAACCTTGCCGGGCCTCTTTCGCCACAGGTGGCGAAGGTCCAGCCGGGGATAGTCCCGCTCGATCTGGCTGCCCCAGAACAGGCCTGCGATCGGGGCGTCGGGATGGTCGGGGTCAAGACCATAGTCGATCTGGGCGATGCGTTCGGCCGGCATGTGAAGGGTGTATCGCAGGAACAGGAACTGCTCCAGCCAGGCGTCATGGTCCTTGTTCGTGAACAGGTCCGGGCGGGGGACGGGTTCGGGGTCGTGCATGGTGGGTCAGCCTTGGGTGACGGATCCCGATTGTCCGTCAATCCGCCTGCCGGTGCAACATTCCCGTCCCCGAACGAAAAGGGGGCACGCCGCATCCGGCATGCCCCCCGATCCACGGCAGGCGATCAGTAGATCGCCAGGGCCGGGAACAGGATCAGCAGGCCCACCGCCAGGATCTGCAACCCTATGAAGGGCAGCAGGGCGCGGAAGATCTCTCCCAGCGAGATGTCCGGCGGGGTCACCGACTTCAGGTAGAAGGCGGCGGGCCCGAAGGGCGGCGACAGGAAGCTGACCTGCATGTTCATCGCGAACAGCACGCCGAACCAGACGGGGTCGTATCCCAGGCTGACGATGATCGGCACGAAGATCGGCATGGTCAGCAGCGCGATGCCGACCCAGTCCAGGAACATGCCCAGCACGAACAGGATCGCCATCATGAACAGGATGATGATCGTCGGGTTGTCGCTGATGCCGGTGATCAGTTCCGACACGAAGTTGATGCCGCCCATCAGGTTGAAGACGCCCACCAGGGCGGATGCGCCGATGCCGATCCAGACGATCATGCCGACCGTCTGCAGCGTCTGCATTGCCGCGCCGCGCAGAAGGCCCCAGGTGAATTCGCCGCGGATCACGGTCGAGATCAGCACGCCCGCCACGCCCACGGCGCTGGCCTCGGTCACGGATGCGATGCCGCCATAGATGGAGCCCAGCACCATAATCACGACCAGGATCGGCAGGAACAGGCCCTTGAGCAGGCGCAGCTTTTCGTCCCGCGGGACGCGGGCGGTGACGGCCGGGGGCACGTCGCCCGGCGTCAGCCAGGCACGGATCAGCACATAGGCCACATAGAGCAGTGCCAGCATGAAGCCCGGCACGAAGGCGGCCGTGAACAGGTCGCCGATCGAGACGTTCGCGGTCAGGCCATAGATGATCAGCACGATCGAGGGCGGCACCATGGTCCCCAGGCTGCCGCCCGCGCAGACAACCCCGATGGCCAGCTTGCGGTCATAGCCCTGGGCCAGCATCTGGGGCAGCGCGATCAGGCCCAGCAGCACGACCTCTCCGCCGATGATGCCGGACATGGCGGCCAGGATGACGGCCACGAAGATCGTCTGGACTGCCACGCCGCCGCGGATGCGGCCGCCGACCAGGCGCATCGCCTCGAACAGGTCGCGGGCGATGCCGCTGCGGTCCAGGATCGCGGCCATCAGCACGAACATCGGCACCGACACGAAGACGAAGCTGGACACGAAGGTATAGACGCGGCTGGTGATCAGCGGCACCACGTTCGGGCCGAACCATCCCAGCGCGAAGATCAGCGTGACCAGCAGCGTGACGAAGGCCAGCGGGATGCCCGTCAGCAGCAAAAGCAGCAGCAGCGCGAACAGAAGGCCCGTCCCGGCCTCGATCCCCAGGGATTGCAGCGAACCGAAGATCTCCATCAGCGGGCTCCCTTGTGCCCGCGGGCATAGTTGACGGTCAGGATGGCGAATTGCAGGGCCATGATCGCCAGCGCCACCATCAGCAGCACCTTGAGCACGCCCGGATAGGCCGGGTTCCAGGCCGAACCCGAGGTCTCGAGGTGAAAGCTGCCGTCGGGGCGCCAAGCGGACCGCTTGACCATCTGCCAGGCCGCCCAGGCGAAGGCGCCCGAGGACAGGCCGCAGATCGCCGAGATGAGGATGTCGGCCACGCGCCGCGCGGCGGGCGGCAGCAGGTCATAGACCAGGACTACCCGGATGTGCCGGTCGCGCGCGGTGCACAGCAAGCCCCCGTAGACGAACGAGATCGCGCACAGGAACACCGTCGTCTCGTGCGCCCAGTTCGTCGGGCGGCCGAACACGTAACGCAGCACGACTTCCTGGATCAGGATCAGCATGGCGACCACCAGGCCCAGGGCCGGGATGATCGCCAGACGGTCGATCACGCGACCCAGGCGCCCCGACTGGGGCACGGCCTCGTGTTCTTCGCGCGGAATGGCTTCGGATGCGTCCATCATGTCCTCCTCCCTGGAAGGGACCGGGCGCGAACGCCCGATCCTGCGGCGCTTACTGCACCAGGCCCTTTTCGGTCAGGTACGCGGTCAGCGCGTCATAGACCTGCTGCGCCGCGGGCGACTGTCCGGCGACCTTTTCCCATTCGCCCATAGCGATGCCGCGGAACTTGGTGCGCTCCTCGTCGGACCAGTCGTGGACGGTGATCGTCCCGCCGGCCTCTGCCTCCGCCACGGCGGCCGCGTCGGCCTCGGCCAGGGCTGCGACCTGGACGCGGGCGAAATCGCGCACCGACTGCGTCATGACCTGCTGCAGGTCCTCGGGCAGGGCGTCCCATTTCTCCTTGTTCATCGAGATCTCGACCAGGGGCATGGAGTGGAAGCCGGGATAGACCGGATGGGGCGCGACCTCGTTCAGGCCCTGGGCCTGGTTGGTCGAAAAGACGCTGTAATCGGCCGCGTCGATGACCTTCTTGTCCAGCGATGTGAACACTTCGGATCCGGGCAGGTTCACGGGCGATGCGCCGGCTGCGGCAAAGACCGACTGGACCAGGCCTTCAGGCGCGCGGATCTTGACGCCGGCCAGATCATCGACCCCGTCCAGCGGCACGGCGCTGACCAGCGCCTCCAGGCCCGGCGTGGTGGCGCCGATGAACTGCAGGCCATAGGGGTTCATGATCTGGTTCAGCAGCTCCGCCCCGCCGCCGTTCTCGACAAAGTCCAGCATCTGCTCGGGGTCGGACCAGGCGCCGACCGGGTTGCCCATCAGACCGAAGGCCGGATCGCGTCCCGAGAAATACGACAGGTCGGTCACGTGACCGTCCAAGATGCCCGTGGCGATCGCATCCTGGGTTTCGTTATGGGCGACGATGGATTCGACCGGCAGCAGGTCGATGGCGATGCGGCCGCCGGACTTTTCCGCGACATCCGCGGCCCAGCCCTGCTGGAGGACAAAGTTCGGGTTGCCCGACGGGTCGGACGACTGGAAACGGAAGCTGTGATCCTGGGCCATGGCGGGTGCGGCCAAGGCCATCGCGGCGCTGGCCGACATCAGGAAACGGGTCATCTTGGTCATGGTGTCTCTCCTCCGGTTGAAACTGGGCGCGGGTCGGACAGGGCCGCGACCGCGCGGTCGATGATCTGGTCGGGCGGCAGCGCCACGTCGATCCACAGCGCGCCTTCGGCGGCGGGATCGGGGGGCTGCAGCGCGGCCAGCTGGCTGTCGATCAGGCTGGCGGGCATGTAGTGGTCGCGCCGTGCCGCCATGCGCGCCGCGATCAGGTCGCGGTCGCCGTGCAGGAACACGATGTCCATCGCCCCTGCACCGGCCCGCAGCCGGTCACGATGCGCCTGGCTGAGCCCCGAGCAGGCCAGAACGGCGCGATGGGGCGTCGCACGCGTCGCCGCCGCCAGGCGGTCCAGCCAGCCCCACCGCATGTCGTCGGTCAAAGGCAGCCCGGCCCGCATGCGCGCCACGCTGGATTCGTCGTGATACAGGTCCGCCTCGATGAAGCTGCCGCCGATACGGTCGGCGATGCCACGGGCCACGGTCGACTTGCCCGTGCCGCAGATGCCCATGACCAGAATCGGCCGCGCGTCCATGATGTCTCCTCCCGATGACAGCGCAATCATGGATGACAGCGCTGTCATTGGTCAAGCCCCTTTTCTTTGCGCGGCGATGGCGTAATCTGCGCGCGTCATGAACAAAACCTCGCGGATCACCCTGTCTGATGTGGCGCTGGCCGCCGATGTCAGCCCTATCACCGTGTCGCGCGCGCTGCGGGACCCGTCCAAGGTGTCGCCGCTGGCCCGCGACCGGATAGACCGGGCGATCCGCGAACTGGGCTATGTGCCGAACCCTGCGGCGCGCGCGCTGGCATCGGGGCGCACAGATATCGTGGGGGTCATCATCCCGTCGGTGAGCAACAACGTGTTCGCCGACGTGATGCGCGGCATCGACGAAGGTCTGCAAGGCAGCCCGCTGATCGTGCAGCTGGGCACCACGCGCTACTCTCCGCTGACCGAGGAGCAGCTGATCCGCGTGTTCCTGTCACAGCGCCCGGCCGGATTGATCGTCGCGGGCCACGATCAATCCCCCGCCGCCCGCGCCCTGCTGGCCGGGGCGGAATGCCCGGTCGTGCAGATCATGGAGGTCGGCCCCAATCCCATCGACCTGGCCGTCGGCCTGTCGCATTTCGACGGGGCGCGGGCCGCCGCCGAGCATCTGCTGGCGCAGGGATACCGCGCGCCGGCCTTTCTGGGTGCTCAGATGGACCCGCGCAGCCAGCGCCGCCTGGCAGGGTTCCGCGCCTGCCTGGAGGCCGCCGGGCTGGGGGGCGACGATCCCGTCGTCACCACACCCGAGCCGTCCTCGGTCAGCCTGGGGTGCCGGCTGTTCGCGGATCTGATGGCGCGCCTGCCGCAGACGGATGCGGTCCTGTGCAACAACGACGATCTGGCGCTTGGCGTCCTGTTCGAGGCGCGTCGTCGCAACATCGCGGTGCCCACCCGCCTTGGCATCTGCGGGTTCAACGACCACGAGATGATGTCCGCGGCCGAACCGCCCATCACCTCGGTCGCCACCGATCGGCGGGCGATGGGCGCTCAGGCGATCCGCCTGATCCGCGCGCGCCTGGCCGGACAGGATGCGCCCCGCGGCCATGCGGTCGACCTGGGATTTCAGCTGATCCCCCGCGCCAGCACGCGCCGCAACCGTTCCAGCGCCGATCGGCCGTCCTGACGCCCCCTCTTTCGGACGTGACCAGCCTTGCACATGCTGCAAAACTGCCCTTTCATGGATCGAAACGGATGGGAGGATGTCATGACCCTGAGGCCGCTTTACCGGACGCGGTTCCTGCTGACCCTGGGAGGCCTGTGCCTGGCCCTGCCCGGCGCGGTGCAGGCGCAGGACTATCCGCATGCGGACGAATCCATCGGCACGGTCGAGGACGTCTATGACGGCCACCTGACGCCGGACCTGGCGGTCAGCACCTTCCGCAACATCGACCGGCTGTTCCCCACCCGGACCATCCCGGCGGGCGACACGCCCCGCGACCTGCCGGAGGCCTTGGTCGATCTGCCGGAAATGGTGACCTATCAGGTCGATGACGCAACCTATGACCTCTACGACTTTCTGTCGCTGGACAATGTCACCGGGATGATCGTGCTGAAGGACGGCAAGGTCGTCTACGAGACCTATCAGCGCGGCAACACGCCTGACACGCGCTGGATGTCGATGTCGGTGGCCAAATCGATCACCTCGACCCTGGTCGGCGCGGCGATCGTCGATGGCCATATCGGCGGCGTGGACGACATGGTGGTCGATTACGTCCCCGCACTGGCTGGCAGCGCCTATGACGGGGCCAGCATCCGCGACATCCTGCTGATGGCGTCGGGCGTCGACTGGAACGAGACCTATACCGACCCCCAATCCGACCGCCGCGACCTGCTACGTGCGCAGATCGAACAGCGCCCCGGCGCCGCGATGGAGGTGATGGCCGCCCTGCCCCGCGCGCATGAACCCGGAACCCACCACACCTACTCCACCGGCGAGACGCAGGTTCTGGGCGAGGTTGTCCATGGCGCGGTCGGCATGCCGTTGTCGGACTATCTAGCGGAAAAGATCTGGCAGCCCTACGGGATGGAGGCCGACGCAAACTGGTGGCTGGACAGCCCTGACGGGGTCGAGATCGGTGGCAGCGGCCTGTCCGCGACCCTGCGCGATTTCGCCCGCTTCGGGCAGTTCTTCCTGGAGGGCGGGGTGATCGACGGCAGCACCATCCTGCCGGACGGATGGACGGAGACCGCCGGCCAACCACAGAAGCTGAAAAGCGGCGAGACGATCGATTACGGATACATGTGGTGGCCGGGCTGGACCGAACCGTCCATCGCCGACGGTGCCTTTGCCGCGATCGGCATCCAAGGGCAGAACATCTACATCAACCCGACGCGGAACGTCGTCATCGCGACGCATATGGCGCAACCGAAGCCCGTCGGACGCGAACCGGTTGATCCGCTGGTCGTGTTCGACGCCATCTCCGAGGCCTTGAAGTGATGGTCGCGCGGCCGTCTTTTGCCATCAGGCCGTCACAGGAGAACTGCGCCCGGTCATTCGAAAGCCAGACCAGGTCCGTTGAAAGGAAAGGCGTATCATGATCGATGACACGGATCGAAAGCACCTGCAGCGCTGTGTCGATTTGGCATCCGAAGCGCTGGACCGCGGCAACGAGCCCTTCGGATCGGTGCTTGTGTCGTCCGAGGGTGAGGTGCTGTTCGAGGATTACAACCGCATCGGCGGGGGTGACCACACCCAGCACCCGGAGTTCGCCATCGCCCGATGGGCTGCAAACAACATGGACGTTCAGGATCGCGCCAAGGCCACGGTCTACACGTCTGGCGAACACTGTCCGATGTGCGCCGCCGCCCATGGCTGGGTGGGGCTTGGTCGAATCGTCTATGCAAGCTCTGCAGCCCAGATGACGGCGTGGCTTTCCGAACTGGGCGTCCCCGCGTTCCGGGTTCGCCCGCTGCCCATCGGCGACGTGATCAGCGATACTCCGGTCGATGGCCCTGTCGAGGAGTTTGCACAACAGGTCCGCGCTCTCCATGTCCGGTCGCACATCTGCTGATTTCCAGGGGTACAAGCCAAGGCCGACCCTCTAGCAACTTTTTGTCACATTTATAACCAAAGTCTTTCAACGAGGGCGGTTCGCAATGACCTGCCACTGAACTTTCATCCAGTCGCGACCGGATTTCGGTTGGTAGTTATGCCGGTTGGCTCGGCTTGAGCAATCGCCCGGCGCGCGGAACTCTCATCGCGTGCAGCGGGTAGGGCAGTTGCGGTTGGTCAGGTGTAGGGCGAAGCCTGCGGGGGTTTTGTAGCCAAGCGCGCGATGCGGACGCGCGGTGTTGTAATCGGTCCCCCATGCCGCCATCAGTGCGCGGGCATGGGTGAGGTTGCGGAACAGGGCGTCGTTCAGAAACTTGTCCCGTATCTGGCCGTTCAAGCATTCTACGAAGCCGTTCTGCATTGGCTTGCGGGGGGCGATGTCGTGCCATGCAACCTTGGCGTCGGGGCACCACGTCAGGATGGCGTTGGGGGTCAGCTCTGTCGCATTATCGCTGACGATCGTCCCGGGCTTGCCTCGCCGTTCGACCAGCGTCGTCAGTTCCCTGGCGACACGGCGGCCCGAGATCGATGTGTCGGGGATCGCGGCCAGGCATTCCCCTGTGACGTCGTCCACTACGTTCAGCACCCTAAATCGCCGCCCGCAGGCGAACTTGTCATGCGCGAAGTCGAGGGACCAGTGGGCATTGGCGCACGCCTCAATCAGGATCGGGGGCCTCGTGCCGAGCGCATTACGGCGCGCTTTGCGTTTGCGGACGGTTAACCCTTCCTCGCGGTAGAGCCGCTAGATGCCCGACAACTCCCCCTTACGTCGCCGCAGCACAAAAAGCTGCAGATACCCAAAGCGACGCCGCTCATTGGCCAGATCTTGCAACCGACCCTGCAGCGCCGTGTCAGGTGCGCGTCGCGACTGGTAACGCACCATCTTCCGGTCTGCCGCAGCAATCTGGCACGCCCGGCGTTACAACAGCCCAAACAGGGCTTTCAGATGCGCGACAGCATCGCGCTTCGCGGCGGGCGCTACCATTTTTCTGACAGTAGTTCATTCATCGCCGCAATGTCGGGCATCTGCTCTGCCACCAACTTCTTCAGCTTGACGTTCTCATTCGGCGCTATGCGTCTCATTCCAGCGTGTTCAACCGCTTGGTCTCGGACACTATCATCCCGGAATACTTCGCCTTCCAGACATAAAACGTGCCTTCCAACATTCCATGCTTGCAGCACAGATCAGCGCATTTCGTGCCTGCCTCGTACTTCTATAAGGTCCCGATGATCTGCTATCGCTTCCCTCACTCCCTGCCGTGCGGCTCCACCCGTCTTTGGGTGATCGATACTGCGTGGAGATCGCTCGGCTGGCGGAGGTGCTGCAGAGGCTGTCCACGCGGCCTGTGGCGACGGGGATTTTGCCGGGTCTGATCTGTAATACCGGATGGTGCCAGAGACTACTGCGCCGGGCGCCCACGGTTTTTCCACTTCTGGGTAAGCTTGCGGGAATCCTTGGCCTTGCGGAAGGCCAGGCCGGGATCGATCGTCCGGACATGACGAAGCCCCCGCGGGTCGCGAGGGCTGTTTGTTCGTCTGGGT